>DASYDX010000244.1:0-343351 GCA_036499345.1 Rhizomicrobium sp.
GGTCCCGAAGACCTGATCAAGGCGATGGCCAAGCTGCAATCGCAATCGGCCACCAATGCGGCATCGATCTCGCAATGGGCGGCGGTGGAAGCCTTGAACGGAACGCAGGATTTCATCCCGGGTTTCCAAAAGCTGTTCGAAACCCGCCGCGATCTGGTGGTGTCGATGCTGAATCAGGCCAATGGCCTGGAATGCCCCAAGCCGGAAGGCGCCTTCTATGTCTATCCGTCCATCCGCAAGCTGATCGGCAAGAAGACGCCGGGCGGCAAGACCATCGCGACCGACGCCGATTTCGCCAGCGAGCTGCTGGAATCCGAAGGCGTGGCTGTGGTGCATGGCGCGGCGTTCGGATTGTCGCCCTTCTTCCGCATCTCCTACGCGACCTCCAACGCAGTCCTGGAAGATGCCTGCGCGCGCATCCAGAAATTCTGCGGCAGCTTGACGTGACAGACAGCGGAACGCCGGTGAGGCGCGTCCGCTGGTTCGATCTCGTCACGCCCCAGGTGCTCGGCCTGGGGGCGCCATCTTTAGCGTTGAGCGGCTTTCTGATCTTCGAAGCGATGACCGGCGGCACGCGCAACGCCGCATCGGTGCAAGGCTGGCTGCAAGGCTTCACCGGCCTCAACCTGCTGCTGGATTTGTCCAATCTTCTGGTCCTGGGCATGGGGATCTGGATTCTGTCCCGCGTCACCGATCCGGCATTGCCCGCGCGGTTTCGGCCACTGACGGCGAAAAGTGCCGGCATCGGCGTGGCGGCGGGCCTTGTCGCGGTAATCGCATCGACGGCAATCGAATATGTCAGCGACACCTATCTGCACACCGATCTTGCCCAGGACGGTCTGGCGACGGCGGTGCTGCCCCATGACGTCAGTCAGCTCGCGCTGGGTTTGTTTACGGTCGCGATCTTGGCGCCCCTGACCGAGGAAGTTTATTTCCGTGGCATCGTGATGGGTTGGATGCGCCGCCATTGGGGCATCGCTTCGGCTGTGGCGCTGTCGTCTCTGGTCTTCGGACTTATGCATCTCAAATGGTTCACGCCGGGCGGTCTTTCGGGCTGGATCGCGACAGGGGAATTGATCGCGATGGGCGTACTGCTGGCGGTGGTGGCGCTGCGTACGGGCTCGCTCTGGGCGTCTGTGCTGACCCACGCGGTGAACAATTTCTGCGCCGCCCTGGCGGCGGTCTTTTTGGCGCAGTGAGCGATTTCGCAGCGCTTTGTGCGCTATGTGCCTGTTTTTGTAGTGCATTCTTAACCGCCGGGCTCTGTCGCGTAAGCGGATTTTAAGCAGCCAGGGGTTAAATGGGCCCATGGTGTGGGCGCGTTCGGGCTGGTTCGGCTGTGCCTTGGCTGCTGCGCTTTTGTTCGCGGCCCCAGGGCCGATGGCGCACGCCGAAGAAATCTTCGGCGCGCTGCGCTTAAGCGGTTATGCCGATTTTCGTGTGATCGATGCGCCGAAGGAAACCGCCTGGCTGCAAGGCGGGCTTTCCAAATTCCGTTATGGCGGTGGCGGCGGGAATTTCCGTTTCGCCGAAGCGGTGCTGCAAGCGTCCTACAAATTCGATCCGGATTTTTCCGCCGTCGCGGTGCTCCGCGCCGAACCCGAGCAGCGCACCGGCAGCGATATGCTGGAAGGCTATGTCTTGTGGCGCCCCGCGGCGCGCGGTGCGTGGAGCTGGTCGGCAAAGACCGGCGCTTTCTTTCCCACCATCAGTCTGGAGAATGACGATCTAGGTTGGGCCAGCCCCTATACGCTGACGCCCTCGGCGATCAACAGTTGGATCGGCGAGGAACTGCGCACTATCGGCAGTGAAGCGGCGATACGATATGACACCGGCACATTGGGGACGGTTTCCGGCATTGTCGCCGTTACCTGCTGCAACGATCCTGCCGGTGTGCTGATGGCGGATCGCGGTTGGGCGATGGGCGACCGGCCTGCGGGCATTTTCAGCGACCAGCGCCTGCCGGACGCGACCTTGCGCCTGTTCCGGCAAACGCCGCCCGGCCGCACGCCCATGTTCACCGAGATCGATGGCCGCCCGGGTTGGTATGCGGGGCTCACCTGGCAGATGCCGGGCGTCGGCAAATTGTCGGTGCTGCGTTACGACAATGAAGGCGATCCCAATCACACTTCCGGCAGTAACACCGCCTGGGACACGCGCTTCTGGAGCTATGGTGCCCGCACCAATTGGGACGCGCTGGTGCTGATCGCGCAGGGCCTGCAAGGCCAGACTGTGGTCGGCACGCGCAACGGCCTCAGCCACACATTTTTCCAATCCGCCTTTCTGCTGGCGAGCTATGACCTAGCGGGTGTGGGCGCGGAAGACTGGCGCGCCAGTTTGCGCGGCGATGTCTTTGCCACCCGTCATCCCGCCGCCACGCCCAGCATTATGAACGAAGATGGCCATGCGTTGACGGCGGCTTTGTCCTGGCAGCATTTCGACTGGCTGCGCCTGACCGGCGAAATGATTGCGATGCAATCGCGGCGGCAGGAATATCTGCGCGATGGCTTTGCCGCGCCGGTGGCGGATCAGCATATGCTGCAATTCTCTGCTAGGCTCTTTCTCTGATTTCCTTGCCGATTCCCGATGGCTTTCGAATACGTAAAATACGCGGCCGAAGTGGCGGCGCGGCTCGACCGGCTGCCGATGACGCGCGGGCTATGGCGCCTGGTGGTGCTGCTCTCGCTGGGCGGCGCGTTTGAGTTTTATGACCTGTTCCTGACCGCCTATGTCGCGCCGGGGCTGGCGGCAGGCGGCTTGTTCACGGCCCATCCCGCCAGTTTCTTTGCCGTCGATAGCATCGGCTTTTTCGTGTTCGCGACCTTCGCGGGCATGTGGCTGGGCAGTATCGGCTTTGGCTTCGTCGCCGACCGGATGGGGCGGCGATCCATCTTCACGGTCTCGTTGCTCTGGTATTCGCTGGCCACCGCCATGATGGCGTTTCAGCACAGCGCCGTGGGGATCGATCTGTGGCGCTTCATTGCCGCCATCGGCGTGGGGCTTGAGCAAGTTACCATCGATACGCTGTTGCCCGAATTGGTGCCGCCGCCGAACCGGGGCCGGGCCTTCGCCGTCAGCCAAGGCATCGCCTTCTCGGCTGTGCCGCTGGTCGCGTTGCTCGGCTGGCTGCTGGTGCCGCTGCATCCCATGGGGTTGGAAGGTTGGCGTTGGGTGGCTTTGATCGGCGCGTCGGGCGCGTTGTTCGTCTGGTGGTTTCGCCGCGATGTGCCGGAAAGTCCCCGATGGCTGGCGTTGCATGGCCGGAGCAGCGATGCCGAACAGATATTGCGCCGGTTGGAATTGCGCGCCGTCGCCGATCTTGGGCGTAATTTACCGCCTCCAGAAATCGCTGTGGGCGCAACCGAAGAAAAAGGACGCTTCGACGAATTGTTTCGTGCGCCCTATGCGGCGCGCACGCTGGTGATGTCGGTGTTCAATGCGATGCAGACCATTGCCTTTTATGGCTTCGGCTCCTGGGTGCCGACCTTGCTGATCGCCAAAGGCATCCACATCACCACCAGCCTGCAATATGCCTTCATCATCGCGTTGGCCAATCCGGTGGGGCCGCTGCTGGCCTATTTCGTCGCCGACCGGATCGAACGCAAATGGCAGATCGTGACGGCGGGCGCGGTCACGGGTATCGGCATTTTCCTGTTCGCGCGGCAGGAGGCGGCGGGACTGGTGATCCTGTTCGGTGTGCTGGTAACGCTGGCCAACAATTGGCTGTCTTTCACGTTTCATGGCTATCAGGCCGAATTGTTTCCCACCCGCATCCGGGCGCGCGCCATAGGTTTCGTCTATTCCTGGAGCCGCGTCTCGGCGGCGCTGGCGGGCTTGCTGATCGGCTTCTTCCTGCGCGAAGGTGGCACGGTGGCGGTGGCCTTGTTCATCGCCGCCGCAATGGCAGTGATGATAGCGGTCATCGCGCTTTTCGGGCCTGTCACCTTGAACCGGCGCCTGGAAGAGATTTCGCGGTAAGGAGAGAGACATGAAATTGATACGCTGGGGCGCCAAGGGCGCGGAGAAGCCTGGACTGTTGGATGCCGCAGGTATCCGGCTCGATCTGTCCGAGCATATCGGCGATATCACGCCGGATCTGTTGTCGCCGGAGGGGTTGAAAAAGCTTGCCGGAATCGACGCCGCCGCGCTCCCGGTCGTGCCCGCGGAGGCGCGTGCGGGCGTGCCGTTGACCGGAATTTCCAAATTCATCTGCGTCGGCCTCAATTATGCCGATCACGCCGCGGAAACCGGCGCGCAGCCGCCCAAGGAACCGATCCTGTTCCTGAAAGCCATCAGCGCGCTCAATGGGCCCGATGACGATATCATCATTCCGCGCGGCTCGGTGAAGACCGATTGGGAAGTCGAGCTGGGCGTGGTGATCGGCACGCGGGCGTCTTATGTGAATGAGCAGGACGCGATGAAGCATGTCGCGGGCTATTGCACCGTCAACGACGTCTCCGAACGCGAATATCAGAGCGAGCGGGGCGGGCAATGGGACAAAGGCAAGGGCTGCGACAGTTTCGGGCCCGTGGGTCCCTGGCTGGTGACGCGCGACGAGATCGCCGATCCGCAGATCCTGAAATTATGGACGGATGTGAATGGCGTGCGCCGTCAGAATGGCAGCACCCGAACCATGATTTTCGATGTTCGCACCCTGGTGAGCTACATTAGCCACTTTATGACTTTGATGCCGGGCGACATCATCGCCACCGGTACGCCGCCCGGCGTCGCGCTGGGCATGAAGCCGCCGCAATATCTGAAAGCGGGCGATACGCTGCGTCTATCGGTCGAGGGATTGGGTGAGCAGAACAGCCGGCTGGTGGCCTGGCAGCGCTGAACCGCGACCCGCAAATTCGGGCCGCGGTTCGCGCGTGATGGTCAGCGCTTGGTGGCGCCGTAAGCGTCGATGAAACCGTCGCGGTTCGGCATCTTCACTTTGGGCAGGCTCTTGGCGTCCAGCACGGCATCCTTCTTCACGATGCCGTCGATGGACAGAATATAAGCCGTCAACGCATAGGCTTCGTGGTCCGAAAGCGAATGCGGGCTGGTGACCGGCATGGCGCGGCGGATGTAATCGAACAAGGTGGTGGCATAGGGCCAATAGCTCGACACGGTCTTGACCGGGTTGGCCGTCGCCAGCGAGCCGACGCCGCCCGTGAGCTGATCCGCCGGTTTGCCCACGCCGTTCACGCCATGACACATGACGCATTTCTCGGAGTAGATCGCCAGACCTTCGGAGACCGAGCCTTTGCCGGGCGGCAGGCCTGTGCCGTCGGGCGGGATGGAACGGTCCCAAGCCTTGACCAAAGCGGGATCGGCGGGCGCGCCGAAATGCGGCGCGGCAGCGGCGGCGACTAAGAATGCGATGGTTTTAAACATAGATGTTCTTCACCGTGTTATCGGCGCCGATCTGCCAGGCCTGAATGGCATTATATTGATAGAATTGGACCGTGGAGACACGGTCTTTCCAGACGGCGCGTGTGGGCTGAACATTGCCCTTTTCGTCGGTGGCGCGGCTTTGCACCACCACCGGCTTGCCGTCCCATTCCCAAGGCATACGGAAACGGGTCACACATTGGGGAAAGACCGGTCCGGGCATTTCCGCTGCGGTCCAGGTCGCGCCGCCATCGAAAGAGATTTCGACTTTGGCGATCTTGCCATGGCCCGACCAAGTAATGCCGGAGATTTCATAATAGCCGGGACCGTTCATGGTCATCATGCCGGACGGGCGCGTGATCACGGATTTGGGCGGCTGAATGAAATTGAACTGGTTGGCTTTGCCGTCCTTCAGAGACTGGGTGTATTTCGACGTCTCGTCCTTGGTCATGGTCGGGCTGGCTGTGACCTTGATGCGATGCAGCCATTTGACGTTCAAATTACCTTCCCAGCCCGGCATCAGCAGACGCAGCGGATAGCCCTGCTCGGGGCGTATCCGCTCGCCATTCTGATAAAGAACGAGAATGCCTTGCTCATGCGCTTCCTGCAGCGGGATGGAGCGCGACATGCCGGCGGCGTCGGCGCTTTCCGCCAGAATCCATTTGCCTTCCGGCTTCACGCCGGCTTCGTCCAACAGCTGGCCCAGTTTCACGCCGGTCCATTCGCTGCACGAAATCAGGCCATGGATGCCGCCTGCGGTCACTTGCGGCGGCTGGGGCGAGATGGCGTTGGCGCTGGAATTGCCGCCGCATTCCACAAAATGCATGCGGCTGACGCGCGGATAACGATCCAAAGACGCGATGGTGAATTCCAGCGGATTGTTCACCAAGCCATGCAGCAGAAATTTGTGCTGCTTGATATCGATATCGGGAATGCCGTTGTGATGGCGCTCGAAATGCAGACCGCTGGGCGTGATCATGCCTTCCAGGCTTTCGATCGGCGACAACGAGCCGCCAGTGCCTGGTGAAATTCCCGGTGGACGCAAAAGACGCTTCACCTCTTCATGACCGGACGGCATGCCGTAAGGCGTGAACGCCTTGCCGGGGGTCGTCATCGAAGGGGTGATATAATCTTCAGCCCTGACGGTTGCGGGAATGGCTGCGGCGGCGCCAGCGCCAGCCAGAGCGGTTTTGAGGAATTTGCGGCGGGAGGTCTTGTTTGTCATGCGCGCGACTTTGCGGATGCGGTTGCGTTTTTTCAAGCAGGCATTGGTTACAATGATCGCGAAATAATTTGAGTGCGGAGAATAAAGGACAAATCACGCTTTCGTGATATTCCATGAAGCATAACGTCTCGCGACTTTGCCCATGCTAGCCTTCGATAAATTCGAAGCGGGAGAGTCGAAAAGTGTCCGCACTCAGTCGCCGCGCCGTGATCGTTCAGACCGGCAGTATGCTCGCATTGGCTGCATCCCCATCTCTTGCTGCCGCGCCCACGCCGCCCGAATTCGCTTTCCCCGGCGGCAACGGCGCGCGCCCGCTGGCAAAAGATTTTCCGCAAAAGGGCACCATGATGCTGCAGCGCAGCCGCCCGCCCTTGCTGGAAACGCCTTTCACCGATTTCGACGGTGAGGTCTTCACGCCCAACGAAAAGTTTTTCGTGCGCTGGCACTGGTCGGTCATTCCGACTGAGATCGATCCGGCGACTTTCCGGTTGAAGATTCATGGCGCGGTGGAGCGCGAAGTTTCGTTGTCGCTGTCCGATCTGCAGAAATTGCCGCAAATGGAGATCGCCGCGGTCAATCAATGCTCCGGCAATTCGCGCGGATTTTTCGAACCGCGGGTTCCGGGTGCGCAATGGGGCAATGGCGGCATGGGCAATGCGCGCTGGACCGGCGTGAAGCTCAGCGATGTTTTGGACAGGGCTGGGGTAAAAGCCTCTGCCGTGCAGGCGCGTTTCACGGGAATGGATACGCCGACGGTTAGCGAAGGTGCGACGTTCCAGAAATCGCTCGCTATCGCGCATGCGCGCCAGCCGGACGTGATGATCGCAACCGCCATGAACGGAAAGCCGCTGCCGCTGCTCAACGGCTATCCTATCCGCCTGATCGTGCCGGGTTGGTACTCGACCTATTGGATCAAGATGCTGAACGACATCGAATTGCTCGATGCACCGGATGACAGATATTGGATGAAGACGGCTTATCTCATTCCCGACACGCCGCATGCCGATATGAAGCCGGGACAGACCGGGCTGACCATGGTGCCGATCAATCGCATGGTGCCGCGTTCCTTTATCACCAGTCTGGCGGCGGGCGCGCGGGTCAAGGCCGGAGCGTCGTTGCGCGGCATGGCGATGGGCGGCGATTGCGGTGTGGCGAAGGTCGAGATTTCCGCCGATGGCGCGAGTTGGCATGCCGCGAAGTTGGGCAAGGATGAGGGGCCTTACAGCTTCCGCATTTGGACGGCGCAGATTCCGGCAGGTGCGCCGGGCCCTGCCGCGTTGCTGGTCCGTTGCACCAACACCAAGGGTGAGGTGCAGCCCGACACGCCCAACTGGAATGCGTCCGGTTTCATGCGCAATGTGATCGAGCGCCTGCCCGTGACTGTGGTCTGAGGGGCGTCATGAAAAAGATCGCAATCGCAACCACATGTTTTCTCACCGTGACCGCCGCGGCTATGGCGGCGCCCGCCTTCAAACCCTTGTCGGTCGAATTGCCGCCGGATGTGGCGGTCTTTCCCGATGGGCCCAATGTCGCGGTGGTGAACCGGAACTGTCTGGCCTGTCACTCCGCTGACATGGTGCTGGATCAGCCGCTGCTGCCGCGCGCCACCTGGGTGGCGGAAGTGACCAAGATGCGCAATGTCTATAAAGCGCCGGTTACCGATGCCGACGCCGCTCTGATCGTGGATTATCTGGCCGCGACGCATTCCCCGCCATAAAGCGCATCTTTAAGCTTGATCGCGAGGCCCGGGCGTAAGACAAGCCCCCATGGCGCCTCTGCTTTTCCTGAAAGATATCCATATCCGCTTCGGCAACACCGTGTTGCTGGACGGCGCGGAGTTGAGCGTGGGCGAAGGCGAACGTTTGTGTCTGGTTGGGCGCAACGGTTCGGGCAAATCCACTCTGCTCAAGATCGCGGCCGGCATGGTCGATGCCGATAGCGGCGAGCAATTCGCCCAGCCCGGCGCCACCATCCGCTATCTGCCGCAGGAGCCCAATCTGACGGGCTATGCCACCACCCACGAATATGTGGAGGCGGGGCTTCAACCGGGAGACGATCCCAACCGTGCTTATTATCTTCTGGGGCATCTGGGTCTAACCGGACAGGAGGAGCCTGCAAATCTTTCCGGCGGTGAGGCGCGGCGCGCTGCCCTGGCGCGGGTGCTGGCGCCCCGGCCCGATATTCTTCTGTTGGACGAGCCCACCAACCATCTCGACCTTCCTGCCATCGAATGGCTGGAAAGCGAGCTGAAATCCTTGCGCTCGGCGTTGGTCCTGATCAGCCATGATAGGCGCTTCCTGGAAAATCTGTCCCGCGCCGTGGTCTGGCTGGATCGCGGTCAGACCAAGCGGCTGGATCAGGGCTTCGCGGCCTTCGAAAATTGGCGCGATGCTGTGTTGGAGCAGGAAGAACTCGAGCGTCACAAGCGCGACCGCAAGATCGCCAATGAATTGGATTGGCTGGCGCATGGCCGCAGCGCCCGGCGCAAGCGCAACCAGGGCCGCCTTGCGCGCCTCAACTCCTTGCGCAAAGGCCGCCGCGAAGAATTGAAAAGTCTTGGCACGGTCAAGATGGAAGCGATGGAAGGCGGCACATCCGGCACCAAAGTGATCGAAGCCAAGGGCGTGACCAAAAGCTTTGGCGACAAGACAGTGATTCAGGATTTCAATCTGCGCATTCATCGCGGCGACCGCATCGGCATTGTGGGTCCCAATGGCGCGGGCAAGACCACATTGATCAAGCTTCTCACCGGCGAACTTCAGCCGGATATGGGCAACATCAAACTGGGCACCGGGCTGGAACTAGCCAAGCTTGACCAAAATCGCGGCGCGTTGCATCCCGAGGACAATCTCATGGATGCGCTGACCGGCGGGGGCAGCGATACGGTTTTTGTCGGCGGCAAGCCGCGGCATGTGATGAGTTACATGCAGGATTTTCTTTTCACACCGGCCCAGGCGCGCACCCCGGTCAAAGTTCTGTCCGGCGGCGAACGGGCGCGTCTGCTTCTGGCCAAACTGTTCGCGATGCCTTCGAATTTCCTGGTGCTGGACGAACCCACCAACGATCTGGATCTGGAAACGTTGGATCTTCTGGAAGAAACGGTGAGCGAATATCCTGGCACTGTGCTGACGGTGAGCCATGACCGCGATTTTCTGGACCGGGTGGCGACCATCATTGTGATGGCGGAAGGCGATGGCCGGTTCCTGGCCTATGCCGGCGGCTATTCCGACATGGTGATGCAGCGCGGCGAAGGCGTGAGCAAGAGGCCGGGAGAGACGAAAAGCGAGCGCAAAGAGGCGGCCGGCGCGCGTACGAAGACGCCGCGAGAATCCGCTGCCAAACTGTCTTTTTCCGACCAGCACGCGCTCAAGACCTTGCCCGGGCGGATCGAAGCGAAAAACCGGGAAATCGCGGATTTGCAGGTGGAACTTTCCGATCCGGCGCTTTACGCCCGCGACGCGGCCAAATTCGCTAAGCTTTCCCAGCGTTTGACGGAAGCGCAAGGGTTGCGTGACGCCGATGAAGAGCTTTGGCTGGTGCTGGAAATGAAGCGCGAGTCGCTGGAAAGCTAACCGCCGTCACGCAAAATTCGCCGGAACGTCGGAACGCCGACCCAATCCCCTCGTTTTCTAAGCGGGTCGAATTGGGGTTTCCCCATGAAGCGCATGATGATTGCAACTTTCGCCGGCGGCGCCGCGCTGATGATCGGTGGCGCGCTTGGCGCGGTTTCCAGCCAAAGCCATTTCGGGTCGCCCAAGCCCATTGTCGATGACTATGGTGGGGTGATGAACCCCATGATCGCGGGCCAAGCGATGCTGCCCAACCGCAGCCTGATGGAAAACATTTCTGCCTCGCCGGATCATACGCTGATGGTGACGGCGATGCGGGAGTCCGGCATCGACAGCGCGTTGAAAGGCAATGGCCAGTTCACCGTCTTCGCGCCGACCAATGCCGCGCTGTCTTCACTCTCAGCGCACGAATTGCAGCAAGACAAAACACGGTTGGCGCGGCTGATGGGCTATCTGGTCGTGCCCGGACGCTATGACAGTCAGGCGCTGCTGCGCGCGATCGGTGAAGGCGGCGGCCAGGCCAAGCTTCGCACCGTTGAAGGTGGCGTGTTGGTGGCGCGCATGAACGGTCCCACCAATATCATCCTGATGGACGAGAAGGGCGCCACGGCCGATATCGCGATCTATGATGTCTATGACAAGAATGGCGTGATGCACGTCGTTGATCACGTGCTGGAGCCGGGTATGGCGTCGCGGCAGTTGGCGCAACGCTGAACCCAGCCTTATGAAATGAAAAAGCCGCGGGAGTGATCCCGCGGCTTTTTGTTTGGCTTGTGTTCGGCGTTACTGGGGATTGGGATTGGTCCAGTTCGCCAGATAGTCAGCCAGCGCCTGCGGTGTCTGACTGCGGGCGGTGGAAAGCGCAAAGACGCGCTCGCCATTGATCACCTTGTTGGTCTTGGGGTCCACGACCAGAACCGTGGGCACGCCCTTCAGGCGGGTGTTGTAGCCATAACGGGCGCCGATCTGTGCGTTCTTGTCGAAGCGGCCGACATCGACCAGCGCGACTTCATAGTGATTGTCGACGAACTTCTTCATCTCCGGCACTTCCATCAGATTATGCAGGATGATGCAGTCGGGGCACCAATTGCCGCCCAGATCGATGAGCAGAAGCTTGTTGTTCTTCTTGGCGCGGGCCAGTGCGTCATCGACGACTTTGTCGGCGTTCGCGTCTTCGTCATAGACATGCTTCTCGACGATCGGCAGTTCGGCCATCGTGGCGAAAGGCATCTTGGGTGCGGGGTCGGCATAGGCCGCAGTGGAAACGCCCGTCAGGGCAACAGCGGCGAAAAACAGCACGGACAGTTTACGCATCAGTTTGTCTCCAATCCCCGGCCTTTGAGCAGGGGTTCAATCTCCGGATCGCGGCCACGAAAATTACGATAGGCCTCTGCGTAATCGCGCGTTCCACCAGATGAATAAATATCATTCTGTAGTTTCTTTGCAATTACAGGAGAAAAGATGTTGTTTTCTTCCTTGAAAGCATTGAATCCGTCGGCATCCAGGACTTCCGCCCATAAATAAGCATAATAGCCCGCGCTGTATCCCTCGCCTGCGAAGATATGCCCAAAATGCGGGGCAGAATGGCGCGGAACGATGGCATCTGGCATGCCCAGGGCCGACGAGGTCGCGGCTTCCTGCGCCGCGAGATCGTAATTCTCCATTTTCTGACTGTGAAAATCCATATCCAGAAAAGCCGAGGCCAGGAATTCCACCGTCTGGAAGCCTTGGTTGAAATGACGCGCGGCCTCCAGCTTCTCCATCAAGGATGCGGGCATGGGTTCGCCGGTCTGCCAATGGCAAGCAAAGCGCGACAGCACTTCGGGCTCTTCCAGCCAATGCTCGTAAAGCTGGGATGGCAGTTCGACGAAATCGCGCGCCACATTGGTACCGGACAGGCGGGGATAGCGCACATGCGACAGCAGGCCGTGCAAGGCATGCCCGAATTCGTGAAAGACGGTGCGCGCATCGTCGAACGACAACAGCGCCGGTTCGGCTTTGACGAAGTTGCAATTGTTGAGAATGAGCGGAAGGACATCGCCGTCTAGCGTCTGCTGATCGCGCAATGACGACATCCAGGCGCCGCCCTGCTTGCCTGGGCGTGCGAAGTAGTCGCCATAGAACAGCCCAATGGCGCGGTCGCCGCACCGGACCTCCCACACCCGCACATCGGGGTGATAGGCCGGAACGTCCGAGCGGGGATGGAAGGTAATTCCGAATAGCCGGGTCGCGGTGTCGAAGGCCGCGGCGATGATATTGTCGAGCATCAGATACGGCTTGAGCGCATCTTCGTCGAAATCATAGCGGCGCTGGCGCAGCTTTTCGGCGTAATAGCGCCAGTCCCACGGCGCCAATTCGAAATTGCCGCCATCTTCCGCCACCAGGGCCTGAAGATCTTTGCGCTCTTTCTCGGCGCGCTTCAGAGCCGGTGTCCAAACCTTGTCCAGCAGCGCGCGGGCGCGGGCAGGGGTTCCCGCCATGCTGTCCGCCAGCTTGTAGGCGGCATAGGTTTCGTAGCCCAGCAGCACGGATTTTTCGGCACGCAGCTTCAAGGTTTCGGCCATCACGGCGTGATTGTCGTGAATGCCCGGATTGGCGCCGCGGCGGATCCAGGCCTTGAACAGTTTTTCGCGCAAGGCGCGGTCGCTGGCCGATTGCAGGAATGGCTCGATGCTGGAACGCGACAGGGTGACGGCATAAGGTGCGTTCACGCCGCGTTCGTGCGCGGTCGAAGCCAGGGCTTCGCGCAAGGAGGCCGCTACGCCCGCGACCTGCTCTTCGCTGAGCGGCTCCACATACTCTTCTTCATCCGCCAGCACATTCTGGGAGAATGTGGTGGAAAGCGTGGCCAGGCGCTGGTTGATGGCATCGATGCGGTCGCGCTGTTCGGGCGATAGGCGCGCGCCGGCGCGTACGAAATCCAGATGAAAGCGTTCCAACACGCGCAGGGATTCGGGATCGAGGCCAATGTCGTCGCGCTGTTGCCAGACCGCGTCGAGCCGTTTGAACAGGTTGGCGTCGAGATAAATCGCATTCCAATGGGCCGAAAGCAGCGGCGCCATTTCCAGTTCGATGGCCTGCAGCGCGTCATTGGTCGCCGATCCTGCAAGTGCAGAGAAAACGGCATCGACCCGCGCGAGCAATTTCCCGCTGCGCTCGAATGCGATGACGGTGTTGGCGAAATCGGGCGGCGTGGGATCGTCCGCAATACGCGCGATTTCGGCTTTGTGCTCGACAAGCGCTATTTCATAGGCGGGCGCGAAATGCGCCGGTTGAATGCGGTTCAGCGGTGGGGTGCCGAAAGGGCCCGCCCAATCTTCCAGAAGCGGGTTCACTTGATCTCCCAGGTGATGGTGATGTCGGCATCGACGCTCTGTTCGCCCAGCGCCACGGGAACTGCCTTATCGCGCACCATCATGGGCGCGGCATACATGGGGCGCGGCGGCATCGCATTGCTGCTTTCTTCGATGGAGAGAATGGTGCCCAGGCTCACGCCCGCCGCTTTGGCGAAGGTCTCGGCCTTCAGCCGCGCTTCTGCCACGGCGGCGGCGCGGGCGTCAGCCAAAAGCGCGGTATCATTGCGGATGGAGAAATTTAGCCCGTTCATCTGATTGGCGCCCGCCGTAACCAACGCGTCCAAGACGGTGCCCACTTTATTGACGTCTTCCAGGCGGACTTCGACCTGATTGTTGGCCTGATAGCCGATGACGCGCGGGGTCTCGCCATTGCTGTTGGCATATTGCTGGGAGATGGAGAAGTTCGACGTCCGGACATCCTTGTCCGGCACGCCCAGCTTTTTGAAGGCGGCCATCACGGCCTGCATGCGAGTGGTGTTCGCGGCAAGCGCCGCCGCGGCGGTGGGCGCCTGGGCGTTTACACCGGCGGAGATGGTGGCGGTATCGGGGACTGCACGGGCTTCGCCGTGTCCCGCCATGGTGATGATGCGGGGGGCGGGCAGGGTTTGCGCCGCCGCCATTTGGGGGCCGGCGAGCAAGGCTGTGGCCAGGACAGTCCAATATCGGATGCGCATGGAAATCTCCTTTTCGGTCAAGCCGATACTAATAATCCGGCAAGGCGGAACTTGGGCGATTGATGATTTCGCCGGCCCTGTTATACCCCGGACAGGGGCCTGTAGCTCAGTTGGTTAGAGCTGACCGCTCATAACGGTTAGGTCGCAGGTTCGAGTCCTGCCGGGCCCACCAACCACTAAGCCATTGTTTTGAATGGTGTATTCAATTCCGTATGCAGACGAATTGTCGCGCCGTTCCCGCGGGTTAGCACTACATGCGTCCTGTCTCTGCTGAGTCTCCGGCGCATATGATCCTTTAAAACATGGGCTTTTAGCGCTTTGTCTCAGCGCGAACCAAAACTTTTCCGGGATTTTGAGCGCGCCAATTGTGGAGACTGGTTCGTATTTCATGAGAGACGGGTTCGCGTCCTAACCGATGAACCTGATGAGACGGAGTTCGAACTCACATAACTGCTAGGCAGTCACTCCGAGGCGTGCAGAGACCACCAGCCGTTTCGGTCGAACCGCATTTTTCGCGGCGAGATGGGTGAAGTGCCTCCTATTGGGCCAATTTCAGCGGATGTCGGAGAACTGGCAGTCTCTGGTCCTCTACCACACCGACGATTTCAGGCTGCGTCGGGCGATTGTCTCAGGCCGACTGAAAAGATTTCCCGGCGCTGGCTGTGGAATTAGGCGGAGACGGGTTCGACACCGCGCTGAGACCGGTTCGAGATCCCAAGCATTTTGCGCTGCTTGACCCAGCTTGGGGGCAAATCGGCCAGTCGGGTAATGCCGATGCCTCGAGGCAGCCGGCCGGCGATCAGAGCTTCAATGATATCGGGCGCGACGAAAGCCAGCGAGATCAGCATATGGATGGAGCGCTTGCTCCGCTGCTCCCGAGCGGCCAGAGCTTCTGTATCCAGGACTTGGCTTGAGACTAGTTCGCTGAGCCATTGGCGACCCAGAGCGACCGCTTTCACGATGCTGACACGAACCTCCGAGCGGACGGGACGTCTATCCTTCGCCGGGTCTGTATGCGGAAGCAGGATTTCCCGCTTGGGCCGCTTAGATTTGAGCTCCCAAGGAATCTCAAGCTGGACCTTCCCGAGCCGAGCAGCAATTTCGCCGGCTAATTTCACGACAATTTGCGGTCGCTCCACGATGACACGTGCGACGCAGAGATCGATAAGGCGGCGCTTTTGATCTTGCTCTGACAGAGGCTCGGCAGATGGCGGGATTACGTCTAGCGCCTTGAGGGCTTGGACGAGCCGTTCTTCAATCTCCACCGCGGGAATCCGGTGAAGAGTGCCGGCCTCAGATTTCCGTCCTTCGATGAGAAGCCTGCAGATGTAATAGCGGTATCGAATGCCCCTCTTGGTGGAATATGTTGGCGACATCCGGTTGCCGCGATCGTCGAAAAGCTTGCCAACCAACAAGGTCCGATTTCCAGATCGCTGGACGTGGCAGACCTGGGCATTTGCTGCCAGCTGGACCTGAACGGCATCAAAGAGGTTTTGTGACAACAAAGCTTCGTGCTCGCCGGGATAGCTTATATCGTGGTGATTGATCTCGCCCACATAGGTGCGGTTTTTGAGCAGGTGGCTGAGCGGTCCTTTTGTGAAGGGGACACCGCCCACAGCCTTGCCAGACGACAGGACGCGGGGCCGGGTAATAACCCTCTTGTCATGGAGTTCTGTCAGAAGAGGCAGCATTGACCTCAGCTCCAGGTACCGCCGGAAGATCATGCGGACCGTTTCCGCCTCTCCTGGGTTGATGAGCAGCTTGCGGTTCTCCACCCGATAGCCGAGCGGCACTGTGCCGCCCATCCATATCCCCTTCTTCTTGGAGGCCGCGATTTTGTCCCGGATGCGCTCCGCCGTGACCTCGCGCTCGAACTGGGCAAAGGAGAGGAGGACGTTCAGAGTCAGCCGCCCCATGCTGGTCGTCGTATTGAAGGCCTGGGTTACCGACACGAAGGAGGTGTTGTACTGGTCGAACAGCTCCACCAGCTTGGCAAAGTCGGCCAGAGATCGGGTCAGCCGGTCGACCTTATAGACGAGGATGATGTCGATCAGCCCAGCGCGGACGTCCGCCAGCAACTGCTGAAGGGCCGGTCGCTCCAGTGTCCCACCTGAGAACCCGCCATCGTCATAGGCGGTCCGGATCAGTTGCCAGCCTTCGTGAGCCTGGCTCTTGATGTAAGCCTCGGACGCCTCTCGCTGGGCATCCAGGGAGTTGAAATCCTGCTCTAGCCCGGAATCGGTGGAAACCCGGGTGTAGATGGCACATCTGAGCTTCTTGGCGGGGCCAGGCTTCATGATCGTTCCCCGACCATGGGTAGGCCGAAAAACCTTCGCCCATTCCAGTTAGTGCCGGTGATGGCCTTCGCTACGGCGCTGAGGCTGGCATACGTGCGATCTCCCCAGAGGAAACCTTCCGAGGTGACCGTTACCCGGTGCTGCACGCCGTCATGCTCGCGCACTAAAAGCGTGCCGACCTTCAAAGCCTTTCTATCGGCATGACTGGAAATCTCAGCTGCGGGATCCTGGCCGACCGTCTTTCCTACGATGTCGAGGTATCGCTTTTGGTCTTTGCTCAGGTCGCCATGAAGGTCGACTTGCAGGCGATAGGCGATCATGTAGACAAGCAGATGACGCGGCAGGTTCATCGGTGTCGTCTTCGCGAATACGGTACGCCATCGCAGTTGAAGATCTTTCAGGCTTAGCTCTTTGAGTTCAGCTATTGCATAGTCAACATCAGATTGAAGTTCTGACATCAATCAATTGCCGCCGATGGAATAGAGGCGTTCACCCGACTGTGAGACCTTGCTCAGAACAGTCAGGCCAAGACGTCGCTTGACTGTCCCCGCCAGAAACCCCCGTACGCTATGGGCTTGCCAGCCAGAGGCATGTTGCAGCTGCGCTATCGAGGCGCCCTTGCTGCTGCGCAACAACTTCAGCAGCGTGCCTGTTTTGGATCTCTTCGTTTTTGGCTTGGTAGTTTTGGCCGACATGGGCTCTCTCCTATGCGAGGAGCCAGCCAATCTGGCCCCTCACTGGAGAAAGCCCGGTGCGGGAAACCAGGCTGTCAGCCTCGCCGTAAAGGCCGGCTTGGCACCCGCATGCATGCTTCCCTCGCAGCGCAAGTCCAGCCCAAAGCGGCCGAAAACAGCCGATTCAACACAGAATGACGTGCGCCGAGCACCTTCCTATGTACTTGGCTTGGGCAACCGGGGGCATCATAATCCCTTGGTCGGCGGTTCAAATCCGTCCGGTGCTACTAATATTCCCACAGTTTCCGCGAATTCGGCGGGTCCCCTCGGATGGCGGGCCAACGGTCAGGCCAACTTTTATTGTGGGCCACGATTTGCCACCGGCTCGCAAATCACAACAGGGTCTTTTCCCGGTGCGCCGCGCGTCGCTTTGAGTTTGGGGCGGCGTGCCGGGGCCTCTCCGCTATAACCCGATCAAAATGACTAAGACTTGGTGCGTTGCGGAAGCGCTCGCGCCCACCATTCTGTGCGCCTTGACCGGGCTGCATTTTGCGCGGCGGTTCAAGTATCGCTGCATCGCATTTTGGGATTGGAAATGGCAAAACGTGAAGTGATCTGGGCCGCGTTGATCAACGCAATCGGTGCCGTACTAGTAGCACTCATCGGACGGTGGCATTAATGCGGACCAGCCCAAGTTTCAATATTTCCGGTTGAGTTGTACAACCTATGATCACCAAGGGGAGGGGCTAGGTGAAAACTACAAACATCCTACTATCAGCATTGCTGACATCAATGAGCTTGCCCGCATCCGCAAAGCCCATCTGGGAAACTTATTCAACGCTGATCTGCAAATACGACAAGGTTCAGCATTGTGAAGCCGATATGAGTAGCTGCAAACCAAGCCAGGGCTCCGCAGTCATAACTTTCGATTTCCGAAAAATGGAAATTCATTCGTTTGTGTCAACTGAATCATTGCCGCTCGTTGGGAAATTCTACTTCCATTCACCGGGAAATTTCGGCGACACCAACGCCGTCATGGCCGAGAACACCCTGTATTCATTTGGTGCATCAAGTTCGCCAGCGTTTCCTGGTGCGCAGCCTACGATAGAAGGCTTCGCTCAGAGTGGAACAGCCGGAACAATTATGAGCGCATTTAATGCGCACATGACGTGCCATCCTGCATGAGGATATGACTATGCGGAAAGCTCACTACTATTGGATCGCGTTCTTAATTCCCGTAGTTGGCTGCGCTGCGGCGCACGCACAATCAAAGGGGCCAGCATCGACGGTTCAAGAAATGTATATGCACTGCAAATCCGAGGTCGCAACAGATCAGGTCGACTGCATCAGTTATCTGCGAGGGGTGGCTGACACTATGATGGCGGTGCAATCGTTCCGGTTGGCCGAGAAATCCAAGGAGGGCCAGACTGCATTAGCGCCGCTGACAGTTTGCATGAGCAGAGTGTCTGGCGGCCAACTTGAACAGGTGTTTATCAACTGGGCCGAAGCCAATCCTACCATGTGGCAAGAACCACGGGGGTATGCGCTCGCAGCACTTCACAAAACGTGGCCATGTTTAAAATGATCTTGGGGGGACGTTGATGGCGGGGGATGAAAACAAGGAAGGCGAAGGGCCAGAATTTGGCGATAGATTGATCGTCAAATACGAACCCCACGGACCAATCGAAATTACGGAGTTCGCGGGCAGTTTTTCTGCCCTTGCAAGATTTTATGCTCGGCACTTTCGGTACGACAACGATCTCAGTGAGGTGCCTCGTCTCTTCATCACCAAGATGGAGACGGGCAGCATCATTGCTGAGATATCCCCGTACATCACGAATTACGGTGTTCCGCTCTATCAGCTCGTCTCTGCAGCAAACAATGTGTCGGGATTCACCAAAAGGTTGAGCGATGGGCTGAAAGCATTTGCCGGTATGGAGACAAAAAGTGTCCCTCCGGTTCTGCCTTCAACCGAAGATGCGGCTGACTTGAAGGAGTTCATCAAACCGCTGACGGGGAAAAACAAAAGCGGACTTTCGATCAGGCATGCGAGGTTTCGGAAAAAGGACGGCAACAAAGAGATCCTAGTTGAATATGATTTCGACGAAACGGAAATAAATCGCGCCGCAGTTAATATCGATCGCGCCCTGGCTATGGGTGACGTCTTATCTGTTGAACTTCCTCCATCAGATAGCTCCAAGTTTCTCTCTGATGTAACCCTCATATTTGATCGTGCTTCGCGCGCGCCTGGCAAGGACACTGGAAGGCCTACTGATTGGACGGTAATTCCGGAGATTTCAGACAAAGCATTGCCGACATTCTTTCGGCCGAGCGTGAACGGAAATTTGAAAGATGTGATGGTGCGGGGTGAGAAAAACCCGCTCACAGACATAGCCTTTAGCGTCGATGTTTTTGTGAAGTTGAAGAATGGCACGCCGACGTCATACGTCGTCACCGACTTTCACTCTGTAGTATCGCTGCCGAGGGCTGAAGATTTCGATGATTTTGCCTGAGGCGAGTTGGCGGGCAGCGGCCCATAGCCTTCCGCCTGCCGGATTTCATCGACGGTCAGAATTTTCTGACTCGCCGCGATACTATAGGTCTGTGCTTCGCCACTTCATCGAGACGTACGCCTCGCGTTGATGCGAAGCCAAGATTCCAGCGGTTTTGTTGGCGGAATGCCGTTACCGCGCCGTATTGCAAAGGCTATTTCGCCTTTTTACTCGGGCCTTCCTTCTTGGACTTCAAGGCTGTTTTCTTGGCATGAGCGGGACTTGGTTTTGCCTTGCTGACAGGAGCCTGCTTTTTGGTGATCGCCGCGTAGCGCTTGTCAAAATCGATGTTATGCGTGCCGATGGCGGCAACGGCTTTCACCTGGGCTTCGGTCGGCGAAATGATCCGGGCGTTTAAATTCTTGTCGATCACAACGGCGACAAGCGTGCGGGTGTAGCGGTCCTGATTCTTCAGGTTGCGATGGCGTTCATAGTCCTTCGTATGTGAAAGATGGATAAGGACCAGAAGGTCGCGGTCGCGTGCGGTCAGCACCTTCTTCAAGTAGGCCGGTGTGCAAACCAGATTTTGTCCGCTTTCGTAATCGTCCCCCTGTCCGAGGCCATTTCGTCCGCCCCAGGCCGAGGATGTGAGCACGACGTTACCGGTTGCGTCGGACCAGTTGCGCTCCCATTCGGGCTCGGGAACAAGGCCGAAGTCTTTTACAATGTCCTTGGTGACACGCACTCTGGTCAGAATGTCGTCATTGAAAAGCGGGTCTTTGCGATCGAAGCGATAGTACACTTCGGTAATCGCCATCAAGGGTTCCAGCGGCGGCATGTCATTGCCGCGATTGTCTTCTTCGCCAGCTTCATATCGGTGGAGTTTGGGAAGCCATGCCTGATGCATCGGCGCTGTGACTGCCGCAACTGCGGCGTCATTGCTGAACGCGGGCGCAACTAAAACGGAATCTATATCAACCCGGACATCGTCTTCGGATTTCCAGTCGCCGTCGATGACAAGTCCGCCTTCAACTTTATCGCCGCTAAGCCCGATGAGCTTAAGTATCTTTGCGATATCGTAGGTCGGGTGAGCATCTTGATCAGACCCGACGCGTAATGAAATCCCTGCGACACGGGGATAGGGGTCTTTACCGTCGGAAATCCATAAGCCGTCCTGCCGGGTGAGCTGCCTGCCGGCTAGCCAATAAGCCCATCTCTCATGGTCATAAGTCGATTCATAGATGGGCTTTGCCTTGAGATTTCGACCTGCAACAATATCAATTGCGTGCCAAGCCAGGTAATAGCCGTAAGAATGGAAATCGCTGGACGTGCGACTGGCGTAGGAATCACTTTCGCCTTCCTTCTTGCCGTGAAACTGATACATCGACGTAACGGCGGGTGCCCAGCCGTGAACAAGCACGGCTATTTGATCATGAACTTGCCATTCCGGCAGGCCGAATAGGCTGCAAATTGCGGCAACTTCGTATTTGTTGAAATCGTATTCGAGACTGAAACCCGCAGCCGTTTTACCTTTCGGGCGTTGTTGCGCAAAACCACCCGGCTGCATTTTTATCGTGGGGAAGGGGCTGACATTCACCTTTGCAATGACGGCCTTGGTCTTGGCAGACATGGCGCCAGCTAGGGCCGCAACAAGGGCCCGCTTCGCCGCATCCCGCATGACAGGATGCGGTTGGCTTGCCTCGGTAAGCACCGATACCAAAGCTGGTTCGTAAGCGGCGATGTTGTCCGGGAAATCCATCGCGACTCTCGCGACCGCGATTAAAAACCAGAGCTGTGCATGCCTCTGGAAGAACGGTAACTTCCGGTCCTGGAACGGTCCGGCGTCGTTCGCGGCAAAAAGCTTGAACAGCTCGTCAATAATCGGCCACAAGCCAAGCCTGGCGGCACGGCGCACCGAATGAGCGGCGGCCCAACGGATATAGACGTTTTGCGATCCGAGCTGTGACCAGATTAGACCGGCGGCAACTGCATGCTCATTGTTTGGCGCAGCAAGTTCACCGCGCCAGTCGCCGTCGCCAACATCCTTGGCAATCCGCGCGGCATCCCCTGAAAGTATGCGGTCGAGCGCATCGCGGGGAACTTCGGGCTTTGCCGTTTCCGAAATGATTTGCGCCAGCGAAAGCCACGCAGTTGCGTCAACCTTCAATTCCTGGGTAGCGGCAAGGTCGGCAATTCGGACCGCGATATCCGCCTTGCTGTCGCCGGACAGTTCGGCGAGTTCGTCGAGCTGGGACATGAAGCCCCAATCGCGCGACAACATCTCTTTGACATGCAGTTCAGCCAGCCTCAGCCCGATTCCTTTCAGATAGGCGAGGCCGGAAGGGGACTGTGGAAGCCACATGGCTTTGCAACTGCGGAGGATCGCAAGCTTGGGGTAAAGCTCGAGATTCTTCGTCTCAACCAAGGCCTGCACGAAGTTCGCCCGCTGCGACATGGGAAGGCCGCCGCAAATCTCGTCGAAGGCCTCTGTTTTAACATCCAGGCGGCCATGTACCTTATTCAGCCGGTCAACCAGGCTTTCGAGGCTAGCACTTGATACTGTCGTGCCAGCCGCGAGTTTGCGCGCCTTCTTCCTATCCTGTTCTTGCTGTCGGGCATGGGATTTCTCGAAATCCGGCGAAATGGGCGAACTGTATTCGCCGTCGCGCAGGTATGGCTCGGCCTGCCGAAGCCGCATGTCTGCAACCCGAGAGGTCGCGATAGCGAGCAATGCGTGATCGCGCTGCTGGACGGTTTCCTCGAACGTCTTCAACTCTCGTTCCGGCACAGACCGGATATATTTCCGTTCTAGCAAGTCGAGATATTCCGAGACGACCATTTCCTTATCTTGGGTCGTGGTTGCCCCGTCTAGAGCTGCCTCAAGAAGCCGTTGTATTTCCCAGCCATGCGTTTCAACCGGGTCCACCAGCGAGATGATGACAAAGGCCGTTCTCGCTGTGATGGCGCCGGTTTTGACCTGCGCCGTCACAGCCGAACCGACGGTCCAGTCTAGCGCAATCTTGTCCCGGTCGTCCCATCGCGCGATCTGCGCCAAATAATCTAGTCCCCAGCACGCGGCAAATGCTGATGCCGCAAGCGACCAGGGAAACTTTTCGGCCTCATAGGGGGTGCTGAGTTCGACAACCTTGCCCAACATATGGGCCGATTTCGCGGAAAGCGGAGCGCGGCCCAATCGGCACGCAAACAGCAAAAGTTCATTGACCAGCTCATAGTCGCCGGAACCGATTGCGGTGAGTTCGCCATAACCGCGCACGAACAATTGTCGCGCCTCAGCCCCGTCAGCCGGCAGGATGGCTTTCGCCAGATCGGCATACTGCGAGGCGCGGTCGTCCGTGTTATCCATCGTCCCGATGAGGGATATAACTTCCTTCGCCAACGCGCCGACGTACTGCTGCGTTTTGATATTTTGGGCGAGGCGCGAAATGATGTCTGTGATAATGTAGGACGGCTTGTATTTGCAGTCCTTGAGGCGGTGCAGGAGCGGCGTGACGCCGTCATCGTCCCGAAGGCCGAGCGATTGCATGAGGCTCAGATAGCCGTTCAGAAAATATTGATCGATGGGGGCCACCTCGCGATCGGACCCGTAGTTATCCTTTTTGTTGGCCGCTCTCGCCCCTTCCCAGGCGTCGAAATAACCCTTGATTGCGGATTTCCTTGCCGCCGGTCCTTTGGCAACCATCAAGTCATAGGCGGCTACGGATGCCGCATAGGCCGGATAAACTTTTGACCGGAACCGGTTGGACCATTCATAGCGATCTGATCCCGAGACCTTGAATTTCTTCTCTCCGGATTCAGGCGCTTCTATCTCGGTTGCAGCCGCCTTATCGATCGCGTCAAGAACAGCCCTCTCTTGGTCCTTGAGCGTCGCGGCGCATGGAACTCCCTCCACGAGCGCCGCTATTTCCTGCGGCAAGCAATCAAATAGCGTGGGCGATTTACTCGCAAGAGCGGCCTTCAGTGCGATAGCCAGCAGGCGGGAAGATAAATTGTCTTGCGCTATCCGTTCGCGGAGTTGATACCAGTTATAGCGTTTTCCAGATATCGCCTTGAGAATGGCCGCCGCTTCGACCGGAAGGCCAAGCGATTTGGCAGTGACCGCTGCCCGCAAAAGCCCATCCTGAAACCCGTGACCGCGATCGGGATAAGACCTTTCAATCGGCATTGCAGGATTGAACTTCTTGGCGAGTGCCCTGATGACGTGTTTTTTCACATCGGTGGGCGCAGAAGGGCGCTGCTCAAGAAATGCCGCCAGGTAAACCGCCGGACAATGCGCGGAGAACGCGAAGTCCCGATCCACATTGTCCTTCAGCTTGGCTTTGCCGAGTGAGCGGGCTAGGCCGTCCAGCTCGAGCACGCGCTTGGCCACTGTGAAGCCGTGCTCCGGCATCCAGTGGTTGAGAAAATCCGCGACCTGCTTAAACTTTCCGGTTTCCAGCCGATAGAGCGGCCAAGCCGCATAATCGTTGGTCGAAGTCTTGTCGTTTTGGAATTGGTTTTCCCGCGTCGAATACATCCAGCGGAGCCAATCGATCGAGCGGACCGCTTCGTTGTGCGCTTCGCCGATTTCGCCTTCAAGCAAAGCCGCAATAGCCAGCCGCGAGGGCCGCGCACCAAACCAACCCTTGGTCGATTCATAAAGGCGCCTGACCGCTTCACTATCGCCAAGCGCCATAACGAGATCGGGATTCGAGATGAAATAATCATCGCCCCGTTCGTTCACGATAGCGACCGAAGAGAGTTCGGACAGCAATGCCGTCATGGCGTCGGCGTCCCCGGCGCGGGCGGCGGCGGCAACAGCGACGCGGAGGCGATTGATCCGTATCGTCCGTTTCGCGGCATCGCTGGAAAGCGAGGGCGGAAAGCGCAGATCAAAAGCCAGTTCTTGCAGCGACGACACATCGCCAATCGCAAAGAGAAGTCCCGGCAGGGACCGGGTGGCGTAAGCGGAAGAATCCTGTGCGCTTTTGAGCCGCGCAACCACGTCACCGAGCAGCGATATCTTGTCCCCATACTGCTTTCGCACCAGGGTTTCGGTGGGCTCATCCCGGAAGATGAGGCCGTGCCTAGTGCGATCGAGCAAGGGATTTAGATCCGCTGCGAAGCTTTCTATGGCTTCTTTTGTCTGGCCGAACGCGCTGGCGATTTCGTCAATCGGTACAGGCGGCGGGAGACGCGAGAGAGCGCATAAAAAACCGCTGACAGCATCTTCTTTTGCGCCCCGAACCTTGGCGTAGTTTACGGCTTCCGCGATTTGCTCGGAAATCAGCTCGTCTAGCTTTGCGACTTCCGTCTTGCCCGTGGTGAGAGCGCGGGAAGCCTTGATGAGATTGGCCAGGATGCGCGGGTTTCCCCCGGACCGGTATTGCAGCGAGGCGATTTGTTCGGTCGTCGCCTCGGGGCGGCGGGCTTTCACGAACTTCGTCGTTTCTGCAAGGCTGAAACCGGTCAGCGAATATTTGAAGCTGGTTGCATCCCCGATGGCTTCCGTCGTTCTTTCAGGCCGGCAGGTTCCGATGACAGCCACGCCCGCCGGCAGCCCGCCGAGCGCGAAAGTTTTAAACAAGAGACGAGGGAAGGATGCCTCGCCCAGATCGTCCGCCTGGACGCCGGAATTATCCATCGCATCCAGAATGATTTGAAGCCGGGCGGCGGGGCGGGACCGGCGCAAAACCGTGACCGCCTGCTCAAATCTTTTTTCCGCGGTCCGCACCACTTCGATGGGATCGGTCGCCCCTGGTAAAAGTGGGTCGCACAGGCCCCGCGCGGCCAGCTCGTTCACGATGTGCATCAAGCCGCGTTCGGGTTTGTGCCTTCCGTCGGTCGGAATCCTGTAGGCACCGCCGCCGAAGCAATCAAACAAGACAACTTCATCGCCGGTTGTTTTCAGTTTCTCGGCAAGCGACTGGACGAAGACGGTCTTGCCGATGCCGCCCGGAGCATAGACAAGCACGAGCGATTGACCTTTCAACTTGCCGATCAGGTCATCGGTTTGCGCCCGCTCGACCACTTCGCCAACGTCGGGAAAGGCATCTGTCGTGGGCAACAGGTCTTTTTCATTGCCGATGCCGAATGTCGCCAGGACATCTTCCTTGAAGATCGTTTTGTCGTCTTGCCCGGGTATTGCGGCTTTATCGCTGATGAGCTTCCGCAAAGCCCCCATGCGTGCCTTTGCGAGAATGTCCCCGGAGGCGGACCAATCGGCAATGGTGCGCTGGGTATCGCCGTCCACACCTGCGACGGTCGTCCCGAAGCCGGAAAGCGTTAAACGTCGGCAAAAAGACTCAAGCGCGCTTCCGTTCAAGCCGAGTGCGGCCTTTATTTGCGATAGTTGGGTTTTTGTGGCGGCCTCTCTCGGAGTGATGTTCTGTGCGGCGCAGCGCAAGGCTTCGGCTAAGGGTTTCGCGATTGGCCTGTTGGTTGTGATGCCATATCGGAGTTTTTCCGCCGTCGGCTTCGCCCCGTTCTTGCCGGTAAAATCCGCGTCCGCTTTGGCGAATTTTTTCAGAGTCTTGGCCGCGTCGGTGGCCCGGAAGGGCGCCGTTTCTTTCGAGATCGAGTATTTGAATTGCTCGATCTGAATCCTTTTCGCCGAAGCGAATTTCGTGCCGCCGTAATAGAATGTGGCGTCCGCGATTTCGATCGCTTCCTGGCTGAGGCCGGTTTCATCGTGCAGACCTTCAACGGCGATGGCAATCAATCCATCGCGCGGGAAGATGAGCTCCAGGGATCGGCGGGCAAGCCAAGCTTCATGGTAGCGATTGCCTTCCTTCGAGGCCCGCGGCTTATCGACCTTCTTCTTCTTAGCGGCTGTGCCTTTGCCGCGTTTTGGCTGCTTCTTTTTTGGCGCTGCCATTGGCGAATCCCCGGACGGAAGGTGCATGGCGAAGGCGCGGATAGTCAAGAATCCGAGGGCGGCGGACTGTTTGTGACTTACAAGACCACGGCTTGGGCAAGGGGACTGGCCGCCTAGATGCGGTTGCCCCTTGGTTGCCCCGAGCACCTGTTAGCCTATCCCGACCGAAGCAAATTCTCTAAATATTGCATCGGACCAAGGGATCACACTTCCCATGGTCGTTTAGGGAGTTGAGTAAACCGGCGTGTTTTTGGCGCGTAAGAGCCGTTTTACATAATGCGACTTAGGCGATCGGTTTAGCTGGCATCTTTCTTCCGCCTGGATCGCAGTAAGAACTCCGACGGCTCGACTTTAAGCACATCCGCGAGCTTCCCAATAATCTTTAGGCTTGCATAAAACGCACCTTTTTCCAGCTGGCTCAGGTAGCTGCGGCTGATATCTGCCTCATAGGCTAATTCGTCCTGGGACAATCCTTTCGCGTGTCGCGCTCGGCGCAGATTAGTCGCGAATGTGCCCCTCAAATCCATGGAATAAAGGGACAGTCAAGCTCGATATATTACACCTTGATATATTGAACAAAACGCCAAGTTGGGCTTTGATTTCAGCTCTGGAGCGGTGCGGGCCGAGTGTCGGCAGGCGGTGCTTAGGCTTCAGAGCAAGGGGTAGGAGATGCGAGTTTGTTCGGCAATTGCTTTCGCTAGCGGCATCACGGTTTTGCTTCTCGGGCTAAACCCGGCACTCGCGCAGTCATTTGGACCAACATCGAGGCCTCCCATCCCCACCTCGCAGTTGAATGATTGCGATAAGCGATTCGGCGCATATTTAGCTGGGTGCCATCCTCCGTCGAATGATCCATGTGATCCGAGTTATGCTGGGTATCGCGTCAACCAAACGACGGCCATGCTCGCCCAACAGCAATGCGCGGCGCAGCGCCAGCAGCAGCAACGGCAACAGCAAGCCCAAGCCGACGAACGACAACGCTTAGAGGTCGCACAGCAAGCTGAACAAGTGCAGCGATCTGAACAGCAAAGAGCGATCGACAAGGCCGTCACGCGCGGATACGCGGAGATTCCGACGGTGGGGGATCTGATCCTTGATGGAAAGCAGCTGGCCGGTCGCGACGCAAAAGTCCAGATCAGCGGCATATACAAAAAAATAGGAGACAGTGAACGGCTATATGCCCGGGTCAGCGATTCAATTCGAAATACCGACAATTACCTTCCCGTGCTTACCGAAAATGCGGTGCGAGATTTTCGGAAACTCCTTTTAGACCATCCCCTATGCCAAGAGCAGTCTTGGGGAAATACACCTGGGTGTACAGTTGATGTGGGTGGTCATATGACGATGTGCCATCGCTTAGCCGCCGAATTCGCCAACTACCCAGAAGTGCCTTGCCTAAGCATCGAAGTACAAATCGTGTATCGGCCTGGGGACTAACGGGCGAGATCACCGCGCAGGTAGCGATCCTTGAGATACAATGTGCCAACCTAGCTTTCGGAAGGTACAGGACGTAATGCCGCCAGGCCGCGGAACTTCTCAGAATGCTTCCCTATTCCCAAGCGCCAACGCAATACCATAGCAAAAGGTATCGAGCAGATCGTCTTCTCGTTCGCTCTTTTTATCGCCTATTCGGAAACTTTCAATCTGGTCCAAAAGGTGATTGGCGGAACGGCGTTTATATGTCGTGGTCTTCGAAAACGCATGGTCAGTATATTTGACATTTCCACGATGGACATAGCCGGACACCGAGATCGCTCTTTCGTCCTTTCCCATTGCGGTTAGTTTCGAGTCTATAGGCGTCACCAGAAGGTTGCGCCGCTGAGCCTGCTGTAGAAGAACGGTGCCGGAATTCTTATCCTCGATGAACGCACCGAGAGAGCCGCATCGGGCGCCACAATCTCGGGCCAAGATCTCGAGATGTTGAAATACACCAGGTAGCCAAGTTTCCAGCAGGGCGCCCTCGATTTGCGCGACGTCCCAATCCAAAATTACGAGCGGCGCAGCGCCAGCGATTTTGTCGGCGGCAAAGAAGGTGACGGCTGTAGCGTCATGGTCGGTTCCCGTTTTCGAAGCCGTGTCGATTACAGCGAAGACTGAATCGCACCGAGCCGGATAGGGTAGGGGCCGTCCTTGCTCGAGGAGCTTTTCGCGGCTGAAAAATGCAACGCCTGACCAGTCCACGAACTCCGCCAGATATTCTTGCGAGTATACCAGAGGGTCGTTGTCTCGCTTGAGCTCCGCCTGATACTGATTGCGGCGGAGCTGCCATGCCTCCTGGCTTTCATCGCGCACGCGCTTCGGAAGGAGGGGATTGTCGAGGGTGGTCGCGTGATATTCTCTGAACCTATATTGGGGGTCTGTGCAAATACGGTAGAAGAAGTTGTCGGGGTTCTTGCCGGCAGAGTTCGAACAAACAAGTGCCCGCCCAGCATAGTCGTATAGAGTCGGTTTGATGGACCGCTCCCAGATCTCCATCATCGAACCAACAGCCAACGGGTCGCTATTTTTGGCAAAAGCGGCCTCGTCAATTACCACTCTGTGGTAGCCCCGGCTTCTGCCGGCGGAGGCATTTTCCAATGACCAAAAGTCTAGACGTCCCCCTGTCTGGAGCTGCATTACGCCGGAATTTCTAGAACTTTTGCCGAGAAGAGGGGCGAGAGAGCGGGCAAAATCGGAATAGACCTCATTTGCAAGCATGTGTTGAGGGGCAAACCAGGCGCATTTCTGCCCAAAAAGCAGTCCCTCTGTTATCCAGTTTTCGGCTAGCGCGGTTTTACCGAACCTTCGACCGCAGCGAAGAGCCATAAGGCGATGACCGCGAAGATGGCGATACGCCTTGATCTGCCCGGAATGCAGCCTGGCAAGCGAAAAAGACAGCTCGTCGCCAGCAAATTCTAATGCCGCCATTTGTACAATTCACTCATGAGGCTTTGCCGGACAGATCCGATCTGAAGGGGTCCGCGTCGGGGCTTTTCGCCTCGCCAGCTGGACCATCGGCACTGTCTGCTTTTCCCTTAGCCGTTTGACCTGGGTGGTCCGGGAGCCAATCATTTATCCGAAGACGTTTGGCATTCCCTTTGGCTTGGCGCACTGCCTGAGCGCGTTTCTTGAGTAAAAGGTTGGCCGCAGGCACATCTCCACCGACAGCGCGTCCGACCAAAGCCCTAAGGGCCACTTCCCGCCTTGTCGCCTTCCTGATGCGGCCCTTCTGGTCAAATTCCATGGAGCCGTTCAAAACGCCGCGCACAATCTCACCCAGAGCGTTTGACGTAGCCCGGGGAGGTCGCCCCCGCTTGTTTCCCGATTGGCCAGGCTGGAATTGCGTGGCCTTTGGAGGCTTGCCGTAGCCGATCTCGTACCTAGGCATTGCCGTCCTCCTGATGGAAGTCGCCAAATGTGCGTGTGTAATCGCTGTCCACGAACTCGATTTCGAGCCGCTCTTCACTTTTTTGCTTGTCGAGCTTTTCATATTGGAGCAGGACCCGGCCGGCCTGGCTGTCACCTGCCATCTCCTTTTGCAGTAGCTGGAGGACAATAGCGCCGACCGATGGAATGATTTTTGTCTTTCCCCCGAGCCGGACACGAATGGGCGCGAGTAGCAATCGATCGATGACCGCTAACGTGTCGTCCATGTGCGGTTTGCGAGAGCGCTTCCTAAATTCTGCGCCTCTCTTATGCGGTTTCTCTGTTGCGGGACGGCTTTCGGATTCGACAGGCATGTTTCACCTGTCCATCATCGGAGCATTCTTCTCAGTGCCACCGGCAGAGACGTTTCGTTGTTTGCAGATCTCAGCGAACGTGCCGCCATTTTCGTGCAGAGCGAGTTTACCGCTGATCCGCTGCCATCGTGAAATCGCCAGATCAACGTATAGCGGATCCAACTCTATGCCATATCCGCGCCGGCCCGTCCGCTCGGCTGCCAATATAGTTGTTCCGCTGCCGCAAAAGGGATCGAGAACAATGTCGTTCCGCTTGGTCACATCGAGGATGGCGTCGGCCACCAGGGCGATCGGTTTTACGGTGGGGTGCAAATCAAGCGCTCGCTCCTGGCCCTGACGCGGAAAGCTGTTCATACCGGCGTAATGCCAGAGATTTGTTCGATTTCGACCAAAGCGCCCCAACTGCACATTGTTCCTATGGCGCGCTCCTCTGGCTCGGAAAACGAAAACCAGTTCATGGGCCGATCGGTACAGAGAGCCCATACCGCCATTTGATTTTGCCCAAACGCAAAGGTTAATGATCTCGAGGTTCGATTGGTCAATAGCATCGACGATTTCCCTGATGTGACGCCAATCCATGCACATGAAGTAGACCCCGCCGGGGGCTAAACGAGCTCGCAAATTGGCGAGGGCGGAAACCAAAAACTGCTTGAATTCAGGCGAACTCATTTCACCACTTGCCATGACAAATTCCCGGTGACGCGCGCGACCTTTGCCGACCGCGTGACCTGAAATTGGGACGTTGTAAGGCGGGTCGGTAAATACCGCAGTGGCGCTCTCAGCTCCTAAAAGAGCATTATACGTTTGCAATTCTAGGGAATTGCCGCAGAAGAGCCGATGCGGACCGAGGTGCCAAAGATCACCAGTCCTGGAGATGGCGGGGCCTTGAGGGGTAGAGATCTCATCCGCTGTATTGATACTCTCGTCCGTGTCCAGCGATTGGATCCTGAAATCGATTTCTGGTAACTCGAACCCAGTGGTCTCGATATCGAAATCCAGGGCTACCGTTTGGAGTTCCCGCAAGCGGAGCGCCAGTTTTCCATCGTCCCAAGATGAGCGGTCGGTCAACTTGTTATCGGCAAGCATGTAGGCTTGAGCTTGTTGCTCCGTTAGGTGCTCAAGGCGCACTGCTGGGACGGTAGCCAATTTGAGGAGTTTGGCGGCTTCTAATCGTCCGTGGCCGCAAATTGAACGATTGTGCTTGTCCAACAAGAGCGGCGCATTGAAACCGAAGGTCCGGATGCTCTGCGCGATAGCTCGGACTTGGTCGCGAGAATGTTGCCTAGGATTGAGCGGATTTGGCGAGATTGATTCGATCGGCAGGTGTTCGATTGTCGGGCAATCACTGAGCCGAGGACCCTTATCAGACGGGGCCGATTTGCGTGTCTTGATCATTTGTCTAGGCAACCCTTCACTGGCGCCCGGACAATCACCCCTGTTTCAGCGAACGTCGCCGGACATGAATATACCAAATTTCCGGGCGATTAATTGCCGACCCTTAGATGTCGGAGGTCAGGGCACATTAGAACGCTCGGACTCACGAAGGTGGCGACGAAATTCGGTTCGTTCTTTTTCCTTTGTTTTCAAGGCATTACCGATATGATAGCGCCAGGCGGCCAAGGTATCATTTCCCCATCCCTGTCTCGGCCCGTTGGCAAGATGCCAGTAAATTTCAGCTGACTTCTGCGCTTGCCTGTTGCGGGGTGCTGGATAGTCGCCTCTGAACCACTTCCAGACTTCTGCAATGAGCAGGGCGCAGTAAGTTTGTGCTGAGATAGCCTCGACAGGAAACGCACGGTTGCGCCCCCCTTTTGTTTTGCCTTTGTGATCCACCAGGATTGGCGACTGGGAGGCAAGGTCGGCTCGCTTTTTCAACTCACCAAGCAATGATTGGAATTTGACCGGCAATTCCAGCGGCTCAGTCGAGACGCCGCTCAGGAATTCTTGTACCGACGGTTCAATTATTGCCCTTTGCAGAAGTCCGGCAGATTTGACAATCTCAATCAGGATTTCTCTCATTTCCGCGCGAGTTGGCTGCCGCTGCTCGACTCCGTGATGCAGAAAAATGCTTGGTGCCCAACGTTTCAGATATCCTGAAAGCCATGGGGGCGGATTTGGCGCGAGCAATTTTGCTACCGCCTCGTAATCAGGTAGCTGCTGTGAGGGTGGTCTAAATTCCTCTGCCTTCTGCTTTAGGCGACGCGGGCTTGCGATTTTGTTGTTTGGATCAGTTTTGCGCGGGGGCATACGCTAAGCCTATTCACGGACATTCTGCCAGAGACCAGACTAACTTCTTCTACCAGCTCGTCGGGCCTCAACTGACCAAGCTTCGCTCAAAGCTCGTTTGGCCGTCAATCAGGATAGCCCCCGCTGGTTGTTGCCCGTGCTGGCGGCATTGCCGCGGATCTTGCTCGCCGCGCGGCTTGTCATACCGGGTGTGCGAAGCGAAGACCGCGTCACCCCCCTTGCCGCACTGGCACATGTTCCGTCCAGCTTACGCGCCCAAGCGGTGCTCAACCATTGAGCGCGGCACGTGGGAAAGCGCCGAGAGCAGTTCGAACATTTTATCAGGACTAGCTGATACCCAGCCATAATTGTCGAAACGGTCTCACCGTAGCAGGTTCGAGTCCTGACACGCCTACCATTCCGACTGTCCAAGCTTTGAGAGTTTTAGGCGCGTAAGCGCTCGTATGCATCAATAACGGCCTGGAGATTGTTTGCTTGGTGCCGAAATTGTTCGGCAACATTTTCCGATATCTCACTCCCGCCATTCGCGCCGATTTCAATATGTTGTGCACGGCCTTGCTCATAGGCCGTTGCCTGCGCATTCAGCCAGTGAATTTGATGGCGGCATGCTATTTTGAGAGCTTGAAACGCAGTGTCCGGCATGTGGTTGTCTACGATCTGGACTTGAGCGGCGCAACCGTCGGCCTGTCGCAAACCATACCGGGCTATGACGGTGGTATCTCCAACATTTTGCGCACGCGTTTGGCTAGTGCATCCATTTCAAACGGTTTCGTTATTATTTCCATGCCAGAGGAGAGGAAGTTGTTGCTGGCGGCGTTTTCTGCATAACCGGTCATGAAAAGAATCTTCAAAGTGGGCCGCGTCGTTCGTCCGGCGTCCGCAAGTTGCCGTCCGTTAAGGGTGGGCAGCCCAATATCGGTCACCAGGAGATCGACACGTTGGCCCGATTGCAAAATCCGCAGAGCAGTCTGACCATCGGCAGCTTCCAGCACCCGATAGCCAAGGTCTTGGAGAGTCTCGACCACAAGCAGGCGGACAACAGCTTCGTCCTCGACGACTAGTACGATTTCGCCACGGTCGGTGCCGAAGCCCTCTGGAGCTACCTTGTCGGGAGAATCTGGCTCTGCGGCGCCATCAAAGCGGGGGAGACAGATCTCGATGGAAGTGCCCTTACCAGGTGCGCTGTCGATCCGAATTCCACCTTCAGATTGGCGTACGAAGCCATAAATCATGGAAAGGCCAAGACCGGTTCCTTGGCCAATTGGCTTTGTGGTGAAGAAGGGATCGAAGGCGCGGGATTTGACGTCGGCGGGCATTCCCACTCCGCTGTCGTTGACGCGCAACGATATGTAGCGACCCTCTGGCACGTCGTAACCAAGGGCAGCTTTTTCGTCGAGTGCGATGTTCGCGGTAGTGATCTTTACATCGCCCCCGTCTGGCATAGCATCGCGTGCGTTGATAACGAGGTTGAGAAGGGCGTTTTCCAACTGGTTGGTGTCGCAGCGCACCATCGCCAGATCGGGCGCCAGATCGGTCTTAAGGACAACCGTTTCGCCCATCGAACGGCGCAGCAGTTCCTCGATGCTTCTAATCAGCACGTTTGCATTTACGGGTTTGGGATCGACAGGTTGCCGGCGTGAGAATGCCAGCAGCCGATGAGTCAGCGCGGCAGCTCGATTTGCAGAGGCAACGGCACCTTTGAGGAAGCGATCAACATCATTGATCCGTCCTTCCGCAATACGGAATTGTACTCGATCAAGCGAGCCAATGATGCCCTGAAGGAGATTGTTGAAATCGTGCGCAATACCACCCGTCAGCTGACCAACAGCTTCCATCTTCTGTGACTGCCGCAATTGCTCTTCCATTGCTTTGATCTTGTCGGTAGCTTCGACAAGGGCATCGTAGCGAGCCGTGTAGCGATTCCGGAGAACCGTTTCGCGTTGATGCGCCACGGTGACATCCAGAATTTGTAGCAGACAAACACGATTACCTTTTAGTCCGATCGGGCGGACTGAAACATCGTGGACCATCTCAAAGCCGGCGGCCGTTTTCAGCGGGAATAGAACGCGATGCAGAGAATGGGTAAGTAAACTGGAGACGCCCGATGCGAACGCGGCATCGATTGCAGAATTCAAGCGCGAGGACTTTGCCGCAGGAAAAATTTCGGACAAAAGCCGCCCGGATGCCTGCTCTGCCTGTATCTTGCTGGCTTCTGAAAACCAGTTGTTCCAGGTTTGGACATGCTTGTCCTTGTTTAGGACGACAACGCCATTATCAAGGACGTTGAGAATGGTCTCTGGAAGGGGAAATTCAGCGATTGGCATCCGTCGCTATTCCGCCCGCAGTTCTTTCAATGAACTCGTCCAATAGAATTTTGAGAGCCGCCAGTGACGGCATATCCATGAGCATGGCGATATAGCCTTTGATGTCGCGCCTACGAACAGCAAAATTGATATAGACGAATAGGACTAGATCACCGGCATGGGGCGGGGGCGGTAGGTTGAAAAAATGCGCCGCTTCCCCTCGCAGAATTTCAGGCAAAGACATCTTCAGACTACGTTCCAGCATGTTGGCAATCGTCGCCAGGCAGCCGTTTAGAATAATATTGCCAGTTTCCGCCAAAGCCTCGTGTTCAAGATCCATAATGTCTTCGAGGGAAAGCTCACCGCCGGCCACCGCGCGCACTATCTCCAGACTGTTTGCTTCTGGAAAGATCAGCATCGCTCGGCCCGTAATGTCACCTTCAAAAACTTGATGAACGGCAACGAGTTTGGCCGCTTCTGTTGAATGCAGAACATCGACCGCAGCTTGACGTCCCAGCAATTCAACCTTCGGAACAGAAAGAATGACTTCTTCCCCAACCATTTCTCGCAAACTCGAAGCAGCGCCGCTGACCCCGATATTGACCAACTCGGTTAGGGCGTCCAGTTCGAGAGGATTCAGCGGAAGGGAGGATTCCATCAGACACCCTTCGCATTCAGCTTGGGCTCAGCTTTTGCGAGGTAATCGCGCAAGCCCGTTTCAGTGAGTGGCTTGGCTAGAAAATCAGCTCCAAGCGCACGGGCTCTGTCAATGACTTCCTTCTGGTGATTGGCGGAAATGACAGCAAGCTGCATTCCCGGATCGACAGCCTTCAGATCAGCGGCCAGATGAAGTCCGTCCCGCTCCGGCATGTTGAAATCCAGCAAGGCGAGATCGAAATGCGATGCCTTCGCCAAGTCCAAAGCCTCCGCGGCGCTCCCCGCTTCGACGCGCACCCAATCGGGGCGTACGGCATTGAATGCTTTCGCGACAGCCATGCGTGCCAGCTTGCTATCGTCGACAACAAGTATTCTGTACGTCATTGTACCAAAATCCACTTGCGGCTTTTTTGGAAGGTGCCATACCCCCAAGGCAGGCGAAACCCACTCTAGGGCACCGAACCCCGAACCACCAGCCTGCCGTATATGGCCTATTACCGTACCAAATCCTGCGGATCGAGTACGATAAGGACGCTGCCATCGCTAAGCAAGCTGGTACCGGCTACTCCCGACATCCCTTGGAGAATACCGTCCATCGGTTTGAGCATGACGTCCAAACGGTCGCCAAAGCGACCGACCTGCAGTCCAAAGGTCTGACCGCCAGCAGAGACGATTACGATATTGGCGTCGGAGTCATGGGTGGATGCTGTGGCATGGCCAAGACATTGCGCCAGATCAATCAATGGAACGATACGGCTTCGCAGGACAAATGCTTGGCCCTTGCCGATCTCGGAAATCCCGCTGTGCGGAAGACGGACGGTCTCAATAACGCTTTCCAGCGGCAGGCCGAACATCTGGTTACCAGCCTGGACTGTCATGACACGTGTCATCATCACGCTGAATGGGAGCCGAAGCGTGACCAACGTCCCCTGACCCAGCGTGCTTGCAATTCGGGCAATGCCGCCCAGCCGCTCTACGCTGCTGCGTACGATATCCATCCCGACGCCTCGACCTGATAGATCGGAAACTGTCGCTGCTGTCGAAAATCCCGGCGCGAAGACCAAATCGACGACTTCCTCGTCAGTCATTCGTGCGATCGCCTCGGCATCGGCGATTTGGCGTATCTGAGCTTGCAACCGGACTTTTTCCAGATCAACGCCGCGGCCATCATCCTGCACCTCGACCAGCACGACATCAGCGTTGCGAGACGCCCGCAGTGTTATGGTCGCGGTCTGCGGCTTGCCGCTGGCCGCGCGCTCAGAAGGCGTCTCCACACCATGATCAAGCGCGTTTCGAATGATGTGCAGCAAAGGTTCAAAAATGCTTTCGACCACTACCTTGTCGGCTTCGGTGTCATCACCCTCTGTGATGAGCTTGGCAGGCTTACCAAGCGCTTCGGCGATTTCTCGTACCAACTTTGGAAATCGGTTGAACACATGCCGCAGCGGAAGAACACGGATTGTCAGAACGGATCGCTGCAACTCGTCAACCAGCCGTCCCAGAACCGCATGTTGGTCCTTGAGCACTTGGGCAATGATCTTGGGGTCTGCCTCAGTCCGTGCCAACTGCGCGGCATGGCCAACCGCATTCTTGGCGACAATCAGCTCGCCAGTTAGTTTGACAAGTGCGTCGATCCGCTCAACATCGACCCGCAAGACACGTGCCGCAGCCGCCTCAGGGGCATGCCCAGCGTCGCCCGTGACGAATTCCGCCGCCGCTTTCGGAAGAAATCGCTGAATTGCCTTCGCGAGCAACGTACCATCTTCGGCAGCTGCCGAGGCGCCGGCCGCCTGTTCAATATCGGCGACCCCTTCGGCCACACCAATACTACGCAGGACGTTAACGGCGACACGCCCAGCCGAAAGAATGCGCCCAACCAGACCGTCCGAAGCCTTCTCTCTCAGAAGCTCTAACTGTGCCTGCAACAAGGTCGTTGCTGCCGGAGGCAGGAAACTTGTGGTCGAACTGTCATTGATGGGCTCGGACGTAGCCGATTTAGCGTCCCCCGATCCAGAATCGTTGGGGCCGAACCTTTTCACCATGGCAGAGGCGGCTTCCTCGGCTCCGGCGGGAATTTCGCCATCGACCTGCATGGCATCAAGCCACTGCAAAATCAGATCCAGGCAGCTCAAGCAATTGCCAATCATCCCGCGCGAAACCGGAGCATTGCCCGCACGTACGGCAGCCAAAACATCTTCGGCAGCGTGGGCTGCTTTTACCATGGCCGCGAAATCCACTATACCCGCTGATCCTTTCAGTGTGTGAAAGGCGCGAAATGCACTGTCGAGCCGCTCAGCATCACCAGGATTTTCCTCAATGGCCAATAAGTCAGCGGTGGCTTGATCGACCAACTCACGCGATTCCAGCAGGAATTGCTCGATGAACTCGTTCATGCCGGCCGACCCGACAGAAGCGCGGCATATTGAACAAGGCCATCTTCGCGCAACGGCTTCACGAGATAGTGATTGGCACCTGCTGCACGGGCACCGGCACTGTCGTGCGCTTCCGCTTCGGTGCTGATTACAATCGCCGGGATCGACGCGAGCGGCAGCGATTGACGGCGTAAAACCTTCAGGAAGGAGATGCCGTCCATCTGTGGCATATTCACGTCAACGATAACGAAATCGAACCTATCTTGCAGGAGCTTCTCCATCGCTTCCAGCCCATTAAGGGCTTCGTCGACCTGGTAGTTATGACGTTCCAGGATGTCGCGATAATAGGCGCGGACCAAACCCGCATCATCGACGACCAACGCGCGAACTTTTGGTCCTTCAGGCATTCCGGGTATCCAGCGGGCGTCGATAGATAATGGCGTCATTATATCGGCAGACGTCAAATAAAGGCGAGATACGGCTCATGGATTCGCTGTGTCCCAGACATAGAAAGCCGCCCGGGGCGAGGTTTTCGAATAGATTTTCGGCCGCCATGCGTCGGGAGGCATCGTCGAAATATATCAATACATTACGGCAAAAAATGACATCAAACTTGCCATGAAGCCCTGGGCCGCCAGGTTCGATCAGATTGACCTGTGAAAAGCGAACAGACCCTCGTAGATCATCCAGGATGCGCCATCGATCATCGCCCAGGTCCGTGAAATATTTGGCAATCAACTCTGGCGAGAGGCGCATCAGCGCGCGTTTGCCAAAAATGCCCGCCCGCGCAGCCTCCATGACACGCGTGTCGATGTCAGAGCCAATTATCTCGATGTCGTGATTATCGACTTCGGGCCAATTTTCCAAAAGCCAGATTGCGATCGAGTACGGTTCCTCGCCTGTCGAGCAAGGGACTGACCAGATGCGAATGCTTTGGCCCTGAGCGTTTGTCTTCAGGCGCTCTTTCAAAAGATCAGAGGTCAGACATCGGAGCTGATGATCTTCGCGATAAAAGTAAGTTTCGTTGACGGTAAGTGCGTTGATAAACTGTTCGATCTCAGCATTCGCATCGCTGCGCAGGCGCGCAAAATAGCTTGCAAACGTGCCCGCGCCCGTTGCCTCCATCCGTTCAAACATGCGTCGTTCGACATAATACCGCTTGGTCTCGGTGAAGATCATTCCTGTCCGGCGATACAAAAACTCGCACAGTCTTCGGAATTCTTCCTCGGTGGCGGGGACCGGATCGCTCAAACGGCTTGCGACCCAACTGGGCGCCCGTTACCTGCGACGCGCTTCGACGCCATGCTTATTGAAAAAACGAGAAATGGCTCGGATGCGAAGCGGTCGGCGCACTGCGCCAGCACCGGCAAGGCCGTCTCATTACCAACCTCCGAAAGCGCCTCAACGGCGGCGCCGCAAACATTGGGATGCGTCTCAACGGTCAGGAGATCGCAAAGATACTGCGTAGCGAGGGGTCCGGGTAGGCGACGTACGACATCACAGATGAGGATGCGCACATCCGGATCCGGATCGCTCAGCAACGTGGGAACGGATTTTTCGACGGCGTCGGGAACCGTAGCCAAGGCGTCCAGAGCACCAGCACGGATACTGGCATCGTCCGAGCGAATATGCGGTAGGATCGTCGCGATAGCCTGCGGGGATTGAATGTAGGCCAAGCTGGTGAAGAGAGCCTCTCGTACCCTGGGATCGTCTTCTTGTCCCAGGGCTCGCCCCAACGCAGCAACGCTCTCCGGGTCCTTGGCCAACCGACGTGCGGCATTCCAACGGGTTTCGGCGCTAGACGCCTGAAGGTCGCCGGCCGAACTGGAAGGCGTTGAAGGCGGCGAGGCGCCGACAGGATCTTTGCGTATCAACGGCATGCAGGTGTCAACTTTTGAAGCTGCTCTGCGATCCCAGGAAGGCCAACAATTATGTCCGCGCCTCCCAGCCGAACCAATTCAGCAGGCATGCCCCAGACGACGGCGGTCTCTTCGGCTTCCGCAATCGTCTTGCCGCCGCGGGCGTGCAATAAGGCCATGGCCTCAGCTCCATCGTTTCCCATTCCGGTCATCAGCACCCCGATCAGCTGGCTGGCGGGCAAATTTTCCATGGCGCTGCGTACCAGCCGGTCGGTGCTGGGGTGCCAAAGGTAGTCGGGTAGGGCTGGGAGGCTGGAGGCGACTAGGCCGGCTGAGCGACGGGAGACCACGAGATCAGCGCCTCCTTGCCCAATATAGGCGCAGCCTGGCTTCAAAAGGACCGGCCGGCGGACTTCCAAGACCGTCAACGCGCAAAGGCCGTCCAAGCGCCGTGCTAGGGAGGCGGTAAAGGCGTCTGGCATGTGCTGCGCGATCAAGATGGGCCAAGGAAAGGAGGCTGGCAGCCCGGACAGGAGCGCTTCTAGCGCGGGTGGGCCACCGGTTGATGTACCGACCAGCACCAGCCCATCGCCCTCCGCAGCCAAGGCTTGGGTTTGTTGGCGCACCGTCGAGGGCGCCATGACTGGTCGGCCGCCGATTCGGTGCCGAATACGGTCTTTCAGTCTCAGACTCAATTTCAGCTTCGCACCGGCCGCTGCGCGAACTTTGGCGAGAAGCTCAGGAGCCAGTTCGTCGATATAAAGCGACGCGGCACCACTTGGCTTGGCCACAAAGTCGACTGCGCCAAGCCGGAAGGCTTCCAAAGTCGCATCCGCATCAGCAGCCGTCAGCGAAGACACCATGACGACGGGGCAGGGGCGCTCGACCATGATACGGTCCAGGCACGCCAATCCGTCCATTTGCGGCATATGGACATCCAGCGTGATGACGTCCGGCTCGAAAATCGCAAGCTTGTCGAGCGCTTCCAGACCATTTGGCGCAAACTCTACGGCAAAGTCCGCGTCCTGAGCCAGGATTTGGCCAAGGACCCTCCGCATAAGTGCGGAATCTTCGACGACCAGGACCTTGATCACGCCTGCGACCGTACCAGTGCGCTCTGCTGCTTGTTGAATTTGTCCAACAGTCCCTTTTCTGCCCGGGTGAGAAGTTCTTCCGGATCGAGCAACAGGATGATCCGCCCCAGCGCCTCCAGATTCACAACGCCGGAGACAAGTTTGGTTACTTCACCGGTCAGATCGGGGGCCACATCGATCTCCCCGTCCGTAGTGCGAAGCACTTCAGAGACGCTATCCACGATCAAACCCGCGGTATGACGAGACGTGCGCACCACGACCAGGCGGCGCGAGCTTACTTCTGCGAAAGCGGACATCTGAAACCGCCGTCGCTGATCAACCACCGGCAGCACTTCACCACGCAGGTTGATAACGCCTTCCAGAAACTTGGGTGCATTGGGAACGCGTGCGATTTGCTCGGGGACACGGGCTACTTCTTCGACCGCTTCAATGGGAAGGGCGTATTCTTCGTCGCCCAAGCGAAATACCAAAAACTGCCGTCCCACCGAGGTGGTCACTTGTATCTCGCTGGTCGGCGTCGTCTTCTGAACGGCGTTCAGGCGTTGCATGACGTCGTCTCCGAAAATCTGCTCTGACGAAAGAATTGAAACAAGGCCTTGGCCTTGATGTCCCCTATAGATGCCCGAAATTCGGCTTTCGCCCCCGGCGCGTGCCGCCAGTACCTCAGGCATGGGATCAATGCGGCTTTCGTCCGCCGCGAATATGGCGCGCATCTCATCGACGACAAGTCCGACAAGATTGCCTTGTACGATAGCTACGACCACTTTCTCTTTGTCGGGCTCTGTGCTCGCGCCAAAACCCAGCAGGGCGCGTAGAGATAGTAGGGGCAGCAAAGTATCTCGTAGGCTCGTCACTCCTAATACCGCGACATCGGAATGCGGGACTGTTGCCAGAAGCGGCGGCGCTGCGACGATTTCCTTCACGATGTCCAGCGGCAACGCATATTCCTGGCCCGCGATGGCAAATGCTACCAATTTGGTTTGCGCAGCACCGCCTTCTTCTTGCTGCGAGAGACCATTCTCAAGCGTGTGTTGCTTGCCGCGGTATTGCGTACGGGTTTTTGGCACGAACGCGCTTCGCAAAAGCGCGTCGACATCCAGCAATTTTACAATCTGGCCGCCTCTGGGCGGCTGAAATGCGCCCAATAAAACCTCACCGGGAAGCGAAGAAAGCTTAGCTTCCTGCCGCACGATCTCACTTTCCGGCAATTCCAACAGATCCAAAACTGTATCGACCGCCAATGCGACGGGCGATGCGCTGTTCATCACGATGGCGAGGTCATTAGACGGTTCCGTCGTATCTGAATTGCCAATGAGACTGCGGCCACTCGCGACGGGAAGAATCTCTCCCCGCAGGTTTGCCAGTCCAATGAGGCCCTTTGGCGATTGGGGCATGCGCGCCACTTGCGGCATGCGAATGACTTCCGCCACGTCGTCCGCGGGCAATGCGTATAGCCGGTCCAACAGACGAAACGTCAGAAAATGACGTATGACGCCCGTCTCGGAAGCATCTTTGGATTCGGGCATGATTTATTTAAGTTCCTGCGCCAAGCTGGCGATTTCCTCAATCGATGCTGCCAAATCCTCCGCGCCGCGTGCCTGTTGCGAAGACGCAGTTGAGGCTTGCGAAACTGCAGAACTGGCTTCCTCGGCGGCCGATGCGATCTGCTGCGCCCCTGCCGCCGTCTCTTGAACGGCTGATAGGATGGCATCGGCTCCCTGCATAATTTCGTTATTGCTGATCATGAGAGATGTAATGTCGCTTTCCAAGCGTTCCAGCGACGCAGACACCGTCAAATTGCTTTGAATTTCCAAGTCATTGGACGCGATCACGTGCTCCAGATCTCTCCGGAGAAGGGCTATCTGGTCTAAAATGCTCCTGACAGTATCTTTTATCCGGTCGACATTATTGGAGGTGTCACGTGCAAGGCTTCGAATGTCACTCGACACGACCGCAAAGCCGCGTCCCGCATCGCCCGCGCGAGCGGCTTCGACCGAACCACTGACGGCCAACATAGTGGTCTGGACTGCAACCAAGGAAATCGTATCAACAATCTTCTCGATTGTACGTCCAACCAATTCCAATCGACGGATTGTGCCCACGCTGGTCTTCGTGGTCGTCAGCGATGCGGTAACGCCATCGATCAGTTTGCTTGCCGAGGTGCGGCCTTCGCGCAACGCTTTTTCAAGGGCCGCCGCTTTCTCCACAGCAGCTTGGGCATTCCCCTTAGCGAGCTGGGCGCTCTTTTCGATTTGCGCGAGGGCGGCTGACGTCTGTTGAGTAGCCGCAGCCTGCTGCTGCGATCCTTTACTAATCTGACTTATCGCAGCCATGATCTCGGTCGCTGCGCCGGACATTTCCTGGACCGAAGCCGACAATTCTTCTGCGCTGGAACTGATTTCTTCGGCTGCAGAGGCGCCTGCATTGCCGGCGCGCAGTTTCTCAGATTGAGCGGCGAGCGCCTGCGCGGCAGTCTGAGACTGTTCCAAGGCCTGCGATTGTTCTTGAATTGCTGTCTGTGCTTCGGTGGCGGCAGCAGATTGTTGCTCGGCAGCACTCGCGACCAATTCTGCGCCACGCTGGGCCTCGGTGGCAGCGCGCTCCGCTTGCATTGCTGTGCCCAGAATTTCTTCACTGCCATTGGCGATGACGACCATGTCTGTGCGCCGCGCTTCTAACTGACGAGACAGTTCAAGGCCATTCTTCGATTCATGAAGCGCAGTGTCCGCAGCGGTCTTAACGGCGGCAGCAACTTGACGAATTTCTTTTTGGATCGCGTCAGCTTGGCTTTGAATGCCTTTCGCGCTTTTCTCCGAGGTCTCTGCGAGCGCCCGAACTTCTTCGGCGACGACGGCAAAGCCGCGACCATGATCCCCCGCACGCGCCGCCTCGATGGCGGCATTCAGTGCCAGGAGGTTGGTCTGATCCGATATGCCGCTCACGATGCGCGTGATGTCAGCGATTTCAGATGCACGCCGTTCCAACTCGGCCGTTATATCGAGCGAACCGTTCTGTCGCTCGGCATTCCGTTCAATGGCGCGGACCGAATTGGCGATAAGCTGTGAGGTCTCCGCCAAGACGACCTGTACTGCTTCGGTTTGGCGGAGTGTATCGCCGGCGCGGCTTCGGGCGTTACCTAGATTGGCAATGATGCGCTTGATGGCGGCTAATTGTTCCTGCGATGCGCCTGCCGCCTCTTCGGCCCCGCTTGCGATCTGTTCCATAGACCGGCGCAGTTCCTCGGCTGCGGCCGAAGACTGTGTGATGCCGCTTGAGAGCTGTTCGGTCGCGGCGGCAACTCGTTCAGTAATGGTGGCTTTGCTTGCGCCCGTGCGGTTGCGCACCGTCGGCTTTGCCGTTGGAGAAGGCGCCATTTTGGCAACAGGCGTCGCTGTTTTGGATTTGTTTGAAGAGATTTTCGTCGTTTTTACCAGGGCCATGATGCTCTCTGTATGCGGAATAAAGGTCGATATGCCAGTGGGATAGGCGGCGAGACTACATTGCCGGTGTCGGCTCGTTAATAGGTTCTGACAAGAGGTAAACATCTGAAACTACGATAAAAACGGAACGGAGTCTCGCGGTCGTGGTTACCGGACCCATGAGCCACGCCAGCCCCCAAGTCGCCACGATCCTGCTTGTCGAAGACGAGCCGCTTATCCGAATGGCGACGGCTGCGATACTGGAAGATGAAGGCTACCGAGTTCTTGAAGGGCGCGACGCTGATGAGGCTTTGGCCATTCTACGTGCGAATCCGGAGATCAGCATAGTGGTCACCGACGTACAAATGCCGGGCAAGATTGACGGGCTGGATTTGGTTCGAATTATTGGCCAGGAATATCCGCGTATACAGACTCTCATTACATCGGGACGTGCTAGCCTTGGAGATGCACGGCAGTGCGGTGCGGACAAATATCTGCCAAAACCGTACAGCGCATCGGCCATTCAGTCTGCTGTCTTTGCGATTTGCTCCGGTGCTTGAGTTAGTTTCGGCAGTGTATAATTAGCCAAATTAAAGGAGAATCAGTCGGAAGCGGTGCGAGCATCTATCGTGTCCTCTAGGCAACTATTCATATTTGCCTCGCTGCAACGAACCTATCGCTACAATTTGTTGGTGCGTTCGTTGGTGCGCTCACACAATATTTAATTATAAGTCTGATTTTATTGCCAAATGTGAGGGCGTATTGGACCTGACTGAGCTACCACTCATAACGTTCCCTTTCTGGCAACCTTCCAATCCTTCAGCAGTTTCGGGCCTTTCGACCAATTGCATGGGCCGCAAGATGTGAACAGGTTGCCGAAGCCGTTGCTGCCACCCCGGCTCAGGGAAAGGCGATGATCAACGTGAAGCTCACCGCCCGACCCGCAGTAGACGCAAATATAATCGTCTCTTTCCAAAATAACAGCACGAACGACACGCCAATATTCGGCGGGCAGACGCTTGCCGTCGAACGTGCTTATAGCGCGTTTGCAATTCTCAATTCTTGTCGCCGCAAGCTGCAGCAGCGGGAAAAGTGAGGTGCGCATTTCCTTCCATTCACGGACATCAACCTGAGCAATCTTCGCAAATGTTCGATTCATTATCGGAACGCGCCCTGCGAGCCAAAGGTGCACAAGGAGAAGACGAAATGCGTCGTGTTCGGCCGCCGTGAATTCCAAAGTGTCATTCAGATAGTCGCCGGCATAAAGCTGCGAAAATATCTCAAGCGGGCGAATGCCGTGGTCGCGCTTCACCGGAAATTCCGGGGCTTGAGCTTTAACGTATCGATGTGCAGATCCGGAATGAAAATGTCTCTCGGGCCTCTCTTCGGACGGTCTCGGGAGTCCGGGCTTCCGCCGTGATGGAATTCATCCCCACGCCCGTGCGGCAACGGAAAGGGCCCCTTTTCATCTCCGATGGCTGACAGCCGCTCTGATAGATCAGTCAACTTGTCCACCACCAGATGGACGACCAATCCTTCGCGCTGCACCTTGGCCTCCACCAGTAGCATATGAGCAGCGTGGATGATGCGCCGATTCTTCTCGTAGACGCTGGGCCAAATCACCAGATTGGAGACACCCGTTTCGTCTTCGATGGTGATGAACATGACGCCTTTGGCCGACCCGGGCCGCTGCCGAACCAGGACGAGGCCGGCTACTTTTAGATGCCGACGGTCAGGATATGAATTCGCGTCGGCACAGGACCGCACCTTGGCAGCATGCAGTTCTGAACGGATGAACGAGACAGGATGCGCCCGCAAAGTCAGACCGACATGGGCATAGTCCTCGACGACCTCATGGCCTGCCGTCATGGCCTTCAGGCGAATGGCAGCCTCATTCACTTCCGGCACCGGCGGACGATCCTCGGACGCGATGAATAAAGGCAGGGGATTGTCGCGCAGCGCTTTTATTGCCCACAACGCATCGCGCCGAGCTGTTCCCATCGAACCACCGAAGGCATCGGCCTCCGCCAGTCGTACCAGGGAGGAGACTTGGACGCCGCTGCGGCGCCAGGTGTCTTCCACGTCAGCAAAAGCTCGGTTGTTGCGGCCGCAAACCAAGGTCGCCGCCTCGGCATTACGCAATCCGGATACCAGACGAAACCCAAGCCGAACAGCAAATTGGCTATCCGTGGCGCCGGGCTCCAGTGTGCAGTCCCACCGGGAACGGTTGATGTCTACCGGGCGAACCTCGACGCCATGTTCGCGTGCATCGCGGACGATTGAGGATGGCTCGTAGAAACCCATCGGCTGTGCATTGAGAAGCGCCGCACAAAACACGTCGGGGTGCCAGCATTTGAGCCACGATGATGCATAGGCGATCAGTGCAAAACTGGCAGCGTGGCTTTCGGGAAAGCCATAAGAACCAAAGCCCTCAAGTTGGCTGAAGGTCTTACGGGCAAATTCCTCCGTATAACCGCGCGCCACCATGCCGTTGACGAGCTTGTCCGCGAAAGCAGAGACACCGCCCGTGAATTTGAAGGTAGCCATGGCACGGCGCAATTGATCAGCTTCTCCAGGCGTGAAGCCCGCGCACTCGATCGCAACTCGCATGGCCTGTTCCTGAAAGAGGGGGACGCCAAGCGTCTTGCCCAATACTTTTTCCAGCTCGGGCCTAGGATAGATCACCTCCTCCTTGCCTTCGCGCCGCCGCAAATAGGGATGGACCATATCGCCCTGAATAGGTCCCGGGCGGACAATGGCCACCTCAATGACCAGATCATAGAAGGTTCGGGGCTTCAGCCGAGGCAGCATCGCCATTTGCGCGCGGCTCTCGATCTGAAAAGTGCCCAAGGTATCTGCCTTGCGGATCATGGCGTAGGTCCGGGGGTCTTCGGCCGGAATCGTTGCCAGATCCAGTTCCATCTGCTTGTGCACCCGCAACAGATCAAAGCCGATGCGCATGCAGGTCAGCATGCCCAACGCGAGAACATCCACCTTCATGAATTTCAAGGCATCGATGTCGTCTTTGTCCCATTCGATAATTTGGCGGTCATCCATCGCTGCAGGTTCGATGGGAACCAACTCATCAAGTCGGTCTTCGGTCAGGACAAAGCCACCGGGATGCTGGGAAAGGTGGCGCGGCGCTCCAATCAGTTGCCGGGCAATCGCTAGTGTCATTTTCAGACGGTGATCGTTCAGATTGAGATTGAGCTCTTCGGCATGTTTGGGTTCGACACCTTCTTCCGACCAGCCCCAGACCTGCTTGGAGAGCATGCCGATCATATCTTCCGGCAAGCCGAGCGCCTTTCCGACGTCTCGCAAAGCTCCTTTGGCACGGTAGCGGATCACGGTCGAGCACAGTGCTGCTCGGTGACGACCATAGGTGTTGTAAACCCACTGGATGACTTCCTCGCGGCGCTCATGCTCGAAGTCGACATCGATGTCCGGCGGTTCTTTTCGCTCTTGGCTGACGAAGCGCTCGAATAGTAGGTCGTTGCGGCCGGGGTCGATGGAAGTGATGCCCAGCACAAAACAGACAGCCGAATTTGCGGCGGAACCGCGTCCCTGACACAAGATGCTTTTGCTGCGGGCGAAGCGGACGATGGAATCGACAGTCAGAAAATAAGGGGCGTAGCCCAGGCTTTCGATCAGGGCGAGTTCGTGTTTGATGGTCTTTTTAACGCTGTCCGGCAGGCCCTCGGGATAGCGCAATTTCGTGCCTTCCCATGTCAGCTTTTCGAGAGTCTGCTGAGGTGTCAGGCCGGGCAGACAAACCTCATGCGGATACTGGTAGGCCAGCTCGTCGAGCGAGAAACGCAGTTGGTCGGCGATCTGAGCGCTGCGAGCTACTGCATCTGGCCAAAGTCGGAAAAGGCGGGCCATCTCATCGGGTGCCTTGAGATAACGGTCGGCATGCCTTTCCCGTTTGAACCCGGCATCATCGATATTGGTCCGTTCGCGGATGCAAGTGATGACGTCCTGGAGGATGCGCAGCTCCTGAGAATGAAAGAGCACATCGTTGGTAACGACCGTAGGGATTCCTTGCGCCGTGGCCAGATTGTTAATCTGGGCCAGCCGCAGCTGATCGCGTGGCCGGCGCCGCAAGATCATCGCGCAATAGGCACGCGCCCCGAAAATCTGCTTTACGCACAAGAGATTGGTTTCAAAGGCGGTGTCTATCCGGTCCGGAACGAGAATTGCCAGCAGACCTTCGCTCCAGGCGGCAACGTCGTCCCAATTCAATTGGCAGCGGGCTTTACCAGCACGGGATTTGCCAAGACTCAAAAGGCGACATAGCCGTGAGTATGCTGGCCGATCTTGCGGGTATACCAACAGTTCGATGCCGTCGGCCAACTTCAGGCGACAGCCGACGATCAGGCGAACGCCTGTGACCTTAGCGGCTTCATGGGCACGAACGATTCCGGCCAGGGAGTTGAGATCGGTGACGGCGAGCGCTTTCATGCCTAGCACGGCCGCCGTCGCGAAAAGCTGTTCGGCCGAGGAAGCGCCACGCAGGAATGAAAAATTCGAAGCGCATTGCAGCTCGGCATATCGGGTCACGCAAATACCCCGTGCAGGAACCAACGCTGTGAACCTGTTTTCTGGTCTTCGCCATCACCAGCCCGAAAGAGCCAATAACGTTCGCCAACATCGTCTTCGATCTGAAAGTAATCCCGAACGGCGGAGCATTCGATGTCTGACTTCCACCATTCTCCGAAAATCCGCTCCGGCCCGTCGGCACGAGCGACACGCCGGCGCATGCCGCGCCAAGTGAAAGCGACCGGCGGATGATCTGGCAGCAGCGCTACCGTTTCAACGGCCTCGGGTGGATCAAGCAGCCGGGTTGGGCGCGGCCAATAGGCGGGCCAGCTTGCGCCGCTCGCGGGAGTGAGGGGCGTCACTCGTCTGACGGCGCGTTCGGGCACATCGCTCTCCACGGGCGTCAGGCGGTAGAGCTGCTGTTCACCGATTCTGTTGGAAAGAGTATCGATCAGACCGGAGACATCTTTGACTTCAGGTTCGCCCAAAGCAGAAACAGAGGCTCGATACGTCAACGGCTCTGCCACGAAGGCAGTCAGCGTCATGGTTTCTACGCCAAAACCAGGATCGACCTTCTCAATCCGATCACAAAGCAGCTTAGTCAATCGTTTAACGTCGCGCACAGGTCGGCTGGTGCCGACGCGGATAGCCTCGATATGGTTGTCCACCCGAAATAGCAGCAGATCGAGTTTGCGAGCGCCCAATCCTTTGACTTCAAGTTCGGCCGCCATCTGCTCGACGAGAACGCCCGTATAACGAGCAATTGTTTCAGGGGCACCTATCGGTTCGGCGAAGTTCTTGCGGACGTGCGGAGTCTCCGGCGGGATGATGGGATCGAGCGGCTCGCTCACGCGGCCATAGGCCTGGTCTAAGCGCGCGCCGATCATGGAGCCAAATCGGAGTGCTAAGGGCGCCCTTGGCGTGGCATTGAGTTCGCCGATTCTTTCGAAGCCCAACTTTTTGAGCGCCGCCACCATCTCCCCCGGGAGCCGCAAGGCCGCGGTCGGCAGAAGGTCTAACGCCTCTGAAACCTTGTCTTCTGCGAGGATGTATGTGGTGGTTGCGACGCAACGCGCCAGCGCATGGGCCGCACCGTAACTGGGCGCGGCAGCAATTCGGGCGCCACAGCCAACGGACGCCAGCTTGCGTAACATGTCCTTGAGCATGGCGGCTTCGCCTCCGAAGAGGTGCGCGACGCCTGAAATATCCAGGACCAAGCCATCAGGATGATAGACCGTGACAAGCGGCGCGTAATGTCGCTGCATCCACACGGCAAGTCTGTGCAGTGCTGCTCCATCTGCTTCGGGATCGGCATCTAGGATCACAAGGTCCTCGACGAGAGCCTGCGCCTTGGTTGCTGGCATTCCCACGGTGAGACCGGCACGGCGGGCTGCCTGATCAGCGGCCAGCACGACGCGGCGCCGGCCTTCGTGCCCGATTAGCACCACTGGTGTATCAAGCGACGGCGCGCTCCGACCCATCGACCGTCGCAACCGGTCGGTGGACCAGCTTGGCAGGAATAGCGATACGACCCTCTTCGTCACAGGCTTCGACCTCAAAATCCGCGCTTTCCCCCGCGCGTGCTCGGATCAGTTCGACTTGCCATCGCGGCCTTCCTACCCCTGGCACTGGCAGGGGTGACGCGGGCAGGGCCGTCACCCGCCAGCGCGTTGTGCTGGCTGTTGGTTGTCCAAAGTCCGCTGCCTCGGTTTGCCGCCGCCATCTCCGGATCGCGATACCGATGGTCCCCGAGGCTTCCGCAGCCAATTGGAGACGCCGCGACGGCGTCATTCCCAGTTTCCCAACCTCGGCCACGACTCCTGCCAATCCGCCGTGCCGCAGGCCTTCCTCGAAACAAGCAAGAATGGCGGTGTCTGAGCCGGCCTCGGCATAGATCACTCGGTCAGGATGCAGTCCGGCTTGGGCCAAGGCCGGCGCGAACAGATCTCGTCGCGACATGCACCACAGAACTTGCCCGTGCGTGCGTGCCAGGATGCCTGCCGCAAACAGGGCTGCCGCCGCTCCGTCGATTGCGCCATTCGCCCCGCCTGCCACCTCGTGCAAGGCGCCCAAAGCCAACCCCCCGCCCGGCAGGCGATCGTCGATGTCCGTTATGCCGAAGGGCAAAAACCCGCAGGAAACCCGGCTTCCTGCCTCAATCCGGCGGATTTGCTCCCGAAGACTGTCCATCTGAACTGGCGCGGTGGGCATGGCGGATCAACTGACCGGATGATGATACGTTCTCCTTTCGTTCTTTTCGGTATGAAGAGTCAAGAACTCCTGAGCATCGGGCGGTGGCACGCAGTGAAAATTTCCAAGCGCGCCGCGGAGTTGGCCCGCAATAAATTTTTCTCGGCATAGCCCGCCGGGCGAGCCGCCTGCGCAACGATATCGGCGCCGGGGCTTTCCCCCTTGGGTTTGTTTCGTGCGGTCGGTTCTCATGTCGTTAAAAGCCGTGTTCCTGGACATCGACGGGACGTTGGTCGACTCCAACGAATTTCATGCGATGGCTTGGCAGGAGGCCTTCCGGGATCAGGGACACTACATCGAGCTGAAAGCGATCCGCGGCCAGATCGGAAAGGGCGCTGACCAATTGATACCAGCGCTTCTGCCTGGCACAGCCGAGGAGGCGGAAAAGGCAATGGGTGATCGCCAAGGCGAGATCTTCCGAACTCGCTATCGCGGCCAAGTCAGACCCTTTCCTCATGCCTCCGACCTGATGGAAACGCTGCATGTAAAAGGCATGAAGGTTCTTCTCGCATCCTCGTCCGACAAGGCAGAAGTCGATTTCTATGCCGACCTCCTTCACGCAGCGCCATTTTTGACCGGCACAATATCAAAGAACGACGTCAAAAATTCCAAACCCGCTGGCGACATTTTCGCTGCCGCACTTGCCAAGGTCTTCCCCCTCACGGCATCAGAAACCCTCGTAATCGGGGATACTCCCTATGATGTTGAGTCAGCACTACGCTCCGGCATCAAAACGATTGGGCTGCGATCCGGCGGCTTTTCCGAAGAAAGGTTGAGCGGAGCAGGGGCGCCCTACGTCTACGGGAGTATCAAAGATATATTCGAAAATTTCGACGCATCGCCTCTCAATCGAAAATAGAGGTGTGCCAATGACTGCGTCGCAGATCTAAGACGATGACTTGGTCGCGCATGCCAACTTATGGTTGGCGCCGTTTGAGAAACGCTTTTAGCGCAGGCTTTTTATAATTGGGGCGGGCGGACGCGCTTCAGCCTGCATTTGTTCGCAAGTACATTGTTGGGGGGCTTTGTCGGGTCGCCATCTCACAAAGCGTGTGCCATGACGAAATCTTCCGGCAGTGATCTGATCATAGGCAACTTCTACAACCAGTTTCGATTTAAGGGGTACCCATTCGGCACTTCGCTCTGTCGTCCATCGACTGGGGCCGCCAGGCGCATTACCTGTGAAACCTGGTCCGCCCCGCAGCTTCTCTAGCTTTGTTGTCAGCGCTGGACGGTCGTTGTTCGAAATACCGGACGTAAATCCAACATGGTTGAGTTTGCCCTCATCGTCGTACAGCCCTAGCAGCATGGAGCCCACCTCTTTGCTGCCTGTGGCATAGCGAAAACCACCAACAACGCAGTCGGCGGTGCGTAATGGCTTCACCTTGAGCATGGCTCGTATTTCTGGCTGATAGGGCTCTTCCAGCGGCTTCGCGATAACGCCGTCCAGCGCGCCAGAGCCGGCGGTAGCCAGCCAGTTGCGGGCATCAGAGAGTTTCCGACTATAGGGCGAAAGTTTTATACGATCTGTTTTTCCAAATCGCTTGATCTGCGCGTTCAGGGCTGCACGACGCTGTCGCAAGGGCCGGTCAGTATAAGTCTGTGCTTGATCGTCCATCAGGATGTCGAACGCCATAAAGATGGCTGGCGTCTCCAAGGAAAGCTTATCGATCCTGCTCTGAGCGGGATGAAGCCGCATTTGAAGCCCATCAAAAGACAACGTGGTGCCGATCGGGATAAGAAGCTCGCCGTCCAAGATGAAATGGTCTGGTTTGACCTTCGCAAAGGCCTCAACGATCTCCGGAAAATAGCGGCTCAAAGGCTTTCCGGATTTTGCAATCAGGTCGATTTTCCGGCCCGCTTTGAAAACCAAACACCGAAAGCCATCCCATTTGGGCTCAAACTGCCAGGCGCCGTCTTCCGGCAACTCGGCGACGAGCTTTGCTTCCATGGGACGTAAAGACTTGGCAGAGAGCGAAGGTCGGGCTTTTGTCTGACGTGCTCGGGACGTGGCAGTTTTCCCGGACGCCACTGCTAGCATGGAAATACGGCTCGATCTCGCGGGCATAATGCGGGAACGCTGACATGGCCCAAAAGTGCCTAACCCGCGATGACAGGGATAGGTCTCTGGGACTAGATTTCGCAGATGTGTGGGAAATTCACAGCCATGGCGTCCTGGAGGGACGTGGTCGATTTTGGCGAGGCGTTCAGCACGACCGCCGGTGCAAATGGAGCAAACGACCAGCCGGTCGGTTTCAAGGTGATGAGCGAACTGCGGGTGATCCTGTGGGACGGCGAAGACAACAGGCGAAAGGTCGTCTCCATGCGCTGGGGTTTTCCACGCCGCGGGAACTGGCGCGCGCCCGACCCCATCCATGCTCGTTCCGAAACTATCGACAGTAAGCCGACATTCGCGGGTGCTTTTGTGAACGCACAGCGCGGCATTATTTTGGTGAAGACCTTCAATGAGGGCAAACAGATCTCGCCCAAAGTGACTGAACAGCATACGATCATGCTGGGCGACCAGCCTGCTGGCGCTATCGCTGTGCTCTACGATCGTTTTGCAATCACCGAGTTGCCCGCGCCGCTACTCGCCTGTGTCATGGTGACGGTACCGGCGAATGAACTCATTCGTAGGCTCAGCACCGAACACGCCGAATCTGACCGCATGCCTGCCTTTCTTGCCAAGGAGGACTGGTCGACTTGGTTGGGTGAGAATGGTGCCAGTCCAGCGGAAGCCAAGGACTGTCTGAAAACGGTTGAGGGCCTTAGGTGGACGATGACCAAGGAAGAAAAGGCGGCTGCCAAGCCCAAGCGGACCAGACCCACGGTCAGCGATCCAAAAGGACTGTTCTGATGGAATGCTGCTATATGAAAGTGGCTTATGCGCAATCTTGATTTCAGTTCTTTCCAAGGCGCGTTGTTGACGCTGTTTGGTCTTGCGGTAGTTACGCTCATAGGCGTTGGCGTGCGGCTGCTGATGATGACTACTGTCCAACAACGTCGCGAACGAATGAATAGGCAAATTAACGAGCGGCTTCGCACCCTTATCGCCGCTTATAAAATACTAGGTGGCTCATTCACTGGCGATCTCAGCGTCAATCCCGTTCATCTGCGTGCATTACATCAAAATCACGACCCAAACGATATAAACACGAGCTCGGACCGCTCTCGCCGCATTCGTGACGCGGTCGAGGCAGCTCTCGCTGATATCCTACTGCTCGGCAACGAACACCAGGTTCGACTTGCGGAGAAGGCGGCGCAAGATCTCGTTGCGGGTCGGCCAATCCATACCCAGGAGTTGGTCGTGTCACTCCGCGATTTCATTCGAGAGGCGCTTGATCTGGATCCACTTCCAATTGGCCTGACAGTGCCACCGCAGGGGCCCACACGCTCAATTCAATCTGGTAGTAAAGATAAGGCGGGTCCGGGAAAAGGAGGCGGGGAAGGCGGCGGTAAGGGCGGCGGCGCGGGTTTGGCAGGCCTCGGCGGTGGAATAGGGGCTGGGTTCGGCGCCCAAGAAGAACAGCCACATGCGCACGAGGAATAAGCGCAATTACAGTGTGAATGACCGCCCGACAGGGCCGTTCGCAGGATGACCAGAAAGCAGAAGCAACCGAAGCACCCGACCGCCCAACAATGGGAGGATTGGAAATCGTTCTGCGGCGACATCGGCGGAGAGATCGACCTTACCGAGCCCTACAACTTCAACATCGCTCAGATGGCCGACAGCGCCATTGAAGAACTGGGGTTCAATTTGGGCGCAGAATATGCCGACACTCCTTCTGAGTGCGCGTTCCGCGACGAAGACCGCGAAGATTGAAAAGACGTAGCGCGTGTAATCCGCGAGTAAAAAGCCCGTGAAGGTGAGGAAGAGACGCAAATAAACTTCATGGAATGACGGCGCGATCACGATGGGAAATAATCGGGTGCCCTCATTGGTACGGATTAACTCGGGATTTAAAGAAGTCGGCCCGACTGACCTCCGACGCTAACTTGAGCGTCCTGAAGCTTCTTGAACTTTGACTGGGACAAAAGGCGCGATAGTTGGCTGACAAGTGTCCCACCAACGATCTCCCTATCATTCCAGTATCCCTCTGATTTCAGTTGCATTCTGATGTCCTTGAGAGTCTCAAAACCACCAGTCGCGGCTAAGGAGAATGCACGTTCGATTACGGTAGGTCTCTGCGTCATAGCTTAATGAAAGACATCTCGAACAGGCAACGCCTCCACCACTTCACCGGCGACCGTGGTGATCTGTACAACATCGGCTGACACAGACTTTCCGATTACTATGTCTCCTGCAACGAGGTCATTGGCAGTGTGGCGCGCCTCGATACGAGCAGCTTCCATATCGGGCAGATAGAGACCTTCATCGTCCGGTATAAGTTGGCCGCAGTGAAGAATATTGAAAAAATATATTGGCACGATCTGCCCCTGAATTCCGCCGACTCTCAACGGCACTACGCTCACGGGATATGGCAGAAGAAGCACTATTTTAAAATCCGCCGATTACGCCGAATGAGTAATTGGCCGAAGGCGAACTCCGCAGAGCGCTGCATTGGGCGCACGGTGTGATGAGTTAATTTGGTAGTCGACCAGCCACCTCGCAACAGATGCCCGGAACCTTTCAGAGTTCACCACGTTGCTCGATTGAACCAGAGGGCAATACTATGGGCATCGCGACCAGTATCTCAAAAGCAAAGCGTACGATCCAAAAGGCGGTCACGGGCGAGGAGCCTGCGGTAGACATCCTGGAAACCCTCAAGGAAGAGCACGAAGAGGTGGCCGACCTGCTAAACCGTTTGGTTGATGGCAAATCGTCGGCAGAGCGCAGGTCGCTGTTTAAGCAAGTAAAAGCTGCTCTTGTCCCTCATGCGCGGGCTGAGGAAAAAGTCCTCTACAACGCGATCATAAACTTGCGGAAGAAGGGTGTTCAAAAGGACGGCGAGGAAGGTTATCTCGAACACGGCTTAGCGGACAAAATGATCGCTACTTTGGGTAAGATTTCCAAACCCATGTCTCCCGAGTTCAGCGCCGCAGCAAAAGTTCTGAAAGAGTTGATTGAGCATCACGTTGCGGAAGAAGAGAGCGCAGTGTGGTCGGATGCGAAGAGAAATTTCACTGTGGAGCAACGCCGAGCTATGAACGTCACGTACCTCAAGGCGAAAAAAGCCGTGCGCATTCCGGGTTAACATAGCAATGGTACCAAGAAGCAGTGCAACTATTTTAAAGTTTTAAAACGAGATGCAATGCGCAAACTTCTTCTGATTGGATTGGGTCTCTGCACTCTCGGTGCTCTTTGGAAGGCCGAAGAGGAAGAGGACGGTATGGCGGTTGCCCTATCTCCATTTTTGGCCGCACTCGCCATCGAGACCGGGATATTCATGCTTCGGCGTCACCAATCCCTGCTGATATCATATAATCGCAAGGTTTGATGTCATTGATCCTCCCGCTTCCTTGGCGCAGCTGCGCTGACATGGGCAGACGTACGGTTCTCGCCACATCAAGGTGATACCCGAGCGTCGGCTGGGCTTTGTGCTGATGTCGCACCACTATCATGAACATAGGCTTGATAGACCGTGTTTTCCAGAATTGTCGGATACTGAGAGGCACAGGAAGCTAGGCTAAGCAACACGCCGATGCTTGTGATTCCCAAAAGAAGTTTTTTCATCTGATGATCTTTCTGCGTTGTTTACCTGCCCTTTTCAGAGGGCAAGCGCCACGTTCGACCTGCGTTCGGGTCGCGTCCCGGTCGCGATCAAAGCCTGAACGGCCTACCACTTCAAGGCAGTAGGGCTAGGCTGCGACCGAGATCACCGACGGCTCCGCAACTACTCCAAGAACAACGGTCTGAACGGTTTCGCACATTCGCTTGGCCGCTCGGACAGCCGAACGCTCATTCTTCGCCAGCAGATAATATGCTTCGGGGGGCATTTCCGGCCCGCGCCGAAGGGTCACGATGAATGCTTTTGGTCGACTCATGGAGCGCTCCAAAATATGGCGTTCGTTTGAAACGAGAAGGCCCTAGGCGAGTTCCCGTGATGCCATACCGGGTGCCAACGAGGTCTATGATGACGGAGCGGTTTGTACGACGTGAGACAGGCAATGGGACCGTTCAGAAGATACCTGTGCCCGAGGAGACGAAGTTTACGTTGTCGGACCCAGACCAGATAGACGATGGCGGCGGAGATTGGGGGTTTTCGATTCTCGCGGACAAAGACGTGTTTCTCGCCTCGGTTAGTTATCCAAACCAGGCCGCTGCCCTCAAGGGGCGTTTGTTGATGGCCCAAGCTTTGGCTGACGCGGTCTTCATCGCCACCTCCGAAAGCTGATCTAGCGTGAAAACTCACATTAAGCCCCATGACGTTGAGTACCGCGTTGCCTGGAACCAAGAACGGGCGCGATTCGACGTTTATCGCGGTGATGTCCGTACGGCGTCTTTCTCATATCAGCGAGCGACTGCCATAGGCATTGCTGTCAAACAAGCGCAGCAAGAGGCTGCGTTGAGCGGTGAGAAAGTAATTGTTACATCAACCCTAGAGGGGAAGCGCATATTAGAATGGGATGGGCAATAGACGGACCTCAAGGCTGGCGTATACCGGCGGTACGATTCGTTGGGCCGCTGCGCTTAGTCTTCCGAGATCACAACATCTGACTGTTGCGCAATTATCTTGGCAATGTCGCCGATGACAAAGGAGAGCCTGTGATGACCAAAGTTACGCTGTCCCTGGTTTTGGTGCTTCTATCGGTTCCCGCCTTCGCGCAGACAACAAATAAGCCTCCACCAAAATCTGCGGCATCGCCCTCGGGCGCGGGGTTGACCAGCACGTCTCCTATGACTGGAACGGCGAACTACCCCGCTGATCCGAACGCGGCAACTCCCAGTGGAAACGCCCAAACCAAGATCCAGGGAAAACAACAGGCTCCGACTGGAATGGGCGCGACACCGGAACCGGCCGATAACTCCTCCAGTCCCAGTCCCTAGGGCACGTCAGACCAAGACCACAGCGGCACTCTTGTCGTCGACATTGCGTCGCCGCTGGGATGGTGTGGGTCCACGTTCTTGTCGTTTTGCACCATCTTATGAGTCTCTCCACTGATCAGGTGAGTGCCTGGATCGCTAGGGTTCGGCAAATAATTAATTGTCATAGGCTTTTCGCGTTCAGGTGTGGGCATAGATAGTGCAGCGGGTGAGCATGGCGGCACGCAGGCGTTTGTTTATCCCTTGCGCGGTAGTTTTTCGAGCAGCTCTCGGTAGCCTTCCGCTATTTTAAACCAGCTCCTCTGTTCGAAGCTGCCGACGGGACTGAGCGCCGCTTTCTCCACGGCCTCCTCAAGCTTTTTTTGATAAAACTCTCGGCCGGTCACCATTAATCCAAGGCGTGTGGTCGCCGTCACGTAAGGTCCGAATATCGCCTTCGTTCCGCCTTTTGAGGAATAATCTGCTTTTACTCATTAGGTGCCAACAGCGGATTTTTTTTGAGGGTCCGATATGGTACCCCAAGCGCGGGCTGATTGAGGGGCGCGCCAATGGCTCGCTACTATTTCCACATACGCGATAGCTTGGGCATCATTCCTGATGAGGAGGGAATGGAATTGCTAACCATCGGCGCGGCGCAAACCGAAGCTCTCCGAAGTGCCGAGGACATCGCAAGGGCCGCCGTTGATGCAGGCTTAGAACGCAGAGCCTGCACCATTGATATCGCTGATGAAGCGGGACACATCGTCGGGGGCGTCAACGTTCCCGAGCTGCGAAAACTTGCGTAGCGGCAATCGTCTGAGAAAAACCGATACATTTTTGTAATTGCCTGGTTGCTCCAGAACCGATTTTATTCGAGCAGAATTTAAAAGCATGGGAAAAATGCGCTGCTTTTTCATGGCCGACGGCCATATCGCAAGCGTCGAAATGCTAGACCCCGCAAAAGGGGACGAGGGATGCATTAGACAGGCTCAGACCCTGTTCGAGGGCAGAGCCCAAAAATTCAAAGCAGACGGATTTGAAATCTGGGATGAGGCGCGGCTTGTGTTTCGCTACCCGGCTGGTTTGAAGACGCCGCGCCAGTCTTCTCGGGGCTGATCACGCACGCCGCTTCAGCGGGTCGACTAAGCGGCGTCTGGCGGCTCCCAGTCCGTCGCACTGTCACGCGGCTTGAAAGTGGTGACCTTCCCCTTGCCCGACGGCAGGGACATCAAGTCTGGAAGTCGCGTAAGCATCGGAATTTCGACATCGACCTCACCTCCAACGATATTGATGTCGGCGGAGAAACGATACCAGCCATCTTGCATGGCATCGGGATAATGACGGCGGAGAAAATCCGCCAATTCGGCAGCGAATTTCTTCATGGCGCTTTCCCAGCGTGTAGGTTTCTCAGTTCGGTTAATAAAGAAAAACCGGACCGAAATTTCAAGGTCCGCGACCAAAAAATCGGCACGGAACTGCACAGACTGGACCAGCCCTAACCTGTACGGTAAAGACGGACCTTCTCCTCAAGGTTTGAGCCATTGAACAGTAGTGAACTCTCGGACCGCATCGCCAATGATCACCAGCTTGATAAAGCAGTAGCTCGCAAAATCGTTGATGCAGTATTCGCAGCAATTGGTGAAGCTGCCGCGAGAGGCGAAGAGATTGCACTTGCCGGATTCGGAAAGTTCAAAGTAACTGATCGGCCGGAGCGTGACGGCCGCAATCCGTCAACGGGCGCTACCATCAAAATTGCGGCGTCCAAGAAGTTCAGCTTTACGCCGGCGAAAGCTATCAAGGACAAGCTTAACACTTAGCGTTTCAAGAGTTAGCTATGGATGGCACGAGCGCGCCCGAGGACAAACAGGCTTTGACGGCGGCCTTGGTGAAGGCTGACGCATATTATGAAGCTTTGTCCGATGAAATAGCGGCCCTGATAGAAGCAGGACAGAACATCGCGCCTGATTTGCTTGCGAAACACTCGGATGCGGTGAGAGCGGTAGTGGCTGCGCGCGCTGCACTTGAAAACGCTGATGAATAAGATGACCTAGGCCGGTCTCTCGAAGAATATCGCACCGGCATTGAAAAGCTGATTCACATCCCGGTCTGCAAGCAACTCATCGTAGAGTTTTGCTTGCTTACCCTCAGCTGCCGCCCTTACCCGGCGTAGGATCATGATATCCGCCGAATTACGCGCTTTCGTTTCGTCAATCCGAAGAAGGTGCGCAGACCCAATCCGTTGCTTGCGACTTTCAGTTTCCGCATCGCGGGCGGCGATAGCGTCAGGCATAACTTCGCTCTTAACCGGTTTCAGATCTTACATAGACGCCTTGTTTCACGCTTATACGATTAATTTCGTCTGCCATAGATTAAACTCCAAATCGCTGGCAGGACAAAAAGTGTCAAAGCAGTGGCCGTATTCAAGCCACTGATCGCCACCGTTGCCAACGAGTTCTGCACTCCCGATCTCATGCCAGTCGCGACGCCGTGGGTACGAAACCCAGCGAGGCCCGTCAGGTTGTCTCGATGTCGGACGTGCGTCAGCCACTCAACGACACGAATTCCTCAAGCCCGGCTGTCTTGCCCGCCAGACCCGGCACTTCATCAAGTTGGCGAAGTTCCGTGAACCCTCCGCGGTCTTCTCGATACCGCGTAATTTCAAATCCGTGCCCCTTCAGAAGCGGCACGGAATCGATTTCCGTGGCGGTGGCGGTGTTTATATTGATCATTCACGTTTTCCGACACTGGATTTGGCAAGGTGCCGCCCAGAAGGGCTACACCTTGCAAGCGTGCCTTCTACTTTCCCGAGTAATGTTAGCCCGGCGCTGTTGTTTTGGGCGCGTTGCCAGCTTCGATTCCCCATTCTGTGAGTAATTCGCGAGCCTCAGCTGCCCTCTTCTTAGAAGCGATTGTGTCCTTGAAAGTTCCTTCGCACGATCAACGCGCTGTCAGATTTATCGGGATTGCCCGTTGGAACCCTACTTGCATTATCTCGTTTATATTGCCCAGGAGAGAACGATGCGAGCTTGCTTCCTCGGTCAAAATATCTGCGCGCTGGGTAATGGCTTTGCGATTTTGCACGCTACGCCAATTACTAGAAGGTCTGTCGCTGCCCACAGAGGGGCAGGGATTACGGACTTAAATACAAGTGAGATGTCCAAGTCGGAAGACTACTCTGGCAGCAGGGCGGAACTACTAGCCCAGTTCACGCGAGATATTTCCCGCACCGAGGCGCCGTAATAATAATCAGGCACTCTACCGGTGCCGCTAAGCGCACTCGGAAAGGCCGCAGCGCCTAGTGGACATCATTGCGTTTTCATTTCGGGACTGGCAAGCCCCGCAACCGGACTGTTCCAATGCCGCTATGGGAAGATGCCAAGGCCAATTGCCGAGCGTGTAACCGGTATAGCGCGCCCGTCGCGTGACCAGATCATCCTTCGCGACCGCAAAGCCCAGGCCTTTCATTTTGCAGATGACGGAAAGACACCCAACAATCCGCGCTTTCCGCTGGTCTATTATCGGTCGCCGGTAGCGCTCGACCGGAAACTCGACCCGGCCGCGATCTTTGAAGTCTTGTTTGCCGCTAATAGATGGACCGGATCGTGGCGGGACGGGATTTACCCGTTCAATCATTTCCACACGCAGACGCATGAGGTTTTGGGGATTGCACGCGGGTCGGTGAAAGTCCGCTTCGGCGGGGAGGCTGGGCGGCTTCTTGCGCTCAAGGCCGGAGACGTTGTCATTCTGCCCGCCGGCACGGGCCACCGCCGCGTTTCGCACGCACGCGATCTGCTGGTGGTCGGGGCTTACCCTGCCAAGGGTTCTTATGACGAGCCCAGGCCTGGTGAGGTTCCGCACGACCAGGCTGTCGCCCACATCCGAAAGGTGCCGCCGCCCGCGCGCGACCCCGTCTATGGTGTTAAAGGCGCGCTTGCCGCGCTTTGGACATCACATCGCTGATGTGTCGGCGAGAGACCTAACGCGCCGTCACCCGCCACACGGCATTGCCGCCATCGTCCGCCACCAGCAACGCACCGGATTTGTCGAACGCCAGGCCGACCGGGCGGCTCCGCGCATCGCCATCCGGGTTGAGGAAACCCGTCAGCACATCGACCGGCATGCCGTCCGGCGCATTGCCCGCGAACGGCACGAAGGCGACGCGATAGCCGTTCAGCGGCTTTCTGCTCCACGAACCATGCTGCGCGATAAACGCGCCATCGGCGAAGGCGTACCTAGCTGGCGACTTGCTAGATGGCGAACCAGTTGCGGTTTTTTATACTGCAACTCTTGAACAAGAAGCCGACCATGCTTCGGTCCACTCTGACACGAACATCATTCTCGAATTTTTCTTGTGCATTTTGAGGTTCCCGCCGATTCGTTTGTACGTAGGGAACGCATTGACTCGGGGTTTGTTGTTCCGAGACAGCTATGTTTCGGAGCAACCCATGGCAGCGAAAAAGAAAGCGAAAAAATCAACGCGGGGCCGCATGCAAGACCGAACACGCGTCGCCGCCGGTCAGGATTATGAAGTGGCTTATGTAGCCAAAAAGACGAAAAAGAAGGTCGCAAGCGTGCGCAAAGCAGTGAAGGAGGTCGGGAACAGCCGGGAGAAGGTCACTAAATCGCTTCGTGGGCGCAGCTAATGGTAAAGCCGGTGGCCAAGACGTGTTCCGAGCATGCCATCCACGTCGATCGCAATGAGGCCGCGGACCGTTGGGACATCCTAAGTCAGGATGGAATGGTCGTTGGACACTGCCATACCCAGCGCGAGGCTGTGGACCTAGCGATTCATGAAGCCCAACAGACGCACAGTCGTGGCGGTGACGTCGTGGTGTGCGTCGAGCAGGTTGATGGGCATTATACCATGGCTTGGTCGTCAACCTAGGCTTTGCCCTCGCCATCACAGATTTGGTACCCAATCCACCTTCGACGCGTTACCGAACTGGAAGATGGAGCAATCGATGTCGGAACCTGGTGGAAGTATCAAAAATCCCGATCACGAGGCGAAAAATCCGGCTCCAATGCCAGAAGGTTCCCCGCGGCTGAAAAAGCCAGATGCGATAAAAGGACCGCAAAAGCCGACCGACATCGCGGGGCAACAAGGTGGAACTCACGGAGGCGGACGAGGTTGAACGCGCCGGCCCCCGTTCCTCGGAAGAGCGTGACCGCGCTTCACGCCGGGATCGCCAAGGTCACGGACCTCGAAATCTCCTTCGAAGCCGTACCGGTCCAATCCGCGGCTGGTATGATGGTTTGGGCGGAAGTTCAAATCGCGTACACACTGTCGGACCTGGAGCCCATAGTTTCAATCCGGGTGCCCATCCCGTGGAATGACGGTGATACGCCAGCAGAGCGCAAGGGCAGGACTCTGCGATACGCCCGGCACCTTATAGACCATGCGTGTCGCGCAGGTGGGGTAGGCGCGCACGAGCGCGCGGAGGCCAGCATGATTGAAGACGCTGTGGATGCGATAGCGCCGCCTGCCTATGCAGGGTTGGCGCAAGAACTGGGACTTGCCAAACCTGCTAACGAACCTCGACAGCAACGCCGGTCGAAGTCCGGCGATTAAACTGCGAAGTCCAACTGAGCTTTTTCGCTCCGATCGAAATTAGATACGGAAACTCCGACCAGCCGAATTCCTTTGTCTGTCGGAAGAACGCTTCGGATGAGCCCCAAGCTCATTTCATGAAGCGTAGCTTGCGACGAGACCAATCCAGCTAAGCTGCGGCTTCGGGTTGCCTGTTGAAAATTCGCATATTTGATTTTCACAGTCACAGTGCGGCCAAAGGCATTCGCTTTCTGACACCATGCCCACACTTCGTCAGCTTGTCCAAGAACCTCGCGTTCAATAGCGGAGGCGTCGGTCAAATCTTCTGCAAAGGTGGTTTCCGAGCCCGAGGATTTACGTTCTCGGTCAGGGTTGACTGGCCTGTCGTCCTCCCCGCGCGATATCGCGTAATACCAAGGTCCAGACTTGCCGAAATGCTGAGTCAGAAACTGTAAAGACTTGGCTCGCAAATCTGCGCCCGTTTGAATGCCAAGACGGTTCATTTTTTCGGCAGTGACCGGACCAATGCCATGAAATTTGCCCACAGCGAGGTGTTCCACCAACGCAGCGCCCTTGTCTGGCGTGACGACGAACTGCCCGTTGGGTTTTCGATAGTCGGAGGCCAGCTTCGCGAGAAACTTGTTGTAGGAAATTCCAGCAGACGCGGTGAGGCCGGTGACTTCGAAGATACGCCGCCGAATCTCGACTGCCGTTTGGCCTGCGGTCGGTAGGGCCCGAAGGTTTTCGGTCACATCGAGATACGCTTCATCCAGCGACAGCGGCTCGATCAGGGGCGTATACTCGGCGAATATTTCTCGGATTTGGTGCGAAACCGCCCGATAGACGTCAAACCGCGGTGGCACGAAAACGAGAGCGGGACATTGGCGTTGCGCCGTTACTGATGGCATGGCGCTACGGACACCAAACTTGCGGGCTTCATAACTCGCCGCCGCCACAACTCCGCGACGCGCGCCATGCCCGACCGCTATGGGTTTGCCGCGCAACTCCGGTTTGTCGCGCTGTTCCACCGACGCATAAAATGCGTCCATATCGATATGGATAATCTTACGCGTCATGAAACCAAAATGGGTCGGTATATGTGTTTTTCGAATGGAATCGTGGCGAACTTGCGGTAGAACAATACCAGAACACCTGGGGCCATTCAATGGTGAGACGTGCCGGCAGTGCAGATCTTCCGCTTCATGGTGGTCGCGTGCCGGCTTGGCTCGCAGAGCGCATGGCACGCCTGGGTGCAATCATTAGTCAGGCCATTGTCTACCACTATGGTCGCGACGAACTTCTGTCACGCCTTGCGCAGCCCTTTTGGTTTCAGTCCTTTGGCGCCGTAATGGGCATGGACTGGCACTCCTCCGGAATTACCACCAGCGTATTGGGAGCCCTTAAGCGTGGCCTTGGGCCTTTGGAGAATGAGCTTGGCGTCTATGTGTGTGGAGGGCGCGGAAGGCATTCCCGCAAGACGCCAGAGGAGTTGATGCGTGTCGGAGACCGAACGGGCATTAACGGCACCGCACTCGGCAAAGCTAGTCGGCTGGTCGCTAAGGTCGATAGCGCCGCGGTTCAGGATGGCTTCGATCTCTACTTGCACAGTTTCATTGTCACAGCTGACGGTAATTGGACTGTGGTTCAACAAGGCATGAACGACGCGCGCGGTACAGCTCGGCGCTATCATTGGCTGTCTGAAGGTCTGACAAGCTTCGTAAATGCCCCCCACATTGCAATCGACGGCAAGTCTCAGGGCGACATAATCAACCTTACCGATCGGCAAGCTGAAGCCTCGCGCCAAGGCCAATTGAACCTCCTGGCGGATTTAGGACTGGACGGGATCACGCGCGAATGGGCAAAGCTTCAGCCGGCCCAGGCGCAGTCCACCCAGCAAACCCCCCAATTCCTTCCGCATCTGGTCCTGCCTGATCACCATGATGTCCGCGGCTCGGACGTCATGATACGACGGTTACGCGGAAATCTGGCTGCGGCAGCCGAGAATGGCCCTAAGGACTTTGCCGAGTTGCTTCTGATCCCCAAGGTCGGCGCCCGTACCGTACAAGCGCTCGCTCTAGTCGCGGAGGTCGTGCATGGCGCCCCGTGCCGTTTCAGTGATCCTGCCCGGTACTCCATGGCGCATGGTGGCAAGGATCGGCATCCGTTTCCCGTTCCAACGCACGTCTACGATGAAACCATCCGCGTTCTGAAGAGCGCCGTCCAGAATGCAAAGCTTGGCCGTGAGGAAGAGTTGGCTGCGCTTAAACGTCTCGACCACCAGTCGCGTTGTTTGGAACGCGCCGCCGACGGCCCATCCTTGAGCAAGATCATTTCAGATGAATACGACCGCTCCAATGATTTTGGCGGCCGTAGTGTATACGGTTGGGAAGCGCCGCCTCTTCAAGAGAATAACTTAAAACGCTAAGACGAACTGACTAACGTTTTGCTTTTGCCTTGGGTAATTTGCTTACCGTAGCTGATCCACCTGGTTTTTTCGCTGCTGGGCGGCCGCCGCATGAAGCCTGGCGCGCACCGGGAAGGTGAATGGCTTATCGGAATGGGCTGTGCAACCGCCACTTATCCCTATCATCGCATGCCGGGTGGTGCCGCGCGGATCAGCCTGTCAGTCGATGGCCATGCCACGATTGAAATCGCCGCCCATGAAATGGGGATGGGGACATCGACGGCGCAAACCCAGATCGCCGCCGACCGACTAGCACTGCCCCTGGATCTGATCGATTTCCGATATGGAGATTCCTACTTTCCCGGCGTGGTATTGGCAGGCGGCTCGCAACAGACTGCGGCTATCGGCATGGCGGTGCGAACCGCGTGCGACAAGTTGGTGGCGGAACTGCTGACTCTGGCAGGCAACGATTCACCACTGGCGGGTCTTGGGCCGGATGAAGTCGTCAGTGCCAATGGCGGTCTGATGAAAGTGAACGATTCCACCCGTCATGAATCTTATACTTCCATTCTGTCTCGGGCCCAACGGGTCGCAATCGCGGCCGAAGCCAGCGCGCCTCCTCCTCTGGAGACCATGCATTGGTCGATGCATTCCTACGGCGCGATGTTCTGCGAAGTGAAGATCAACGCGATAACAGGAGAAGCGCGGGTCAACCGCTTCCTGGGCTCGTTCGATTGTGGCCGTATCATTAATCCCAAAACCGCCGCCAGCCAGTTCAAGGGTGGCATTATCATGGGCATTGGAATGGCGTTGATGGAGGAAACTCAGTTCGACGAGCGGCATGGACGCATCATGAATCCGAACCTGTCGGAATATCACGTGCCTGTGCATATGGATGTTCCCCATATCGATATTATGTGGAACGACATTCCCGATCCGCACACACCGATGGGCGCACATGGCATCGGTGAAATCGGCATCACCGGAACTGGCGCCGCCGTGGCTAACGCTATCTACAATGCTACCGGAAAACGAGTTCGCGATCTGCCCATCACGCTTGACAAGCTCTTGTAAGCGTCGGCTAGACAATTGTTTTTTCTTCCCCAGTATTCTTGGTGAAGCCCGGGCTCGATGGCCGAACACAGGTATGGCATGCCCCAACCGACCCTCTCGGTCCACAAAGTGTCCGCAATGGTCGCGCTAGCCGAACGCCAGCCGATGGGCATGCCGCGTAATCATATCCTCCTCTTCAGCAGGTACCACCATGATTCGCGGTTGGCCAGCCCACGAGATACGTTCCAAGATGGCCGAGCGGATTTGTTCGTCATGCTCTCCGATTCCGCCCGAAAAAACCACCATGTCCAATCCGCTGAGCACCGTTGCCATGCCCGCGATTGCCTTGGCGACGGAGCTTGTGAACATGTCAATCGCCAGTCGTGAGTCGGTGTCATTGGCAGCGTGCACATCTCGGAGATCCCCTCCATGGCTCGACACGCCGGCGATGCCGCTTTCGCGGTTCAACAATTGCTCCAGGGAGTCGGCTGTTTCACCTTGGCGAAGCAGGTAGACGAGTAGTCCGGGATCGAGATCCCCGCTGCGGCTTTCCATCATCACCCCGCCATCGGGCGTCAAACCCATGGTGGTGTCGACCGAAACGCCGTCACGAACGGCCGTGACACTGGCACCTCCGCCTAGATGTGCAATTACCAGGCGTGGGGGCGGCTTTCCGATCTGCCAAATTACGGATTCGCAGGAGAGACCGTGGAAGCCATAACGGCGCACCCCATTTTGTAGCCGATTGCCGGGTAAAGGTAGGCGTCTGCTCGTTTCGGGCATGTTGGCGTGAAATGCGGTGTCCAGACAGGCAACCTGCGGGACATGTGGGAATGCCTTGACGACCAGAGACAACACGTCCAGGGCCGGGGGATTGTGTAAGGGCGCGAAGGCGCACGCACTGGCCAGTTTTGCTCGTACTTCCTGGTCGATAAGGCGATGGGTAACTAGATCGGGCCCTCCATGGACAAAACGATGACCGATCGCGGCAAGTGGGGCGGTAGCGGATTTAGCAAACTGCAAAACGGTATCGGCCGCCTCTAGTAACGTCTTCGGCCTTGTCTCCGCGACAATTTCTCCTGCGGCGCCTGTAATTTGCAGCTTCGCGTCCGGTCTGTCGAAGTCTTGCGCCGTGCCTTTGAACAGCGGCTTCTGGTTCGCTTCGCCCAAGCGGAATTTCAGGGAAGTTGATCCTGCATTTAGTGCAAGAATGTTCATTTGGAGGGCCAGCGCCAATCCCGGACTTCCGGCATGTCTTCGCCGTGCTCGCTGATGTAGAGCTTGTGGCGTTCCATCGCGCTCCAATAAACCTGCTCGGCCTCAGCGACGCGGTTCGCAAGCCTGGGCACGCGCTTGACCGCATTTAACATCAGCGAAAAGCGGTCGAGCTTATTTAAAACCACCATATCAAATGGTGTTGTCGTTGTGCCTTCCTCGTTAAAGCCGTGAACGTGGAAATTGGCATGGTTAGTCCGATTATAGGTCAACTTGTGTACGAGGGTAGGGTAGCCATGAAATGCAAATATGACCGGCCGATCCGCGGTAAACAGTGCCGTGAAGTCTTGCTCGTTGAGCCCGTGCGGATGTTCGTCGGCCGGTGCTAGGGTCATCAGATCAACCACATTGACCACGCGGATGCGTAAGTCCGGAACGAGCGCACGCAAGAGCGTCACAGCTGCCAAGGCTTCCATTGTAGGAACATCGCCCGCGCAGGCCATGACCACTTCTGGATCGGCACCGTCATGGCACGCCCAATCCCATATGCCCGCTCCCGCAATGCAATGTCGAATGGCGCTATCCATATCCAACCACTGCCAAGCCGGCTGCTTTCCAGCCACGATGACGTTGATATAATTGCGGCTCTTTAGACAATGGTCGGCCACAGAAAGCAGGCAATTGGCATCGGGCGGCAGGTAAATTCGCGCGATCTTTGACTTTTTGTTGGCAACATGATCCAGGAATCCGGGGTCCTGGTGGCTGAAGCCGTTATGGTCCTGCCGCCAGACATGGCTAGTGAGAAGGTAATTCAGCGAAGCGATGGGTACTCGCCAGGTAATGTCTTTGCAGGACTTGATCCACTTGGCGTGCTGATTGACCATCGAATCCACAATGTGGACGAAAGCCTCGTAACAGTTGAACAGGCCATGGCGGCCGGTCAGGAGGTAACCTTCCAACCAGCCCTGGCACATATGCTCACTCAGAATTTCCATGACGCGACCGTCGATTGCCAGATCGGTGTCTGTTGGTTTGGTCGCAGCCATCCATTCTTTTTTCGATGCCTTGTAGACGGCATCAAGACGATTGGAGGCTGTTTCATCGGGACCAAAGAGGCGGAAGTTCTGTGTCCCGGCATTTAACACAAAGACCTGACGCAGATATTCGCCGAGCACCCTCGTAGCTTCACCCTCGGCTTGCCCCGGTATTGCTACCGTGACCGCGAAATCCCGGAACTGTGGTAGCGACAATGGTACGAGCAGCTCGCCTCCATTGGCATGCGGATTCATGCCCAGTCGTCGATGTCCTTCGGGAGCCAACGCACTGAGGTCTTCGCGAAGCTTGCCTTTTGCGTCGAACAGCTTATCGGGCCGATAGCTTTTCATCCATTTTTCCAGCAGCTGAAGATGCCCCGGCTTTTCAATATGCTCGATGGAAACCTGGTGCGCGCGCCAAGTTCCCTCGACTGGCAATCCGTCGACTTTCTTGGGACCAGTCCAACCCTTTGGGCTGACCAATACGATCATCGGCCAACGAGGGCGGGTAGCGCTGGCACGATTTGCGCGCGCCTTTTTCTGGATGGTTTTTATCTGCGCTACGCATCTGTCCATGGTCTTGGCCATTTTGCGATGCATCGGCATCGGGTCATGACCTTCGACAAACACCGGATCATACCCGTAGCCTTTGAGAAGCGCCGTTAGTTCGCTTCTCTCGATACGCGCTAGAACGGTAGGGTTGGCGATTTTGTAACCGTTGAGATGCAAGATCGGCAATACAGCGCCGTCGCGCTTCGGATTAAGGAATTTGTTGGAGTGCCAGCTTGTTGCGAGCGGCCCCGTTTCCGCTTCGCCGTCACCGACCACGCAGGCGACAATAAGGTCGGGATTGTCGAATGCGGCACCATAGGCGTGTGCCAGCGAATAACCCAATTCTCCGCCTTCATGGATCGAACCCGGGGTTTCCGGCGCGGCATGGCTGGGCACACCGTAGGGCCAGGAGAATTGCCGCATCAGTCGCTCAATTCCGTTGACGCTACGTTCGACAGCGGGAAAGCGTTCTGTGTAAGAGCCTTCGAGATAGGAATTGGCCACGAGCCCAGGCCCTCCATGTCCGGGTCCGGTGATCAGGATCATGTTCAAATTGTGCGCTTTGATGATCCTATTCAGATGCAGATAGACGAAGTTGATGCCGGGTGTCGTGCCCCAATGACCCAGCAAACGTGGTTTGACATGTTCAAGTTTGAGCGGCTCGCGCAGCAGCGCGTTTGCCTGCAAGTAAACCTGTCCGACCGAGAGATAATTGGCGGCGTGCCAATACTCATTCATTCTGGCGAAATCGTCCTTGCGGGAAGCTGTCCGGCTTTTCGCCATGTCACGGTTCTTTCACAGTCAGATTGCGCAGGTTTTCCTAGTATTGAACTGTTAGTCCCGATGATTAAAGATCATTCTGTGGATGCGGCCGTGTCGACAGCGAAGCGCGGAAGGCACTGAGTGCCGCTCGGGCAGTGACATGGCTTTGTCACTTGGCCGCTGATAAAAATTGTATCTGGTCTGGAGATCATCGGGAACCTCTTGAAAGGAGCGCGGAGCACTGTTCTCCTATTTCGCCTGGCGCTCAAAAAATCGTTCCAGGACCGGCCGTTGATCTCTGACGATTTTCGCCGGAGTGTGGGTCGCAAACCATCCAAGTCCAACGCGATCCCGGCATCTAATCTAGCGCGCTAGATACACCTTCGCGCGGGTGTTAGTCCTTTGCTTCTTTGAAAAACTAGTTGCTGGCACCTGTCACGCGCCACACCGTGTTGCCGATGTCGTCGGCAATCAGCAACCCACCCTTGCTATCGACCGCCAGACCCACTGGGCGGCCGCGTGCGGTATCGCCATCCAAAAAGCCTGTGACCACGTCTTGGGCCATGCCACCTGGCTGTCCATTGATGAAGGGCACATAGACGACGCGATAGCCATTATATTCTGTGCGATCCCAGCTGCCATGCTCACCCACAAAGGCGCCGCCGCGATAGGCGGTCGGGAGGTTTGTTCCGGTGTAAAACACCATGCCCAATGGCGCGACATGGGAGCTCAGCGCATAATCCGGCGGAATCGCCTTGGCCACAAGATCGGGTCGCTGCGGCATCACGCGCGGATCGACATGCTGGCCATAGTAACTGTAGGGCCAGCCATAAAAAGCGCCGTCTTTAACCGACGTCATATAGTCGGGTACCAAATCGGGTCCCAACTCGTCGCGCTCATTCACCACGGCCCAAAGGGCATGGGTCTGCGGCTCAAATTGCAAGCCATTTGGATTGCGCAAGCCGGTGGCAAAGAGGCGATGTGCCCCCGTGGCTCTATCGATTTCCCAGATGGCGGCGCGATCCATTTCTGCGCCGATGCCATTTTCGGTGATGTTGCTGTTTGAGCCAACACCCGCATAAAGTTTCGCGCCGTCCGGGCTGGCTGTCAGGCTCTTGGTCCAGTGATGATCAATCGGGCCGCCGGGAAGATCGCAAAGCGTGGTGCCCGGTGCGGTGATCTTTGTCTGTCCGGTTTGATAGGGAAACCGCACGATCGCATCGGTATTGGCGACATAAAGATCGTTTCCAACAAGGACCACGCCGAAGGGCGAATGCAGCCCTTCCAGAAACACCGTCCTTAGTTCTGGAACGCCGTCGCCATCAGCATCGCGCAACAGAACGATTCTATTGCCGGCCTTGGTGTTAGAATGCGCCTGCTTCTCGATGAGGTTCATGACGAATTCTTTGGGCCGGTTGATCGGCGCCGGGGGACCATCAGTCTCCACCACCAATATGTCGCCATTGGGCAGAACATAAAGCGAGCGAGGGTTCTTCAAATCCGTCGCCAGTGCCTTGATCTGTAGGCCGGCCGGGACAGTTGGCTTTGCGCTTCCCCATTTTCCGGCGGTAGGAACATGCATCGGCGGGATCAGATATTGATGAATGTCCGGCAGATAAGGATGGGCACCGATCTGGCGTTTGTGATCGATCGGGGCGGGGCCACAGGCGGTCACGGTTATCGCCATGCCGGCGCATAGGATCGAACGCAAGGCAATCATGTCCGGTCCTCCGGCCGCATGCCGACGCCATGACGAAAAACCATGCTTCCGCCATTCCAGCTCGTCACCGCAAGGATCAGCACGACGATACCCGACAGGATAAGGCCTGTCGGAACGACGGATGTGTAGGCGTCGCGGCTATGGATGAAAGCATTTAAGATCGAAAGGATCAGGGCAAACGCATTGCCAAGCCCGTGAATCCAAGCCGCATTCAGTTCGCGAATGCGACGGTCGCCGAAGAAATCGATCAAACCAAAGATTACGACGACGACAGAAACGAGCAGCCCCACCGTCAGAAGCCAGGCCGATATATTTGCCCACTGCATATTGGCCGTTTGCCAATAGGCTAGATCGGTCAAAAACGTGCCGACAAAACAGGTTATCGGGATCGGCACCAGCATTGCGTGCAGGGGATGGCCGCCGATGGCGGCTGTGGATTGCGGGGTCTGGCGAGGCATGAAATTTCGCTCTGAAAAAGCTCGTTCGAGAAACGTTCTTTCCGCGTTAATGTTCCGCCGCCGGGGCTTTCATATCTTCTTCTTGTCTTGATTGGTTGTTGTCTGGGCGGATCGTTCTGCTTCCTTGGTGCCTGGCACGATGCCTTTCTTTTGCACATGGGCGACGAAGTTTTTGACCCAATCCTCAAACACCGTCATGGCCTTTTTCTCCTTGACCATGTCTTCCACCTGGTCGTCGGCATAAGGCTTACCGGCGCCAAACACCGTGCATTTCCATAGATCGTCCGGCACCTCGACGTCGCTGTAACGGCACTGCCAGACTTGCCCTAAATAGGCATTTCGTTCGTCCTTGCCGCGCATGGGGTGCTGGCTTGCATCGAACCATTCGGGGTGCTCAAGATCCTTGGGCATGCCGTGGCCATCTTCTTCATTGCCGCCGTCATCGCCATAACAGAAGAACGCCGCAGTACGGCCGGACAAATGGTTCTTGCTGATCTCTTTCCAGAGCGGTGAGCGTTCGAGCGCTTGTGCTTTCAACGTGTCTTTCTTGTCGATCAGATCTGGGCGTGGGTTGCCCCCGTTCATGCACACCAGGCGATCAAACAGCGCCTTGACGTTGCTCGTGGGGCTGTACCAGTTCACCGGACCGATTATGGCCCAGGCATCGGCACGCGCGAGCCGCCCATAAAGGTCGATATTCCACAACAGGTCGGGCTGGTTGTCGCTTTGCGGGCCGTAACAATTGCAGGGCCACACGCAAAGCGCCATCGAGGAGGAAACACAGCCGTTGCAACTCTGAATCTTGGGCTTGCCATGTTCATTGCCGATATCCTCGGTATCAACCTGCCAACCGGCCGGCATCATTGCTGCCATGCGCAGCATCAGGGCACGGGCCTTGGAGTCCAGCCCCGGGCAGGAATGCAGGCGCCGCTGCGACCCCGCGATCAAAAGCACTCTTAAGGGGCGCGCTTCCTGGGGTTCGATGGGGCTTTCGTGATTTTGATCGGGCATGGAAGCGCAACGAGCGGGAACCCTGCGAGTTCCGGGAACCGAGCCTCGAAGGCGGGGTTCTCTTGCTGCATCGCTGCGGAGAATTCCATGGGCAGGACGTTGAACGACAAGCTCGACCCGAAGGCCAGGGGACAAAAGACCAATCCCTCGGATTTCGACCGCAACCGCGATGGACTTTACGGCGGACTTCCGAAAGCCCGTGACCCGGGCGCGCGGGGACCGGACGCCAAACAACCGCACCCGTCTCGCTGACCATGTCGAAAACAGTCGGGGACTTTGTCCTGGAACGCCTCGCAACCTGGGGCGTAAAGCGCGTTTTCGGCTATCCGGGCGATGGCATCAACGGCATCACAGTCGCACTCGGCCGCCAGCAGAAGGTGGATTTCATCCAAGTCCGCCATGAGGAAGAAGCCGCTTTCATGGCCTCGGGTCACGCCAAACTGACTGGCGAGGTCGGGGTCTGTCTGGCCACCAGCGGTCCGGGCGCCATCCATCTGCTCAACGGGCTCTATGACGCCAAGCTGGACCGCAAGCCAGTGGTCGCGATCGTCGGCCAGTCGGCTCGCGCGGCCATGGGTGGCCATTTCCAACAGGAGGTCGATCTCCTGTCGCTGTTCAAGGATGTGGCGGGCGATTTCGTGCAAGTGTGCACCACGCCGCAACAGGCGCGCCATTTGATCGACCGCGCGTTTCGAATTGCCAAGGCCCAGCGCACCGTCACGGCGATAATCTTCCCGAATGACGTGCAGGAATTGAAAGCCGAGGAGCCCGGATACACGCACGGCACCATCCACAGTGGCTCGGATTACCGTGAACCTGTCGTTACACCCGCGCTTGAGGATCTGCACCGCGCCGCGGAAATCCTCAACAAAGGCGAAAAGGTCGCCATGCTGATCGGCGCCGGTGCCTGGAATGCACCCGACCAGGTCATCGCCACAGCGGAGAAGCTGCAGACCGGGTTCGCCAAGGCACTGCTCGGCAAGGCCGTACTACCCGATGATCTGGCTTTTTCCACTGGCCAGATTGGCCTGCTCGGCACCAAGCCTTCCTGGCAGATGATGCGGGACTGCGACACGCTTCTGATGATTGGCTCGACCTTTCCCTATTCGGAGTTTTTGCCGAAAGAAGGACAAGCCAAATGCGTACAGATCGACCTTGATCCCACCATGTTATCGCTGCGTTATCCCGCCGATGTGGCGCTGGTGGGCGATGCCGGGGCGACGTTAAGCGCACTGTTACGGCTGCTGGAGCAGAAGACCCGTGGCAAATGGCGCGAGGCAATCGAGAGCAACATCAAAGCAATGTGGGAGGAGGAGGAGCGCAAGGCGCATATCACTGCCGACCCGTTGAATCCCGAATTATTTTTCTGGGAATTGACCGAACGGCTGCCTGCCGATGTTGTGCTTTGCGCCGATACCGGCATGTCGACCACGTTCTTCGCCCGCGCGGTCAAGGTGAAGCGCGGCATGAAAACGGCAATCTCCGGTACGCTTGCCACGATGGGACCGGCGGTGTCGTTTGCGCTGGCCGCCAAATTTGCATTTCCGGACCGTCCCGCGATCGCCTTTGTCGGCGATGGCGCCATGCAGATGCTGGGCATGAATGGCCTGATCACGGCGGCCAAATATTACAAGCGCTGGGCCGATCCGCGCCTGATCATCGCGGTGCTCAACAATCGCGATCTCAACATGGTGAGTTGGGAGCTTCGGGCGTTGGGCGGCGCGCCGAAGTTGGCAGCGACGCAGGATCTTCCCGACATCGATTATGCGGCGCAGGCCGAACTGCTCGGCTTGAAAGGGCTGACCGTTGCGAAGCCCGAGGATGTCGGCACTGCATGGGACCAAGCACTGGCCGCGGATCGCCCGGTTGTGATCGACGTCAAGGCCGATCCGAATGTGATCGCTTTGCCGCCCCATGCCAGCTTCGAGCAGACCACAAACCTGTTCCTGGCCCTGGCGCGAGGCGACAGCGATCGTGCGGCCATTCTCAGCCAATTATTCAAACAACTCGCTACGTAACGGAGACCATGATGGACAAGGACCAAGCGGCATTTTCGGAGAATCAGGCATTGGAAAATCCCAACGACAAATATCCCAAGCCGCCCTTCAAAAAGCAGAAGCAATCCTGGCCGGGTCTGGCGTCGAAAATGGACCCCCCGCCGGATCATGGCGAAAAAAGCTACAAGGGCTCGGGCCGCCTGCTGGGACGCAAGGCGCTGATAACCGGCGGCGACAGTGGCATGGGCCGGGCGGCAGCCATCGCCTTTGCCAGGGAAGGCGCCGATGTGGCGATAAACTATTTCCCCTCGGAAGAAGAAGATGCTCAGCAGGTCATCGCGCTGATCAAGGACGCGGGACGCAACGGCGTTGCCATCCCCGGCGATCTGCGCGAGGAAAGCTTTTGCCGCAAGATGGTGACCGACACGATCGCCGCATTGGGCGGGCTCGACATTCTGGTCAACAACGCCGGCCGGCAACAGTCCCACGACTCGATATTGGATATCTCGTCGGAAGATTTTGACGCCACGATGAAGACCAACATCTATGCGCCATTCTGGACGATTCAGGCAGCACTGCCACATCTGAAGCCGGGCGCCGTTATCATCGCGACCACCTCGGAACAGGCCTATGACCCGTCGGCGGAGCTATATGATTACGCCCAGACCAAGGCCGCGACGATGAGCTACGTCAAATCCCTTGCGAAGCAGCTTGCTAAGAAAGGCATCCGGGTGAACGGCGTGGCGCCGGGACCGATCTGGACACCATTGCAGGTTTCGGGAGGCGCCAGCATGGAAAAGCTGGAGCAGTTCGGAAGCCAGTCGCCCATGGGCCGCCCTGGACAGCCGGCGGAGCTGGCGTCCATCTATGTACAGCTCGCCGACAACAAGGCCAGCTATGCCACCGGGCAGGTCTACGGCGCGGCGGGTGGTGGCGGGCAGCCCTGACATTTCCTGACTCTGTGTCGGATCAAACAGGGGAACTGCGCATTCTACCAATGGGCAGTCCTGTGGCGTTCACGTTCGGGAATCCGCGATGCCACATGCCAGACTAGCTATTCTCGGTTTTGCTCCTACGACCTTTCTGAGTATTGGCGCCACTGCCGCTTACGCAGCGCCCCTTCAGTTTCTGACCGGTGCGGGCGACAAGGCTACGCCCGTAGTGTGGCTCACCTGGGGTGTTTTGCTGGTTTCGGTGGTGGTCATCGTCATCATTGCCGGCTTGCTGGCCGCCGCCGTCTGGCGCAGGCCCACCCTTCCTTGGACTCTCGGTCAGAAGGCAGTGCTGTTACCGGACGAGGGGGGCCTGAACTGGTTATGGCTGGGCGTCGGTCTTTCCGCTTTGGTGTTGCTGATCAGCGTAGTTTGGACGGTGAAAGTGCTCGCCGACATACAAGCGCCGGGATCCCGGCCCTCCATCACGATTGAGGTCACCGGCCGGCAATGGTGGTGGCAAGTGCATTACATTTCGCCTGACGGAAGAGGCTTCAACACCGCGAACGAGATTCACATTCCCGCCGGTGAAATCGTTCGCCTGAAATTGGTCGGCGGCGATGTCATTCACAGTTTCTGGGTACCGCAACTGGCGGGTAAGATGGATGCCATTCCTGGCCTCACCAACGAAACTTGGATCGAAGCCTCGCATCCGGGGATTTATCAGGGCCAGTGCACCGAATATTGCGGTGTCGAGCATTCCAAAATGCTGTTTCGCGTGATCGCGCAGACGCCGGCCGATTTTCATGCCTGGCAGGCACATCAACTGGCTGAACCTGCTCAGCGAGCGATCACAGCGACCAAAGGCGAACAAGCGTTCGTCGACCATTGTGGAAATTGCCACAGCGTGCGGGGGACTGCGGCACAAGGTTCGCTTGGTCCCGACCTCAGTCATTTGATGACGCGCCAAACTATCGCGTCAGGCGTACTACCCAACGACGCCCACACGCTGGCCGCTTGGATCGCAGATCCACAGGGGGTGAAGCCTGGAAATTCGATGCCCGTCGTGAATTTGTCCGCCGATGAGCGCAGCGACATCACAGCTTACCTTTTGGCATTGAACTGATGACCAGCACTGATTATGAGCGCCGGCCCTCCGTCGCCCCAGAAACACCAGGATTGGCGGAACGGCTGAACCGTCTCTGGGAAACCGCTCCGGGCCTCTATGGCTGGCTGGCGACGGTCGATCATAAAGAGATCGGCATCCGTTACATCATCACCGCTTTCGCCTTCCTCATATTGGGCGGTATCGAAGCACTGATCTTCCGGCTGCAACTGTCCTGGTCGAATCTACATCTTCTGACGCCCGAGCAATATGACCAGCTCTTTACCGTGCATGGCATGACCATGATCTTCCTGTATGCGGGACCGGTGCTGTCGGGATTCAGCAATTATCTGTGGCCGCTGCTGCTGGGTGCGCGCGACATGGCGCTGCCACGGCTGAATGCTTTGTCCTATTGGATCTATCTCTGTGCTGGCATCGTGCTGTATTCCGGTTTCGCCATCGGTTTCGGTCCGAACGTGGGCTGGTTCAATTACGTGCCGTTGGCGGCGCGCGCCTATAATGATGGGCCGAATATCGACATCTATGCCCTGGGCATGATCTTGCTGGGCATTTCTACCACGGTCGGGTCGATCAACTTCGTGGTCACCTTCCTGCGCATGCGCTGTCCGGGCATGTCGATCAACCGCGTGCCGATCCTGGCGTGGGGAACCCTGACGGCCAGCGCCGCCAATATCTTTGCCATTCCCGCCGTGTCGCTGGCGTTCCTGCTACTTTGGATGGACCGCAATGTCGGGACGCACTTTTTCGATGTGGCCGCCGGCGGATCGGCCCTGCTGTGGCAACACCTGTTCTGGATGTTCGGCCATCCTTGGGTTTACGCCATTGTGTTACCGGCGATGGGCATGGTGTCCGATGGCCTGCCAGTATTCTGCCGACGTCCTTTGGTGGGATACAGCGTGGTGGCGCTCGCCACCGTTGCCACCATGGTGTTGGGTTTCGGCGTGTGGGTGCACCACATGTTCGCCACCGGCCTGCCTGGCGTTTCGCTCAGTTTCTTCAGCGCTGCATCAATCATCATCGCTCTGCCGTCGGCGGTCGGCGTGTTCGCCTGGCTCGCTACCATCTGGACTGGGCGGCCGATCTTCACCACGCCGTTCCTGTTTTTCGCCAGCTTCATCCTTCTGTTCACCATCGGTGGCGTCAGCGGCTACATGACGGGTTCGGTGCCGGTGGATTGGCAGCTAACGGACACTTATTTCGTGGTCGCACACCTGCATTACGTGCTCATCGGCATCAATGTTTTCCCGGTGGTAGGAGCGACCTATTTCTGGTTCCCGAAATTTACCGGCCGCATGATGGACGAACGTCTGGGCCGCTGGAATTTCTGGACAATGTTCGTCGGCTTCAATCTGGGCTTCTTTCCCATGCATATTTCCGGGCTGCTGGGGATGCCGCGCCGCATTTATACCTATGGCGATAACATGGGCTGGGACTGGATAAATCTAATCACCACGGTGGGCAGCTTTCTGTTTGGTCTAGGTGTATTGCTCTTTGTCTGGAACGTCGCGAAGAGCTTAAGGGCAGGAGTAGTCGCCGGCGACAATCCCTGGGACGCGCCGACTTTGGAATGGGCGACCTCTTCGCCGCCGCCACCATACAACTTCGCGGTGATCCCCACTGTCGCCAGCCGCCACCCCCTTTGGGAAGATCGGTTGGCGCGCGTCGGTACGGAAAAGAGCGTTATTGGCCGTGGCCTGGTTCTGGAGCAGGGGCGTGAGGCCTTGGGCACCACGCCGCTGGATGCGCAGCCGAACGTCATTCTCAAAATGCCGGGCGATACACTGGTGCCATTGTGCCTGGCGCTGGCCATGTCGGTGCTGACCATCGGGTTGGCGTTGGTGAATTGGTTTGTGGTTGCGGCGGGTGTTGTGCTGATCGCGGCGGCGATCCTGGCATGGCTATGGCCTAGCGCGTCGCTTGGAGAAACAGCCGAGGTAGACCGCGATGGCTGAGCGGCTCGAACAACGGTTGCCGGTCGGTGCCATGGACACCCGCGCCAGCGGCTGGTGGGCGATGATCTTCACGGTTTTCACGGAAGCCTCTCTCTTTGTTTATCTGCTGTTCTCTTATTATTACTTGGCTGTGCAGCCGCACGCGCCGGGCACGTTTCCAGAGGGAGGCCCGCCGCCGCTCGGCATCGCAGCCATCAATACCGCAATTCTTCTGATATCATCGGTGGCGGTGGGATGGGCGCAACTGGGCATAGAGCGCAACAACAGATGGCGCCTGGTTGCCGGTCTCGGCACGGGCGCGTTGCTCGGTATGATCTTTCTTGTCATTCAATGGTTCGAATGGGGCGACCGACCATTCGGACTTTCGTCCACGCCTTACTCCTCACTCTATTTCGTCATCACGGGATTCCACATGGCGCATGTGGCGGTGGGCGTGTTGATGCTGCTGGCGCTGACCTGGTGGTCCAAACTCGGTTACTTCAACAACCGTCGCTTCGCCCATATCCATATTGGCGCTCTTTATTGGCATTTCGTCGACGCGGTCTGGATCGCCGTGTTTTTTACCTTCTACATCACGCCGTTGCTGGGGCTGAAGGCATGAACCAGGTTCTGGATCCCGTAGGCCCAGCGCCTGAGACACGCGAGCCGCGTTTCCTGTGGCTATTATTCGGCTGTACGGCCGCACCTTTGTTCTGGCTGGGGCAAATGATGCTTGGCTATGGCGTCACAGCCTATGTCTGCTATCCCGGCGGCCATCCTGTAAGTCTGGCATCCGGCGGTCCCCTTTTCGTTGCGCTGCTTCTTATGGATGCCATCGCGTTGACAGCCTGTGCTGCGGGTGCCGCCGTGTCATGGCGAGCATGGCGGCGGCTGCGCCCGGGCGAAGGGCGTAACCGTTTCCTGGCGCTCTGGGGTGTAATGTCCAGCCTGTGGTTTTTCGCCGCCATTCTCTTCAATGTCTTTGCGTCGATCATGGTGCCGGCATGCCGGGGCTGAAGGCGGCCGCACTGGCAGGTGCTGCTGTGTCGATAGCAGTTGTCGGGTTGTTGATGCCTATGGCAGGCCAGTTGTTCTCCGCTCATATGGTCCAGCATTTGTTGTTGATCGCCATTGCTGCGCCTTCGTTGGTGCTGGGCGGAGCACGCATTCGCCTACCACCCGTGATGAGCTGGACGTTATTTGTCGTCGTGTTCCTGTTCTGGCACTGGCCTTCCGCCTTCCAATGGGCGGCGCAGCACACTCTGACCGAATTGATCGAATTGGCCTCGATCTTTGCCGCCGCAACAGCTTTCTGGAGTGGGGTCCTTCGCCCTGGCGATCTGAATGACGGCGCGCGCGCCCTGATGGTTATGACGGCCGCCGTCATTACGGATTTGCCGGGCGTGGTGATGCTCTTTGCGCCCAAGGCTATTTGCGTGATGCCGGCTGAGAATGCCGCCCGCTTCGGCCTGACGCCCCTGCAGGATCAACAGATTGCCGGTCTGTTGATGTGGGTGCCAGCCAATCTCGTGTTCTTCGGGATCGCTACCTTTCTGTTTGCGCGGTGGATCGGCGTCGGCGCGCGGCCCGTTAATTCGTGAGTGCCTGTCGCAGATTATGAACCCGTGTGGCGCTGACCGTTGGCGCGCTGTTACTCCAGGCGTTGCGAATATAGCTCGCGATGTCCGCGATCTCGCCGTCATCCAATTTATCGAAAGCGGGCATCGGCCGGATGGATTTCCCGGGCGAAACTGGTGCTGCGCCGCCGGTCAGGACGATGCGCAGCACGGTGGTGGGGTCACGTCCCATCACCAGCGTGTCGCCAGCGAGGCGGGGATAATTCGCATTGTCACCTGTGGGCCGGCCGTCGCTGGCGTGGCAACGCTGACATTGGGCCTGGTAGAGCCCGCGGCCGCGCTCCATCTGCTCGCGGCGAGGCGCTTCAAAGGCTGTCTGCTTCTGCGCTGGTAAGCTTTTCAAATAAGTCGCGATCGCTTTTAGATCGTTCATGTTCATGTGGCTTGTGGAAGTCGTCACTTTCTCCAGCATCGAACCGGCGGCGGTGGCATAGCGACCCCGGCCGTGCGCAAGAAACTGGATAATATCGTCCTGGTCCCAGCGCCCCAGACCATCGATCATGCTTCCCGTGAGATTGGACGCAAACCAGTTGTCAACAAAGCCGCCGCTCAAAGGCTTGTCTGTCTCGTCGCCGAACAGAATAGTCTTTGGCGTATGGCAGGCGGCGCAGTGCCCCAGTCCATTGACCAGATATTCGCCGCGCTTCCATTCGGTGCTGACCTGTGCCGGAATTGCCAGTGACTTTTTATCGAAATAGAGCCAGTTCCAGAAGTTCAAGCCGAAACGGAAATTGACGGGAAAAATAAGCTTGTTGGACGTGGGCGGTTGATGGATCGGCTTAAGAGTTCGCAAGAATGCGAACAGGGCATCGGTATCGTCGCGGCTGATGTGCTGGAAATAGACATACGGGAATGCCGGATAGAGATGCTTGCCGCCCGGTGCAACGCCTTCATGCAGAGCGCGGTAGAAATCGTTCGCTGTCCATGCGCCGATACCGGTTTCGCGGTCGGGCGTGATGTTGGTTGAATAGACCGTGCCGAATTCTGCGTTGAATGGCAGTCCGCCGCTGAAAGGGGGCTTGTGCGCAGGGGTATGACAGCCGGAGCAATCCCCCAAAATTGCGAGATATCGTCCCCTGGCGAGTTGATCTTGCGCCGTTGCGGGGACCGCCCAGACGCACAAGGCGGCCAAAAGCAGGAACCTGAATAAGCGCATCAATTCAATCGTTCGAAATGAAAGGGGCGCACCGTTTGGCGCGCCCCAGATTCGATTACTTCGAAGCCGTCTTCATATCGGCTTCAACCTTCTTCACCATCGCCAGATGGTCCTGTACGGCAGGGAGCGTGTCGGAAGCGAATTGCTTGACCGAAGGATTATCGCCGTCCTTGGCGTAGCCGCGCATCAGAATCTGCGCCTCTTCATGGGCGGCCTGCTGTTGCGCGACATATCGGGTATCGAAGTCAGCAGCCTTGGCGCCGCGAAGATCGTCGATCATGCCTTGGCGGCGGTCGTCGAGATGTGCCGGTGGCGTGACGCTGATGTTATTGCTGGCAAGAATGGCTTTGAGCTTGTCCGTGGTCTCGTTGTGCGCCTTGACCATGTGCTCCGCGAAATCCTTCACCGCGGGGCTGGACGCCCGCTTGGCGGCGATCTTACCAGCTTCGACTTCATACATGTCGCTGGTGGCCGCGGCGGTAACGAAGCCCTTGGTGGTATGGGTCATTTCGGCGGAAACCTTCCCCACTACGCCGGCGGTGGTGTCCTTTACAGCGCTCGCAGCGTTGGAATTGGTACCTGACGCCGGGCTGACATGGCCGGGCTGGTCGGATGGAGCGGCGGATGCCGCCCCTGCCAAAAGCAGGAGCGAGAGCGCCGAAGCGCCCAGATAGATGGATCTCATGGTGGTAAACTCCTGAAGGCAAACCCCTTGCCTTGAAAAACGCATTGCTGCCGAAGCGGTTGCGGCGGGGCAGAGGTTATCCACGTGCGGTACCGCACCCGACTGCAAATTCGAGGCAGCCTGGATCAGCGCGCTGGCAGATATTTTGGGGAGAGCGCACAGTCTGGATGAAGATCGCTTCCGCCGTGTTGCCCGCGTTATTTTCCCTGATGTGCCCCATCAAATTCTCTGATAACCGCCTTGGAATTCCCTGTTAATGGAGGTCCTGATTTCGCGGGGTGGCGCGGAAGGTCCGGCATTCCCGCGTGTTTGGCGGCCGTTGGCGGCCCGTTTCCCAGAAGTTCGATATTTTTCCCTGTTATTTGCCCCAATGCGCCCGAGACCGGTTCGTACGCGGCTGCCTGGCCCACCAGCGTTTTGTTCGCCCTCGTTCGTCGGCGTTCGAAACGTGCAAATAATCCCCATAAAACCTGCATTTTATGTTCATCGACGACTTGGGCTGTTCGCGCGTATCCGGGTACCGTTTGCCCTAAGCGCAATACGGCGGAAGATTGTGAGTTGCCGGCTCAAGTCTCAGGCTCGGAGAGCAAGTCCCCGGCGGAAACGCCCTAGCTAGGCCTCCATATAAGCAGTTCTGAAAGCGGGGCTGCAATTGCGCATTTGCCACTAAGTCCTCGAAGCGATATGCGTAAGCTTGCCGAAACGCGGATTGAAAATCCGCGTGTCGGCAGTTCGATTCGGTCCCTGGGCACCATTCGTTTCAGCCAACAAAACCGCGTGTTTTCGCCAGTATGAAGGGCGATGAAGACCCTTGTTTTTGTGTGCCCAGTCGCACCAGGCCGCTCCAAGCAATTTCAAGGGGTTATAAGGGGTGCCAAAAGCTTCGGAGCGGCGCCCGAGCGACGGAAATGCTGGTCCGTTCTGGTTTTGTAGGGCGACTGTTCCGATGGCGTATCTTCACCGTCGAATGTGGTGATTCGCGGCTGTCAGAGCCGCGCTGAGGGGTCGTGTGTCGCGGTGGGCGATCCTCCTTGTTTTGACCGAATGAGACGACAGTGGCTGACGATAAGTACGAAATGGACCCGGAAGATGGTCTGATCCGCGAGATCGTGGGTCCTTGGGCCAAAGAAAAGCACGAGCGAATAGAAAAGTACGTCAACACCTACCGCCACGTGCGGACCAAGTTCCTTACGGGAACGAGCAGGTCGGCGACCTATATCGAATTGTTCTGCGGTCCAGGGCGCTGCCGTATTCGGGACACACAGACGGTGATCGATGGCAGCCCGCTTGTGGCACTGCGCTCCGCTCAAAAGGGCGGGCAGCCCTTCAGCGAGCTTCACCTGGGCGACATGCGCGGCGATTTTGTCGATGCCGCATGCGCCAGAGTGCGGACAGCAGGCGGGTATGTGCAGGGCTACAAGACGGCAGCGCTGGAAGCCGCCGATGCGGTTATCAAAAATTTGAACCCCTACGGGCTGCATTTCATCGTGCTCGACCCCTACAAGCTGGAAAGCCTCTCGTTCGAACTCATCAAGAAGCTCTCAGTTTTGAAGCATGTGGATATGCTGCTACACGTCAGCGCCATGGACCTTACGCGTAACCTCGACAAGTACATTGACGATGGGACGCTCGATATCTTCGCGCCTGGATGGCGGGACGCGGTGGACCACAAGAGGCTAGGGCAGGAGGCGACCAGGGCCGCGATCTTCACCTATTGGTGCAAACTGGTCGAAGGCCTTGGGTTCAAGCCTCCCAAGTCCGATCTGGTGAAAGGCCCCGGTAATCAGCGTCTATACTGGCTGGCCTTCATCAGCAGGAATGACATCGCCAACAGCTTTTGGGATGACATTCGAAATGTCACCATTCAACCCGGTTTCGATTTCTGACAGGTCTCGCCATGACAACCATCGAATGGACTGATGTAACTTGGAATCCCGTCGCTGGCTGTACCGTTCTCTCTCCCGGCTGCACCAATTGCTACGCCATGCGGATGGCCGCGCGACTGGAAGCGATGGGCACGCCCAAATATGTGGGCCTGACCCGGAAGACCGGGGGTAGGGCCAAATGGACCGGCAAGGTCCGGATGGACACCAATTCACTTGAGGCTCCCTTGAAATGGAAGAAGCCTCGCATGGTGTTCGTCAACTCCATGTCGGACTTGTTTCATGATGGAGTGTTGGCGCCGTTTATCTCTCGTGTTTGGGGCGTGATGGCGAATACGCCTCAGCACACTTATCAAATTCTGACCAAACGCCCGGAGCGCATGGCGGAGATCACCAAAGACCTTCCACTGCTTCGGAATGTTTGGCTGGGGACCAGTATTGAGAATGCCGACTACCTGGGCCGCATCGATCACCTGCGGAAGGTGAATGCAGTTATCCGCTTTATTTCCTTTGAACCGCTCCTTGCCTCCGTCGGCAAACCCGACCTGACTGATGTTGACTGGGCAATCGTAGGTGGAGAGTCTGGGCCACTGGCTCGGCCAGTTGAGTTTCGTTGGGTAGATGATATCCGTAAAGCCTGCCGAACACATCGAACGGCGTTTTTCTTCAAGCAGTGGGGCGGAAAACGGAAGCACGAGACGGGCCGTCTGTTGCGTGGCCGTCCTTACGATGAATTTCCGGTTGTTGAGATTTAAGAAGGCTGGAAGGCGATTAATTTGTTTGATGGATTTGATGCAGCGCTCTTATCCTCATCGGATTTCAAAGAGGATTCCGTTCGAGAAATCATTATTACGCCCATTCTCACTCGCTTGGGTTACATGCCATCAGGGGAAAATCGCGTTATGCGAAGTAAATCCCTGGTGCACCCGTACATTTACGTTGGGACGCGGCAGCTTCCTGTAACTCTAATCCCTGACTACACGCTTATAGCAGCCGACAAGCCGCTTTGCATTTTGGATGCGAAGAGCCCCACCGAAAACATTCTCGCGCCCAAAAATGTCGGCCAAGCTTACAGCTACGCAATCCACCCAGAAATAAAATGCTCAACGTTCTCGTTGTGCAATGGCAAGCAACTCGCTGTATTTGACACATCGGAATCGAAGCCCTCGCTCGTCGTTAATTTCGATGAGTTTGAATCCAATTGGGAGGTGATTGAGAAGCACCTTGGCCCTCGGTTCCTAAAAAATCCGACGCTAAGAAAGTTTGCTCCCGATCTCGGATTCGCAATGTCTCGACTGGGAATTGGTCGAGAAACGAAAATAGTCATGCTGAGCGTTCAGCTAAATCTCTTTGCCCGCTTAGATGACAGTCTAATGACCGCCACAGCCAATTGTGGATTCGCAGATCAACCTCATTGCGCTACATTTGACTTCGCAGCCTCCATGCTTATGGAAATTCTGGCTGGGCTTCCAGAGCCGCTGGCAAAAGCCTTTCGGGGCGCGCTATTTCGCGCTCCATTTATGGCGGCAGCGGAATTGGCTATCGAACTTGATCTTGAACTTCATCTGGGGCCAGAGACGCAGGGTCAGACCGAAAAATTCATGCCGCTAATAATCGACAAGGTGATAGCCGCACGATTTAATCACCTTCCGCTTCCCCCTGAAAAAGTCGCGAAGGATATTCCAGATCACGTCTTTCAGTTGAGGAAGGCTTATAAAATCCGCTCATAGTTATCGGCGCTCTGCGCATTTTTAAAATTGAATTGCCGATCCATCCACGTTGAAAAACTTTCCATCAAGTCGTTTCATAGACTGTTCAAACTGAGCCGCGTAGCTGTGCCACTTGCTCGCCGCTCTTAACGCCCCTTTGTCTTCCAAAGATTTCGCTTGCTTCAATACGTCGGCTCGGAGATTGCAAGCCCAGATCTTAAGTAGATCACGCCTTTTTTCTTCATTGAGCAGGGTATTTTCATTCGCCAGGTCCTTTAATTGGGCCGACATGTAGTCCAAACACCAGAATCCATCCTGATCTCGGAATAAACCACTGGCGCCTTCCGGGTAGCCTATCCTTTTTATTGTGTTGGGATGCACAATAACGCGGGGCCCGACTGTCGCATCCCGCTCAAGCTCATATGCCTCGACCAGTGCGGGACCGAATACCACGCCCCCTGCATGATACAATTGACCAGTAACCACGGCGCCTCTGACAAGGCAGCCAATGCTCCTCGCAAATCGATCAAAATTGCCGACAGCATACCGAACCACTGATAGGCATTGGTACACAGTTGCATTCTTAGCTTTTGGATCGTCGAGATTGAACGAAAAAACAACGTGGTCGGAGAATGAGGAGATTGCAGGAATGGCAATTGGTGGCGCGATATCTGGCATTTTGCTAGTGATTACGCTGAAATCTTTGCGCGAGCCGTAAATTTCGCTCAAGAGCGTCAGAATTGATTGAGATTTCGCGGAGTCTGCGCTTCCGATAATTTCTTTGAAACCTAACAGATCGATGTAGGCCAATATCTGGTTGGTCATTACTGGCAGTGCAAGCATGGGTTTTTCTTCAGTGGTGTCAGTATTCATCGTAAAAACTCCAGGCTAAACTCAGTCACTGTTGATTTCGTACGCCCCATCGCAAGCGAGCGGCTGCCCTGCGCTCCTGACGTTAAGTCCGTCACATTCCAAAGCGTCCTTGTACGAGATGCAATCGGACATGCTTTCACCTGTCTTCATCTTCGCGAGTGTAGAGAAGCGGGACCATATACTGATTATCCAAGAACAGTTGAATTGCAGGTTTCGGCGTTGCCCACCGCCATTTCGCCACATGATGTGCTGGGTGTTCGAACGTTGGGGGGGCGTACAACGAAATCAGGCGCTGACGAAAAGTGGAATAATCGGACTCGTTTCCCGAAAGGACCTATCCCGACCAGAACTTCTTATAAGACCAGTTTACGATTTTCTCGGAAATCGAAACACCCAAAAACGAAGGCACAGCCTCCTTCTGGTCGAACATGTCGGTATCGTCAGTCTCGATGTGACTGCACGAGCAAGGTAGGGCCTTGGGCTGCTCAAGCTATCGATTTCAGCAAAAACAAAGCGTTGGTGCGGGGGTGGGTTAAACTGCTTCTCCCCTTAGCACCGTTATTTCCAAACATATCAACGTCTTGATTCGGGTGGTATCTCAGTTCAACGAGCCTCGCCGCCATTTTCTCGCGGCGCACAGGGCTTGCTTGTTGTCGGTGATTTTGTTGGTCTCCGACGAGGAGGCCCCGCGATCAGATCGGGTTTTCAAGGTCTTAATATGAACTGCGGGTCCTGACACGCCTACCATACGGTGCTTCGAGCCGCGGACACATTAATTGGTGCTTTGATGAACCCCAGAATCGAGAATCCAAATGGAGGGTTCGCGGTTGGTCGTTTTTTCTGCGCCAAGAACAATCAAAACCGCAAGCTTACCTTGGCGCCTCCACCGTCTGCGTCTGAAATACTGACAGCTGCACCATGAACTGTCGCGATCTGGCGCACCAAGGTCAGTCCGATGCCGCTGCCTTGCCGTTTGGTAGTGAAGAAGGGTACGAACACCTTGTCCCGCAGGTCCGCCGCGATGCCGGGACCGTTGTCGGACACGGCAATGACCGTATGCCCGCCCGCCTCCATCACGGCGGAGAGCATGATACTGCCGCCCGCGTCGTCGCGCATCGCCTCCATGGCATTGCGCACCAAATTGATCAGTGCCTGGTCCAGCAATTCCACATCCACCGCCACTTCCAGCGTCTCGGGAACGACGGTCATGACCAGTGCGATATGGCGCAGCGCCAATTCTTCGGACAGAAGGCGCTGCAGGCGCGCAAAAATGCGGCGCGCGGGAACTACCTCGACGCTGGCCACCATTCGCTTGGTCAGACGGCGATGGTTCTGCACGAAATGGAGCAACCCTTCGCTGCGGCGCGCCATGGTTTCCAAAGCGTCCCGTGCATCCTGCAAGCCCGCGCGATGCAGGTCTTCGGGCGGCAGCTGCTTCAAAATGTCATCCACCCGATCTTGTGCGGTTGCCGCAAGCGAAGAAATCGGTGTAAGGGAATTTATCATTTCATGCGCCATGACGCGAATGACGGTTTGCCATGCCGCAAGTTCCTGAGCCGTCAGTTCGCTTTCGATATTCTGCAGCGATACCAATCGGCGCCGCGTCCCGCCCAGCACCACGCCGGTGGCGGCGGCTTTCAGTTGCAGCGCACCGGCCTTGCGTTCCATGCGCACAAGCGCGCTTTCGCCAGGCTTCAGACATTCCATGCCCGTCACAAATGCCTTGCCATAGCGGGGAAATTGCGATGTCTCGGTGCAAGTGGATTCAAACAGCCGTCGCGCCGCCAGGTTCAGCAATTGCACTGCCCCCTGTTCTTCCACCGAGATCAGGGCGACAGGAACATGGGCTAGCAGGGTCTGAAGATACTGGGTCTGTTCCTCCCGTTCCGTTCGTCCCTGGCGTAGCCTGTCCAGTACGCGGGTCATCGCGGCACCCAGTTCGGCGAAGGCGCTTTCGCCTCTCAATCCCTGGAAGCTGGCCGACGTGTCATCAAAGGCAATGGCATCAAGGAAGCGGGCGACCTCACGGCTCGCGCGGTTGGCGAAATGCACCAGCATCATGGCCTGTCCGACCGTCGCCAGCGCCAACAATGTCATGCTCACATACCAGCTTGTGTGGCTGACGACCCAGATCAGCGCCATTAAGGTGGCAGTCAGGCCGGCGAGGCGCAGCAATGTTCCGGTTTGGAAGCGGCTATAGGCCATATTTTTCCATCCGTCGGTAGAGAGAGGTTCGTGTCAGGCCCAATGCTTCGGCGGTACGGCTGATATTCTTGTTGTGACGCTCCAGCGCACGGACAATGGCGGCCTTTTCCACGGCATCGAGACGCGAAACATCGTCGCTTCCAGCCATCGATACGCTCCGTTCCGTTTCCGCCAGCGGAAAATCATCCGAGCCCAGCACATCGGCGTCGCTCATGATCACGGCCCGTTCAACGGCATGGCGCAGCGCGCGTACATTGCCAGGCCAAGACCAGGCGGTCAGCCGGTCGATCAGTGCCGCCGACAGCCTTTTCGGGGCAAGATTATATTTTTGCGCATTGAGCGCGGCATAGTGGGTCAAAAGCTGGGGGATGTCCTCTCGCCGGTCGCGAAGCGGCGGCAGCGTTACCTCCACGGTATTGATGCGATAAAGGAGGTCCTGGCGGAAATGATTTTCATCCGCCAGCGATTCCTTGACCAGATTGGTGGCGCAGATCAGCCGGACATCGAAGGGTTCCGGTTTTTCGGAGCCTACCGGCACGACCTCGCGCCGTTCTAGCGCGGTCAGCAGCTTGCTCTGCAAGTGGAGAGGGACGTTGCCGATTTCATCCAGAAAAAGCGTGCCCCCGGTCGCGGCGCGGAAAAAGCCCGTGCGATCCTGCTTGGCATCCGTGAAGGCGCCACGGCGATGGCCGAACAACTCGCTCTCGAAAAGCTGCGGGGACAGGGTACCCATATCGACCCGCAGGAAAACCTCGCTCGCGCGCCGCGACAGGCGATGGATTTCGCGCGCTACCAGCTCTTTGCCAGTGCCGTTCTCGCCCAGGATCAGCACATTGGCATCGGTCGGCGCGGCACGGCGAATGGCGCCGAACACGGCGAGCATGGCGGGGGAGGTACCGATCATGCCGGAATCCATATGGGTAGCCGCAGCCAGCCCGCTATTGCGTTGGCGCAGTTCGGCCGCCTCCTGCCGCGAGCGCCGTAGATTCATGGCGGCCATCAACGTCGCCAGAAGCCGGTCATTCTCCCAGGGCTTGGTGACGAAATCGGCAGCGCCTTTTTTCATCGCCCGCACCGCCAGTTCGACATCGCTATGCGCGGTCACCAGCACCACCACCATCTGAGGATCGATCGCCAGGATTTCTTCCAGCCGCGCCAGACCTTCGGCGCCGTCATCGGCGCCGGCGGCGAAATTCATGTCCAACAGCACCACGTCGTAGCTGTTCTTGCGCAGAAGGACGCCAAGCTGGGCGGGGTCTTGAAGGGTCTGCACCGCGGAGAAATGGCGTTTCAGCAGCAGGCGCGCGGCGTGCAGAATGTCTTCATTGTCATCGACCACCAGGATGCTGGCGTTCGGGGGCAAAGCGATCATGGTCATGTTCGGAAACGGACAGGTGTCCGGCGCACTGTACGCCAGCGGACAGTGCGCGCCAAGGTCATTCAACTAATATATTGAAATCTATAGAGAAAAATCTGGCACGGACTTTGCCAATCCAACTACATGGAGATGCCAAAGGCCTTCTCAAACCTCGCCGCGCGTCTGATGTCGCGGGAGGCACTTGCCTCCACCCCCGGCGGCGGGATGGACCGGATGATCGTGCGCAAGCCTGCCTGGCGCCGATATGGACCGCCTGCGCTTGCCATCATCGCGGCCGGCAGCATCGCGATTTGGGCGCTGATGGGGATGGGCGGCAATGTCTATCGCGCGCCGTTCAACCAGTTGACGATCGGAACGGCCAGCGAAGGCCCGTTCGAGGATTATATCGCGGTGCGCGGCGCGGTGGCGCCCTACATCACGGCTTATCTCACATCCGACCAAGGCGGCACGGTGAAACAGGTGCTGGTGGAAGACGGCGCGACCGTGAAGAGCGGCCAGCCTTTGGTCATCCTGTCCAATCCCGCGCTGCAGCTTCAAGTGGCGGCGCAGCAACTGCAGTTCGAACAGACCCGTTTCAAGTATCAGCACGACCTGCTCGACATCGAGCACCAGATCAGCAAGCTGGCGGACGACCTCGCACGCGACAAAATCTTGTTGGACGGCAATGCCATCGCGCCCAGTACCTATCGCCAGGAACAGGAGGAATATAATTACAATCTCAAGCTTCGCGCCGCGATCATTGCTTCGCGCGCGGTGGAGCAGCGCGTGCGTACCGCGCAGATCACGGGCCAGGCAGCGGGGAGCCAGGTCGATATCGCCAATGCGGGCGTGGATGCGCTCACTGTCCGCGCCCCGATGGACGGCCAGCTCACGGCACTGGATGCTCAGGTGGGCCAGTCCAAGGCGCAAGGCGCCGTGCTGGGGCAGGTGAATTCCGCAGACCGCTTCAAACTGACGGCACAGGTGGATGAATTTTATCTGGGCCGCGTGGCGGTGGGGCAGGAAACCTTGTTCACGGTGGATGGCCGCGGTTATCGCGCCAAGGTCGCCAAAGCCTATCCGCAAGTGATCAACGGCACTTTCAAGGTCGATCTCTATTTCGAGGGCGCGGTGCCGGCCGGAATTCATATCGGCCAGGCCGTCGATCTGAAAGTCGAACTGGGCGGCGCCTCGCGTGCGGTCCGCGTGCCCAACGGACCTTTCTATCAGGACACCGGCGGCAACTGGGTCTTCGTGCTCGAACCGGATGGCCGCTATGCTGCAAAGCGCAATGTCCGCCTTGGCCGCCGCAATCCCGATTATGTCGAAGTGGTGGAGGGGCTGAAGCCCGGCGAAAAGATCATCACCTCCGGTTACGAAGCTTTCCTGAAGATGGACCGAGTCACTTTCGACCGTTCCGCCGGCAACCCTTAGAGGCTCGCATGATAACCCTGAAAAACCTGTCGAAAGTCTATCGCACCACCGAAGTGGAAACGACCGCGATCCGCGACATGAATCTGGAAGTCCGCAAGGGCGAGTTTGCGGCGGTGATGGGACCTTCGGGCTGCGGCAAGTCCACCTTCCTTAACATTGTGGGCATGCTCGATAGCCCTTCGTCAGGGGAGTATTGGTTCGACGGCGTCAATATCGCGGGCTATCCGGAGGCACGGCTTTCCGAATTGCGAAAAAATGCCATCGGTTTCGTCTTTCAGAGTTTCAACCTGATCGACGAACTCAGTGTGCTGGAAAATGTCGAACTCGCGCTGCTCTATCATGGCGACGTGTCCGCGTCAGAGCGCCGCAAACGGGCCAATGACGCGCTGGGGCGGGTAAAGATCGGTCACCGGGCGCGGCACATGCCGTCCCAGCTTTCCGGTGGGCAACAGCAGCGCGTCGCGGTTGCCCGTGCCGTGGTGGCCCGCCCAAAGCTGATTCTGGCCGACGAGCCCACCGGCAATCTGGATTCCGCCAATGGCGAAGACGTGATGCAGCTCCTCACCCAGCTCAACGACGAGGGCACCACCATCGTGATGGTCACCCATTCCCATTCCCATGCCGAATACGCCCACCGGATCGTCAATCTGCTCGACGGGGCGGTTGTCACCGAAAGCATCCGGCAGGTCCTTTAGGGGTAGGCTATGCTCTGGAATTACCTGACCGTCGCCCTGCGCAACATCGCCCGGCACAAGCTCTACAGCTTCATCAATATTGCTGGGCTGACGGTGGGGCTCACCTGCGCGATTTTCATCATTCTGTTCGTGCGCGACCAGCTTTCCTATGACACCTGGATACCGGGGACGGAAAATCTCTACCGGGTCGAGAATAATTTCACGCTGCCCGGCCGGCCGCCGATGCCCAGTACCAAGACACCTTTCGTGGTCACGCAAGCCATGCTGGATCAGATACCTGAGGTGAAAACTCGCACGCGGTTGATCCGCAACGCCGTATCCATGCGGGCGGGCAATCGTCAATTCCCCGAAAAAGTGGCTTCGGTCGATCCGAATTTCTTCCAGGTGATCCGATTACCGCTTGTCGCAGGCGACCCGGCCACAGTTCTCGCCCAACCCGATTCAGTTGTCATATCCGAGGCAAAGGCACGCAAATATTTCGGCGCCGCGCCCGCCCTGAACAGGATCCTCACCCTCAGCGCTCAATATTGCGATGAGGAAGGCAACAATTGCCAGTCCCGGCAACATGACCTGAGGATAACCGGTCTGGTGCGCGATCTGCCGCACAACACGCAGATGTCGGCCGATTTGTTGATATCCAACATCGCCAATTCCGATCCGACCCCGCCTGACGCCAAGACAAACTGGTTCCATACGGAAGGTTGGGGTTATGTCCAGCTTGTACCTGGCGCCGATCCCAAGGCCGTGACCGCCAAGCTTCGCGCCTTGCTCGATCGTTCGGTCAATCTGAAGGCATTGAAGCTGAACATTCCGACCAGCCAGGTCATGATACCGCGCCTGACGCGCTTTCGCGATGCGCATCTCTCCACCGATCAATATGGCGGCATGACCCCGGCGGGGAACTGGCCCACCGTCTACGGCTTTGCCGCCATCGGTGTGCTGATCCTGATGGTGGCCTGCTTCAATTTCACCAATCTCGCCACAGCGCGGGCGATGACGCGCGCGCGAGAGATTTCCCTGCGCAAAGTCGTGGGCGCCACGCGCCGGCAGTTGATGTTCCAGTTTCTGGGTGAAGCGGTGCTGACGGCTCTGATTGCGCTCGCTCTAGCGCTGGCGCTGGCAGAGATGTTGTTGCCCAGTTTCGACCGATTTCTGGGCCTGCCGATTGCGTTTCACTATTTTCGCGATTGGCCGGTCTCACTATCGATCATCACCATCGGCCTCCTGGTCGGTCTGCTCAGCGGCGCCTATCCGGCCCTGATATTGTCGGGATTCAGGCCGATTGCAGCGTTGCGGAGTAATGCCTCGCGGCAATCTGGCTCCGGCCTGCTGCGCACATTGCTGGTGGTGCTGCAGTTCGCCGTCTCGATCGGGCTCGGGATCGCCGTGCTGGTGGTTTTTGCACAAATATCATTCGCGCGCGATGTCGATCTTGGCTTTCATAAGGATGGCATCCTTGTGATGGACGGCCAGAATCTGTCGGCGGGCAGCCGGGAAAGTTTTGTAAGAGCGCTCAAGGTCAATTCCGGCATTGCCGATGCCGCGATTTCCGATAGCCAATCTATTCCATTCACTGGCAGCGACAACAATCTGGATGTCTCGCTGCCGGGTAGTTCGACAAGCCAGGTGCTTCGCGTCATGTCCACCGGTCCGGATTATGCGAATGTCTATGGCATAAAGCTGATCGCAGGACGTTTCCTTTCGGATGGACATAGCGGAGACCGGGTAACGGATCAGCGCGGATCCTGGGTAGATTACCGGTCTGCGCCATACAATATCATGATCAATGAGGCGGCCGCGCACCGATTGGGGCTGTCCAAAACCGATGCCGTCGGCAAAACCCTCACGGCGCATGGCGTCCCGGTGACGATTGTGGGCGTGATCGCCGATGTCAAAATTGACGGCGCTGCCGCCGCCATCATGCCGACCATCTACCGGTATATTCCTGAATTCTCTTCCTGGATTTCCGTCAGCGTGCGACCGGTGCATCTGCCGGATACGTTATCCTTTATCGACCGCACTTGGCATGCCTTCGCACCCGGCACCGCAATGCGGCGCTATTTCTTAAACGACGATTTCGAAGGTCAATTTCGCGCAGATGAACAGCAGGGCACCATCTTCGGCATCTTCGTGAGCATCGCAATCTTCATTGCCGCGCTGGGACTATTCGGACTTGCCGCCTTCTCCTCCCAGCGTCGCACTAGGGAAATCGGCCTGCGCAAAGCCTTCGGCGCCCGCAGCCGGGACATTGTACTGATGCTTCTTTGGCAGTTCTCGATACCGGTGCTGATCGCCAATTTCATCGCCTGGCCTGTGGCCTATTACTATCTGCATCACTGGCTGGAAGGGTATGCCTACCGCATTGACCTCAATCCGCTTTACTTCCTAGGCGCGGGACTTGCCGCGCTGATAATCGCCTGGACCACCGTGTTCGCCCATGCCCAACGCGTGGCGCGCACCAATCCCATTCATGCACTGCGGTATGAGTGAGGGAAGCCATGCTCCACAATTATCTAATTACGGCACTGCGCAATTTCTCCCGCCACAAGCTCTACAGCTTCATCAATATTGCTGGGCTGACGGTGGGGCTCACCTGCGCGATCTTCATAATTTTGTTTGTGCGCGATCAGGTTTCCTATGATCGGTGGATTCCCGATACGCAGAATTTGTATCGGGTTGGGCAGACTGTCTTCGTGCCCGGCCAGCCACTCATACGGACAGCCAAGATACCGTTTCCGGTCACGCAGGCGATGCGGGATGAGATCCCGGAAGTGCGTGCCCGCACCAGGCTGCTGCGTGACGACGTTACCGTACTGCTTGGCGATCGCCAATTCCGCGAAACAATAAACGCCGTCGATCCTAACTTTTTTCAAGTGATCAAGCTGCCGTTGATTTCAGGCGATCCGGTGACGGTTTTTGCTGAACCCGATTCCGCAGTTCTGTCCGAAACCCGCGCGCGCAAATATTTCGGGGGTGCGTCGGCTCTTGGGAAAACAATCATCATCAGCGCCAATTACTGCGACGGACAGCTCAATTGCCAAACGCGGCAACAGCCGCTCACTATAACCGGTATTCTGCGCGATCTGCCCCACAACACGCAGATGGCGGCGGACTTGGTGATTTCCAACCTTTCTAAAGCCGATCCGACCTTCCTGAGTGCAAAGACGAACTGGATGGATACCGAGGGCTGGGGATATGTATTGCTCACGCCCGGTGCAATTCCCGATCAGGTCACCACCAAGCTCAGGGCCATAATCGACCGTTCCCTGAGTCCCGGGACATTTATGAAGATCAACCTGAAGGGCAGCGAGGTGATGCAACCCTATCTCACGCCCTTCCGCGACGATCATCTTTCGACCGACAGATATGGCAGCATGACAACGCCCGGAAGCTGGACCACGGTCTATGGCTTTTCGGTCATCGGCGTTTTGATCCTGCTGGTCGCCGGGTTTAATTTCACCAACCTTGCCACTGCCCGGGCGATGGTGCGTGCGCGAGAAATTTCCTTGCGCAAAGTGGTCGGCGCGCGGCGTGGACAGCTTGCAGTGCAGTTTCTGGGGGAATCGATCCTAACGGTAATGATCGCGCTCGTTCTGGCACTGGCGCTGAGCGAGATATTGCTGCCGCTGTTCGGCCGGTTTGTGAATGCGCCGATAACATTCCCTTATTTGAGGGACTGGCCGATCCTGCTGTCTCTGGTCGGGATTGGGATCGCGCTTGGCCTGCTGAGCGGGGCTTATCCAGCGCTGGTCCTCTCCGGCATCCGGCCTGCCGCGGTCCTCGGAAGCAGCAATGGGAAGCAATCGGGCTCCGGCCTGCTGCGAACATCCTTGGTGGTGTTGCAATTCGCGGTCTCGATCGGGTTGGGCATTGCCGTCATGGTGATCTTCACGCAGATATCCTTTGCCCGCCATGTCGATCCAGGCTTCCAAAAGGACGGCATTCTACTGATCGATGGCGAGAATCTTTCTGCCAGTGCGCAGGACGGTTTCGTCAAGGCGCTTCGCACTTATCCTGACATCTCTGATGTTGCGGTTACAGACGTTCATGCAATCCCTTATGCGAACAACAACAATAACGTTGACGTCAGCGCGCCCGGCAACCCCTCGGTCTTGACCTTTTGGCGCATCTCAGTGGATTCCGGTTTCGCCAAGGTCTATGGCGTTAGGCTTCTTGCGGGCCGGCTCTTATCCGAGCAGCGCAGCGCGGATACCGTTACTGGAATACGCCTGTCCGGTAATGATTTCTGGTCGGCGCCTAGCAATATCCTGATCAACGAAACCGCTGCTCGCATGCTTGGCTATTCGATTGAGAGCGCCATTGGAAAAACCATCAAGGTTCACAACACGGTCGCCACCATCGTTGGGCTGATTGGGGATATCAAGATGGAAGGGGTCAACAAGCCTGTCCGGCCCACCATATATTGGCATATACCGCTTGGCGGCACTCGGATTTCCGTCCGCCTGCGGGAGGGACGCGTTTCCAACGCGCTTGTTTCTATCGACAGGACTTGGCACGCATTTGCCCCCACGGCTGTCATTGAGCGCCATTTCCTGAATGAGGATTTCGAGAAGCAATTTCTGGCGGAAGATCGCCAGGGGACGATTTTCGCCCTTTTTGTCGGCATCGCTGTCTTCATCGCTTGCCTGGGCCTGCTCGGTCTCGCTGCCTTCACGGCTGGGCGCCGCACCAAGGAGATTGGCATTCGCAAAGTATTCGGCGCGAAAACTCGCGATGTGATCCTGCTGCTGTTGTGGCAATTCTCAATCCCGGTGCTGATCGCCAACCTGATCGCTTGGCCACTGGCGTGGTATTACCTGCATGATTGGCTGCTAGGCTATGCCTACCGCATCACACTCAGTCCGCTCTATTTCGCCGGAGCAGGCATGTTGGCGCTGATTATAGCCTGGATCACGATCTTCTCTCACGCGCTACGTGTTGCTCGCGCCAATCCAATCAAGGCGCTGCGCTATGAATAGAGCATATGTGCTGCTACCGCTGTTGGCATTGGGGGGCTGCGCCACCCCAGTGCCGCAATCTTTGCCGCCGAAAATGGTACCGCAAGCCTTCACTGGCCCGATGCCGTCAGACGCGAAAATCTGGCCCGATCCCGTCTGGTGGCAGGCTTTCGGCGATCCGCAGATGACGGCGTTGGTGGAGAAGGCGCAAGACCAGAACCGCGACATCGCCATTGCCGCCGCGCGCGTGCTACAAGCCGAGGCCCAGTCCACCATCCAGCGTTCGGCCCTGTTCCCGCAGCTCGGCGCCCAGGCCGATCACAGCAACAATGGCTGCAACGGCCAAAGTTGTTCACGGTTCGGCAGCGGCAAGATCTCCGGGCTTTCGTTCAGCGCCAGCTACGAACTCGATTTCTGGGGTCTCGCACGTGACAATCTGCGGGCCGCCAACGAACAGCGCAAGGCGGCGCACTTTGCGCGGCAGTCGATAGCGCTTGTGGTCGCCGCGAACGTCGCCTCTCAATATCTTACTGTGCAAACGATCCGCCGCCGGATCGCCATCGCCAACGACTATATCGCCGCCATCAATTCCATTCTGAATGTGATCGAGGTCCGCGTGAAATCAGGTGCGGCTTCCCATCTCGATCTAGCGCGCGAACAGGCGCAAGTGGAAGCGGTCGAGGCCCAACTTCCTGCGCTGGAGACGTTGGAGAAACAGGCGCTCTATTCGCTGGCGGTGCTGCTGGGCCAGCCGCCGGAAGGTTTTGACATCGAGGTACAGCCCATAGACGCGGTGCTGGTACCCTCGGTGGGCGTGGGTTTGCCGTCGGACCTTTTGCTGCGCCGGCCTGACATCGCGCAAGCCGAGGCCAATCTCGCCAGCGCCCATGCCAATCTTGACGCGGCTCGGGTCGCCTTCCTACCGCAGATCTCGCTGACCGGGTCGGGCGGCTTTGTCAGCAGCGCCATCGGCACCCTGCTCCAAGGATCGAACTTCGGTTACGGTTACGGCGTCGGCCTGCTGCAGACCATTTTTGATGGCGGCAAACTCGTCGGGCAGAAAGACTTGGCCGAGGCCACGCAGCGGGAATATGTGGCGTCCTATCAGAAATCTGCCCTCAATGCCTATGCAGATGTCGAGTTCGCGCTGACCGAGGTTGCAAATACGAGCAAAGCGGAAGGCCATTTGCGCCGCCTGATCCAAGCCGCGCAGGAAGCATTCGAGATATCACAGCTGCAATACCGCCAGGGTGCGGCCGACCTGCTGACCCTGTTGCAGGCGCAGCAGACGCTTTTTTCCGCGCAGGACCAACTCGCACAAACCATGCTGAGCAACCGCCTGGCTGCAATTCATCTCTATGAAGCATTGGGAGGTGGTTGGACCGAGAGTCCGCAAGACCGCACCCAGTTTGTGGCGCATGAGGCCGCAGGGAACGTTGCATCAATTGATGGCGGGCGCGAGTTTGTGGCTCGATAAGAATAGATCAGTGCCACAACTTTGATAACAGCAGAATGCTCCTAGTAGATTGCCAGCGCGTCCCCATCAAATAGGCATTTTCGCCGATTCGAAGTCGTTGGTGTTTTTGTTGGTACTCCAGAAAATGTTTGAGGCGATGTGAGCCAATTTCCTACCAAAAGTTGGATGCATCCGGTCCTGACTGAGGATCTATATCTTCGATGTCCAAAGTTTCGGCGCCAAATTCAGGTCGAGGTTGCGTTTGGAAATTCAGTGGAATTCACATTGATGCGACCCATCCCCACTCCGAGAGCTTTAAAGAGGTTGATAACAGCATTCAGGCGGGCGCGGCGAATGTCGGAATATTGGTCGCGGGCTGTGTAGAGCGTTCGTTCGCCAGATATTTGCGCTGGGCCGCGCGAAGGACCTTTTCATCCTGGGTTACCTGGTCTTTGAGCGCCTCTTCTTGCGTGGATAGATGCCGCAGGCCGCCCAGCGCGTTTTCGACATCGGCGAAAGCGGCGATGACCGCGCCCCGATAGGCCGCCAGCAATTCGTCTTCGCGCGCTTTTGTTTCATCGGTCTTGGCGCGCAGCTTTCCGCCGTCGAAAATCACTTGTACCAATGACGCCGCTGCATTGGCCGCCAAACCGGTGCCGGGCAACGTGTCGACCGCAGCGGCAAGCGCCGGATAGGCCAGGCCGCCATTTTCGATTGCCACGGCTTTGGCGACCCTTCGATACGCCATTGCTTGGATTTTCGATTCAAAGATGAATGGGTTTTCATATTAAGAGGATTTTCATCAGCAGGCCGTGATTTTTTTATAGGCCAAATCCTATCCCTACGCTGCAATTCAAGGACGTAGGGTATGTTCCGAAAACTGCTATTTACCGGTGTTTTTGCTCCCCTCCTGGCGGCATGCGCCGCGTTTCCGTCTGCCGCCCAAGAAGTTACGCCGCAACAGAACGCCGCGATAGAAGCGACATGCACAAAGGTCATGCGCCTTCATAAAGGGCAGTCCGAGTTTGAGGCATGCGTCTCCAGCCTTTCGGATTCCGTGGCCTCCCTCGTTAGCGCCGATTACGCCTTTAATGCTTATCAAGCCTGCGGTGCGCAAGGGCTTAAGCGTGAAACGTCCGAATTCTCCCGGTGCGTCTTGAATCAGGAGGACAAGCAAAAAGATGCCGGCCGTCTCCCTGCAGGTTCTGCGGCAAAGTTGAACGCTGCTTATATTGTTCCCGCGGATTCGGATCCGGACGACTATTTCGAAACATCGAACAAAATGCGGCACCGGCGGGAACAATATGCTTGCGGAGGATTGGGATTGGAGCCGGACACAAGCGCTTTTGTAGCCTGTGTGAATAACCTCGATATGAATATCTTCACGACCGAACATCCTAACGGTTGATGCCTCCAGCGAACAATCATCGGCCGTTTCGCAGCGCGCCGCTTGCTGATCGTCCCAGTCAGCATGCGGCGTGGGCCGCGAGTCTACAAAGCGCGGTGCCCTAGCCATGATCGCCATTGTCCGGCTGGCGCTTAGGCGTCCATACACTTTTATCGTTCTTGCCATTTTGATCGCCATTTTTGGCGGCTTGGCGGCGTTCGACACGCCCACCGACATCTTTCCAGACATTCGTATTCCGGTGATCGCGGCTGTTTGGACATATCGCGGGCTTTCCCCGGACGATATGGCTGGCCGCGTCATCTATTATTACGAACGTCAGTTATCGACTGCGGTCACCGACATAGATCATATCGAAAGCCAGTCTCTGCCTGGTGTCGGGATCGTAAAAATCTTCTTCCATCCGACTGTGGATATCCGCACGGCGACGGCACAGGTCACTTCTCTTTCACAAACCGTGCTCAAGCAGATGCCGCCGGGCATCACGCCGCCCCTGATCCTCAATTATAACGCCTCCACTGTTCCAATTCTGCAGCTCGGCCTTTCGAGTCCTTCGCTGGCAGAAAAGGATATTTTCGATTTGGGCCAGAATTTCATTCGCCCATCGCTGGCCTCGGTTGCCGGCGCGGCAATTCCTTCGCCCTATGGCGGCCGGGAACGGCAAATTCAGATTGATGTCGATCCGCAGGCGTTGCAGGCGCATGGCCTTTCCGCGCAAGATCTTGAGGCGGCGCTGGCTGCGCAAAATCAGATTGTGCCGGCGGGTACCATCAAAGTCGGCAGCTTTGAATACAACGTCAAACTCAATAATAGTCCCAGCGTCGTCGATGAGCTGAACAAATTGCCCGTTAAGCAAATAGGCGGCGCGACAATTGTCATGGGCGATGTGGCGCATGTTCATGACGGGGCACCGCCGCAGCGCAATGAAGTGCGGATGGACGGGCGCCGTGCGGTGCTCATGACCGTCCTTAAAAGCGGTAGCGCCTCGACACTTAACATTGTCGATGATGTCAAGGCGTTGTTGCCGCGTTTGCGGGAAACGCTGCCGAAATCGCTTAAGGTCGTGCCATTGGCCGATCAGTCCATTTTCGTCCGTGCCGCGGTATCCGGCGTCATTAAGGAGGGCGCGATCGCGGCCGCTCTGACCAGCGTGATGATTCTGCTGTTTCTGGGATCATGGCGTTCGACATTGGTCATCGTCATCTCCATCCCGTTGGCCATTCTATTTTCCATCGGAGTGCTGTCGGCTCTGGGCCAGACTCTCAACATCATGACTTTGGGTGGACTGGCGCTGGCCGTCGGCATTCTGGTCGATGACGCCACCGTGACCATCGAGAACATCAATTGGCATCTCGAAAAGGGTAAGCCCGTGGGCTTGGCGATTCTGGATGGTGCGCAGCAGATCGTTGTGCCGGCTTTGGTTTCGTTGCTCTGCATCTGCATTGCCTTCTTGCCGATGTTCTTTCTGCCAGGCATTTCCGGCTTCCTATTTGCTCCGATGGCGGAGGCCGTCGTCTTCGCGCTGATCGGCTCCTTCATTTTGTCCCGGACCTTGGTGCCCACCATGGCGAATTATCTCCTGGTCGCGCATGGGGATGGCAATGACGCTTCCGTTGCCAAATCACATGATGCCATTCGAGAACATCATCCGGAAAATATCTTCGTTAAGTTCCAGCATCGCTTTGAACAACAATTCGAACGGATCCGGGAAGGGTACCATCGGTATTTGCACTTCGCGATGGAGCGCAGGATCATTTTCGTGGCAGGGTTTCTTGCTTTCGTTTTGCTGTCACTTTTCCTCGTCCCCTTTCTGGGCCAGAACTTCTTTCCGGCCGTCGATGCAGGCGAAATCAGTCTCCATGTGAGAGCGCCGATGGGAACGCGGCTCGAGGAAACGGCGGCGCTATTCGATCATGTCGAAAGGCGCATACGCGGCATAATTCCTGCCGACGAATTGGGCTCGATCGTCGACAATATCGGCTTGCCGGTATCGGGCACCAACCGCGCCTATCTCAACACGGGTGGTGTGGGACCTGAAGATGGGGACATTCTCATAAGCTTGAAAGAAGGGCATGCCGCCACAGCGGGATATGTGAAACGGCTGCGAACGATTCTGCCTCAGGACTTTCCCGGCTCGGTCTTCTCATTCTTGCCGGCGGATATTGTCAGCCAGATCCTCAATTTTGGATCTCCCGCGCCCATCGATGTGCAAGTCACCGGTCCGGATAGGGTGCGAGCGGAGGCCTACGCTACGGAATTGTCCAAGAAAATATCGCGAATTCCTGGGGCGGCAGACGTCAGGCTGCAGCAATCTTCCCACTATCCGGAATTCGGGGTTGATGTTGATCGCACCAGGGCGGGGGAGACGGGAATCACGGAGCGCGACGTGACCAACAGCCTGGCGGTGAATTTGACCGGGAGCATTCAAGTCGCGCCGGCATTCTGGCTCAATCCGAAAAATGGCGTGTCCTATCCGATTGTGGTTCAGACGCCGCAATATCGTCTCGATACGCTCGACCAGCTGAAGAACCTTCCCATCACCGGAGGTAAACCGGACACTCCACAGCTTTTGGGAGGCATGAGCGACATTCATCGCGAAAGCAGTGATGCCGTTGTCTCGCACTATGCTATCCAGCCCGCTTTCGACGTTTACGCCACAACGCAAGACGCCGATCTGGGCGGTGTCGCCAGTGCTATCCAAAGGATCGTGGATGAGTCCCAGCATGATGGGCCACCCGGAGCAACTGTGGCCATTCGCGGTCAGGTCGAAACGATGCATGCCGCATTTTCGGGATTGTTCTTTGGTCTGGTAGAAGTAATCGTTCTCATCTACCTGCTGATCGTCATAAATTTTCACTCCTGGACCGATCCATTCGTGATCGTGATGGCGCTTCCGGGCGCTTTGGCGGGCATAGCTTGGACGTTGTTTGCCACCCATACGACTCTAAGTGTTCCTGCGTTGACCGGCGCGATAATGTGCATGGGTGTCGCCACGGCCAATTCCATTCTGGTCATCAGCTTCGCACGTGAAAGACTGGAAGCGACAGGCGATGCCGTAAAATCGGCCATCGAAGCGGGCGTAACGCGCTTCCGTCCGGTGTTGATGACGGCGTTGGCTATGATCATCGGCATGGCACCCATGGCGCTCGGTCTGGGGGAGGGCGGCGAGCAGAATGCGCCTCTTGGCCGGGCCGTGATCGGCGGTCTTGCCTTCGCCACCTTCGCCACTCTGTTCTTTGTCCCAGCTCTGTTTGCGATCCTGCGCGGACGCCCCAGCAGTGCCGCTGAGCCTATTCATGGAGGTATCTATGTTCCCGGAGAGTAATCGGGACGCGAATGTGCGGAATTTGAAGCGTGCGGGCATCGCGTGCGGAATCCTGGTGGCTGTCGTGCTCGCGAGCGGGACTTACACGCGGGTCGTCGAGGCCGAAGCGGTGAAGGCCTGGACGGGAGATGCGGAAGTTCCGACGGTCGCTTTGGTGTCACCCATGCCAGGTGGGAAAACACAGGCTCTGGTCCTGCCGGGGACTTTGCAGGCCTTTTATGACGCGCAAATCTACTCGCGCGTACCCGGGTATGTGCATGCTTGGTACAAGGATATCGGCACCCATGTGCATAAGGGCGATGTTTTAGCTAGCATCGATACACCTGAACTGGATCAGCAGATCAGTCAGGCGCGCGCCGATGTGGGGGCCGCGCAAGCTGCGAAGAAGATGTCGAGAACGACGGCGGAGCGGTGGCGGAGTTTATTGCCGTTGGACGCGGTATCCAAACAGGATGCAGAAGAGAAGGACGAGGATTTCGCAAGCAAATCCGGCGCAGCAAGGGCAGCGCAGGCAAATCTGGACCGCTTGTTGGCGATGAAGACCTTCGCCAAAATTGTCGCGCCGTTCGATGGCGTGGTGACAAAGCGAACCGCGGATATAGGCGCCCTAGTGAATGGTGGGCCGTCCGCGAATGGCAACCCTCTTTTTGCGGTTTCCGATGTCGGGCACTTGCGGCTTTATGTGGATGTCCCGCAATCCTATTCCGCGCAGATCGTGCCCAATATGAGTGTGTCGCTGACTGTGCCGGAATATCCAGGCCGCAAATTCGCAGCCAAGCTTCTTTCCACTTCCAATGCGATTAGTGCGCAATCGTCAACATTGCTCGTGGAATTGGCGGTGGACAATGACAGTGGGCTTTTGAAGTCCGGCGACTTCGCGCAAGTCAGCATGACTCTTCCCTTGAATCAGTCCGCGCTGCAATTGCCGGCAAGCGCGCTGATTTTCCGCGCCAAGGGTTTGCAGGTGGCGACTGTTTCACCCAAGGGCCGTGTACTTCTGCGGAGCGTGAGTATTGGTATGGACTTGGGGACTCAGGTGACAATCGCTTCCGGCCTTACCGCGAAGGATCGCGTGGTCGATAACCCGCCGGATTCACTTTCCACGGGCGACGTGGTGCGGATCGGAACCGATGGCGATGCCGGTTAATCGAATTCTGGCGGCTACGGCATTTGGGCTGCTGTCCGCATGCTCTCTAGCACCCGACTATCGGGTTCCAGATACCGCGGTGCCGGCCGCTTACAAAGAGAGCGGCGTGTGGCGGCAGGCAACACCTGCGGCTGCTCTACCTCGGGATGCATGGTGGCGGCTCTACAGGGACAACGTCTTGAACGATCTGGAAATCGAGATTGAGCAGGGCAACCCAACTTTGGCCCAGGCCGTGGCCCGGTATGACGCAGCCCGGGGCTATTTGGAGGAGATCCAGTCAGCGGAATATCCGACTCTGACGGCGGGCGGGCATGCGACCACCAACCGGCAGTCCGACAACAGGCCGTTGCGAAGTGCGAGCCAACCCACGAATTACGGTGACGATCTGGCCGGCGGCATTTTGTTCTGGGATCTGGACTTTTGGGGTAAAATTCGAAATCGTACTGTTGTCGGCAAAGCGGAGGCTCAGGCTTCATTCGCCGATCTGCAAGACATCCGCCTAAGCCTTCAGGCGCAGCTCGCCGATAGCTATGTTGAACTTCGCGGTCTGGACGCGCAAAGCGCGCTGCTGCAAAACGCGATCGGCATATATGCGAAAGCGTTCCAGATCACGACAGACCGGCATGCCAAAGGCATTGCTTCGGGACTGGATATAGGCCGGGCCCAAACGCAGCTGGAAACCGCCAAGGCGCAATATTCCGATGTTGCCGCGCGGCGTTCACTGCTCGAGCATGCCATCGCAAGTCTGGTTGGAACACCTGCCTCCAGTTTTACGATTCCAGAAGCTGCGGCTGCTTTGACATTGCCTGTGGTCCCCACCGGCGTGCCCTCGGCGCTCTTGCAGCGCCGCCCCGATATTGCGGCAGCGGAACGCAGGGTTGCGGCCACAAATGCTGAGATCGGCGTGGCCCGGGCGGCCTTTTATCCGGATATTTCTCTGAGTGGTTTGGCCGGGTTTCAAAATACCGGCAACGATGCGCTCTTCACGGCTCCCGATGCCTATTGGGCACTCGGTCCGAGTTTGGCTTTCACTTTGTTCGATGCCGGTCGCCATGAAGGCCAGCTAGCTGTGGCCAAGGCTGGAAACAGCGCCGCGGCAGCGGCTTATCGATCTGCCGTTCTGCATGCATTCCAGGACGTGGAAGACAATCTGGCGTTACTGGGCCGCCTCGCAGATGAGGCGTCCTCGGAATCGAAATCCGTGGCGGCTGCGACCCGGACCCAGAAACTTGCACTATCTCTATATCAAAATGGAGCGCTGGGGTTTTTGGACGTCGTTGTTGCCCAGACGGCAGCCTTACAAGCGCAGCAGGCTGCCCTGTCGATCGAAACGCGGAGGTTACAGGCCAGCGTCAATCTGATCCATGCCCTCGGCGGCGGTTGGTCTGCCGACGATTCCAGCCTCGCGAACGCCGAAACTAGCCCCGGCCGTAACACTCATCATATGTGACAAATTCATGACAAATAACCTGCGGAACATGGTTCAATCGGAAGCCCGGTGACCGGGAGAAGGTCCTACAATGCGCATCCTGATCGTCGAAGACGAAAAGAAACTGATCGATATCCTTCAGCGCACATTGAGAGCCGAGGGTTACATTGTCGATGGCGTGCATTCTGCTGCCGACGGTCTCGATTATATCAAAACCTACCACTACGACCTGATCATAATGGATCTGCAATTGCCGGACGGCACCGGTACGGGCCTCCTAAGGCGGCTCAGGGAGATGGGGCACACCATGCCGGCGCTTGTCCTCACTGCTCGCAGCGATCTGGACAGCAAAGTCGAAAATTTCCAGGCCGGGGCCGATGATTATGTAATCAAGCCGGTGGCAATGGCGGAACTGGCAATCCGGGTACAAGCGCTCTTGCGGCGCGGTCCGGCGCTGCAGGAGAACACCCTCAAGATTGCCGATATCGAGATGAACCGCCTTACGCGGCAGGTGCGCCGGGACGGAAAGCGGATCGAACTCAGCCCCAAGGAATACTCTTTACTGGAATATCTATTTCTTCATTCTGGACGGACTCTTTCTCGCAGCATGATTGTGGAAAAAATATGGGATCAGTCTTTCGAGGGGCTGACCAATATTGTTGACGTCTATATCGGTCACTTGCGGCGCAAAATCGATGAAGGCCGCGAACACAAGCTGATCCGCACCGTCCGTGGTCTTGGGTACACATTAGACGTCGATCAACGAAGCTGATGTTCCGCTCGGTCACATCCAGACTCGTTTTCTTCTATTGCCTGCTGCTCGTTCTGCTGGGGGGCGCCTTTCTTCTATTCACCGCGCTCAGCTTTCAGCACTACACGCGTGAAACCATCACCAGCGCCCTGGCGGCACGGACACAGGAGATATGGGACACAAGCCAAGGTTTGTTGGACGAACCTGATCGTCTTGCAAGTGTGATCGAGAGGCGTTTCGCCCCGGAATCGCAGGACCGATATATTCGGATACGATCATCCGGTCGGCTCATATATGCATCGGGAAATCCTGTGAGTAAGGATTTTTCCGCTTTTTCGATCCCTCTTCAATTCCATCGCGGCGGCGGGTCCGCCAATATGCTGGGCGATCTTTTGCTCTATTCCCGAAACTTTTCACAATCCGATGGAAATGTGATCACCATCGATTCCGGGCAATCTTACCGCTTTGCCCAGACTGTTCAAAAGCAGTTAGCAACATCTCTATTGATCGGCATACCTGTATTGCTGCTGTTAGCGGCACTGGCGGGCTATTTTTTGATGCGTAGGGCACTCGTGCCCGTCGAAATCATGATCAATGCCGCAGAATCTTATAGCTTCAATACGCCGCATAGCCGCCTGCCTCTGGTCGGTACAGAACCGCGCATTGAAGCTCTGGGCCTTGCGCTTAATCGCATGCTGGACAGGCTCGACGGCGCTTATTCGCACGTCAGCCGGTTTTCCGCCGATGCAGCGCACGAATTGCGTACGCCGCTGACCATCATTCGAGGTGAGCTTGAGCTGGTTTTGGCCCAAGCCCGGACATCTTCCGACGTGGAGCGGGCGGTCAGCAACGCATTGGAAGAAATGACACGGTTGAGCGGCATCGTGGACAGCCTCATTACCCTGTCCAGAATGGACAGCATGTGGGGAAAGCGGTCGCACTCGAATGTAGATCTGTTGGCTCTAGCGGTTGAAACCGTCGAGCAGATGAATCTCATGGCGGTTGAAAAGCAGATTTCCCTGGAAAAACCATCCGGATTGCCGGTGGCGGTGGCGGGAGATCGTGACCGCTTGAAGCAGGTACTGGTCAATTTGGTAGATAACGCCATCAAATATACCCCCAGTGGAGGCGAGGTCCGCATCTTTGTCACCACTGAAGGGGACAGTGCCGTTCTGACAGTCGAAGATACGGGTATCGGGATAGATCGCGATCACCAGGATAAGGTGTTTGAGCGCTTTTACCGCGTTTCACCCGATCGCGGCGAGAACGGCGCAGGGCTTGGACTCGCCATTGTAAAATCGATCATTCACGCGCATGGCGGGACCGTTTCTTTGAAAAGTAACGCGCAGGTCGGTAGCGCATTTCGGCTGACATTTCCTCTGCCATCAGGGAATTTGGCAGGGCTTGGCATTAACCTGGACGCTGCGGTGGCCGCCGCCGGAGCGACGGCCACGAGCGACAATGCGCTTCGTTCTAGAATGGATAGTAACGAATGCTTGTGAAGACCATGTTGTCATCAGCGGGCGCATGGCCGCCGACCCCCGCGAAGGAAGACAAATGGGTGTATGAATATTGCATGCCATAGCGGAAGCTGCCGAACCGTCCCTGGTAGATTTTCCACCAGAAACCCGCATTGATCTGATTCTCAGCCTGAATGTTTACCGAACAGCTCGCATTCTCGGTCGTGCAGCCAGTTGTTACCACTGCGGGATTTCCCAAGCCGGAGTGGATCGCTGAGGCGCCGATGGCTGTGTTAAAATATTTTGGATGCTCCGATTCCTGACCGGCATATGTATAGATGTCGAGCATTGGAGTAGCATGCCATGTCGCGCCCAGAAGGATGATATTCTCGTTGATCGGCGCGGGGGTGCCATTCGGCTTAAAGGTTATGTCCGGCAACTGGCCCGAGCCATAGCGGCCGACGCCTGTCCCGGTAAGGCCGCTTATCTGAAGGTCCAGAATTTTCGGGATCGCGTTCCAAGTGATGCCACCCCCTACGCCTCCTCCCGAAACATTGTAATTGTTGTTGCCGACCGGCAATCCGAGCGCATTCGCGGCCGAGGTAACGTCGACCCGATCGTAGAAAGATCGGTAAAGGCCGTAGAGCTCGACATGAATCGGCTGCGCGTTACCAATGAAAGGCTCCCACGCCGCCTTCCCGATGATGTCGGGGATATGATTGATCGAAAAGCTGTTGTTGGCATCCAGAAGAGATCCGCCAGCATGGTTGCTGGCGATCGTGATGCCGCTGATTGTCTGCGGTGCGCCTGGGCCGCCGGCGAAAGTGGTTTGGGGATTCTCGGCGGAGAGTGCAAGCCAAAGCTGATGATCGAAATTCTTGACGATGCGCAATTGAGGCTGGCGCGCCCATGTGAAGCCGACGGAATATTGAGCGTCGATTGTGGCGGGTATGACCTCGTTTCGCGGCGTGATGCCGTGCGCATTCAAAGTCGCCAGAGACCAGCTTTGGCCGGCCAGAAGCTCTAGGCCTTCTGTATCCCAGTCCACCGTTCCGTACACATTGCGAATGCGCAGATTATAGGAATTGCTTTCGTTTGAGTTGGCCGTCTGAGCGGCGCCGAGGAAATCGAACTCTCCGTAAAATGCGAGATGCGTGTCGGGGCTGGCATCGCCCTGCGCGAGGACGGAAAGCCGGCTCTGGCGCGCGGTGAAGCGTGATTCCGAGTAATGTGCGTTCGCCGCGTTGGAAAAGGGAATGCCGCTAAAGCTGCTACCGATGTCCGCCGACTCGCTGCGTTCCCTGTACACGCCTTCTGCTGCCAGAAATCCGCCCAAGGTAACGGTCGCCGGGCCGAGATTTGTGGTCGCGTCTGCCAGTGCAGCCGGTGCAAGAGCAGTTGCAGCCGCGAGCGCGATAAAGCTGGCGCTTACGCGCCGGATAATGAGTCGATTCATGATCGGATCCTATTCCCCTTCGGCCACCAGCGGCCGGCAGGCGCGTCCTAGTCATCACGTGAGACAGTTTTGCAAACGAATTGGAATGATAAGTGGATTTTAATGCTGCATTTAATGGGCGTTTATGATGCGTGCCTTTGTGGCGATGAATGCGTGCAACGCATCGTCGCGTCACGCGTCCGCAACAATTTCTGTTTATCGCGCCAGTGTGCAGCTCCTTGCACGAAAACGAAGGAACAAAATAAATGGCGAGAATTGGATTTCTTGCGGTGCTGATCGGTATGGCGGTGGCTGGGGCAGTGACCGCGGCCGATGCTGCATCTTTCACGGGCGCAGGCGGGACTGCGATTTATCCCGTGCTGCAAGTGTGGGCGCAAAAATATCAAAAAGAAACAGGCGACGAGGTGAACTACCAAGCCATAGGTTCAGGTGGTGGCATCAAGCAGATCGAATCCAAGACTGTAGACTTTGCGAATTCCGATAAGCCGCTCATGCACGATGAGATCGTGCAGAATCATCTGGTTCAATTTCCGCAGGTGGTGATCTCAATCGTTCCCATCGTGCATCTGCCCGGCATCCAGCCGGGGCAAATGGTGTTGAGCGGTGCGGTGCTTTCCAAGATTTACCTTGGCCAGATCACGAAATGGAATGATGCTGCGATCAAGTCGCTCAATCCCGGACTTAATTTGCCGCCGATTGCCATTCTCACGGTGCATCGTTCAGATGGTTCGGGTACCACGTTCAATTTCACCGACTATCTCGGCAAGGTAAATTCGGAGTGGCAGACGAAGGTTGGCGCCGATACGGCCGTGTCATGGCCTGGCGGCATTGGCGGAAAGGGAAATGCAGGTGTCGCCGCCAGTGTGCAGCAGGCCATGGGCTCAATCGGCTATGTGGAATATGCTTATGCAAAGCAATCCAAGCTCGTTTATACCGATATGATCAATGCGGCCGGTAAGCGCGTGAAGCCGGTCATGGAAGCATTTGAGGCGGCCGCCGCCAACACGAACTTCGGCAAGGTGCAAGATTTCTACGAGATTCTGACCAATCAGCCAGGCGCGCGAAGCTGGCCGATCACGGCCGCAACTTATATGTTGCTCCGTTCCGATTATCCCGCGGAGAAGAATAAAGCGATCCTGAAATTTCTGGACTGGTCTCTCAAAGAGGGGCAGGGCGACGCTCGGCAACTCGATTATGTGCCGATGCCGGATAATGTCGTGAAGCAGATAGAAGCCTCCTGGGTCGGTTCCCTGCACACCTCACCCTAGAACGCCGCATGAAGCGGTTGAACCGGCGGCTCCGCGCTCCGTCGGTTCAATTTCTCCAGGCGTTCCGTGATATCGTCGAGCATCGGCCCGTATCCAAGGCGGGCCAAAACCAGAATCAATAGGAAAGTTGGCGCCGCCATTCGTTCTGCCAGCCAGGCGGGCCAAGCGGTGCCCGCTTCATCGCTCAGCGAGCGGTCATCACATTTTTGCAGAAGACGACCCGCCACCTGAAGATATCTCTGCGCCTCGCGCAATTCGGAGTCCGTGGTCGAAGATACCAGATCGCTTGCCTCAAGTGCCGCCGACACGATCCGTACCGTGAGCCAGAGGCGTTCCGCCGCTAAGTCATCGTTTGGCGTCGGGAGGTGGTTGACCCGAGTTATCCATGCCAAAGCACGCCCGATGACCTGCGTGATTGCGGCTGCATCGCCATCGTCCGGAACAAGAGTTCCGCTCAGCGCGAGGGTTGCTTGCAACAACAGATAGGTCGCACCCCCTTGGCCTTGAAGTGCCGGAAAGAAGAGCCTGGCGCCGGCTTCGGGGATCTCTAGATGCTGCGTGGAAGGATGCACGGCCCAAAGAGGACGACTTCGAGTGCGCGCCGCCCAAACCCGGCGAAATTGCGGGATGGGGACCTGATGGCCATGCACCCATAGCATCCAAAGGACAATCTCCGCCCTCCTATACCTTTTCAGCAAATCGAAGGTCGTGCAGGCATGGCCAAGGATGTCTGGGTTTTTCCAGTAATAACTTCGCCCTTTGCCGGTGCCGCGCCCATTGCTGGCCAACGGTGGGAGCAAACCTTCCTTTCGCCATCCCGATAAGTTGGCCAATGTGACCTGACGCCCTTCCCGTGCCATGGCGCAGATCAGTTCGCGTTCCGAAGTCGTGAATGATTCCCTGCGGGACATGATGCGCGTCCGTGCTGACTCGCATCGAATTTAATCTAGACAAATTAAGACGTGCCCGGAGCCGCATGAAAAATCACTTATGCAGGCCTGGGTATTTCAGAAAAGCGTTCAGGCGGGGAGCGGATCATAAGCGAATTTTCATGAAGATTTGGCGGTGCGCTTAAGATCGAAAGCTATGAGTCTCGTAACAAGCGAGATCATTGTGATCACACATATGTCGGTGCTCATTGAGTTCGGCGAAGCGGAACGGCGGATGGGTCCAGGTACCGCCATTTTGCTGGAACGTATTCGCGATCTTGGGTCCATTCGGGAAGCGGCGCGATCTCTGGGCGCAGGATATCCCAACGCCTGGAAGCAAATCCAAAAGCTTCAAAGTGCCTTCGATACGGAAATCGTCTCCACCGCGACGGGCGGAAGCAGGGGGGGCGGCACGGCGCTCACCGCATTCGGTGCCGATCTCCTGAAATCGTTTCGTCGCATAGAAGCTGACGCAATTCGGCGCGCCGATTTGGAGCTGCGGCATCTCGGTCGCCGAAGCCAGAAAGCCAATTCGCAATCTTGTCCGCGCCAAGTCAGACGCCCCCTGTAAGATCGATAGGGCCGAAAATGGATCACATTCAAGCCGAAAGCCCCAAGAGCGGCAGAGTATTGCAGCTGGTCATTGGGTTGCTCTGCATGGTGATGATCGCCAATCTGCAATATGGCTGGAATCTCTTCGTCAATCCCATCAATGAGCAGCATCATTGGGGCCGCGCGGCCATTCAAGTCGCTTTCAGCATTTTCGTGCTGACGGAAACTTGGCTTGTCCCTGTAGAAGGCTGGTTCGTCGATAAATTCGGTCCCCGAATAATTGTCGCGGTCGGCGGCCTCCTTGTCGGCGCAGCCTGGGTCATGAACGCGATGGCTGGTTCGCTTTTCACGCTTTACTTGGCCGCCACATTGTCCGGTATCGGAGCCGGGTCAGTTTACGGCACCTGTGTAGGCAATGCGTTGAAATGGTTTGTGGGGCGGCGCGGACTGGCAGCCGGCATCACGGCGGCAGGCTTTGGCGCTGGCGCAGCCGCCACGGTTCTTCCCATTCACACCGTTATCGAAACCCACGGCTACCAGACAGCTTTTTTCTGGTTCGGGTTGGGCCAGGGCGGCATCATTCTTTTGCTTTCGTCCTTTTTGAAAGCGCCTGCCGCTGGCATCGAGCCGATCGCAACAACTCCCAATATACAGGCCCGGCACAGTTCGACGCCTCTGGAAGTTCTGAAGTCGCCCGTATTCTGGTTGCTGTATCTGATGTTTATCCTGGTGGCCGCCGGTGGACTTATCGTTACAGCACAATTGGCCTCCATGGCGATCGATTTTGGTATCGCCAAATCGCCGCTCACGGTCTTGGGCATATCGGGCACAGTTCTGACGATTGCTCTTGTCGTGGACAATGTTCTGAACGGGCTGGCAAGGCCATTTTTCGGCTGGATTTCGGATCGAATTGGCCGGGAAGCCACAATGTTTATCGCTTTCACTTTGGCCGCCGTGGCTATCGGATCCTTGGCGCGTTACGGACGCGATCCTGTGCTTTTCGTCATCACCAGCGGGTTGATTTATTTCACTTGGGGCGAAATCTACAGCCTGTTTCCGGCGACCTGCACTGATGCATATGGGCACCGGTACGCGACGACCAATGCCGGTATGCTTTACACAGCCAAAGGCACGGCCTCGCTTCTCGTTCCTCTCAGCAGTCTGATGAGCGGGAATGGTGATTGGCATGCGGTGTTGTGGGTGGGAGCGGCGGGAAATCTTGCCGCGGCGCTCCTCGCTATCCTCGTCTTGCGGCCGATGCGAATGGCGCATGCCAAGCAATGCTCTAACACGACGGTACTTCAGGCTGGCGCCATGGAGCAGAACTGAGCCCGAGGCGGTGTTGTCTCGGGAGATTTCAGTATTTCGCCAGGAGGCGAGTGAATGTCGAACTTATATCGCGCTGATACAATCGCCGATCTTATGGAAGCGGGATTCGACGCGGCGCCCGCAATTGCGGCGCCCGGGCAAGTGCCGCTCACCTATGCAAAACTTCGGGATCTTGCCCGCACCACGGTCGCGGATTTGAATGCAATGGGAATTGGTCGCAACGATCGCGTGGCGATCGTTTTGCCAAATGGCCCCGAAATGGCGGCAGCTTTTATGGCAATAGGATGCGGCGCTACGACTGCGCCGCTCAATCCAGCGTATCGTGCCGAGGAATTTGAATTCTATCTCGCTGATCTAAGTGCAAAAGCCCTTGTCATTCAGGAAGGAATGGATAGTCCGGCGCTTGAGGTCGCGGCGGCGCGAGGAATACCGGTGGTGCGACTTAGGCCCGGCGGCGCAGCGGGAAGCTTCAGTCTTCATGGTCCCGCAGCGGGCATGTCTTCTGCCGGGGGGCGTGCCGAACCCGGCGATGTCGCATTGATACTTCACACATCGGGGACGACTTCCCGGCCGAAGATTGTGCCTCTGACCCAAGTTAACGTCACCGCATCGGCCTATCATATCGGAAACACGCTCGCGCTGCACGAAGACGATGTCTGCCTCAATATCATGCCGCTTTTTCATATCCACGGCTTGATCGCGGCGACGCTTTCCAGCGTAGCCGCCGGAGCCTCGGTGGTATGCACGCCCGGTTTCAACGCACTGAAATTCTTTAGCTGGATGGAAGCCGCCCGGCCGACGTGGTACACAGCGGTGCCTACAATGCATCAAGCCATACTTGCCCGGGCCGACCGCAATATGGAGGTCATCAAAAGCGGGCGCTTGCGATTAATCCGCTCATCGTCGGCTTCGCTTCCGCCACAGGTGATGGAATCGTTGGAATCCGTTTTCGCAGTGCCGGTGATCGAGGCTTATGGAATGACTGAAGCCTCGCATCAGATGGCTTCCAACCCCCTGCCACCCCGACCTCGCCATCCCGGCAGCGTTGGCGTTGCCGCCGGTCCCGATATTGGCATCATGGACGATCAAGGCGGTTTGTTACCGCCCGGGAAACTCGGCGAAGTCGTGATCCGTGGGCGCAACGTAACCCGGGGTTACGAAGCAAATCCCGATGCCAATGCCAAGGCGTTTTCGGGCGGATGGTTCCGCACGGGCGACCAGGGCACAATAGATGCGGATGGCTATCTGCGCCTGACTGGGCGGTTGAAGGAATTGATCAATCGCGGTGGCGAGAAAATTAGCCCCTTGGAAGTTGATACCGTGATCATGGACCACCCGTCCGTGGCGCAAGTTGTGACGTTTGGGGTGCCGCATGACATGTTGGGCGAAGATATCGCAGCCGCGGTTGTTCTGCGGGAAGGTTTCTTTTGTGACGAGCGGGAATTGCGGGCTTTTGCCGGTTCGCGGCTCGCCGACTTCAAGGTACCGCGCAAAATCCTTTTCCTGACTGAAATACCAAAAGGTGCAACGGGAAAATTGCAGCGCGTGGGGCTGGCTGGAAAACTCGGGCTGGCAAAATGAAGATAGCCATTTTTGGCGCCGGCGCGATTGGCGGTTTGCTGGCGGTGAAATTGCATCAAGTTGGGGCGGCGGTCACGGTGATCGCGCGTGGCCCTCATCTGCAAGCTATTCGCGCCAACGGTATGACGCTCAAAAGCGATGGCGGGAGTATTACTGTTCCCCTCAAGGCTGCCGAAAAAGCTGAGGATGCCGGCGTTCAGGATTTTGTGATTGTTACCCTGAAGGCGAATGGGTTGGTTTCGGCGGCGCCCGAAATCGCCAAGCTTATGGGGGCGGAAACCGCCCTAGTCACCGGCATAAACGGCATTCCGTACTGGTACTTTCACGGTATAGACAGTCCCTGGCGCGATCGCGCTGTAGAAAGTGTCGATCCGGGTGGAAGACTTCTGTCTTCACTTTCTCCACGTAAAGCAATCGGCTGTGTGATCTATCCGGCGGCGGAGGTGATCGAGCCCGGCGTCATCGAGCACACCTATGGCACGCGCTTTTCCCTGGGCGAACCCAATGGAAGCAAAAGTGTTCGGGTAGAGGCTCTCTCCCAAATACTTGTGAAGTCCGGATTTAAGGCGCCGGTCCGTACCAACATCCGTGACGAAATTTGGGTCAAGCTGTGGGGCAACCTCGCGTTCAATCCTTTGTCGGCTCTTACCGGGTCCACGCTCGATCGGTTGGCTTTTCGCGAAGACCTTCGAATGGTAATCCGCAAAATGATGGAAGAGGGGGCTGCGGTCGGGCATGCGCTGGGAGCGAAATTCTCTGTCGATCTTGACAGGCGCGCAGATGGAGCCGGGGAAGTCGGCGCGCATAAAACATCCATGCTTCAGGATCTTGAACGAGGGCGCCCGATCGAAATCGATGCATTGTTGGGTGCTGTCGTCGAGCTGGGTGAGCTGACTGGAACGGGTACGCCTTTTTGCACCGCCATACTTGCCCTGGTCCGGGAAAAAGCACGCCTGTTGGGCTGCTACGGGAATTGATTTCAGCTGAGGTGAACAATGAGCGGCATGACGCTTGAACGGGCCAGTCAAATTATCCCCGCGGTATTAAAAAAGGGCCGGCAGCTTGGATTGAAACCCCTCAGTGTGGCGGTATTGGATGCCTGCGGTCATCTGATCGCTTTTCAACGCCAGGACGGCTCTTCCATCATGCGGTTTCAGATTGCATACGGAAAGGCGTTCGGGGCGCTTGCGCTGGGTGTATCGTCCCGCAAGATTGGCGAGATGGCGGCTGAGCGCCCGAATTTCGTGGCTTCGCTCGGAGCGATCGCGCCATATGGCGTTATCCCGGCGGCGGGCGGGGTAATTATCATGGATCAAGGTGTAATCATGGGAGCGGTTGGCGTCACCGGAGACACATCCGACAATGACGAGCTTTGCGCCCTGTCAGGAATCGCCGCGGCCAACATGGAGGCCCAGCCGTGATCGAAGACCGGTATTTGGAGCGTGCTGGATTGAAGGTGTCTGAGCCGTTGGCGCGGCTTTTGGAAGAGAAGGCTTTACCCGGCACCGGTCTGTCTGCCGATATGTTTTGGCAAGCGGCGGCCCGGTTATTCGCGAAATTGACACCGCAGAATAAAGCCCTGCTCGAAAAACGAGAATGGCTGCAGGCGGAAATAGATACCTGGCACGAAGCGCGGCGCGGTCAGCCACATGATCCGCAAGCCTATCTCAGTTTCCTCCGCGGTATCGGCTATCTGGTCAACGAGCCGAAGCCTTTCCAAATCGGCGTAAATCAAGTCGATGAGGAATTGGCGGCAATTGCCGGTCCGCAGCTGGTGGTACCAATCCTCAATGCGAGGTTTCTCCTTAACGCGGCCAACGCACGATGGGGAAGCCTCTACGATGCGCTTTACGGCACGGACGCAATCGCGGGTAAGCCCCCCGCCGGCGGGTATGACGTCAAACGCGGTATGGCAGTTATAGCCTGGGCCAAAGCGTTTCTGGATCGTGTGGTCCCGCTGGCATCAGGAAGTCATGCCGAAGTCGCCTCATATGAAGTGAAGAACGGTGTGCTATGGCCCGCCTTGCGTGAGCCCGCCTTATTTGCCGGCTATCGCGGAAAGCCTGCTTCTCCTTCCGCGATCCTGCTCCGCCACAACGGCCTACATATTGAGTTGAAGATCGATCGAGATCATCCGATTGGGAAAACCGATAAGTCCGGTCTCGCCGATATCGTCATGGAGTCAGCAGTCACCACGATCGCGGATCTCGAGGATAGCGTTGCGGCAGTGGACGGCGCCGACAAGGCTGCGGCTTATGCGAACTGGCTGGGCCTTATGCAAGGGAATCTGGAAGCAAAATTCGAGAAGGCTGGGTCGGAACTGACTCGAACCCTTTTGCCGGACCGCGTCTATACCGCGCCGGGCGGCGCAACTGTCAGTCTGCCGGGGCGCAGTCTGATGCTTATCCGCAATGTCGGCCATCTGATGACCACGCCCGCCGTACGAATGCGCGATGGCGATGAGGTCCCGGAGGGGATTCTGGACGCCATAGTCACCGGGCTGATTGGTTTGACAGATCTCAAGCAGCGGGGGCGCTTCGCAAACAGCCGGGCGGCCTCAATTTATATCGTCAAACCCAAGATGCATGGTCCGGAGGAGGCGGAGTTTACCAATCGTCTCTTCGACGAAGTTGAAGATATTCTGGGACTTGCGCGCCACACCATAAAAGTCGGCGTGATGGACGAAGAACGCCGCACTTCGGCAAATTTGATGGCGACGATTCACGCGGTGCGCGATCGTATCGTGTTTATCAATACAGGATTTCTCGATCGAACCGGCGATGAAATTCATACCTCCATGCACGCCGGTGCCATGATTCGCAAGGGTGAGATGCGGACCAGCACATGGCTGAGAGCATATGAAGACCGAAATGTGCAAATCGGCTTGGCGTGCGGCTTTTCGGGCAAGGCGCAAATCGGAAAAGGCATGTGGGCGATGCCGGATCAAATGTCGGATATGCTGGTTCAGAAGGTTGCTCATCCCAAATCCGGAGCAAATACCGCCTGGGTACCATCGCCCACCGCGGCCACTCTGCATGCCACACACTATCATGAGGTCGACGTGTTCCGGCGCCAAAAGGAGTTGACCGGGGCGGACATACCGCCCGTGGAATCATTGCTGACATTGCCTTTGGCGACTCGGAATTGGGACGATGCGGAAATTCGCGAGGAGCTTGATAATAACGTCCAAAGCATTCTGGGATACGTTGTGCGGTGGGTCGAGCAGGGAGTGGGTTGCTCCAAAGTGCCTGACATTCACGATGTGGGGTTGATGGAAGATCGAGCCACATTGCGCATATCGTCCCAACTCCTCGCAAATTGGCTAACGCATGGCGTTTGCACCAAAGAGGAGGTCATGGCGGCGCTTTCTCGTATGGCTGTGAAAGTTGACGCGCAGAACGCTGGAGATCCTGTTTATCGGCCAATGGCGGGGCGTGAAGCGGTCAGTCTTGCATTCCAGGCCGCGAGAGACCTTATCTTTAAAGGACTGGACCAGCCGAACGGGTACACCGAGCCATTGCTTCACGAATTTCGGCGCCGTGAGAAAATGTTCTAAGTTTTGCAGGTTATATGAGCGGGATCATTGGTGGCATTTTTGTTGGTATGTTCCGCTCGCGATTTGGTAAGTATTTGATATAAAAACATATTGGCGGCCAGCATGAGTCCTGCCGGGCCCACCAGTGTATTGCTCGAACCTTTTTGCGGCGACATAGACCGCACCGTGTATCAAGCAAGTGTACTACCCCGGTGTAGCCACGCGTATCGCATTGGAAAGATGATCAACCAACGCGCGCACTTTTATTGAAGGCCGTGGGCCGTTGGGAAAAACGGCATGCACCGGGACCGGCTCCAGCGAATATTCCGGCAGCAAGGGCACTAGCCGTTTCTCTGCGATTTCTGGGCCGAACATGACGGTCGAAGCCATGGCGATGCCCAGCCCCGCCAAGGCGCTGGCGAATACCCCGGGCCCGGAATTGGTGTGAATGCGGCCCTGCACATTCACCGATATCTCACGATCATTCTGGCGGAATATCCAGCGGGCACGACCAAAGCCACCCGGTCCAAATATGCAGTCATGATGTTCCAAGTCGGCCGGCGATTTCGGAACCCCGCGTGCCTTGAGGTATTCGGGTGCCGCGACGAGGGTGCGCTCCAATATCGTAAGCTTGCGCGCGCCATAAGCGCTATCATCCAGTTCACCCATTCGGATTGCGACATCGGCACCTTCCGCCACTAGGTCCTGACGTGCGTCAGATACGGTCAGTTCCACTTTCAGCAATGGATGGATCCGGAGAAACTCAGTCAGCCTTGGGATGATCTCTCGCGTGCCATAGACGACCGGAATTGCCAGGCGGATGGTGCCACGAAGACTGTCGACGCCGCGTGCCGCGTCTTCGGCATCCGCCAGATCAGCGAGCACCTCGCGCGCGCGATCGAGGAACAGCGCGCCAGCGTCCGTCAGTGTGATCCGGCGTGTGGAGCGCAGCAGCAGGGTTGCGCCAATCCGAGATTCCAGCTCACCGATGATGCGTGAGACTGAGGGTTGCGATAGTGAAAGATCGCGCCCGGCCTGGGAAAAGCTCCCGCTTTCTGCCGTCCGTACGAAAACAGCGAGCTCCTGAAGGCGATCAGTCATTCGTAATTTGAATAAATCATAGTTACACGGGTCGTATACCCCGTTTTCTGCGGATAGACCAGTTTCTCGTGGCAATCACTTCACGGGATTCGACAATGACTTCTCTCATCGGCAAAACCGCAATTGTTACTGGCGCTTCCAAGGGTATCGGCGCCGCTATTGCACAAGGCCTGGCCGCGGCCGGTGCGCAGGTTGTCATCAATTTCGCAAGCGATCAGCAGGGGGCTGAGGCTGTCGCAGCTCGCATTTGGGATGCGGGCGGCAAGGCCATTATCGTCAAGGCAAGCGTCTCCGATCCGGCTGATGTCGCGCGACTGTTCGCCGAAACCGCCAAAGCGTTCGGCACTCCGTCGGTGCTGGTCAACAATGCGGGTATTTTTAAATTCGAGGCGCTAGCCGACGTCACACCCCAAGAATTCCGCCGCGAGTTCGACACCAATGTCTTGGGCACTTTGCTGACCAGCCGGGAGGCTCTGAAGCATTTTCCGGAAGCGGGCGGAAGCATCATCAATATCAGTTCGATCGCGTCTTTTAGCGCGATGCCCAACTCCAGCGTCTATGCCGCCACCAAGGCGGCGGTCGATCAGATCACCCGCTCGCTGGCGAAGGAACTGGGTTCGCGTAACATTCGCATCAATGCTGTGGCGCCTGGCCATACCGTGACCGAAGGCCTAGCAAGCGCCGGACTCAAAAGCAGCGAAATGGACGACCACGTTATCGCCGGCACGCCGCTCGGCCGTCTGGGTACGCCTGAAGATATCGTCCCGGTTGTTGTCTTCCTGGCTTCCGACGCCGCCGGATGGATCACCGGTGAGCGGATCGCTTCATCGGGCGGCCTGCGCTTCTGAATTTCCCAAATCAAAACATAGGAGAACGCCATGTCGAAATTCAATGGAAAAATTGCCGTCGTAACTGGTGGTTCAAGTGGCATCGGCTTGGCCGCAGCCAAAAGCTTCGTTGCGGAAGGCGCCCATGTCTTCATAACCGGCCGCCGCGAAAGCGAACTGGCCAAGGCCAAAGCCGAAATCGGCAAGAATGTCACCACTGTGCAAGGCGATATCGCCAATTTGGCCGATCTAGACCGCCTTTACGATACGGTGAAGAAGGAAAAGGGCGCGTTGGACATCATCGTCGCCAGTGCTGGCTTTGTCGAACGGGCATCTCTGGCGGTTTCCACGCCAGAGCATTTCGACAGGACCTTCAACATCAATGCGCGCGGTACTTATTTTTCGGTGCAAAAGGCACTGCCTCTGCTACGTCACGGCGGCTCCGTCGTATTGGTCTCGTCGTGCCTCCATTTGAAGGGCATGCCGGAGCACGGTACTTACGCCGCAACCAAGGCCGCGATGCGTTCCTTCGCCCGCACTTGGGCGATGGAGCTGAAAGACAGGGGCATCCGCGTTAACACGTTATCGCCTGGGGCCATCGATACCCCAATCATCGCTGGCCAGTTCAAGACGCCGGAAGGGGCCGAAGCCGCCAAGCAGTTCTTCGCATCCATCACTCCACTCAGTCGCATCGGTCGCGCCGACGAAATGGCGAAGGCAATACTTTTCCTCGCCTCCGATGACAGCAGTTATTCCACTGGTATCGATCTCGTGGCGGATGGTGGAATCACACAGGTTTAATATCACGGCACAGCGGGCGGCAATAAATTCGAGGCCCGATTATTCTGGAGCGATGACGGCGTCGGCTGGGCGGCGCATGGCCAAGGCAGCGATAAGGGACAGTCCGAAGGACGCCGTCATATACCAATAGAACCACGGCTCATGCCCGGCTTTCTTGAAGTTGAGCGCGATAAGCTCAGAAGTGCCTCCGAAGACGGACACCGATGTGGCGAAAGAAATGCCGACGGCCATGGCACGTATTTCGGTCGGAAAAAGCTCTGCCTTGAAGATGGCACTCACAGCGGTGTAGGGGCAGAGCAGGACCATGCCCAGAAGCAACAGGCCGAACGCGACATAGGGATCGGTGGTGCCGGCCAGCGTGGTCATGATCGGAACCGTGGTCACCAAGCCGGCAAGGGAAAATGCAATCAGCAATGTCTTGCGTCCCAGCTTGTCGGACAGCCAGCCCATCGGCGGATGGATGAGCGTGTAGATCACCAAGGCGGACAGAGTGATTTCCGTGGACAGATCCGGGCTGAAACCAGCCGTGTTGACCAGATATTTCGGCATATAGGTGCCGTAGGTCTGGAAGGCGATGGTCCCGGCCATCGTGATAACGAAAACGATCAGAAGTTCGCGCCAATGGCGGGCGAACAGGGCCGCATGGCTAATCGTGCGCGTTTTGGTCTGCGCTTTTTCAAAGGAGCCGCTTTCCTCGACGCCCAGGGTGATCAGAAGCGCCGCGATCGCGAGGCCTGCGCCGACAAAGAACGGCACGCGCCAAGCCCAGGCCGCAATTTGAGCGTTGGTTATGGTGTGCTGCAATATGAACAGCAGGCCGATGGCGAGCAGAAGGCCCATCAGCAAGGTCACATAGTGAAAGCTGGTCCAGAAGCCACGATGGCCTTGTTTGGCAATTTCGCTGAGATAGCTGGCGCTGGCGGCATATTGTCCACCGACGCTGAAGCCTTGCAACAGTCTTGCCGTCACAAGAAGAACCGGCGCCAGAACACCGATGCTGGCATAGCCCGGAATCAAGCCCACGCCGGCTGAACCCACAGCCATCAGGACCATGGACAGGATCAGTGCCGGGCGACGTCCGACCCGGTCCGCATAGAGACCCAGCAACCAGCCGCCGATAGGACGCATCAGAAAGCCAACAGCGAAGGCGGCAGCGGCGTTCAGCAACTGGGCGGTCTGGTCGCCGGACGGAAAGAAGGTCTTGGCGAAATACAGCGCAAAAGAGGGATAGGTATACCAGTCATACCATTCCACGAGATTGCCGACCGAGCCGACAATGATGGATTTGAGATTGGTACTCGCCGAACGCCCTTGCATGCTTTCCCCCTGTTATGCGTGTCCGGCCTGCATGCGCTCGCCTTGCAGCATCTGCGCTAGAATGCCGCCGGCCTTCAGCCAATCCGCTTCGACATCGGTCTCGATCAAACAGGCGAGCTCTATTGTGCGAGCGCCGTCCGGACCGTGTGCAATCAGTGTGACTTTGCCCTGCCGTTTCAACGCTTCGGGCAGACCGGCAAGGTCGAATGTTTCCAATCCCGTCAGCGACAGCCGGTCTTCCCGTGCGATCCGCAGCGGCAATACGCCCATCGCGACCAGATTGGTGCGGTGAATACGCTCGAAATTCTCGGCGATGACGGCCGAAATGCTCAGAAGCCTTGTCACTTTCGCGGCCCAGTCGCGGGCCGATCCGGCGCCATAGCGATCGCCGGCAATCACGATCAGCGGCACATCGCGGGCGCGATAGATGGCGGCCGCCTCATGCACCGGCATCAGACGATCATCCGGCAGAAGTTTGGTGAAACCGCCATCGCGGCCGGACAAGCTGTTCCGTACGCGCGGATTGGCAAAGCCGCCGCGCAGCATCACATCGTGATTGAGGCGGCGAGCCGAAAAGCTCGCCAGCCGATCTGATGATACGCCATGTTCCGCCAGCCATTGCCCGGCGGCGCTGTCGGGTTGGATGCCGGACACCGGTGAAATATGATCGGTGGTGACCGCATCGCCCAACATCAGGAGTGCGCGCGCGCCCATAATGTCATGGCCCAATTGAGGGCGGGCGACATCCGGCTCCAGGAAGGGTGGCCGGCGGATAAAGCCATCTTCACCTTCCCAGGGATAGATGGTTGCGTCGGGCACCATGATGTCGTTCCAGGCGCGGGAGCCATCGAAGGCGTGATCGCGATTTTCCGCAGCCAAGCTGGCCATGTCTGCGCGTTCAAGCGCGGCATCGATTTCCGCTTCGCTGGGCCAGATGTCTTGCAAGGTCACGGGCGCGCCATTCGCGCCAATTCCCAAAGGCTCGGACGTCAGATCGATCCTGACATTGCCCGCCAACGCATAGGCCACCACCAGCGGCGGCGACATCAGATAGGAAAGCCGCGCGCTGGGATGAACCCGCCCCTCGAAATTGCGGTTGCCCGACAGCACCGCGGCAACGGAAAGATTCTGATCCTTGATCTGCGCGGCAATTTCCGGCCTGAGAGGCCCGGAATTGCCCATGCAGGTGGTGCATCCATGGCCGACCAATTCGAAACCCAGCCTGTCCAGGGCTTTTTGCAGTCCGGATTGCGCCAACATGCCTGAAGCGATGCGCGATCCCGGCGCCAGTGATGTCTTGATCCAAGGCTTTGGCACCAAGCCGCGCGCCACCGCCTTTTCGGCCACCAGGCCTGCCGCGATGAGAAGGCGGGGATTGGACGTGTTCGTGCAGCTTGTAATCGCGGCAATGACGATATCGCCATTTTCCAGCCGTCCACCACTCGATTGCAGTCCGGTCGAAGGGGGCGCGGTGCCCGGCACTTCGGACAAGGCAAGCTTCTGGTCCGGGCGACTGGGGCCCGCGACGGTCGCCTGCACCGATGTCAGATCGAACGCCAATATTTCCGCAAACGCAGGAAGGTCCGCTTCTTGGGTCCAGAACATTCCCTGTGCGGTCAAAAAGCTTTCGGCGATGGCGATATGTTCCTCGCTGCGCCCGGTGGATTTCAGATAGGCGAGTGTTGCGGCGTCGGCCGGAAAAAATCCCATGGTGGCGCCATACTCGGGCGCCATGTTGGCGACGGTGGCGCGATCCGGGAGCGACAATGACGCGATGCCGGGACCGCAGAATTCTACGATCTTTCCCACCAGCGCGTGCTGGCGAAGCATGGCGGTGAGCGAAAGCGCCAGATCGGTTGCCGTCACGCCGGCCTGAAGAGCGCCGGTCAGCCGCACGCCAACGACCTGAGGGACGGGGAGGGTGACGGGATTGCCCAGCAATACCGATGTCGCCTCAATGCCGCCCACGCCCCAACCGAATACGGACAGAGCATTGACCATTGTGGTGTGGCTGTCAGTGCCCAGCAGGGAATCGGAGCCCGCCACGCCGTCTTTCACGCCGACAACAGTGGCGAAAATCTCGAGATTCAGCTGATGGCAGATACCGGTCCCGGGCGGGGTCACGCGCAACCAGTCAAAACGATGCCGCGCCCATTTGAGGAATTCGAAACGGCTGCCATGGCGCTTGAATTCGGCGTCCAGATTGCGCTCGGCCGCGTCCGGCCTGTTCCAGTAATCGACTTCCACCGCATGATCGACGACAAGGTCGGCGCGGATGGTCATCGCACCGCCGACGGGTACGCCCATTTCGTCACCCGCCTGGATCAGCGCGGCAATATCGGCGAGTACGGGCAGGCCGGAGGAATCCTGCATCAGGATGCGTTCGGGATAGAAATCGAGACCGACGCCGCGATGACGTTCATCATCCCGCAAGGCCGATTCCGTGCCGACCGCGGCCAAGGTGGTCAATTGTGTTGGCGCGCAAGCGTGGCGGAGCAATGAATCCGCCAGCGCGCGCAAAGAATAGGGCAGCCGGGTGAGCGGGCCCGCACCGTTCCGCTCCGCGGCCTGCAGGCTCATGAAACTGAGACTCGGAAACCCCGGAAGAGGCCTGCGGCAGCGGAACGGATCGGCGCCCGGGCTCATTTCCGGGCGAGCAGCGATTCCGGAACGCCTTTCTTGCGCAGGATCGCATCGAAGCGGTCCGGATCGGTCGTTCCTGCCAATATGGCGGCTTTCATCTTGTTTTCCTTTTCCGCATGAGCACGCACCTGCGGAAGGAGGGCTTCGACTTCACTGGCGGGAATGCAGATGACGCCATCGCTGTCGCCCAACACCAGATCGCCGGGGTGTACCACCATGCCGGCGCAGGCAATAGGAACATTCACTTCGCCGGGACCTTCTTTGCCCGGGCCGCGATGAACCGCACCCTTGGCGAAGCAGGCAAAACCGCCTTCCGCGAATTCCGCGGTATCGCGTACCGCCCCATCCACGACCAGGCCGCCCAACTTTTTCACCATCGCGGTCGTACGCATCAAGCCGCCAAACACGGCCTGGCTAAGATCGCCCGCGCCATCAACGACGATGATGTCGCCGGGTTCGGCGATCGCCAGGGCCTTGTGAATCATCAGATTGTCGCCAGGGCGCGCGCGCACCGTCACGGCGATGCCGCACATCTGCGCATCACCATGGAAAGCGTGCAGGCCCGTGGCGCCGACGCTGCGGCCCATGCAATCGGAAGCATGCGCGGTGGGAACCGTGCGGAACGCATCGACCAGCTCGGGCGACAGCGTGCTGACGCGCGGCAGAATTTTGTAACCGGAGGGCCACTGATCGGAGGAAGATTTGCTGGTCATTAGATGGAAACCATTGGTTGCTTTTGGAGGACGGAAGGGTTGACGCAAAGGCGCTGGTCGAACGGTTTGCCATCCAGGAATGCGAGGGCATTATCGACCGACATCACCGAGACGGTATCCAACGCTTCACGCGTGGACGCTCCCACATGCGGCGTCATCACGATGCGAGAAAGCTTGTAAAAAGGGTGATCGGCGGCAACAGGTTCGGCAACGAAATCGTCCAAACCGGCGCCGAAGACATGTCCCGACGCCACAGCTTGCGCCAGCGCCGTTTCATCGACGATACCGCCACGTGCCGTATTGAGAACAATGGAATTGCGCGGCAGCTGTGCCAGCTCCGCAGCGCCGATCATGCCGCGCGTTTCATTGTTCAGGGGGCAGTTGATGCTGAGAAGCTGCGCCTGCGACAGTAGGTCGGCGAGGTTGTCCACCATTTCGCAGGGGGCCGTCTTCATGCGCGGATCGTAACCCACGACCCGCATGCCGAATGCCGCAGCCAGATGCGCAACCTTCTGGCCGATATTGCCGAGGCCGATGACGCCCATGGTGCGCCCGGAAAGCTGCAATCCCATTTCCGAGCGGCTCCAACCGCCCTCCCGCAAGGTCCGATCATGCAGCGGAATCGTGCGTGCCACCGCGACGGCAAGCCCGATGGTCAGTTCCGCGACGGATTGCGCGTTTGCGCCCGGTGTGAAGAAGACGGGAATATTTCGCTCGGTGGCGGCGGCGACGTCGATATTGTTGTAGCCAGCGCCGTGTTTGGAGATCACTCTCAGGCTGGTACAGGAACGGATCATGTCGCGATTCAGCGTCATTGTGCGCGATATGACGGCGTCGATATCTTCGCGCGCCAGCACTGCGGCGAGGTCCGCTTCGTCCTTGGCGTAAAGGATGCGGCAGCCGGCATCCTGCAATTTCGCTACGCCAGGCGCCGCAAAAGACGGCGCCGTGATCAAAAATGTATGCATGCGTTTCTGCTGCCCTGAGTGTTTTGAGAATTTATGGGCGTTGGCACGCGCAGTGTCTATTTCCCAATCGTCATCGATCTATAACCGCTGGCTATGAATATTATTGATAATATTCCCAGATGTTTACGATCCTCCAGTCAAACCCGCCACATTCGCGGCTCTACATCTGGTTGCATTGCGCCAGGTTGTGCTGCCAGTGCGGCATCGAAATACGCGATCGTAGTGACCAGTCCATCGCGCAAGGATGTCGTCGGTGTCCAATCCAGGACGGATTTTGCTGCACTTATATCCGGTCTGCGTTGTTGCGGGTCGTCACTCAGCGCGGGTTCAAATCTCAATTTGGAGCGGGACCCCGTCAACGCGATGACCAGTTCCGCCAGTTGCAGAATGCTGAATTCGGATGGATTGCCGATATTCATCGGGCCTGTGATTGCATGGCCTGTCGCCATCATGCGCGTCAGCGCATCGATAAGATCATCGACATAGCAAAAGGACCGGGTCTGGTTGCCGCTGCCATAGATGGTGATGTCCTTGCCGGTCAGCGCCTGGACGATAAAATTGGAGACGACGCGACCATCATTGAGGTGCATGCGCGGGCCGTAGGTGTTGAATATACGCGCGACTTTGATCGATAGGTCATGCTGGCGGCGGTAATCGAAGAACAGCGTCTCGGCGCACCGCTTGCCTTCGTCATAGCAGGAGCGTGGGCCAATCGGATTCACATTTCCCCAATAATTCTCGGTCTGGGGATGGATCTGAGGATCGCCATAAATCTCGGACGTGGATGCCTGCAGAATCTTGATCTTCAGCCGCTTGGCAAGGCCCAGCATATTGATCGCGCCCATCACGCTGGTCTTTGTCGTTTGAACCGGATCGAACTGGTAGCGAACAGGAGAGGCAGGGCATGCCAGATTGTAAATCTGATCGACTTCCACATAGAGCGGGAAGGTTACGTCATGGCGCATGAGCTCCATGCGCCGGTGGCCGAGAAGATGGTCGATGTTGCGCCGCGAACTGGTGAAGAAATTATCGACACACAGAACCTCACAGCCCTGTCCCAGCAGATGCTCGCAAAGATGCGAACCCAGAAAGCCTGCGCCGCCGGTTACAAGAATGCGTTCGCCGCTTGTCATTGTCGCCCGCCCTGCGATTGCTTAAGCATCGCGATGCACGCCGCCCGCTGTCAACATTGCGGTGCGGTACGGCTTGAATCCGTTATCTGAAAACTTCTTCTATTTTGGCGCTGGCAATGGCCGTGGGACATGGAACGCCATGGTCACCAACGGTCCCTGGCCCGTGACAGAACTGAACCAGTGCGGTGTGCCCTCCGCCACGAAAGCGAACCCGCCCGGAGCAAGCGGCTCAGCGGTGCCGCCGGTTATTCCCGTTCCGCCAAGATTGCCCGGCTTTCCAGGCTTGGAATTGTCCATGGTCCCGCCGACCGTCAATGTGCCGGAGCCTTGGATGACATAGATCAACTCCGCTTCTTTTAAGTGCACGGCGGGAGGCGTGGCGGTGGTGCGGTATTCAAGGTTCACATGATAGGGCGCGAGAGCGGCGATGTATTCGCTGCTGAAGGTGCCGGGCTTGTGATTTGCCGCAGCTTTGGCGATGAGCGCCTGAATTTCGGCAGGAGTCGTGAAGGTCTTTGGCGGAAGATTGGTTTCATCCGTCGCGGTCCCATCCGCGGCAAAGGCGCAGGACGCGGACATCAGGGCGGCGGAGAGGAGGGTGGCGTTGAGAAGCGGGCGCATCTATCCATTCCTTTGCGTTTGACGATAAGATTTCGGCATGCGGCAACTCTTCATATCGCCAGCGGTGAAAATGCGCGACTGCCAAAACCCTTCGATGACGCAATCAAGCCATGAATAATATTTCGGCTTTGATGAATGCGGCAGTGAGTTTGCATCGCGCGGGACGCTTCTCCGAAGCCGCTGCATCGTATCGCCGTATACTGGTGCTCGATCCGCACCAACCCCAGGCCCTTTCAAACCTCGGCGCGGCATTGCGCGCGTTGGGCGCTTTTGACGAGGCGGAGGATTGCTATCGCCGCGCTATTGCCAGCAAGCCGGACTATGCGGATGCGCATATAAATCTCGCCAATCTGCTCAAGCGCGATCGCCCGCTGGAATCCATAATTTTCTTCGAGCGGGCAATCGCGCTGAAGCCCGACCCGGGATTTCTTTATAACTATGGCCTGACGTTGCAGGAGTTGGGCAGGGCGGGCGATGCTGTTATCGCCTACCGCCATGCCATTGCTCTGCAACCGCGATTTTCCAACGCCTGGAGCAATATGGGCGTGGCGTTTGCGGATCAGAACAAGCTTGAAGAAGCGGTAGCGGTCTATCGCCAGGCGATCTCACTCGAGCCAGACTCTCCCCAAGCCTATAACAATCTCGCGTTGGCGTTGCTCGAGCAGGGATTTGCGGAAGATGCCGTTGCGGCCTTCGACCGCGCAGTCGCGCTCCAGCCCGGTTATGCCGAAGCCTCCGCCAATCGGATTTTCGCGGAATTGTATCGGCCGGGCGTGGAGCTGGCCGACCTGTTGCGCTTGTCGCGCAAATCGGACGTCCCGTTTGCGCCCACGCCGCAGCTTTCGCTCCAAGATGGGCGGCCCCGGCTCGGCTTCGTGTCGGCGGATTTTCGCCAACATGCTGTCGGTTTCCTGGCCATTGCGGCGCTGGAAGCTCTGGCCCGCCGCGGGTACGAGATCGTCTGCTACAGCAATTCGCGTCAATCCGACGCCCTAACCGAGCGGTTTCGTGCGTCTTCGACCATCTGGAGAGACGTATTTGGTGTAGACGATGATCAGATGGTCCGCCAGATCCAAGCGGATGGTATCGGAATCCTGTTCGATCTTTCAGGGTATAGCCGCGGCAATCGCCTCTCCGTGTTCGCGCGCAAACCGGCGCCGGTGCAGATTGGCTGGATAGGGTATCCGGCCACGACTGGCCTTCCCGCCATGGATTATTTTCTTACGGACAAGTGGCAAACCCCAGAGGGCGCTGATGCCTTCTACTCGGAAACACTTATACGGATGCCGCATTCCTACATCACATTCGAGCCTTCATCGGGTATGCCGGAGCCGGGCGTGCTGCCGGCATTGCAAAATGGCTATGTCACTTTTGCGAGCTTCAACGTCTTCAAAAAGATCAATCGCGATGTCGTGAACGTTTGGGCCGGCATACTGAATAGGCTCCCGACTTCGCAGCTTATGTTGAAAAGCCCGGCGCTGGACTGCGCGGCGACCCGGGCGCGAGCGATTGCGGCTTTTGCGGCTGCCGGAGTTGCGGAAACGCGCCTGAAATTCCTTGGAAGTTCCTCGTTCCGGGATCACGTTGCTCTGATGGCGCGAGCTGATATCGCGCTGGATACTTTCCCCTATTCCGGCGGGATGACCACGCTCGAATCTCTTTGGATGGGGCTGCCGGTCGTCACCTGGCCGCAAGCGACATTCGCCAGCCGTCATTCTCTGGGATATCTGAGCACTATAGGCCTGACGGAATTGGTTGCGGCGAATACCGAAGACTACGCAAATCTCACACTTGAACTGGCGCGCGACTTGGGAAGGCTTTCAAACCTGCGCAATGGCATGCGGGCGCGTATTCTCGCGTCACCGCTGGTGGATAGTGATGCTTTTGCTGCCGCGCTTTCCGATCGGTTGACGGCACTATTCGCGAAGGCACGGTAGGTGCTGTTATGCCCGTCGCTGTTTGGGCAGCGGATCGGATTTCGACATGGATTTTATGATGTCGATCATCCTGCAACAGGCGGGAGATAAATACGCATCGTTCCGATACACCGCGCCCAGCCAGCGTGACATCGTTGTTTCCGGCAAGGGGATTTCGCGCAATGGCGATCCCACACGGCCTGCGCCCAGATTGCGTACGGAAATAAAGCTGAGAAGATCGCTGTGCGCGATCATGCGCGGCAGCAACGAGATCGAGCTGGATTCAATCTGAACATTCGGCTGGCCAAGCCCATTGGATTGGAAGGCGCGATCGAGCCATTTGCGCATCGCAACCTGCGGACCGGGAAGCACCCAGCGATATTTCAAAAGGTCCGGAAGCTTTACGCGCCGGTTGGCGAATAGCGGGTGATCCGCGCGCGCCACCACCACAACGCGATCTTCCAATGCCGGTACCGAGGTGAATTCTTCGTCCGACTCGGTCAATGGACCTATGACCAGATCCAGAAATCCCTTCCGCAGGGAAGCGCGCAATACGTCGTTCATGCCGATCACCAATTCCATTGTGACCTGCGGCGTTTCTTTCAATATGCGGCTGTACAATGCGGGCAGAAGATATTCCGTGGTCGTTGCACCGGAACCGACACGGACATGCCCCACCGAGCCGCGCGCGACGTCACCAATTTCGCGGACTGTCATATCGACGGCGTTACGAAGCTGACGCGCGCGCGCCAAGAGCGCTTCGCCCACCGGTGTAAGCCTTAAGCCGCGACCGCTTCGTTCGAAGAGAGATGCGTTTAAATCCGCCTCCAATCGGCGAATGCATTTGGTCAGCGCGGGTTGGGTGCGACCCAGCTGTTCGGCTGCACGGCCCATATGTCCGGCTTCCGCGATGGCTTGGAAGTAAGCGAGATCTCGAAGCTCCACTATAACTCCCGGTTCTTAATTCATGAGAATTAGAAAATAGACTTCATGAGAAGCCGGATCAACATGACATTTCAGTAAACCGGAATCGAAAGCCGGGAAAAAGATCGGATCGTCAATTGCCCGATTGGGCCGGCGCCAAATCGATCGAAACAGGGAGTGTATCGCCGATGGAAATCCCTCCGGGATGGAGCGGATGACGTGCGTCCGCGCGACCTGACACATGAAAGTGCATCCGGAACGCCATCTGGCGTGCCGGTTCAACATCGGAGTCACGCGACCATCTTTCGCCAGTTTGGACAGTAGCCACGTCCGCTGGCTTTTCAAAATTCAGGGGGAAATCATCATGACGAGCGCACGCACGGGTCTGTCTGTCACGTTATTGAATTCAGCCGCTCTCGGCGCGCTTGTCGCAATGGCTGTTCTTCCACCTGTGGCCCATGCGCAGCAAGCGCCGGCTGCGGACGCGCCCTCCTCGGAGCAGGTGGTCGTTACCGGTTCTCATATCACCACGCCGGGTTTCGAAACGCCGATCCCCGTCACATCGATCTCGCAGCAATTTCTTCAGACCACGGGGACGTTGCAGACCGACACCATCGAATATCAGATTCCGCAGCTGATACCGCGGGTGGGCTTTCAATCGGCCCAAGGATCGCCTGGTGCGACCACTTTCAATCTGCGCAATCTCGGCGCCAATCGCACCTTGTTGTTGCTGGATGGCCGCCGCGTCATGCCGACATCGTATGACGGCACGACCGATGCCAATATTCTGCCGGTGTCATTGATCAAACGGGTGGATACGGTCACCGGCGGTGCATCCGCCGCCTACGGCTCGGATGCTGTGGCCGGTGTGGTCAACATCGTCCTCGACAACAATTTCGTGGGATTGAAGGGCCGGCTGCAGGTCGGCGAGACCCAATATCACGACAATCAGGAAGCCGATCTCACAACCACTTTCGGTACGGCGTTCGATGACGGAAAGGGGCATTTCGTCATTTCCGGCGAAATCTATACCAATGGCGGCGCCAATGCCGGTGTGGCGCGGCGGCATTGGGCAAATCAGGGCTATGCGTCGGTACCCAACCCGCTCTTTGTGTCGGGCGTCGCCAACGGTCAGCCGCAGACTATCCTGATCAAAAATGCGCAAAACACCAATGGCAGCAATGGCGGTCTTGTGGTGTCGGGTCCTCTGAAGGGCTTGATGTTCGGGGCCGGTGGCGCGCCTCAGCAAATCGCTTATGGTACCTTTGTCGGCGCCACTTTTATGCAGGGTGGTTCCTTCGCCAACGGAAAATCTGCCGGTGGCAATACATCCGCCTTCACGCCTGGCGGTACCGGCGATCATGAATGGCAGTTCTCCGATATTTCACCGGTTCTCAGCCGCCAGAGCCTCTATGCGCACACCAGCTACGATTTTTCCGATTCACTGAGTGTGTGGGCTCAGGCGATGGTCGTCAGCCAGTATGCCGGCACCTTGGTGACGCATAATCTCGATCTTGGCAGCCTGACTGTGCATATCGACAATCCTTTCCTGCCCGCGCAGGTCGTTTCCCAGATGACCGCCAACCATGTCACCACCCTGCCGATGGGGCGGTTGAACCCGGATCTTGGTTTCAACTATGCGATCGGCACCAACAATTATGTGAGCTGGAGTGCGGGCGCGAACGGAAAATTGGGCAGCGACTGGACCTGGGATGCGACGGCGCAATATGGCGCCAATCGCTTCACCTTCAAGCTGGAAAACAACCGCAACAACAAGCTCTGGCAGCAGGATATCGACGTTATTTCCAATCCGGCGGTCGGGGGTGCATCTGGTGTTGCGGTGGGCCAGCCCATTTGCCGCTCCAACCTGGCCAACGCCAATCCCAATTGCGTGCCGATCAACATCATCGGCGTCAATACGATCACACCTGCCCAGGCCGCTTCTGTCACCGGGACGTCCTGGAATGCCTGGCCTCAGGAATCGTGGGATTTCGCCGGCAATATCCAAGGTGTGCCCTTCAAGAATTGGGCCGGCGAAGTCTCTGTCGCGTCCGGCTTCGAGGTCCGGCGCCTATCATTGCATGGCGTGGCCGACAGCAATTCGATTGCGCAGATTTGGCAGACCAACAATACCCAGCCATTTTCCGGTCAGCAGGAAGTGGAAGAAGGCTATGTCGAGACCGATTTCCCGCTGCTCGTCGATGTTCCGTTCGCCAAACAAGTCGGGTTCAACGGTGCGTTCCGCTATACCAATTATTCGACGTCCGGAGGGACGGAAACCTGGAAGCTTGGCCTCAATTGGTCCGTCAATGATGATGTACGCATTCGCGCCACCAATTCACGCGATCTGCGTGCGCCGACGCTGAACGATCTGTTCTCGGCCGGTAAGAACGGCAATAGCCAATTCACCGACCGCCTGCTCAACCAGAATTACAACATCCGTTACACGGCGGGCGGCAATCCCGATCTGGCTCCGGAAGTCGGCATCACGAACACGGCCGGTGTCGTCTATACGCCCTCTTGGCTGCCCGGCCTGCAGACTTCGGTCGATTATTGGGACATCAATCTTCACAAAGGTATCGTCCTGATTCAGCAACAGGCGGTGATCGACGGTTGCTATCTTTATGGGCAAACGGGCCTTTGCTCGTTCATCACCAGGGATCCCACCACCAACCGGATCACCTTCCTGAACGGTGCCCCGTTCAACACCTCTGACATCGCGCTCGATGGTGTGGATTTCGAAGTCGATTACGGCTTCCCGGGCAGCGATATCTGGTCGGCGCTGAGCGGGAATTTCGCGATCCGGACGGTCTGGGCCTATTCCGACAATTTCAACACGACTCAGCAGGGATCTACCGTGAATTCCGTTGGGACCGGCTCCGACCCCAAATGGCGCGGGCTGGCGACGATTACCTACAGCACCGATACGGTCACTGCCGCGCTGACATACCGGTATGCCGGGGCTACGGTGTACAACAACAGCTATGTCGTAGCACCGCAGGGTGGCGTGCCGAATTCCATCGATCAGAACGATATCGGCAGCCGTTCCTATTTCAATCTCAGCGGCGAATATCAAATACCGGGTCTGCCCAACTGGCGTGTTTTCGGCTCGGTCAACAATCTCCTCAACACCGCACCGCCGATCAATGCGGGCAGCGCGTTCGAGCCCACCACCACCAGCTCTCAAATCTATGACGTGTTCGGCAGGACTTATAATTTGGGCGTGCGCTTCAACTACGACTGATCGGTCGCCGCCACACGATCACGGCGACGTGTAGCAGGGTCGGAGCAGCAATTATCAAGCAGGAGATGCAATAATGAAGGTCTTTGGTTTGTTTGCCGTTGCCGCCGTCATTCTCTTGCCCTGCGCTGGTGCCGCTCAGACGGACACTGCCGAGAAGCCGGAAAGCTGTATGCCGGAAGGGGCTATCCAGTTCGCCTGCGGTCAATCCGCCGCCGAAGATCTGGCCCATGTTCCGGGCACCAACTGGATCGTCACGTCGGGTCTTACGGGCGAAGGGGGCATACGCCTTGTCAATATTGCCGACAGGACGATGACCATGGCTTTTCCGGCGGCCGGCGTGCAGGAAAAATTCGACAGCAAAACGTATGACGATTGCCCGGGGCCGCTGGATGCCGAGGACAAGGCCAAATACATCAGCCAGGGCAATGCGCTCCAGGCCGGGAAAGATGGGCAATACACGCTTTATTCGGTGCACCGGGGCAAAAGAGAATCCATCGAGGTTTTCAATCTCGATGCCCGGGCCAAGACGCCAATTCTGACTTGGATCGGATGCGTTGCGGCTCCCAATGATTGGGTGCGTCTGAATTCCGTTGTTGGCCTGCCGGGCGGCGGCCTGGCTGTAACAAATCTGCGGGCGCGGGAGGGTTCTGCGCAATTCGAAGATTCGCGGCGGAAGCTGACGGCCGGGGAAAGCAACGGCTTCATCTGGGAATGGCACACCGGCAAAGGCTGGGCACAGGTTCTCGGCAGCGAAGGCTCGGGCCTGAATGGCATCGAGGTGTCGAAAGACGGCAAGTGGTTCTATGTCGATGCCTGGGGCAGCAAAGACTTCTTCCGCCTCTCGCGCGGCAGCAATCCGCCAAAGCGCGATACCATTCCCGTCGGCTTTAGAATCGACAATGTGAAATGGGGCCCTGACGGAATGTTAATCGCGGCGGGGCAGACGGAAAACGGGACCAAGGTCGTGGAAATCGACCCCAAGACCCTCGCGCTGCACGAAATTCTCGATCATCCGAATACGAAGATTTTCTTCTCCGGTTCGGTCGCCATCCCGGTGGGCAAGACGCTCTGGGTCGGCTCTTTCCGCTCCAATCGGATCGCCGCCTTTCCGCTTCCGCAATAGCTTTCCGAGGGCGTAAGGCGGGCGGGCGCGGAAGGCTGGAACGGGGACAGCCTGATCCATAAAACGGCCCCGGGACCGGGCCTGCTGAAGCGCGATATGGCGTTATGCAGCCGTGCTGAGACCCTGTTTTGCAAAGACCGAAGGGCCGCGCGCCTTTTTATCAGAAATATAACTTTCAGTTCTCAATTCATGAGAATTAGAAAATAGACTTCATGAGATAAGGGATCAAAGGTGCTTCAACAGCAAACCGGAATCGAAATCCGGGAAACAGATCGGATCGCCGCTCCACGGAGCCGGCAATATCGATCGAATAGGGAGTGAAGCCGAGATAGAGGCCTTCGGGCTCGAATGAAAGCTGCGACCGCGGCGCCAGTCCCAACCATCAGATCCGATGACGTCGCGCTGTATTCGCAGCGAGCGCATCGATCCGCGATGGCCCAACTATTTTACGATCGTTGACGATTAGAAGAGCAGCCATCGCTGCTGTGTAAAAGTCCAGGGGAAATGCCATCATGAAATCTCGTTTTGTATTTCAATCATTGGGTCTGCTGAATTCCGTCGGCATAAGCGCGCTTGTCGCAGGCGCGGTTCTTTCCTCTCCGGCCCAGGCACAGCAGGCGCCCGTCACAGTGGCCGCCGCGCCCTCCGAACAGGTCGTTGTGACCGGCTCGCGAATTGGCACGCCCGGCTTCACCACGCCGACGCCGGTCACTGAGATCTCGCCTCTCCAATACGAAGTGAAGCAGGCGGTGAATGTGGTGGATATCATGCGCGATATTCCGTCCCTCACACCCAATCAGAACGCATCCGACGCGTTCAGCATCGGCGCATCGAGTTTCAATCTGAGAAATCTGGGCGCCACGCGCACACTCGTGCTGGTAAACGGCCAGAGGACCGAGTTCACCAGTGTCAGCGGCGGGTATGACGTCAACGTCCTCCCGGCCTCGCTTGTCCAGCGTATCGATGTTGTGACGGGCGGTGCCTCGGCCGCCTATGGCTCCGACGCTGTGGCCGGTGTCGTCAACGTGACCCTCAATACGACCTTGAACGGCTTTATCGCGAAGGCCGGAGCTGGTGAATCCACTTATGGCGATGACGTCACGATGACGGCATCGGCTGCCTGGGGCGGCGACTTCGATGGCGGCCGCGGGCATGTGGTCATTGGTGGCGACTATTTCAATCAGGCTGGTGTTTATCCTCAAGGGTCGCGTCCTTGGGGGCGCAGCGGTGCAGCGGTATTGGCCAATCCCGCTTGCCCGACAGGCGCCGGTGGTTGCGCGCAATTGCTGCGGGTGACCGGCTCGGTCGCGTCAAAGATGACGGACGGCGGCGTGATCCTGGGTGCGAAAACCGCAAGTGGCGGGACTTCCAACGCACTCACCAACATCCAATTCGGCCAGGGCGGTGTGCCCGGGCCATTCACTGTCGGTCAATATGCCGGTGGCACCTACATGGTCGGCGGCGATGGTAGCAATCAGGCGCAGTATATGGGCCTGCAGGCTTCGGAGCATCGTCTCAATGGGCTGGCGCACGTAACCTATGATTTGACCGATGACATCAACGTCTGGTCGCAATTCCTGTATGCCCGGTCGTCGGCCTTCTACCCGATCGTACCGAATTTCAATAGCGGCAACCTGACCGTCTCCGCGCAGAATGCATTCATTCCCGCGTCGATCCAGTCGATCATTACGGCCAACAACATCTCGTCCTTCACGATGGGCCGTTCGAATATCGACCTGGCGCCCGTCGCTTATGGCCGCGATCTGACCTATGGCCGCAACGATGATTACGACGGCTCGCTGGGCGTCAAAGGACATTTGAACGCCCTGTCGACCGATTGGGCTTGGGATTTGAGCGCACAGTATGACGCGCATCTGTTCGTCACCACGGTGGGGCAAAACCAGATCAACCAGAATTGGCTGAATTCGGTGGACTCCGTGCGCAATCCGGCCGTGGGCGGTGTCGCCGGGGTGGCCGCGGGGCAAGCGGTCTGCCGTTCGACCTTGACCAATCCCAACAATGGCTGCGTCCCGGTCAATCTCTTCGGTCTCAACACCATTACCCCCGCCGTGACGGCCTACACCACGGGCACGGGTGTCGTGCATGCTGAAATGGATATGTTCGATACTTCGGCGAACGTCCATGGCCAACCCTTCTCGACCTGGGCCGGTCCGGTCTCGGTTGCCACCGGCTTCGAGTATCGCCGCCAGACCACGGCCAGCGTCAGCGACCCGATTTCGGCGGTTTCAGGCTTCCGCAATGGCGACCAGGTTCCCTTCAAGGGAGCCTATTCCGTGGAAGAAGGCTATCTGGAAGTCGATACGCCGCTGGCCAAAGATCTGCCCTTCGCCCAGGCACTGGACGTCGATATGGCTGCGCGCATGACCAGCTATTCCACGTCGGGCGGCGTCACCACATGGAAGGTCGGTATCAATTATTCGCCGACCGATGACATCCGCCTGCGCGGCACACGATCCCACGACATCCGGGCGCCCGATCTGACGGAATTGTATCAAGCCGGTAATGGCAGCGTCGGCGGCGTCATTCAGAATCCCGCCACCGGCGTGCAGGCGGTGGCAAATGGCGTCACCGTCGGCAACCCGGACCTGAAGCCGGAAATCGGAGACACGATCACGGGCGGCATTGTCTATACCCCCAGCTGGTTTGATCGTTTCAACATCTCCGTCGATTATTGGAACATCAAAATGACGTCCGTGCTGACGCGGTATTCGGCGCAGCAGATCGTCAACAATTGCTTCGCAGGCCAGACCCAATTCTGCCCCGCGATCAGCTACGACCCGTCCAGCGGTATTATCTCGTCGGTGGAATCGACTCAGTTCAATGCCTCGATCCTCAAGACCGACGGTTTCGATCTGGAGGCGGGCTATCAGTTCGACATGGATAGTCTCGACAAGGACTGGGGCGGCACGATGATGCTGCACTTCCTCGGAACCTATGTGGATCATTATATCTCCACCGGTTCGAGCGGCATTCCGGTTGATGAAGCCGGTTGCGTCGGCGCCTGCTCCAACCCGCGTATTCGCTGGAACATGAATGCCATTTATTTGAACGATCCCTGGACCCTCAGCGTGACGGGAAACTGGATCGCGGGCGGCGTCTTCGATCAGCTTTACAGCGGAAAATATTCCGTCGCGGCGGGCGCCAAATCCATCAACGACAATACGGTCAATGGCCGCTTTTACCTGAACATGTCCGCTGCCTATCAGATTTCCGACGCCTGGCAGCTTTGGGTAAGGGCGGACAATGTGCTCAATTCCAGCCCGCCCCTGATTCCCGATACGCTGGGCTTCCAGCATATCCAGCAGGCCGGCTCGGTATACGACAAGATCGGCACGCAGTTCCTGGCAGGTGTCAAACTGCGGCTGGATTGATTACGCCTTCCTCGGACCAAAGGATTGTCTCATGACTGAGAACCAGGAGTATTTCCATCGCAAGGCCGGTCTTTCGCGACGCTCCCTGGCAAAGATCGCCATGGGCGGCGCGGCCGCGGCAACCATGCTGGGCAATGTCCGCGCCGCCAATGCTGTGGCCAACGACTCTCTTTCCGGGACGGCAGGGGTCAAGCTGATCGTTTCCTGGAACACCAATCCCACGGACGACGATCTGAAATTCCTGAACGAGATAGGCTACAAATACGTCTATTGCCCCGCCCGGGAAATGATGAGCGTCGATGACATGCTGGCGGTCAAGAAGCGTTATGCTGATGCCGGCATTACGCTGCACGATCTGCGCTATTTCATCGGCGGGAAGGCGGAAAAGCCTCTGATCGACATGATGCTGGATCTGCCTGGCCGCGCCGAATCGATGGAGGTGGCAAAGACCTGGATTCGCAACACGGCGAAGGCGGGCTTCGATTATACCGGCGGCCGGCTGATGAATACCGGTCTCTGGGGCAGCGGCGATGTCGATGTGCGCGGCGGGGCGATGGCGCGGGAATTCGATGCGGCTTCTTCCGCTGCGCATGGCGAAGGCGGAACAGGTTATGGAACGCCGGACTATGTCAAACCGGCAGGCGGAGTGAACACGCTCTATTATGGCCGCAAATATGGCTATGACGAGTTGATGTCCAACTTCCGGAAATATTTCGTCCGCGAGGTCGTCCCGATCCTGGAAGAGAATGGCGTCTTCATGGCATTCCATCCGGATGATCCGCCGCTCATTCAAAGCCTGGGCGGGGTCGATAGATTTCTCAACAATTATAGCCACATCAAGAACATGTTCGCGGCCGCGAACAGTCCGAATGTCGGCATTCAGATGTGCTGCGGCATCTGGAACGAAGGCGGAGACTTGATGGGCAAGGACGTGCTGTCCGCGCTCAAAGAATTCTGGGCGCTGAAAAAGTACCGCGAAGTGCATTTCCGCAATGTCTCAAGCCCGCCGGTCAACGGGGTCCCGCATTTCCACGAGACGTTCCAGGACAATGGCTATTACGACATGTACAAAGTCATGAAGACCCTGGTGGATATCGGGTACACGGGCGTCGTTCATTTCGATCACACGCCGCGTATGGTAGGCGCGCCTTTGACCTATCCGGCTTATGCCGCGGGTTTCATGCACGCTTGCCTGAACAGGGCCATGGCCGAGCCCAAGGGCACGCTCTAGAACATTCTTATCGGGGAGGCCGGATAATCCGGCTCAAGGGACGATGATCAAGATTTCCGCTTTTCTGTTAAGCGCGGCATCATTGCTGGCGATAAGCACGGCAGCGCGGGCCGATGATTTTGCGCCGGGCACGAACCATGATTTGGTCGCTCAATCTTGCACCCAGTGTCATGACGCTGCGACGGTCACCGCAAAGCATATGAATGCGGGCCAGTGGAACGCCACCGTCAAGCAGATGATCGCCAATGGTGCAAAAATCTCCGATGACGATCTGCCCAAGATCGTAACTTACCTGGCGGCCAATTACGGGAGCGGTGGCGGCGGTGGTGGTGGCGGCGGCGGCGGAAAAAGCGCGGGCCTAGTTGCCCGGGCCCATTCCAATCCGATGCTGCTGCCGCAATACCCGCCGATCAACTGGCAGAAGATCGAGGGCAAACCGGTCGATACGCGTTGGCCGGAGAAGCAGGACGACGCGCCGAATTTCCCCGGTCAGACGCATGCGCCCTATCACGCCAGCGTGCCCTATAAAGTCACCACGATCACCGACAAGCTGGTGCGGCCCTGGGCCGTCGCATTCCTGCCCAACGGCAAGATGCTGATCACCCAGCGGCTCGGCACCATGGTCATCGTCGATGCCCAGGGCAATGTCTCCAAGCCGTTGAGCAATGTTCCGGGGTTGAGCGATACCGGCACGCAGGCCGGCTTGCTGGATGTCGCATTGGACCCGCATTTCGCGACCAATCACCGGATATTCTTCGTCTATGACCGGCCTTTGGCGCCCAAGGGCGTGTCTTCGCCGCCGGATGGCGATCAGGATGCCATGTCGGTTTCCAGCGCGATCCTTGATGAGGAAAATCTGGCGCTCAACGACGTCAAGGTGATCTTCTCGGCCAAGCCCGGCGTTTCGGACAATCTGTATTTGTCGAAGCAGGGCAGCCGTATCGCTTTCGCCAAGGACGGAACCATGTTCGTTTCCATCGGCGACCGCGACAGTATCGAGCTTCAGCCGCCGCCATGGATGCTGGCGCAGCATTTGAACAACACACTGGGCAAGATCATTCACATCACCGTGGACGGCAAGCCGGCGCCCGGCAATCCCTATATCGGCAAGAAGGGTGCGATGCCTGAGATCTGGGCGATCGGCACGCGCAGCCAAGAGGGTATCGCCTTCGACAACAAGGGTCAGCTGTGGGAAGTGGAAGACGGGCCCCGTGGCGGCGATGAACTCAATCTGATCAAGAAGGGCGCCAATTATGGCTGGCCGATCGTCATCCATGGCATCGATTATCCCGGCTATGTGATCGGTGACGGCATCACCCATCAGGATGGCATGGAAGATCCCCGCTATTACTGGGATCCGACCGTCGCGCCATCCGGCATGGTGTTCTATTACGGCGATCTGTTTCCGGCGTGGAAGGGCAGCCTCTTCATCAGCACGTTGCGTGGCAAAATGCTGGATCACATCACCTTGTCGCCGGACAACAAGGTCGTGTCGGAAGAGCCGTTGCTTACCGAACTTGACCAGCGCATCCGGGATGTCCGCGTCGGGCCGGAAGGGGCGCTCTATGTGCTGACGGATGGGTCGAGCCTGCTGAAATTGACGCCGAAATAGAAATCTCTTTGCACGTGTATCCTCCGTACCGCGCTCCCCGGCGGACGGTAACTTGGGTTCGGGATGATATTCCCGAACCCGACTTTTATTCGATGATCATGGGCTGACCGCGTGACCAAACCGGAAATCACGAACGCTGCGGATGCGGCACGGATTTCCAGCAATGCCGGTTCTGCAGACGTGTCACGGCGCGGTCTGCTGAAAGCCGGTGTGGCGGGCGCCTTTCTGGTGGGATTTCATGTTCCCAGGGCGCAGGCCGATGGGGCTGTCTTCGCGCCGAATGCCTTTATCCGGATAGGCGCCGACAATATCGTCACCCTGATCATGCCCCAGGTGGAAATGGGGCAGGGCATCTATACGTCGATTGCCATGATCCTGGCGGAAGAGCTGGACGCGGACTTCGCCAAGGTGGTGCTGGAGCACGCGCCGCCGGACGATAAGACCTACCGCAATCCGATTATCGGCATTCAGGTCACGGGCAATTCCAATTCCATCCGCGCGTTCTGGAGTCCACTTCGGCAGGCTGCTGCCAATACACGCGCGACACTGGTTGCTGTCGCGGCGAAGGCTTGGAATATCCTGCCGGAAAAATGCCGGACAACGGGCGGCCAGATCATTCACGATGAGAGCGGCCGGCGCGTGGCGTATGGCGCGCTTGTGGGAGAGGCCCATGCGTATCCACCCGTGTCGGACGCGCCTCTGAAGGAGCTTAAAAATTTCACCCTGATCGGCCGCCCGCTGAAACGGTTGGACACGAGGGACAAGATCAACGGCAAGACGCGCTTTGGCATCGATGTCATGCCGCCCGGCGTAAAAATCGCCACCCTGGCCGCGTCGCCGGTGTTTGGCGGCAAAGTCCGCCATGTCGATGAGAGCAAGGCCAAGCTCGTGCCCGGCGTGCGCCAGATCGTCGTGTTGGACGATCTTGTCGCTGTGGTGGGCGACCATATGTGGGCAGCCAAGAAAGGTCTGGACGCTCTCGACATTTCCTGGGACCCCGGCCCCAACGCGACATTGGATTCTCAAGCCATCTGGGACGATTTGCGCCGGGCCAGCGAAAGCAAAGGCGTGGTCGCCAGGCATGCCGGCAATGCGGATGACGCTTTGCGCGATGGCGATATGCTGGAGGCGGCGTATGAGTTGCCTTTCCTCGCGCATGCCCCGTTAGAACCCATCAATTGTACCGTGCACATGACGCCGGGGGCCTGCGAAATCTGGCTGGGCACCCAAGTCATGGGCCGGATGCAGGCAAGAGCCGCGAAAGTCACGGGCCTTCCCCCCGAGAAGATCACGGTCCATCAGCACATGCTGGGCGGCAGCTTTGGCCGCCGGCTGGAAGGCGACATGGTGGTGAAAGCCGTGCGCATTGCTCAGCATGTGGAGGGCCCGGTCAAAGTGATCTGGACGCGCGAGGAAGATATTCAGCAGGGGGTCTATCGCCCGGTCTATCGCAATCTCCTCGCCGCGAGCTTGAAGGACGGCCACCTCAATGGTTGGACGCACCGGGTCACGGCCGCTGCCGTTATGGCGCGCATCCGCCCCAGCGGGTTCCAACATGGCGTCGATTCCGATGCCGTCGATAGTGCCATCAACATGCCATACGAGATTCCCAATCTCCGGCTCGAATATGTGCGGTCCGAACCGCAAGCGATACCAACCGGCTTCTGGCGCGGCGTCGGCAACAACAACAATGTTTTCGCGATAGAAAGCTTTATCGATGAGATCGCCCATAAGGCGGGCAAGGATCCTGTGCAATTCCGATTGGGGCTTTTGGACAAGACCCCAAGACTGAAAGCGGTTATCGAATTGGCAGCCCGAAAGGCGGGCTGGGGCGATACCTTACCCGCGCGGACAGGACGTGGGATTGCGGCTCAGGTGTCCTATGACAGCTTTGTCGCCACCATCTGCGAAGCCGAGGTTGATCGCGGCGGCAACGTGAAACTGCGCCGCATTGTATCGGCGGTCGACACAGGCATCGTGATCAACCCGGATACGATCGCCGCGCAATTGCAAGGCGGACTGATCTTTGGATTGACTGCCGCACTCTTCGGAGAGATCACAATTACTGGTGGCCGCGTCGCGCAAAGCAATTTTCACGATTATCGCATGCTGCGCATCAATGAAGTGCCCAATATCGAGGTGCATCACATCAAGAGCGCCGACGCTCCGGGCGGCATCGGCGAAACCGGTGTACAGGCCGGCCCGCCTGCGCTTTGCAATGCGCTCTATGCGGCGACCGGTGTGAGGTTGCGGCGCTTGCCTATTGATCGGCCCATGCTCGCGGAATCCAAATCCGTGTGACGCTTATGCCTAGTTTTGCGTGATGATCGCTGGATATTTGCGTGATGATCGCTGGATCGAAGTGACCCAGAAATGAACGCCGGCAATATTATCTGCCGGGACCGCCGCCCCGCTTTTCTGGGCGGCGGCTTAGCTCAACCGATGAGTACGACGCCGCCCGGCAGCCGCATCATAGAGACTGCGAGCAGCTGGCGAATCTGATTGACCGTGTTCTCGATGTGCGCGGTATGGAATATGCCAATCACAGGGCGTTTCCCGACATCGGCATCCGCAAGGATGATGCGGCCGCCGCGATAGCGGTTGATCTCCGCGACGACGTCTGACAACGGCGTACCACGGAAGATCAGCAGCCCGCGACGCCACGCCATGACCGTCTCCATATCCGCTTTGGTGTGCTGCTGGCCGGCATCTGACACGGCCAGCTGATCGCCTGTCTGCAAAATCGTGCGTGCCTTGTCGGCATCGCATGCGACTTGGCCGGAGACACAGGCGACGGATAACCGATGCCCCAATGTCCGGACATTAAAGCGGCCGCCCCTTGTCGAAAGCGTGCCTTGTGTTGTGATCACCTTGAAATCGGCAGACCGGTCTGCAACCTGGACAAACGCTTCTCCGTCAATGATGCGAACGCTGTCGGTGTGATTTTCAAGCGATACGCTGGTGCGCGTGTTCATTTCAAACTGGACGCCGGCCGCCGGCGAGAATGCCAGCCGCTCCCCGATCCCGGTGCGGTGATCGGACATCAAATCGGCGAGGGAAGGCCACAGGCCCAGCGGAGGCCGCACAACCATGAAGCCTGCGACGGATGCGGCAATCGCGCTTCCGCCAACAAGAAAAGCGCGGCGCGAGGTTGCCCTTTTGGGAAACGGCATGATCTGGGCACTTTTCGGCATGGCCAACGCAGCCGTCTGGAAAGCCTGCACCATTTCGAAAGCCCGATCATGTTCGGGGGTGCGCGCGCGCCAGTGTTTCAGGGCCGCCATATCCATGTCCGACATCGCACCGGATCCAGCCCTTGCGAGCCAGGCCATCGCCTCGAGCAATGCTGGCTCGACGGTCTCGATCTCCTGTTGGCTTTCAGCAGTCATGGGTTGCGGTCCGGGCACGTTTTTGAGCGGGTGATTCAGTCATAACAACGCTCACTATTCTTCTGACAATTTTGGAAGGGTTTTTGCGAAGCGAGACGGCGAATTTAACCGGTTACGGCAATGATTGATCGCCCGGTGAAGGTCGGCCTGGATGGTGCGTGTGCTGACGCCATGCCGCTGGGCCAATTCCGGCAAGCTGGTATGTTTCGTGAATGTCTCCCGAAAAACATCCTGCTGCCTGGGCGACAGTTCCATGACGGCTTCCAGAATGATTTTCCACTCTTCGCGCGCCGCCATTATCTGATGCGGGCCGGGCCCCTGGTCGGGCTCATTCGCGAATGTCGTATCGTCGCGGCTGCGCTGCCGCCGATGCTCGGATTTGAGCAGGTTGAAAGCCGTATTCAGTGCTGCGCGATAAACATAGGCCAGAGGATTTTCCACCGGTGGCCGATCTTCAAGCTTTTGTATTTTGAGCCAGGTCTCATGCAGCGCTTCCGTCGCCAATTCCTGCGAGCCGAGCTTGCGTGCCAGCCTTGCTTTCAAGTCGGCATAACCGAGATGAAATGTCCGGCGCAGTGTGCTTCGTGCGGAGTTCGTCATGTGAGGTTTGCGGTGGCGTGGGCCGTTGACGGTCAGGTGACGGAATGAATGCGAAGGTAAGTCATGTTTGCGGATGTCTGTCTATCGTTCGCCGAGGCCAACCCGGAAGTGCAGGGGCATCGGCATGTTGGGAGGGGGGTATGTGAGTTGCGCATGTTCCAATACGAATACAACCTTCGCGTCGATGGTGTCGTTGCTGCTGCCGTGAATGAATTGGGTTTCCTGGATGTGCCCGGCCGAATCTATCCGGACCTTGATCTCGATCTGAAATGGCAAGGATCTGAGCTGGGGATCGGATTGAAGTCTCTGGTAAATCTTAGCTTGTGCCTCCCGGCCGTAAGCTTCGAAGCTGGCGTTTTCCGGGCGTCCGATCACTGGTGAGGCCGTTATCCGCAACGTATTGAGATCAATCGATGCCCCGTCGCGCGGCAGTATCGCGGCTTCGGCGTCGGGCTTGTCGGCTGGGAAGATCACTGCGGCATTGGGGCCGGTAAATCGGCAAATCAGGCCGGTTCCCTGAAGCAAAAGCAGTATGGCTCTTTGCGGGCTGAATTGCCCGACAACGGGGCTGGATATCCGGTTCTCACCCAGCTTCTTGTCGTACAGGACGTCCACATCGCTCACCGTGGCGAATATGGTGATCGCGGTGTTCAGAGGCTGTACCGGGATTGCGTAGGTCTTTTCGGCCGGGTCGGTATGGAGGGGCTGGCCTTGGGAAACGCATGGCCAAAGCAGGTTCATCAGGACCGCGATCGCAAGGCTGTAAAAAACGGGCGAGTACGTCATCTGGCGCAAAAGATCGCATCGCGTACGCACTCTTTTCTGCCCTGCGCTGCCATCGTTGCCCCGACAAACTCAACTCAGCTGGAAGGACATGGGGATTGTGACATCGATTTGACGTGGCCAGCCCAATGGAATGGGAGGAAGCGGTTGCGCTCTCTCGATAGCGCTAAGGGCTTCCCCGTCCAGGGTTGCTGACCCCGAGCTTTGTACGACCCAAGTGCTCAGCACACGTCCATCTGCCGCCATGACGAAATGCAGATATACCGTGCCCTCGATATGGTCCCTTCTGGCATCGAGGGGATACTGACGATAGCGGGCCAGATATGCGGTGAGTTGGTCCCGATAAAGCAGCACCGCCGCATCCGTCATGGTTTCTGCGGTGGTCGGCTGCAAAGTTACAGCGCGAGCGACATCACTGTCGGTAAGGTCTCGCTGCGTGCCGTCATGGTCACCGATCTTCGGCGCACCGCGGTGTGTAAGGCTCGGCTTCTCACCATTCTTATCGCTCGGGGCGTCTCCTATGGACCGAGAAGCGGGTGCCGCTTTTTGCTCGATTGGGCTGAGTGAGACAATGACAATCTGGCCATGATCCACCCCGAAGCGGCCATTTGTGGTGCCGCCGGACATGGGGTGCAATACAAGCATGGTGGCCAAAGCGATATGCAATAGGCCTGTCATGCTTGTCGCGATCAGTTTGTTTCTTTGTTCTCCACGCATACGTCCTCGGCCCGCCGGGCGTCACGAATATGTCATCCGACAGACCCCGAAGCGGCTTTAGTATCCTTCCTTCATGACAGCACGCAAACATGGCGACGTTCAAAAATCATTCGCGTATCTCAAATCGAATTTTTTTTCGATGTTTTCGAAAAAGGCCTTCGCAATCGACAGGGGTCAGTTGTTTAGGGTTTCGAGGGCATGATGGACACAACCCACTTCTACATCGAGGGCGTGCCATTCCGTACGGGTTCGTTGCCCGCTCGGGAGCTGGACGGATCTTCGCTCGATGCCGTAGTGGCGCAGGCACCATCCCGGTGGCGTACGCGAATTGGCAGAATTCGGATCGAAGTTCGTGATTTTCACCAGAATCGTATTCATCCGCTGAAGGTCACGCCCGCGACGGTAATGTTGCTGGCGGTCCGGCAAGGGCGTTGCCGGCTCTTATCCGATGATGGCGCGGCTGACTTGCTTCCTGGCAATGCCATGCTTGTCGCGGGCGGCAAGCAGATTTTGACCGAGTGGCAGGCGCAGTCGCGGGGGCTTTATGTTTCCATGCAACGCGTTCATCTGCAGGCCGTGGCGAGTGCCATTTTTCACGAGCCAAGGCGGCTGGCGGCACTCAATTTGCTGCTCTCGCATGAATCAATGCCCGAACTGTTCCGGTCTATGGAACGGCTTGGCGAATTGGCAATGTCGGGTGTTAGCGAGGCGCCACAACGGGGCGAATGCTTCGGGGAAGTTCTTCTATCTGATGTTATTCACAGCATCGCCGCTGCGGATTCTCAAGTCGAAATACTTCCCGTTGCGCGGTCGGTCAAATGCGCGATCGATTTCATTGCGGCGCAATCGGGCAGGAATTGCAGTCCTGCGCGGCTTGCCGGCGCTGCCGGTGTCACACAAGCGACTTTGATCAAGAGTTTTAAGGCGTGCCTGGGCACGTCCATCAAGAGTTATGTCACCGACATCCGCTTGAATGCGGCATATGCATGTCTTTCGAGCGGAAATGACGGCCGGCCCGTCAGCGAAATCGCGCTGAGCGCCGATTTTGGCCATGTCAGTGGATTTTCCCGGCTTTATCAAAAGCGATTCCGGGAAACGCCAAGCCAGACGCGGGCACGCGCCGTTCGCAGCTGACCGATAAGGTCAATTGCGCACGTCTTCCAAATTTTCCGTAATGCAATTTCTCTGGCTTGCGGAAATTGCAGGTCTCTTTCACCAATGCGTTGACGTTCGCGTGCATGCATTTGCGCGATGACTTCGATGCATGCGGTGTCACACAAGCGATATAGTAATTGCTGAATCCGGAAGAAACGCATTGCCGGTTTCGAATTGCTTAAAATCGCCTTGAGCGCGTTTGTTCGCGTGTGCCACACACAGCGCGTCGAAGGGATTGCCGTTCGCGCAATAGGAACGTGATCATCTTCGTACGGATTATTGACTGCGCTGTGGCGCAGGCTGCGACGGGGCTGAATATCTGATGGTGCGGTTTAAAACACGCTTGCGCGCGAGCGCCGCGACGCTCTCGCTTTGTTTTCTGGCGACAGGCGCCTTTGCACAATCGTCCGCGCCGCCCGCTGATGTTCCACATTTCATGATCCGGGCATTCGCGGTGAAGGGCAATCATATCCTGCCGCCCGGCGAGGTCGAAGACGCGGTTTACCCCTTCACTGGCCCCGGCAAGACGCCTGATGATGTGGAGCATGCGCGCGCCGCACTGCAGGCGATCTATGAGAAGAAGGGCTACGCCACCGTCTCCGTCGTAATTCCCGAGCAGGGGATCGACACGGGAGTGATCCAGCTTCAGGTGCAGCCGCAGAGCATCGGCAAGCTGACCGTCTCTGGGGCGACGCGCACCAGCGACGATTGGGTGCGCGACCGGGCGCCGTCTCTGAAAGAAGGCAACGTTCCCAATTTCAAAGATGTCCAGAACGACATCGTTGTGCTGAACCAATCGGCTGATCGCAGAATAACGCCGGAAGTGAAAGCCGGTGTGGCGCCCGGCACAGTGGACGTCAATCTGGCGGTCGAAGATCAATTTCCGCTGCATGGTACGTTGGAGTTGAACAACGACAGCAGCCCGGAGACGAGCGAGCTTCGGCTGTCCGGCACGCTGCGTTATGACGATTTGTGGGGCCGGGGCGATTCGATTTCGCTGTCCGCCCAGACCGCGCCGCAACGCTCCGACGATGCCACGGTCTATTCGGGCAATTACCTCACCCATTTCGGCAAGCTGCAGGGCTTGTTCTATTATGTGCATTCCGACAGCGATATTTCGGTCATCGGCGGCACCACGGTGGTGGGCAAGGGTGACATGGCTGGTGCGCGCCTGATCCTGCCGCTCAGCCAGGAGGAGGGCTTCTATCAAAGCCTTACTGTCGGTATCGACTACAAGAATTTCGGCGAGGATGTCGCCTTGGGCGCCGACCGCTCCTCGGCCCCGATAGAGTATTTTCCTCTCAATCTGGGCTGGCGCGGCGATTGGACGACGGATCGTTGGAAATCGGATCTGTCGCTCTCGACAACATTCAATATTCGCGGCCTCGGCGATGGTCTGCCCGCTTTCGACTTCAAGCGTTACCAGGCGAAGCCGGATTTCTTCCTGATCCATCTCGATGGTTCAATCACCCAAGAATTGCCGTGGCTGGGTTTGCAGGCTTACCAGCATGTCTCGGGCCAATGGAGTGGCGCACCGCTCATTTCCAACGAGCAATTCTCGATTGGCGGCACCGACACGGTGCGAGGCTATTTCGAGTCCGAGGCGCTGGGCGACTATGGCGTCGCGATCCAGAATGAACTGCGCACGCCCAATTTCGCCCATTATCTGGGTCCGCAGGTCAACGAACTGCGTGGACATGTGTTCTTCGACAGCGGCTATGCCGCAATCCACGACACGCTCATGGGCCAGCAACAGGGCTCGACGCTGGGCTCGGTCGGTGTCGGCGGCTCGCTCAAGCTCTTCAATCATGTCAACGGCGCTGTGGATGTCGGCACGCCGCTGAAGTCCGGACCCGACACGTCAACCGGATCGGTCTTCGCCCGCTTCCGCATTTGGGGAGAATTTTGATGACTTTGCTTCGTAACCGCTCGCGCCTTTTACGCACGCTTTTGCTCGCGCTGGTGGCCAGCGCCGCCTATGCAGCGCCCGCCGCCGCCTGGCAGGACGGCTGGTCGTATCGCACCAAGATAACACTCAACCCCAGCCAGACCGGTGTGACCGGTGAGATCGGCACCACGCCCGTGTTGGTGCGTCTGCATGCGGGAAATTTCCAGTTCTCCGACGCCAAGTCCGACGGTTCGGATCTGCGCTTCTATGCCGGTGACGACAAGACCGCACTTCAGTTCCAGATCGAGAAGTGGAGCCCGCAAGAGGAAGTCGCGCTCGTTTGGGTGCAGGTGCCGAACCTTTCCAACTCCGGCCCTACGCCGGTCTATGCCTATTACGGCAACGGCAAAGCCGCACCCGCCGGCAATGCAAAGGCGGTATTCGCAGACCGGGCTGTCGTGTGGCACTTCGCCGACCAGGGCGCACCGCAAGATTCCAGCGGCAACGGTGTTACCGGCTCGATCGGTGCCGACCGCGATCACGCCGGCCTGATCGGGGATGCGTTGAAGCTTGGTGGTCAAACCGGTGTCGGCTTGCCGGCGAATTTCTCGCTGTCGGGCCCCTCCACGGTCTCGATGTGGGTGAAGAGTGCGGCTCCCAACGCCGCGGGTACTTTCTTCACGCTGCCGGGCAGTCTGACCATCGGCGTTGACGCCGGCAAGCCTTATCTGGAGATCGGCGGCCAGCGTGCGGCCGGCACTGTTCCGCTCTCCGGTGATGGCTGGACCCATGTCGCTGCGGTCACCGACGGCAATACCACCACTCTCTATGTCAACGGCCAACAGGCTGCGCAGGTCGCGGGCGCTTTACCCGCCGCCACCGGCCAGGCCAACATCGGTCAGGGGTTTGCCGGTTCGATTGACGAGTTCGAGGCCGCGCACACCGCCCTGCCGGTTGCGCAGATCCAACTTGCCGCTGCCAGTCAGGGGGCGGGAGCCAAGCTTTTCTCCTTCGACAAGCCGGAACAGGTCGAAGCCGGCGGCGTCAATTATCTCAGCATTTTGTTCAGCGCGCTCACGCCCGACGCCTGGGTCGTGATCGGCCTCTTGGCCATCATGTGTGTGATCTCCTGGATCGTGATGATTTCCAAATTCATGTCCATCAGCCGGGTCTCAGCCGCGAATGACGATTTCATCGAGGCTTATGAGAAGTCCAGCATCGGTGACGATCACCATGCCGGCCTTGCCGATCTTCCGTCCCAATATGCCGGTGGCGGTTCCAGTCTGGCGCATCTCTACCGGGTGGCGCAGCGTGAGTTGAATGCCCGTGTGATGGAAGGCCGCAAAACGGGCAGCCGTTTCGCCATCCGCGCCCAATCCATCGCCGCTATTCGTTCGGCGCTCGATGCCACGCAGATCCGCGAGACCCAGCGCATCAACAAAGGCATGGTGCTTCTCACCATCGCGATTGCCGGTGGTCCCTTCATCGGACTCTTGGGCACCGTGCTCGGTGTGATGATCACCTTCGCCGCCGTCGCCGCCGCCGGTGACGTCAACATCAACGCCATCGCACCCGGTATCGCGGCGGCGCTTCTGGCAACTGTCGCAGGCCTCGGCGTCGCGATCCCGGCCTTGTTTGGCTACAATTATCTCAACAGCCGCGTCGATGAAGTCGATACCGAAAACCGCATCTTTGTCGATGAGCTGGAGAAGCGCATCGCCGAGACCTGGCAGGACAATGAGCCTCGCCCTTCCACGCAAGCCGCGGAGTAGGGGTTCATGTCGATCCAAGCCAAGCGCCGCAAGGCCTATGACGAGATCAACATCACTCCGATGCTCGATCTTGCCTATGTTCTCCTCGTCATCTTCATCATCATGACCACTGCGGCGGTGCAGGGCATCAAAGTTGCTCTGCCCACCGCTTCGTCTACCCAATCCCTGAACGCCCCCAAGACGAAGATCATCTCGGTTCAGGATGACGGCACGGTGAGCCTCGATGCCGTGCCGATGTCGATGACCGAGCTGCAATCCCAATTGCAGTCCGTCATCGCCTCCGATCCCGCCACACCCGTCATCATGCGCGGCGACCGTATCGTGCAATATGACCGCATCATGCAGGTGCTCGACCTCTGTTCCAAGGTCGGTGTGCAGTCGCTGGGCATGGCCTCCACCCGTCCACCCGGGGGCGGGGCGTGATGTTCGGTATCCTCCTGCCTCAGCCTTGCGAAAGTTTCGTGCCAGAGCAGGTGCGTGAAGAGCGCTCACGTGGGCAGGGCATATCGCGGCTGTACCGGGCGTTGCGCGCACTGCTTAGCGAAGCACCGCGTTCCACCGACACCGCCGGTCCATTTCCTCTTTCAAATCCGAGACCCGTGTAATGGCCCGCCGCCGCGACACCGAACCGCTCGATCCCTTCACACATAGAAGGCGCAAGCGCCTGCCGCGTTGGCTGGTTCCCACTGTTCTTGTCCTGCTGCTGGTGGGCGCTGCGGTGACCTATCTTCTGCAGGGCCCGATCATCGGCACCCGTGACGTCGAGCGCAAAATTCTTGCCGTGGTGTTGCCGCCACCCCCGCCGCCGCCGCCCCCGCCGCCGCCCAAGGAAAAGCCGCCAGAGCCGCAAAAACCGATGGAAGAAGCGAAGGTCGAACCCACGCCACCGACGCCGACACCACCACAGGCCGATGCCAATGACGCGTTGTCCGCGCGTGAGGGCCCGGCCGCTGGCAATTTCGGTCTCGCGGCGGGCAATGGTGGCGGCACGCGTATCGGTGGCGGCGTCGGCGGTGACCCCTTCATGGCCTATGCGAGTATCGTGCAAGCCGATGTGCGTAAGGCGATCGAAGCCGATCCCGTGCTCCGGAAAGCGTCCTTCGACATGCAGATCGGACTCATAATTTCCGCCGACGGCACCATTCAAGACATCCAGCTTCACGAATCTCACAATGACGAAAGCCGGAACGCCGCGATCAAGAAGCTGATCGCCGGTCTGACGATCTCGCGCCCACCGCCGAGTGGATTTCAGCCTTTCCATTTCCTGCTCGCCCAGCGCCCAAGCCTCTAACGCTCAAATTACCAAAAGGATCTGACTTCGATGACGTCCGCTCGCCGCAAGGCCGCCTTCAAGACTTTCCTGCTCGCCACCGCGTTCGCCGCCAGCGCGGTACCCGCCGTTGCACAGACGCCCTCCGCGCCGATGGATGATCGGATCCTGCAGATATTGGTTGCCAAGAAAGTCATCACCAAAGCCGAGGCGCAGAAGATCCAGGCCGAAGCGGCTGCCACACCGGCGCCCGCGCCAATGCCTACCGTGATGCCCGCGCCGACGCCGGTTGCCGCGCCCGCACCAGTTCCTGTTCAGGGCGGCGTCAATGGCGATGTCCAGACCATTCCCTATATTCCCGAGACCGTGAAGAACCAGCTCAAGGCCGAGCTGCGCCAGGAGATGACGACCAAGGCCGAGGCCGAAGGCTGGGCCAAACCCGGTCTTGTTCCCGGTTGGCTGGGCAAGGTTCGTATCTTCGGCGATATACGCGTGCGCGACGAGCAGGACAGTTACGACAAGAATAACGATCCCAGTATCGTCAATTGGTCCGCACTCAACACCAGCGCGACGCCCTACAACATCAACCGCGCGGTCGCGGGCAGCCCTAACCCCAGCTATCTCAACACCACCGAGGATCGCAATCGCACCCGCATCCGCGCGCGGCTGGGCGTGGAATATCAGCCCGATAGCTGGATTGACTTCACCATTCGCGCCGGCACCGGCAATGACTCTTCGCCCGTCTCGCCCAACCAGACTTTGGGCGCGGGCGGCGGCCAATTCTCCAAATATTCGCTCTGGCTCGACCAGGCCGATCTCAAGCTCACGCCGATCGAAGGGCTTCGCATCGATCTGGGCCGTACCGAGAACCCTTTCTGGACCTCGCCGTTGCTCTTCTATCCCGATCTCAACTTCGATGGCTTTTGGGGCCGCTATCGCCACGGCGTGCTCGACAGTCTCGACGCCTATGTCACCGCCGGCGCCTTCCCGCTATTCAACACCGATTTGAACTTCGGCTCCAACGATATTGGTGCCTTCCCCAGTCACGACAAATGGCTGTTCGCCGGGCAATTGGGTGCGGAATGGCATCCCAACGAGAATTTCAAATTCAACGGCGCCGTCGGCTATTTCGATTTCGACGGCGTTCAGGGCGAGACTTCCAGCCCTTGCCTCTTCAGTCAGGCTGTCTGCGATACCGACATCACCCGGCCGCAATTCCAGCAGTTCGGCAACACCATGTTCCCGATCCGCAATATCATCGCCGATCCCAACGCGGCGTCCGGCCTGTCGCCTGAGCCGCAATATTTCGGCCTGGCCTCGGCGTTCCGCGTGCTCGACATTCATGCCAGCACGGATTTCGATTATTTCGCCAACTTCCCCGTCCGCATCGAAGGCGATTACATCAACAATCTCGCCTTCCACAAGGATCAGGTCTCGGCGCGTCAGGTCAATCTGGCCACCGGCGTTTACAATCCGGGCGGCGCAGGCTGGATGGGAAATTTTATCGTCGGCAAGCCTGATGTCGCCAAACTTGGCGATTGGAATTTCCAGGTCGGCTACCGCTATCTGCAGACCGACGCCACCGTCGATGGCCTGGCCGATGCCGACTTCCATCTCGGCGGCACCAACGTCAAGGGCTATGTCCTGATGGGGTATTACGGCATCGGCCACGGCACCAATATCGGCGTGCGCTATTTCTCCACTGATGTCGTGACTGGGGCGCCCTATTCCAACGACGTCGTCCAAGTCGAACTCAACACCAAATTCTGATCATGGCCGCGTCCCCGAACCCCCACGGCCACGACCCCGCAACGGCGCCCCCCCGCGCCGTTGCGGGTGCATTCGTGCCTGTGAGGGTTCGAGGAAACATACCCTGTGCCCGGAATGTGCTTCTGGCCGCCGCCGCTCTTTTCGTTGTGCAAACACCGGCATCTGCTCAGCCCGCATCCCCCGATCATCTCGATCTGCCCACCATGAGGGTCGAGGGGAAACCCATTCCGCATATTGGCGGTCAACCGCACGACGCTTGCGGTGGTGCCGGTACCGAAGGGCGAAAAGCTACCGACGCCGATTGTGCCGCGCAGAAGCTTCAGAGCGCGGCGAAAGCCGCGCAAGACCACGCCGGCAATCAACAGGTACCCGATAGTCCCGGCGCGACGTCACCCGACATCAGCGTTGGGGTCGCCAATCAGGCCGCCACCAAACAGCGCCTGGGCAACAATTTCGGCAAGTCCGTCGTGCCCCAGAGGCCCGCCGCACCACTGCCAACACCATCCCCCTTCGCGAGGAGCAAATGATGCCTCGTGATCCCCGCATCGCCGTTTCGCAGGAGCTTTCCTCATGAGCAAAATGTCCCCCGTCTCCCGCTCGCGCCTTCTCCTTGGTGCTTCCGCTTCTGCACTGATCCTGGGTGCGTCGCCGGTCCATGCCGATTCCGCCAACAACCCCTTTGCTCGCGTCGCCAATCCCGCCGCTGCCATTGCCCAGGCGGCCCAGGCCCAGCTCACCCAGACCGAAAATGGCAGTGCGGCCGCGCAGCGCGCGCTCGCTGCCTTTGCACAGGCTTCGGCAATCCGCCGTACGATGGACACGACGCAAATGGCGGCGCGTGCCGCTGTGCAAGCGGCACAAGCCAGCGTGCCGAATGGCCTGGCAACCGGTGGCTTGCAGCCCACACCGGGCGCCACGCCCGGCACGCCGCTCTGGCTGAACGCCAACGCGCCCACCCAGAGCACGACATCCGACGGGCGCACCGAAGTTACCGTCCAGCAGACCGCCAGCAAGGCCATCCTTAACTGGCAGACCTTCAATGTCGGTCAGAAGACCGATGTGAATTTCGACCAGCAGAACAATTCCAGCTGGGTCGTCCTCAATCGCGTCAATGACCCTTCCACCAATCCCACGCAAATTCTGGGTACCATCAAAGCGCCCGGCACCGTTCTGATCATGAATCAGAATGGCGTGATCTTCGGCAACAACAGCCAGATCAATGTCGGAAGCCTCGTCGCCGGCGCTGCCAAAATCTCCGATACCCAATTCCTCAACAACGGCATTTATTCCAGCACGGCTGGATCGGCCTATACGCCCAGTTTCACGGATGCACTGGGCAAGATCGATGTTCAGGCCGGAGCGCAAATCACCACCAACCCACCCGCGACGGCCCTGAGCGGTGGCGGCTATGTGATGCTGCTGGGCGGCACCGTCAGCAACGAGGGCAGCATCACCACGCCCTTGGGGCAAACCCTGATGGCGGCCGGCGATGCCTTCAATGTGCGTCCGGGTCTGGGAACAAACGGCAATCAATATTCCACGACACGCGGCAACGAAGTCGCGCCGGTCATCGCGAACACCAGCACCAACGGCGCCGTCACCAATACCGGCAATATTTACGCGCAACAGGGCGACATCACGCTCACCGGGCGCAATGTCATACAGGGCGGCGTGGCGCTTTCCACCACGGCAGTCAACCAGCGCGGCACTATTCATCTGCTCAATTCGGCGTCCGACAGTCAGGGTTCGGTGACGCTGGCCGCCAACAGCTATACGGCGATCCTGCCCGAACTGGATTCCACCACCACCGCGCTCGACAGTCAGCGCGATGCGTTGATTGCCGATTCCACCACCCAGAACCAGGCGCGCATCACCGCCGCCAACGCGAACAAGCAGTTCAACAATCTTTCGCTGCTCGGCGACCGCGAAGACCAAAGCCGCGTCGAAATCGTCAGTGGCGGCAATGTCGAGTTTCTGGGCGGTTCGCTGATCCAGGCTCAGGGCGGCCAGGTTGCGGTGAGCGCCGCAAATCGCATTCAGGTGGATACCGGCGCCACCATCGATGTCTCCGGCGTGCTCAATGTCGCACTGAATGTCGCCAACAACGACATCATGGTGAACATCCAGGGCAACGAGCTTCGCGATTCCGCGCCCAATCGCGACGATCCCAGCAAGCCGCTCTACAATCAGGATGTCTGGGTCGATACCCGCTATTTGATTTATGTCCCCGCCGGGACCGGAGGCGACACCAGTGATCGCTATTATACCGCCGGCGGATTGCTGGAAGTGTCGGGCTATGTCGGCAACACAGGTCATACCATCGGCGAATGGGATGCCGTTGGCGGTACGATCACGCTTTCCGCGAAAGAAGTCGTGGCGCAGTCCGGTTCGCTGTTCAATGTCGCGGGCGGCAGTCTGGCCTATCAGGGTGGCGACATCACTCAGACGCTGCTTCAGGGCGCCGACGGCAAAATGTACACCGCCGACGATGCGCCATCCGATATCGACATGGTCTCGGTCGGCAAGAGCTTCCAGGTCCTTCATACCCGTTGGGGCGCCGCCTATACCGAGACCTACGAGTCGCCCTTCACCCAGACCAGCGTCACCCAATATGAATCCGGCTATGTCGTGGGCCGCGATGGCGGCCAACTGGTCCTTTCCACGCCGACGGCGCTTTTCGATGGCGATATCGAAGCCGATGTCGTCAACGGCGTCGAACAGACCAGCGTCCGTTCGGCCGGCATTACCGATGGCTACAAGCCGGGCCAGACCCAGGCGCCGCTCGCGGGTGGGCTTTTCCTGGGCCAATATAATGGCCGCGGGCTGAGCGGCGGTTATGCGACGGATGTTCAGTTCGGTGGCGACGAGCTCGGCAATGATGCCGCTGCCGATATCGCGGTTGGCGCGCCGGTTGATTCCAGCCGCGCCAATACGGCCTGGTTCAACGCGGATCAGCTTTCTGGATTCGGGCTCGGCACGATAGGCGTCACCACAAGCGGTGCTATCGCCGTCAATGCGCCGCTTACCCTGGCAGATGGCGGCAGCCTGATGCTCACCGGATCGAACGTCGATCTCAATGCGAATGTCACGGCACATTCGGGTTCGGTCACTATCAGTAACATCTTCATTGCCCCCGCCAGCAATGGCGGCGGCGCGCTGGTCTATGTGGATGGAGATGGATTTGCCCATGCGGCCGTCGCCGATGGTGTGACGCTGGACTTGCGCGGCATCTGGACCAATGAGATCACCGATCCCGGCACCGCCTTTGATCTGGCCTATGTCAATGGCGGCAATGTCACTTTGGACAGTTCGCAAGACCTTACGGTTGGCCAGGGCGCAGTGATCGACGTGTCGTCGGGCGGGGGCATTCTCTCCAACGGCAAGACTGTCGGCGGCAAGGGCGGCAACGTCACGCTGATGGCGGGCGATCCCAATGGCGCACAGGTCAACAATCCCGCGGCAGCTCTCACGCTGAACGGCACGATCCATGCCGATGGCGTCAATGGCGGCGGCACGCTCACCATCTCTGCGCCCGGCAGTGTGCTGATTGGCGACGACGCTTCGCTCTCCGGTGGCCTGCTCACTCTGGCGCCGGGAACGCCCGCGCATGTCAATCTCACTTTGGCCGCGCCGGTGACGATTGCGGCAGGGGTGCCGCTGCCGCTGCCATACAGCAATACATCCTCCACGATTCCGACCGGCACGCCTCTGACGGTATCGATCACCGGCACCGATCAGCGCACCGCGACCAGCGGGCAGGGCGGTGTCGTCACCCAGGCGGATTGGGTCGTGCCGGCGGGCATCGAGGCGGACAACTTCCTTAATACGTTCCAGGTGTTTTTTGCGGGAACGACAGTTCCGGCCGGAACCAATATCAGCAACATGAGCGGTACGTTCCCACTGGGTACCGTGATTCCGGCCAATGTCTTCCCGCAGGGATTCGCGGTTAAGCCTTTCACGATCGCGCTGCCGGTTGGCAGTGTTTCGGCCGCACCGATCACCTATGCGGCGGGCACGGTGATTCCGGCTGGATCTGTGTTCCAACAGGCGGTGCCGATCCTGCCGGTGACGACCTTCGATCCCAGCCTCTTCAATTCCGGCTTCTCGAATTATGTGGTCAATGGCGGTGCGGGCATTCTCGTCTCACAGGGCACCAATCTCGCGCCAGTGATGCCGGTCTACCAGATCACCGCAGATAGCTATTCGGCGCATTCCGGCGTCGATCCCGATGCTGCGATGACCGCCTGGTTGCCGCCCCTATTCCTGGACAATCCGCAGACCGCCACTGTCACCCAGCGCGGCGGCGCCAGCATCACCCTGCGCTCCATAACGCAAGGCTTGACCCTGACGGGCGGCGCCATTGCGATACCGGATGGCGCGTCGATCACGGTCGATCCGGGCCAGAACATCAAGCTGGATGCGTTCGGCCAGATGACCCTCGACGGCGATCTTACCGCACATGGCGGCAATATCAGCCTGATCAATGAAGCGGATGGTTCGACCGAGCCGGGCCGCGCTTTCGACTCCTCCGGCAACAGCCGGGCTTTCTCGCTCTGGGTCGGCAACAATGCCGCGATCGATGTCTCGGGCATCGCCCATACCGCCACCGATCAGTTCGGCCGGTCTTATGGTCTTGCGACCAATGGCGGCGCGATCGACATCGGCGGCACCATGATCCTGTCCACGATCAGCAATGCGTACGCGTCGACCCAGGGCTATGTCATCATCCGTCCCGGAGCTGAGTTGAACGCGGATGGTGCGCAAATCACCGTCGATCCGATGGCGGGAGCTGTCACGTCCAAATCCGGTGGCGCGCTCAACATCGCCACCAATGGCGGCTCCATCACCCTCGACAGTTTCAGCGGCCTGTATCTCGATGGCGACATGCATGCCCATGCCGGCGGCGCCGGCGGGCAGGGCGGCAGCCTGTCGGTGACGCTGGAAGTCCCGGTTTATTCCACTTTCTTCAATATCATCGCAGCTTCCGACCTGCCGCTTGAGACCTTGACGGTGGTGCAGAAGCAGAGCGCGTCCATGCTGCCTGCCGATATTGCGGCGGGGACTGATCCGCAAGCACTGGTGCTGGGACAAGCCAGCGTCAGCGCCGACAGTATCAATGCGGGCGGCTTCGCCAATGTCACCCTGAACTCGCGCGACTTCCTTACCTTTTCGGGCGACGTTTCCCTCAACGCCTCGCAGAGCATTACGCTGATCGCCGGTGCCATCACTTCGGCACCCTTCAGTGCGGTGCGGCCTGTTGCTGGTGACGATCCGGTCACCGGACATGTGACGATCTCGGCGCCCTATGTCTTTTTAAATTCGCCCACCATCGTCAAGGCGGACAACAGCTATACCGGTATCATCGGAGCGCCGGGCGTATTGGCCGCGCCGACCGATGCCATATTCGAGATCGACGCCGATCAGATCGACCTTCAGGGCGCGATCAGCTTCTCGGCAGGCACCTTCCTCACATCGACCGAGAATGGCTTCGATACGAAATTCGCCCCCGGCTACGCCGATGTCCGCCTCGACAGTCAGGGCGATATCCGCTTCCTGGCCCCGGCGGCCAACCAGCAGAGCTATACCAGCCTGGCGACACCGGGCGATCTCGATTTCATCGCCGCGCAGATCTATCCCGCCACCAACACAATCGCCTATATCGTCGCTGCCGACGGGCTCGACGGGCCCAGCACTTTGACGGTTGCGCGAAGCAGCAATGTGACGCCTGACATGCCGCTATCGGTCTTCGGGCAACTCACGTTGGCCGCAGGCATTATCGATCAAGGCGGCATTGTTCGTGCGCCGTTGGGTCAGCTTACGCTCGGCAGCAATGGCGGCGGCTTTCACGGAACGCCCGGCGCCTCGACCCAGGAATTGGACCTGCTGCCCGGCGGCATCTCGTCAATTTCCGATGCGGGCTTGGTCGTTCCCTATGGCGGCACGCCGGACGGTATCAATTACAGCTACAATGGCGCACCCGTCAGCATCTCCAGCCAGACCACGGGCCTCTCTCTTGAGAGCGGTGTGATCAATGTCAGCCAGGGTGCCCTGCTCGACACCTCCGGTGGCGCGACGGTCGCGGGTGCGGCCTTTATCCCAGGCCGCGGCGGCTCCGTCGATGTGTTGAAGACACCTTTGATCAATGCGAACCCGAAGACCCCGTTCAGTGCGAGCACCGACAAGGTCTATGCGATCATACCGGGCTATGATACGGCTTATGCACCCGTCAGCCCGGAAAAGGGCGCGGGCGATCCGGTGATCGGCCAGCAGGTTACGATCCCGGCCGGCGTGCCGGGCCTTGCCGCGGGCACTTATACGCTGCTGCCTTCCAACTATGCCCTGCTGCCCGGCGCTTTTCGCGTCGAGATCGGCAAGACGGCTTCGCCGCTGGCGAAGGGTGTCAGCACCATCGGCACCGGCACCTATGTGACGAGCGGCTATACCGGCATCGCCAACAGCAGCGCAAAGAGTTCGCTGCCCTCGACCTTGCTGATCACGTCCGGCACGAATGTGCGCAGCCTGTCCCAGTATGACGAAGAAAGTTACAGCGACTTTGTCATCGCCAATGCCGGCACCATCGCCAACAACAATTTCAACGGCCTGCATATTCAACTCCCGGCCGACGCCGGTTCCTTCAACCTGGGCTTTGAAACTCTGAATACGCCCACGACCGACCCGGTCTTTACGTTTCATGGTCAGCTTGTCGAGAAAGGCGGGGCTGGCGGCAGTGACGGCAGCGTGAATATTTTCGGCAATGGCGATCTCGAAATTTATGCCGACAAGCCGACCGACAATTTCACCGGCACATCGATATCGGAAGCGGATGTTGCCGCACTTACCGCGCCGAGCCTCGGCCTCAGCGGCAGCGATATCTTCATCCGGCCGGATGTGACGGTCCAGTCCAGCCAGATCGTGCTCACCGCGGGCGCCACTATCGACATCGGTGCGGGCGCGACGCTTAGCACTATCGGCATGGGCAATGCGCCCACAACCGGGCTTGGCAACCGCACCACCACAAGCACCACGCTGGCGCTGTCGAATGGCGAGATCGATTATACCAGCTCCACCGGCACGGGCGCGATCATCGTTGAGGATGGCGCTTCGCTGTTCGCGGGCAATACGCTTGCCTTTGCGACCAACGGCCCGTCCATGATCGACAATGGCGCGCATTTCGGCGCCCAGAATATCGCGCTGGCGGTCAGCACCGTGAATATCGGTGACGCTGCCGATATCGCGGCGGCGGGCAATCCGGCGGGTCTGGTGTTCGATCAGGCTCTGTTCAACTTCCTGATCCAAGGCGATCCGACACATGGCGCCCCGGCGCTCCAGCAACTGACGCTCAGCGCCTCCAACGCGGTCAATGTGTTCGGCAGCGCCAGCCTGGATGCCAGCGGCAGCGGCGTCGATCTGGTGCTGACCACACCGGCTATCTATGGCTATGGCAGCGCGGACGATCACGCCGTAATCGCTGCCGGCAAAATCACCTGGAAAGGCATCGCCAACGCCACCCCGCCCGCGATTCTGGCCGGCGGACCTGGCACCGGCGCAAGCACGCTCGACATCAAGGCAGACGAGATCGATCTGGGCACCTTCCTGGACGGCGACAGCAATAATTATGTCCGCACCTTTTACGGGTTCGGCACCGTCAATCTCGATGCCGCCAATCAGATCGTGTCCGCGGGCAATGGCCGGCTTGGCATTTATCAGGCGCCCAGCGCGGCGGCAGGCGGAATATTCGGGCAGAGCGGCACTGGCGGAAATCTCAATCTCATCACGCCGGTCCTGACCGGGGCGCAGAATTCCAATTTCGCCTACGCGGCAGGCGGGACGATCAGCGTCACATCGCCGGTCGCCGCGGTGAGCACAGCAACGGCCCCCGTCAGCGGCGCGGAAATCGATCTGAATGCGGATAGCGTGGTGATCGACAGCGATATCCTGCTGCCGAGCGGCCGGTTGGTGGTCAACGCCATCCATGACATCGATCTGGGTGCGGACAGCCGGATCAATCTGGCGGGCCGGTCGTCCCAAATCCAGGACAAGACTGTCTACGGTTTTGGCGGCACCGCCAATCTTTCGAGCCTGTCGGGCAACATCACGCAGGAAGCAGGCAGCATCATTGATGTGTCGGCGATCCAGGCCAATGCGGGCACGGTCAGCTTCTCGGCGGCGCAGGGCGCTGTCTCCATCGGCGGCACGCTGAAAGGCACGGCCGATACCGGCTTCACCAGCAGCGATTTCGCGATCACCGCCAATACACTGGGCGATTTCGCAGCGCTGAACAGCGCCTTGAACTCCGGTGGCTTCTTTGATGCCCGGAACTTCGACCTGAAGAGCGGTGATCTCACCATCGGCGATGGTGTGAAGGCGCAGGATGTCGAAATCTCGGTCGATGGCGGTAGCCTTACGGTGATCGGCCTGATCGATGCGTCCGGCGACATGCCTGGCACCATCCGTCTGGCGGGCAAAACCGGGCTGACCATTGCATCCTCCGGCGTGCTCGACGCGCATGGCAAGGTGCTGCAGATCGATAGCTATGGCGAACCGATCGAGGCGAAAAATCGCGGCCATGTCGAACTGGCTGCGGCGGGCGGCACGCTCACGCTGGCGCCCGGCGCGACCATCGATGTCAGCGCGCCGGATGGCGTGGCGCGTGGCGACATTGAACTCGATGTCCAGCGCACCAGCGAGACCGGCGGCGACATCGCCATCAACGCGTCTGGCCCGCTCAGCATCAAGGGTGCGGGCACCATTGCGGTCAATGGCTTCTGGACCTATTCGCCCGCCGATCAATACGGCACCATCGTGCAAGACAATGGCAATGGCGTCGGCGGCGCGGCGGTCAACAGCGATGGCTGGCTGGGTCTGAATCAGATCGATACCAGCAGTCAGGCCTTCATCAACGCCGCGCTGGCGAATGGCGATCTGCTGGGACGTCTGGCTGGTCTCAGCGCTTATACAAGTGCCTTCCATCTGCGCCCCGGGGTCGAGATCGACAGCAGCACGCCGAATGGCAATTTGACGGTGGCGGGCGACATCGATCTGGCCGGTTTCCGCTATGCCAGCCTCAATCCCAATTCGCAGAAGACGAGCGTCTATGGCTCCGGCGAACCGGGTGCCCTAGTGATCCGCGCGGGCAACAATCTCGATGTCGTCGGCAGTATCAGCGATGGCTTCGCGCCCGCGCCCGGCACGCCCGACGATAGCAGTTGGTTGCTGCAGGCAGGCCCCCAGACCGCCGCCATCGAGACTCTGTTGCCGATCACACTCGATGCGGGCACGGGTTTCCCCAACACCGCCGGTGCGTTGCGTTACGCAATCGCGATCAATCCGTCCTCGATCGCCGCCAACGCCATTGTCCCGCTGCAGGTAACGCTGTCGTCCGACTATGCCGTCCCAGCGGGCACGACCCTGACGGCGCCCGTCTATGACAATGGCGGCAACCTGCTTTATGCGGCGGGCACGACCTTCTCTGCCGACACCACGCTGCCGTCCGGATCGCAGCTCGGCGCCGGATCGCGGATGCCGACGAGCTATGGCATCACCGCGATGACCTGGGCCGCGGGCGCCAGCCTGAATGTGTTCGCGACCACGGTGTTCACCAGCGGTTCGACCACGGTTCCGTTCGAAGGGATCATTCCCGCCGGCACCAATGTGGCAATGTCCAGCGCCACCGCGCCGACCCGGCCGACGGGCATCGGCGGCACGCAAGGATCGATCCTCGCCGTCGCACCACTGCTGCCCCAGGGCGATCTGTCCTGGTCGGTCACGCTCGTCGCGGGCGCGGACATGGCCGCGGCGGACACGCATATCGTCAAGCCGGCCGGTCTGCTGAAAGCGTTGGGCCTCAGCGGCAATCTCACGCTTGCCGACCAGCATCTCAACTTCAATCCGGGCGGAAGTGTGCAGGTGAAGAAATACACCTGGTACTATCTCTATAACGGCATCGAGTATGGGCCCTATTTCACCAACAGCCCCACAGCTTACGCCTGCACGCATTACGGCAACACGTCTTGCGGCATCGGTTATCAGACCGTATCCACGGCCGCTTCGATTCTGGGGCCCGACCTCAGCGTGCTGCGCACCGGCACCGGCAATCTCGATTTGATTGCAGGCGGCAGCTTCGACGAAGAGACTCTGTTCGGCGTGTATACGGCGGGCACGCAGTCGGCGCCGATCCTGGCGCCCGACGGCAGCAATCCCTACAACCAGCCGCGCGGCGTGCAGAGCGACGGGACCGTGTTGGGTGCGCTCAACAGTGCGGCGGCTGCTTCTGTGGCGGCGAGCTATGCGGCCTGGTATCCGGAGCATGGCGGTGACGTGCTGCTATCGGCGCAGGGCAATCTGACCGGCGCGGTCGCGATCAGCAACAACAACACCATCTTCACCGACTCGGACTTGGTCACGAATTGGCTTTGGCGTCAGGGCGGTGCTGGCGTCGCCACTCAGCCCACGGCCTGGTGGATCAATTACGGCACCTTTATGCATGTCTCGGGGTTCATACCGGACGCAACGCTTGTCGGGTTTCAAGGCATCGGTACGTTGGGCGGCGGCAATCTGACGGTGGTGGTTGGCCAGAATGCGGGCGACATGCCCAAGAGCTTTGGCCAGGTGAGCGTCACACCGCTCGATCTGGCAGTCGGTTCGACGGGCCGCGTTCTGCCCGACGGCACAATCGTCGAGACAGGCGGCGGCGACCTCACCTTGAAGGTGGGCGGGACGATTAATCCGGGGCAGCTCAACGCAACCGTAGCGACGGATGCGTATGGCGTGATCACCGATCTTCGCGGCAATATCGATATTGCGGCCGGTGCGTATGGCACGATCGGTTCGTCCTTCTTCAATGGCAGCGATCTCGATCCGCGCGCGCCGGAAGCCGGAGTCATGAAGTTCGCCGGGTATTTCGATGGACCCACGGTAATTCCGGGCGACGGCACCGTTCAAATCAATACGCGCGGCGACCTTGCGTTGGGCGGCGCGGGCGACGCCACGATGAACAACCCGATCGACAATTTCTTGGCCGGAAATCCCTATACGATCCTCAACCCTGACGGCACGACCACATTCTTCGGGGGCGGCAGCACCACCAGTTTCACTCTGTGGCAGCCCACCACCGCCATCACCCTGTTCTCTTCGGGAAGTGACGTAGCGCCGCTGACCGACTACAATTCCAACGGCATCAACAATGCGGGGATCGGTTTTTACCCGGGAACGCTGATCGCCACATCGCAGAGCGGCAATGTCCGCTTTCAAGGCGGCGGCACGCAATTCGGCGGAGGCGCGTCTCTCGAATTGATGCCATCGCCGATCGGCCAGCTCGAGGTGCTTGCCGCCGGGTCGGTCTTTGGCCAGAACCAGGTACTCGCCATGTCGGGCGCGTCGATGGACAGCATCGCCACGCCGTTGCACCCGGTGTTCCAAGGGCCGAACGCTTTCAACAGCCTCGTGCCGCTCACCAATGCCAGCGCCGGCTCGCCTTATATCGGCGGTGGCTACAAGCATGGCGCGGAGGATCCGATCGCCTTCGGGCCGGATACGCCGACCGACAATCTCCATGCCGGCGATACGCAGCCCGCGTTGATCTATGCCGGTATCGATATCGACGATCTGCAGCTCGGCCAGGTTCAGCAGCAAACGGCGGATCTGTTCGGCTTCTTCAATCCGACGATCACCACCTGGTATATCGCTGCTAAGCCGTTCACCGTGATCGCCGGGCGTGACATCCTTGGTGAAGGGTCAAGCCAGTTCACGAACTCCGCCAGCACGACGCTGGGCCAGACCGTGAGCGCCTTCTACAACATCAATCCCTCGGACATCACGCAGATCCATGCCGGGCGCGACATCTATTTCGAGGCGGCGGATATCGCCGGTCCGGGAACGTTGGATGTGCAGGCGGGCCGCAACATCATGCAGGGCTTCCGCGGCACCTTCGAAAGCGTGGGTCCCTTGTTCGGCGTCGATCCCACCGATCCGTCCACCGGTGCCGGTATCTCCGTCGCCGCGGGCGTCGGCCCGAACGGGCCCGACTATGCGGCTTTTGCCAGCCTTTATTTGAATCCGGCGAATGCAGCCAATCCCAGCCTTGCGTTGGCCGGTCAGACCGGCAAGGCGGCTCAGACGCCGGACAATATAACGTCAGCGCATGAACTGGCCGGCTGGTTGAAGAGCCAGTTCGGCTATAGCGGGGACGATGCCGGCGCATTGGCCTTCTTCAACGCGCTGCCGGCGACCGACCGGGCGAAATACCCAACCGATCCGACGCTGTTCTTCTGGTTGCAGCAGACGCAGGGCTATACCGGCGACCGGGGCGATGCGCTGGCCACGTTCCTGGGGCTTTCCACGACGCAACGCAGCCAGTTTACCTACAATGCGATGCTTTATATCTGGCTGCAGCAGCGCTTCGGCTATTCGGGCACCCAGGACGGGGCCTACGCTTATTTCGCGAAGTTGCCGTCGGTGCAGCAGGGCGTGTTCGTTCGCGAGGTTTATTATGACGAGCTGACCATCGGTGGCCGCGAGTTCAACGACCCCACCAGCGAACGGTTCCAGAGTTACCTGCGTGGCCGTGATGCGATTGCCACCCTGTTCCCCGACGTGGACAGTGCTGGCAATAAGATCACCTATACCGGCGATCTCACCATGTATTCCGGGCTCGGCCAGGATATCTCCGGCAAGCCGGTGGTCATAGACTCCGGCATCCGTACCGATTTCGGCGGTGACATCCAGATCCTCAATCCGGCGGGCCAGACCCTGCTTGGTGTCGAAGGTCTGGTGCCGGGATCGAATGCCGGTCTCCTCACCCAGGGCGAGGGCAATATCGACATCTATTCCGAAGGCAGCATCTTGCTGGGCGAAAGCCGCATCCTGACGACCTTCGGTGGCGATATCCTGGGCTGGTCTGCTACGGGCGACATCAACTCCGGCCGTGGTTCCAAGACCACCGTGATCTTTACGCCGCCGCGGCGGGTCTATGACGATTATGGCAATGTCACGCTGTCGCCGTCGGTGCCGTCATCGGGCGCGGGCATCGGCACCTTGGCGCCGATCGCGGAAGTGCCGCCGGGTGACGTCGATCTGATCGCGCCGCTCGGCACGATCGACGCGGGTGAAGCGGGTATCCGCGTGTCGGGTAACGTCAATCTGGCCGCGCTGCATATCGTCAATGCCGCAAACATCCAGGTGCAAGGCGCCGCCACCGGCCTTCCCCAGACCGTGGCGGTGAATACTGGCGCGCTTACCGCGGCTTCCAGCGCGGCTTCCGCCGTCACCACCATGGCCACGCGGATGGTGCCGCAGCCGGCGCCGATGGCTGTTCCGCTGGTGTTGACGGTTCAGTTCCTGGGTTGGGGCGAGTAGCAGCCGCAGTGATGGCATTCCTCACATACAATTGGAGTTTTGATGTCTGAGTCCGGTCAATCCCGTCTGCCCACCTTCTATGCGGGCGCGGTGCCTTTATCTTCCACGCTTCATGCGGCATGGCGGTTGCTGCCGGGCGATGCAGGCTTTGCGGCACAGGCATCGGCGGTGCCGTTGACGGGCGGAGAATTCGCAGCGGCTTCGTCCGCCTATCCCATTCTCTTCACCGCCGACGAGCCGTCGCCAGTGGCGTTGATGGGACTGGCGCGCGACAATCTGTTTGTAGAAGAGGGGCGCTGGGCAAAAGGGTCGTATGTCCCGGCTTATGTCCGCCGGTACCCGTTCATCCTGATCGAGGCGCAGGACAAAAGTGGTTATGCGCTCGGTATCGATCAGACCGGCATTCAAGTCGCCAAGAGCGGCAAGGACGGAGAGCCCCTGTTCGAAGCAGGCGAGCCGGGGCCGGTGACGCGCCGGGCGCTCGAATTCTGTCGGCTCTTTAACGAAGATCATCTGCGCACGCGGGCTTTCTGCGGTGCGTTGGTGGAGGCCGATCTCCTCGTCGACCGCCGCGCAGATGTGGCCTTGCCGGATGGCCGCAAGTTGGGTGTGGCCGGATTCAAAGTGGTCGATGCGGAGCGTTTCGCCAAATTGGACGATGCGCGCGTGCTGGATTGGCACCGCAAGGGCTGGCTTGCGCTTGTCAATTTTCACCTGGCCTCTCTTGCGCGGTTTGACGCGCTTCTCATGCTCCAAGGGCAGCGCTCTGCAACAGAAGCGTCATCAAGTGCCTCTAACGAGGCCTCTGAAAAAGCCGCCCGGGACTGAGGATTGCTTTCATGAAATATTTCGGCGTGGCCGTGACGCTGGCCTTGATGAGCAATGCGGCGATTGCGGCAACGCCGGCCCAGTTGTTGGGTGGGCCAGTGATTCAGGGCGTGTGCCTGCTGTCGCCCGATGCCGTCCTCGCCAATGCGAAAGCAGGGCTGGCGGCCAATGCGAGATTTCAGCAGATCACCAAGGATGCCGAGAATGAAGTCGCCACGGCGCGCGCGCCCATCGATGCCGACGCGAAGGCGTTGGACGCGCAACGTGCGAGCCTGAAGCCCGACGATTTCGCGCAACGGCAACAGGCCATCCAGCAACGTTTTCTGATTGTGCAACAGCTGGCGGCGCAACGATCCCGCGAAATCGAACTAACCCGCCAGAAGGCGGTGGGAAAGATCGCAGCCGAAGAGCAACCCCTGATCGCCGATGCTTATTACGCGAAGAAGTGCGGTCTGCTTTTCAATCGCAATTCCGCCATTGGCGGCAATTTCGCCAATGATCTGACCCCGGATGTGGTGAAGGCGCTGGATGTTCGGATGCCGACCATAAGCTTTGACCGCGAAGTCGAGCCGGTGAGAATCGGCACTGCAAAGTCGCCGTGATGCTGGTATGAGCACATCGTCCATCGATACAGGCGCCGCATCGGCGGAGCGGGCCGCTCAGAAGCCTGTAGAGGCCATCGACTATCAGGTGACGCCGTCTTTCGTGGCGTTGCTGGAACGGCTGGGATGTTCGCTGATCATCAGCAACTATCAATCCGGCACCGTGATGACCTTCAGTGCCTTGGGTGATGGGCGGCCGGTGCAGATGTTCGCGCCGTTCCGTGCTGCGATGGGACTGGCCCTGGAAGGGGACCGGTTGGCCGTCGCCACAAAATCGGAGGTCGTCATTTTGACGAATCTGCGCGCGCTGGCGCAGAGGTTTCCCAAATATCCCGGTCTGTTCGACGGCTATTTCGTGCCGCGCGCCCGTTATATCACCGGTGACTGCGCATTGCATGATCTGGCTTTCGACGGGGCCGCCGTTCTGGCGGTGAACACGAATTATTCCTGCATCTGCCGCATTGACGGGGTCCGCAATTTCGAGCCCGTATGGACCCCGCCCTTCATAAGCGAGATTCGTCCCGGCGATCGCTGCCACCTCAACGGCATGGCGCTCGCTGACGGAAAGCTGCGCTACGTCACCGCCCTGGGGACCACCGACACACCGCGCGGCTGGACGGCGGACAAATTGACGGGCGGTGTTGTTCTGGATGCGCCGACCGGCGAAGTCGTGGCGGCAGGGCTTTGCATGCCTCACTCGCCCCGTTTGATCGACGGAAAACTCTATCTGGTGGAGGCCGGCACCGGCACGCTTGCCACCATCGATCCGGGCTCTGGCGCACGCGTGCCTATCGTCACGTTGCCCGGCTTTGCGCGCGGATTGGCCGAACATGGCGGGTATTTGTTCGTCGGCCTGTCGCTGGTGCGCGAAAGTCTCGGCTTCAAGAATTTGCCTATTGAACAAACTGGGCAGGAACTGATCTGCGGCGTGGTCGCCATCGAAATCGCCAGTGGCAAGGTCGTGGGAACGCTACGGTATATTGGCGGATGCTCAGAGATCCATGACATTCAAGTGATGGCGGGTGTTCGCCGGCTGGGTATCAGCGGCTGCGACGCCGACACAACCAGGCTTGCCATCGATATGCCGGGACTTGGTCTTTGGCTCGATCCAGAGCCTGAGGACGATCAGCCCGCCCGGCGTGATGAGGAAGTAAAGCGCCTGTCGTCTTCCAGGCCGCGATCAGATTAACAAGGATTTGCGGGCAGCTGGCAGTCTCTTAGACGTTGGTTTCTCGCCGCTGTGAATGTGGCGTAGCGTTGGGACCTTTATGTCGCTTCCGCTGGTTTTTCGTGGCGAGACTTCCAAGGCACCAAGGCCACCATTCGCGTTGGCTATACCGGAAATATCGACGGAAATTATCAGCAGGTGATCAAGGGTCAGTTCGGGCTGCGATATAGCTGGTAAGCTTGCGTCCGGGATGTCATTGCCTGCGTCAAAACAAGAGTGCGCGACCGGCGAGTTCAAGGCCAAGAATAATGAGGAAGATCAGGAATCCGCGCCGGAAGGTTGCGGCGCTTATGCGTTCACGGAGTGCCGTTCCGACCCACATGCCGAGTAAGGACGGGATGACCGCGAGCGCGGACAAAGCGATATTTCCAAGATGGAAAGCGCCGCTGCGCGCCAGGCCCGCCGCAAGTGCGATTGTTGAGACCGTGAACGAAAGCCCTAGCGCCTGGATCAGATCATCCTTGGAAAGGCCGAGAGCCTGAAGATAGGGAACGGCGGGAATTGTGAAAACACCCGTTCCGCCATTGATTGCGCCGGTTACCAGCCCAATGACGGGTGACAGCAAACGCTCGCGACGCGCGGGAACCGACAAGGGCTTCGCCCACAGGCTGTACACCGCGTAAACGATCAAAGCGCAGCCCAGCCCAACACTTGCATATTGCGTGTTGGCGCGCGTCAGAAGCCACGAGCCAACAAGGGTGCCGGCCACGATGCCGAGCATCATCAGCCAAAGCCTTTTCGTCAGGGTCAGGATGTTCGGTCCGGTGAATAGCTGCCAAAAATTGGTGACAAAGGATGGAATGACCAGCAGCGAAGCTGCGCTGACAGGCGGCATGATCGCGCTGAGGACCCCCATTGCGACGGTCGGCAGACCCATCCCGGCCACACCCTTGACGATCCCGGCGGCGAAGAAGGTCAATGCGACAATCAAAATATGCGAGGGGAGATGATCGTTCATTTTGGTCCACGCGGGCGGGGCCGGATTGCGGTTGAAGGCTTCGCGTGAACCGATGGCACCCGCGCGCCCGGATGTGATGGTGCGGTGGGGGAAATGTCGCTCTCGCCCAGGGCGCGCCTCTCTGATTCCTTGGGAAATCGCTGAAATGTGGCGAATATGATGTCTTGCGTGGCAAACTATGCTCGGCGGCCAGACGCCACAATTGGCCATTTCCGATGCATGATTTCGGAAAATCCGAAGGAAGAGAATTGCGCTTCGATTTGACGGATATGCGCTTGTTCCTGACCGTGGTGGAGCAAGGCAGCCTCACCAAGGGCTCCGAGGTCATGAATCTGGCACTTGCTTCCGTGAGCGAACGCATTTCCGGAATGGAAGCTTCGCTTGGCGCGCCGCTTCTAGAACGGAACAGGCGCGGGGTTACTCCGACCGCAGCCGGTGACGCCTTGGTTCGCCATGCCCGTTTGATTCTGAACCAGATGGAGCAGATGCGTGGAGACTTGCGCAGCTACGGCACTGGCCTGAAGGGTTGCATCAGGCTTTTATCCAACACGGCGGGGTTGGCTGCTTTTCTGCCGCATCGCCTCGGTCAATTCCTGGTAACTCATCCGGACCTTTCCATCGATCTCAATGAACGGCCAAGTATTGAGATTGCGATGGCCATCGCGGAAGGTCGCGCCGATTTGGGGGTTGTAGCCGACACTGCTGATTTGGCGGCGTTGGAGACGCGCGTTATTGCGCAAGACCAGCTCGTTGTGGTGGTGAGCAGCACGCATCGCATCGGCCAGCAGCGATCGATAGCGTTTGCAAACGTTGTGGGTGAGCCGTTCGTCGGCTTGTCCGACGCCGCGCTGGAAGCACATCTGGGAAACCGTGCTGCCCGCCTGGGTCGTCAAATTCATTACCGCATTCAACTCAGGCGGATCGAGCATATCGCAATGATGGTCGAATCCGGTGTTGGGATTGCCATTTTGACGGAGACTTCTGCCAAAGACGTCGCTCGCCCGGGTCTGGCCTTTGTACCGCTGCAAGACTCATGGGCGCTCAGGCGGCTTTATCTTTGCGCGCGCGATTTCTCCGGGTTGACGCCGCAGGCGAGTTTGCTCGCACAACAACTTATGGAGCCGAAGGCCACACCTCCTTAAGCACGGCTCATCAGGCGTATGACGCCGCGCCTATCTTGTGGCTTCGAGCGATGAAACCGCTGCCGCAAATTCCGCCGGATCTCCGTCAACCAGCGTGATGAGGCGGCCATGGGCATCGATCAGCGCGAGAGCGGGAAAGCGCTTTACGCCGAATGTGCGGAACGCGGCGCCGGTTGAGTCCACCGCCAGCGGGAGGCGGGGCTTCATTTTGGATTCATAGTCGGCCAAATCCTTGGTCGTCGTCCACATTTGGCTCATCACACCCAGCCATTCTATGGATTTGTCGGCAGCAAGTTTGTCGATCTGTTCGCGTCCATTTTTGCACTTCGCCGCTTCGCCCGGTTGGGTTGTCTTCACATAGCTCTCACACCAGGTGGCGGAGAAGTAGATCGCCCGCGGGCGGGTGCTGGAGCCGTGCGGCAAGGCGACGGATTTTCCGTTCGACGCCTGAAGCGCCATGAGCGGGATGGCGTCGCCGGCTTTCAGCGTCACGGCATCTCCCAACTTGGTGGTTGCGATGCCGCCCGGTGCGGCCTTGCTGGCCAGCGCTTGATTGAGGGCTGCATCCAACCTTGGTCCATCCTGGTGGCCTGCGAAAATGACCCGGCCGTCTCGTCCGATTACCAGATGAACGGGCGTTGCCTTCATGCCGATCCATGCGCCGAGCCGTCCATCGTCGATGACGACTGGCATCTTCATGCTGTTGGCTTGGACGAACTCTTTCACTTTTCCGGCATCGTCTCCTACGCCCGCATTCACCGCGATGATCGCCATTTCGTTGCCGTGAGACGCGAAGATCTTATTCAGGCCGGGCATTTGAACCCGGCAGGGAATGCAGTAGGTCGCCCAGACCTTCAGATAGACCGGCTGCTTTCCATAGATATCAGCGAGGTTGATCGATTTTCCGTCGATGGATTTCAAGGCAAGCGCCGGTGCGGGCTTGCCCACCAGCTTGGCCAATATGGGATCTTCCTCAATATAGCCCGGATCGCTCGGCGCGAGAGACGCGCCGGTCTTATTTGCATCACCGGCAGGAGCGGCTTGCGACTGCGCGCCATACGCACCGCAGAACATCAGAAGGAGCGAAAGTTGAGTCAGACGGCGCATGCCTGTAATTCCTCGCAATTCGGTTATTTGACGGGCGTGGTCAGCACGGTGTCATTGGTGTCGAGGACGAAGACCGCGAGCAGTTTTGCCGGTTCGGTCTTGCTTGCGTTGCGGCTGATCGAGTGAATTGCGCCCGGCGGTTCGAACCAGCTCTCGCCTGCGCGATAGATGTGCGTTTCGCTGGCATTCACCTTCGACTCGATCGCGCCGGAAATCACATAGGCATAGATGAATGCCGACTTCGCATGGGTGTGTGGCGGCGAGGCCTGGCCCGGCGCATAATTGACTTCCACAGCGACGAGCGACTTGCCGGGAATGTTGGGTATCGCTGCCTTGAAGTTTTCCGCGACGGTTTCGCTTCCGCTGTCACGGGCAGAGGCGGGGGCGGCTGCCCAGAAAGCGAGGGCCGCGCAGGTCGTGACGATAAGGGCTCGGAACATCATGGGCTTTCTCCTTCTACCGCTTGGAAATTGCCCCCGTATTGGGCTAGGGAAAAGCACCAAGAACGTGAAAGAATAGTGTACCACGGCGAGATGGCGAAGCCCTTGAATTTGCGCGTCGATCGCTCGGCCAAATCGCCGCTTGCCGAGCAGATCCGGCATGGAATTGCGGTCGCAATCCAAAAAGGGGTACTCGAACCCGGCGCTCGCTTACCCTCGTGGCAGGACCTTGCCGCCCAGTTGGGTGTTGCCCGGGGCACTGTGCGGACAGCTTATGAGAAGTTGGGCGCAGCTCAATTGATTGTCGCGTCCCGCGCGGCGGGAACCCGGGTCGCTCCGCAGTCTCGCCCGATGAAGAGGAGCGAGGCGCGATCGGATCCCGGATCGTCTCAGGAATTCTCTCGGGAGGTGGCGAAGGTGCCCGCCTTCTTCCAGATGGGCGTCCCTGCGGCGGAGACCTTTCCAGGAACACTCATCGCGCGCATCCGCGCAAAGGCGATCCGTGTTGAAGCGAGTGCGGCCCCCACATATCCGGATCCGCGTGGCGAGCTTGAACTCAGACGCGAGATTGCGCGCTATCTTGCCGTAGCCCGTGGCATCGACTGTTCGCCATCGCAGATCATCATCACCGGCGGATTCGGTGCCGGGCTTGGCCTCACGCTCCGCGCCCTTGGGCTGGAGGGACAGAAAGCCTGGATCGAAGATCCGGGCTTTCCGCTCACACGACAGGGGCTTGAACTTGCGCGCGTGTCTCTCGCGCCAATTCCCGTCGATGCGGATGGCATCGACATTGCGCATGGGCTGCGCCACGCCCCAGACGCCAAGCTGGTGGTTGTGACGCCGGGGCAGCAGGCGCCGCTCGGATCGACATTATCGCTGGAACGACGCCTTCGCTTGCTCGACTGGGCTGGTGCGAATGGTGTGTGGATTTTGGAGGACGATTATTTGAGCGAATTGCAGTTGGCTGGGCGAGCCGCCCCGGCACTGGCATCGCTTGATCGCGCCGGTCAGGTCATCCATCTCGGTTCCTTCAGCAAAACCATCAGCCCCACGCTCCGCCTCGGATTTGTCGTTGCGCCGAGCGAGCTTGTTGCTCGCCTTGTCGAGGTTGCAAAATGCCTTGCTCCCTCGCCGGGGCCTTCGGTGCAGCTCGCAATTGCCGAATTCATGCGGGAAGGCCATTACATGCGCCATCTGCGCCGCTCGAAGCGCGCCTATTGCGCCAAGCGGGAAGAGTTACTGACCCGGCTTCGGCCTCATTTCGACGCCGATAAGGTCATGGCGGCGGGCCTGGCTGTCATGCTGCGACTGCCTGACGGTACGCCGGACCGAGTAATCACGCATGCGTTGCGCGCTTTCGGCATGTTTCCGTCTCCGCTATCGGCCTGGCATGCCAGCGCGCAGACCGCCCGGTCCGGACTTTTGTTGGGCGTAGCGACAGCGCCGGCAAGAGAACTCGCAAAATCTTGCAACCGCCTGATCGAGATTATCCGGCGTTTCGGCTGAATCCCAGATGCGCGCAGTCGCTCCTCTCTGAGCCGTCACGCGCGAACGCGAATGACCGTCTTCCCGCCCACCCGCTTGGCCGGATTGAAAGCGGCGACGGCATCGTCAAGAGAAGCGATTGTGCCGATGTTCGTCCGCAGCCGTCCGTCCCGCACCCTCTGGACGATCTCGCTCAATTGGGCGCGATCGGACTCGACAACGAAGTCGATCGCCAAGCCGTCGGCGGGCCGGGACTCGGCCGGACCGACGATGGTCACCAGCGTTCCCCCGGATCGAACCAGGGCCGCGGATCGTTTCTGAATATCGCCGCCGATCACGTCAAATACCAGATCGACACCGCCGATATCTTCCAACGTATCCTTCTCAAGATCGACAAACGCCTGCGCGCCGAAATCGAGCGCTTTCTGACGATCACCCGCACGTCCGGTACCGATGACATAGGCGCCGGCATCGCGTGCGAGTTGCGTCACCATCGAACCGACAGCGCCGGCCGCGCCGTGTGCCAAAACGCTTTGCCCCGCTTGAAGGCGGCCATGCTGAAAGAGCCCCTGCCACGCGGTCAGGCCCGAGATCGGCAAGCTCGCGCCCACCGTGAAATCGACATCGCCCGGCAGCGGGGCGAGGTTGCGGGCCTCCATGGCCACATACTCCGCCAAGGTGCCGTCGCGATACCAGTCCGCGAGGCCGAACACCCGCTGTCCCACGGACAGACCTGTCGTGCCATAGCCGAGAGCGGTGACCACGCCTGCGAGCTCGTGACCGGGGATTGCCGGAGTCCTGTCGCGGTCGCGCCGGTCGGTCCAGGTCGAAGGCCATGTCAGTTCTGTCGCGACGAATCCCGATGCATGAACCCGAACGATAACGTCGTTTATCGCCGCCTGGGGTTCGGGCCGATCCGTCAGCGTCATCCCGGCTGTCCCGGCGGCTTGGTCCGTCACCACGATCGCTTTCATCGTCCATCTCCTTTGGTGCGAGTTGTTATGTCTCGAATTTTCTGCGGGCATCGAAATATAATCCCAATCGCGTCGGCGCGCTTGGCGGAAGCATGCGAATGGCTAACCATCATTTTCATGGGGACATCCTGGCCGCCTCGAGGCACCTACGGTTTTCTGTGCGGGGAGGCACGCCCACGTGAAAAGACCAATCGCGCATCCGTGCAATCTTCACAAAGGCGTCAAGCGCCGGTGAATAGCGGCGGCCCTGCACGGCAAGAAGCCGGACGGTGCGGCGTATGGGGTCGCCCTCAATCGGAAGCGCTTTCAGGGAAGGTAGCCGGGGCATATGTTCGGGAGCGAGCATAATTCCGAACCCCGCGGCCGCCAGATGTTGAAGATGCAGGTCCCTGCCGCTGCGGTGATTGTGGCGCGGCGGCGCATCGGGAAAGTAGAGGCGGTGAAATTTCGGGGCGACGTCGCAGTTGGAGCGATCCAGAATTGCAGCTTCGCGAAGAATATCCATTCCGATGACCGGGAGGCCCGCAAGTTCATGCGCCGCGGCGAGAAGGGCGACATAGCGTTCTTCGAATAGCGGCCAATTATCGACCCGCTCCGGCGTATCCTCGAGATCGCCGACCAAGGCGGCATTTATTTCGCCATCCAACAGAAGCTCCACAAGCCGGCTCTGCGGCTCTTCGCGAAGCTCGACGCGGAGTTCCGGGAGGATTTTGCGAATTTCGGCGATGGGTTCGAGAATGAGGGAGGCGGAAATCGACGGGGCAAGACCGATGGTGAGCTGGGCCGCCCCCTTCTGTTGGAATTGACGCGCCCGGCGGCGAACGGATTCCATCGATGCAATCGCGCGCTCCAGCATTGGCAGCACCGCTCTCCCCAGATCCGTGAGGTGGGTGAGGTGGCGTTCTCTGCAGAGAAGCTGGCCGCCGAGTTCCTGCTCCAGTTTTTGCACGCCCTTGGTCAATGTCGGTTGCGTGACGTTGCACATTTCCGCAGCCCGCGTGAAGTTCAGCGTGCCTGCGACAGCGAGAAAGTACCGAACCTGGTGCAATTCCATCGGATGTTCGCCGTCAGAAATACTGTCGCTATTGAACGGATGGTGATGCGGCATCGCGAGACATGCGAGGCGCGCTATCTGGAGATCACGTTGCCACCGCCGCGCACGGGATGAAAGCCTGCGCCAGGCGTCCCTGGACGAACGGACACGCTTTCTGGAGTCCAAATCTGGCCGGCAGTGATAATCGGTGCGCCCGATGCAGGCGAGCCAGCCGAGGACCGGATGTGAATTGGTCAGTCCGCGGGCAGCTGCCGCGATCTTGCCGGACCTCGCCGAGGATCGAGCTTCTCAAATTGCAGCCGAAGGAGCGATGGATGGTGACGATCAACATTCGGTATGAGGGCGAATTCCGCTGCCGGGCGATTCACGAGCCATCCGGCGGCGAATTGGTTACCGATAATCCAGCCGGGGGTACGGGTAAGGGGCAATCATTCTCACCGACCGATCTGGTCGCGGCAGCTCTCGGAACCTGCATCATCACGACCATGGCCATCAAGGCGAAATCGATTGGGATCGACCTTGCAGGTGCGACCGCCCAAGTCGATAAAGAAATGGCTATCGCGCCCCGCCGGATTGGCCGTCTTATGACGACTGTTCGAGTTGCCTGCCCAATATCTGATCGTCACAAGAAAGTGCTGGAGGCAACGGCATTCTCGTGTCTGGTGCACAAGAGTCTTTCTCACGAAATCGAAATGCCCATAGAGTTCAGATGGGAGCTTGGCGGGCCATAGCGCCATTGGGGTTCATTTCGCGCGGAGCGGCGCTCTGGCATATTCGAGGCGCCCTTCGCCATTTTGTGCATGCCGCGCCCTGCCGATACCTATAGATCGCCACCGTAATCGATCGCCCTAGGAGAGAGGCCCATGTTTTCAGTCGTGTTCGAAGTGAAGCCGTGTGCGGGAAAAATTGATGATTATCTCGACAATGCCGAGATATTGCGCGTCGAGCTCGAACATATTGAGGGCTTCATTGACAATGTCCGCTACAAAAGTCTGACCCGTGAAGGCTGGGTGCTTTCGGTGTCGAGCTGGAAAGACGAAAAGGCTTTGGTTCGTTGGCGCACCGCTGCCAAGCACCATGAAGCTCAGGCGCTCGGGCGAAGCGCAATTTTTGAAGATTATCACCTGCGGGTCGGCCAGCTTGTGGCCGATTCTCAACTTCCGTCCGGCCGCGAACCGTACGAACAAAGGTTCGATTTGACGGAGGTTGGTGAAGGCAGCGCCATCACCTTGATCCAGGCCAAGCGGCCGCTCGCGTATGACGGGACGAGCAATCCGGCGGCTTGCGCGGAATATATTGGCTTGGATCCTTACGCGGCGGATATGACGTCCTGGGATATTTTCGAGGCCGTGCTCACGCCTGGCGATCTGATTCTTGTGATGTCCTTCAAGGACGAAGGGGCGGCGCTCCAATATGAAGATTTATTGGTAGAGCTTCCCGGGGATGCGCGAACCCGCCGCGTGCGTGTCATACGCGACTATGGCATGCGCGATCGCAGAGAGGCGCCGCAATATTTTCCGCCGGTCGAAATAGATTAGAGCGAAAGCAGAGAGTTTTGCCGAAATCGAGCCTATCGCGGCGATGCCGGCAGGCGGGTTGCTGGAAACTTCACCCCGAAAGCTCTAAAATGCTGGAAGTCGAGGTCTTGGGGTGATGAACGAATCCAAGAAGACGATTTTGACTCAGAATCCGATTGCCCGCATCGCGCCGCCAGAGCTCGACCGTCTCATGGCGACGTTAGACGTTACCTATCTTCGGCTTACGGAATGTCTGATCAGCAGCGGCAACAGGCTACAACTTGCTGCCGCCGATACGCCGGGCATGCACTACAATCTGGCCGGATCCGGGCGACTGGTCGTCAGCGAGATGCCGCCGATCGAACTCAGGCCGCATACTTTGGTGATCCTGCCGCCCGGGCACGCGTTTCGACTCGAGGCGGCGGACAGTCGAGGGCGATTTACGGATCTGAATCATGTCGATTACAAGCCGCAATTCCATCCGGCCACCACACTGCAACGCTACGTGGCCGGTGATTCCAATCGCCCCGAAATCGTTTTGATCTGCGGCTACTTCAAGGCGTCCTACGGATCGTCGATCGATCTCTTTGATCGTATGAACGGTCCAATCGTGGAATCATTCGCCGCCAAAGATCGCTTGGATCAAAAGCTGAAGGACGCCGTCGCCGAGTTGATCTCCCAAGAAGTCGGGAGCGGCGCCATGTCGGCGGCGTTGATGAAACAGGTGCTCGTGAGTGTATTGCGCCGCTCGTTGGTCTCGCAGAATTTGTGGGTCGAGCGCTTCTCGATTCTCAAGGACCCCCAGATCGCGCGCGCTTTTGCCGACATGGTTGCCAGACCGGGATCGCCGCATACTGTGCTGACCCTATGCCATACCTCTGGCCTCAGTCGCTCCGCTTTCATGGTTCGGTTCCGGGAGGCATTTGGCGCTTCTCCGATGGCAATTCTGCGCCAGCTCCGCATGCGCCACGCGGCCACGCTTCTGGAAGCGGATACGCTCTCTATCGATCAGATAGCCGGGGCTTGCGGCTATGCGAGCCGCAGCAGTTTCTTCCGAGCCTTCCAAAAGAGCCTAGGCAGCGATCCCTCCCAATTTCGGGCTGCCGCACGCCAGCGCTTTCGAGAAATCCTGGCCTCTTCCGCATAAGCACAAGCGCCGAGCGTATCGCAGAACGCATCGGCGCCCGTATCGGCCAAGTCTGGAAATCGCCGTCGACCATGCCGGCGGTTCACAAGAAGGAGGGCCACAATGGCCACGCGCAAGTTTGAGGAATTTCTGAGTATTCAAAGACTGTCCTGGGCCGGGCTTTTTCTCGAGACGAATGACTTCACGCTTGCAATTGACCCGCCGGCAAGAGGGCTGGATGCGAATGAGGCGGCACCAAAAATCGTGCATTGGGGAGTCAGAGAAACTATCGCGGCCGACGCTATTCTCATAACCAATATGCGCGGCGACCGTTACGATTCTGAAGTCATCCGTAAGATCTTGAAGCCGGACGGGATCGTCATATGCGCCCGGGAATCGGAAGCAAAGATTCGGAGGGATGGTTTCAAAGCGCATGGTTTGGACAGGTATCAAAGCACCGCGCTTGGCCCATTTGGTATAACCGCTCTTCCCGCCGTGGATGGTCTGGGAGAAGTACGCATATCTTTCCTCGTCGAACTCGATGATATCCGTATCATTCACTGCGGCGAAACGCTGTGGCATGGCTATTGGTATAAATGGGCCACGGATTATGGGCCGCTTACCGTGGCGCTGGTCCCCATCAGCGGTGCGCTGGTTGACCTGCCGGGAGTCAGTGCAACCCATGTCCCGGCGGTGATGACGGCGGCGCAAGCTGCCGCTGCCGCGGATGTGCTTTGTGCGCAGCTTGTAATCCCGACTCATTATGGACAGCCCGCCGATCCGGGGAGGTTCGAAGAGCAACCAAACGCAATCCAGGAGTTTGAAAAAGAAGCTCGCCGCCGCAGCCTCAACTATCGCGTTCTCGGGGCCGGCGAAGAAATCGAACTGGATCGCGCGCCGCCGACAGCGGACTGAGAATGGGTGAAACCGTGCGGGCCGATCAATAGCCGCGTGCACGCTCGGGATTGAGGAATTCGTCGATCAATTGGTCTTCATAATCGTTGGCGGTGAAGATATCGACTTTGAAACCGGCTTTCTGATCGGTAAACCATTTCAGCACGCCCAAAGCTGCCTGAAAAGTCGGCAAATAAGCGGCAAAGACCGGTTCCTCATTGTCTTTCCCATAGACCTCAACCCAGCGAGCATCCGGGACGGCGCTGTGTTCGAAATTTTGCGCTTCTGTTTGGGGCACAATCCGGCACCCATGCTCGGGAATCCATAAAAGTGCCAGCTCTCCGGATTGCTGCTTCGCCAGCACCACGGCGTGAAAGGACTGGCCCGCACGATTGTCGGAAATATAGTCTCCAGGTTTGAATTCGCTCATTCCAATCCCTCCATGGTCCCGCGCCCGGTATTGCCAAGTTCGGCACTGCAACCAGAAATCCCTGCGACGTTATTCAGGCATGGAAGGGCAATGCACCGTCATTACGCGCCCTCCACCTGATCGAGATATTCGCCATAGCCTTGTGAGAGCATCTCGTCACGAGGCACGAAACGCAGCGAGGCGGAATTGATGCAGTACCGTAGACCGCCGCGATCGCTCGGCCCGTCCGGAAAAACGTGTCCGAGATGGCTGTCACCATGCGCCGAACGTACTTCTGTTCGGATCATTCCGTGGCTGGCGTCGCGAAGCTGGTTTACGTTCGAAGGTTCGATCGGCTTGGTAAAGCTTGGCCACCCGCAGCCCGCATCGTATTTGTCTGATGATGCGAACAGCGGCTCGCCCGAGACGATATCGACGTATATGCCGGGCTTCTCATTGTGAAGAAGCGCGCCGCTTCCGGGATGCTCGGTCCCACTATGTTGTGTAACCCGGTATTCTTCCGGCGACAGCTTGGCGATCGCTTCCTCTGTCTTGGTGTAGGTTGCCATGGCCTCTTCCTTCCGTGCATGCCGGGGAAAGATGGGCGTTCGGTCCGCCAGTGTCCAGTATGCTGCGCTTATACTTTTGAGCGGCGTCGCGGTTGTTGTGGCATCGCGGTTCGCGGCGCACTATTCCCAGCGGCTATGGAAACCATACATACCGGCTATTGGAAGATTTCCTCCCGCCCTGCGATCAACGGATAGAATTTCCGCAAATCTATCGCGTGCGGCTTGCCGGCGCTGAGGGCGTAATCATGAAGATGACCGGCATTTTGAGCATCGCCCTGACAATGTTATCCGTGATCGGTGCCGTCGCCGCATACGGGTTGGACACGCGCTCACAGTATGGCGGGCAAGCTGCCGCCGTCGTGGACAATAAGGGAAATCTGCACGTGCCGTCCGATTACCGAACCGCTTATGAAGTCTTAGGCGCATGGGCGGTGGCGAAAGATGAAGGTCCGGGCTCCAAGCAGTTGCATATAGTCTATGCATCGCCCGGCAGCATCGCGGCATATCGCAAGGACGGGCGCTTTCCGGACGGCACCGTTCTTGTGAAGGAGGTGTTCAATACGGCCACCAACGCCATGACGACCGGCACTGTGAGCAGCGCCGGCGCCCGCGCCGGTTGGTTCGTTATGGTGAAGGACAAGGTCGGTCGATTCCCGGGTAACAAGCTTTGGGGCGATGGCTGGGGCTGGTCTTGGTTCGATGCCAACAACATGCGGAAGACCACATCCACCGACTACAAGACTGACTGCCAGTCCTGTCATGGACCGGCGCAGAAATCGGATTGGATCTATACAAGCGGCTATCCAGTCCTGGCCCGGTAGATCTTCGCCGCCGAGCATCGGTTAGGCTTTCCGCTGATATTCAGGCTGTGGCTTTCCACATCGCCGCATGATCATTTTACCAAGTTTAACTGGAGGCTAGTTATGTCCGACTCGTTCCCTCTCCCGACAAGGCCCGAAGACGTTATCCCGTCATTGATCGATCGGTTCAATTCGCGGAACATCGACGAGATGATGGCCTTGTACGCGCCGGAGGCGGTGTTCGTCGCGAATGACGGGCGGACCATTACGGACCGCAGCGAATTTCGTGCCCAATTCTTGCGCGATATGAGTCTTGGCTTGCCCCTGAAGGCGGATGTGCGCAACGTATTTGTTGGGGGCGATACCGCAGAAATCGTGTGCGATTGGTGGATTGAAGGTAAGGGCGCCGATGGAAAGGATGTGCGCCTGGGAGGTACGGCAAGCGATATCGTGCGCCGCGGTGCCGATGGATTCTGGCGGTACATCATCGACAACAATCAAGGGACGGCCGTGCGAAAGCCCGCCTGATATTTGCGCGCGGAAGCGGTTCTTTCTCAACGTCGTGATGAGGCGTGACCCCCGGTGAGGCTGTCATCCTCAATGCCGGCAAAGCTGCGGAACCAATGGTAAGGGCTTGACATCGAAGGGGCGCGTGCACCCTTTTGTATCGTTTCCTGCTATCGGCCCGGCATGTGGGCCGGCGTGACCTGCACCACCGGAGAAAGAATGTGACGCTCGATCATCCGATTTTCGCACGCTGGCCGGCGCAACATCGCGATCGGCTGCAGCTTTTTTCCGCTCCGACCCCAAATGGCGTGAAGATCGGTATTATGCTTGAGGAGACGGGTCTGGCTTACGAGCCCCACCGGATCGACATCATGGCGAATGAAAGCCACGATCCTGCCTTTCTCGCGCTCAATCCCAACGGCAAGATTCCCGCCATTCTTGACCCCAATGGGCCGAGCGGCACGCCGCTCGCTTTGTTCGAATCGGGCGCCATCCTCCTCTACCTCGCCGACAAAACGGGGCAGTTGATTTCCACCGACCCAAACACCCGTTACGAAGCGATCCAGTGGGTGATGTGGCAAATGGGTGGCGTGGGGCCGATGTTCGGGCAGGTCGGTTTTTTCAACAAATTCGCGGGCAAGACGTATGAGGACAAGCGCCCGCTTGAACGTTATGTCGCCGAGTCGGTGCGGCTGCTCGGTGTTCTGGACGATCGGCTCGCCGGCCGCGATTGGGTGATGGGTGCGGACTACAGCATCGCCGATATTTCTCTGCTCGGCTGGGTGCGCAATCTGATCGGCTTTTACGAAGCGCGCACGCTTGTCGGGTTCGACCGCTTCTTACGGGTACAGGCGTGGCTGGAGCGCGGCCTTGCCCGCCCGGGAGTGCAGCGCGGATTGCAGGTGACGGCGGTTTAGAAGGGGCCCGGAGCGCCAGTACATCTCAGTTTCGCGACCCATATCCCGTCATTTCAGGAGTATTCCGTGCAACAGCTCGAGATCAAAGCCATCGATAAGAACGATTTTGATATCTGGCTTCCGCTGTGGAAAGGCTATCAGCGATTTTACGAAGTGGATATTCCCGAATCCGTGACGCTCGAGACCTGGGCGCGCTTCCTGGATCCGGCCGAGCCGATGCATGCGGCGATTGCCATGATGGGCGCGCGAGCATTGGGGTTGGTGCATTCGATCTACCACCGATCGACCTGGACGGCGGGCGATTCCTGCTATCTTCAGGATCTGTTCGTTGCGGACGATGCGCGTGGCGGCGGCGTCGGCCGTGCGCTCATTGAATATGTCTACGCCGATGCCCAGCGCCGTGGGGCCGTTCGTGTGCACTGGCTGACGCGTGAATCCAACCACGACGCCATGCAGCTTTACGACCGCATCGCCGCTCGCTCGGGTTTCATTCAGTATCGAAAGCTACTTGCCTGACGTTGGCGCAAGCCGGTTCTTATGAACGTGGAGCGAATTGGAGAAATGCCGTGCTCTTGCCGCATGGGGCGGCGCGCGCGTTGCCCGAATGGGTATTCCCAAAGCCAGAACCGATTGTCAGTGAATAATTCCTGAGCGAGCGCTAGATAAAATTATGGCGCCCTGAATCTTCCAATGCGATCGCGATGATCTTAAGTGCGCGCGCCAGATCGTCAATTTGCTCTGGAGCGCCCAAGCATAGGCGCACGCCGAGCGGGGGGGCATCGCCTTCCGACAAGGTCGGTGACGCCAACACTACGCCTCGCATCGCTGCCGCCGTAATCAGCTCAACGGCCGGAAAACCCAATGGCAACCACAGATGAAACATAGGCTGAATATCAGGCACAAATTTGTCGCCCAAAATGCCGCGTGCCAGCGACCAGCGCTGGGCCGCAGCCATGCGCTTACGATTCGCTAGCTCGGCCATCGACCCATCGCCGATCATGCGGGCGACTACAGCAGCCATAATCGGATTGGCCATCCAGCCTTCGGCGCGGAGTGCCATTTTTGCTCGATCCGTCGCCCAATCCGGCATCACCAGCGCTCCAATTCGAAGCCCCGGTCCGGCGCATTTCGCAAAACTGCTGACGTGAAACCCTCGCTCGGGCAGCAGGCAGGTTAAAGGCGTTATGTCCGGCGAACTCAGGAAGGAATAAATATCGTCTTCCACAACGAAGGCATCGTACTTTCGCACAATGCCGGCAATCGCCTCGCGGCGCGCGGCCGACATTGTTACGCCAGTCGGTGTTTGCAATCGCGGCATACAATAGAAAACGCGCGCGCGCGTTTTCTGAAGGGCAGCTTCCAGTGCTTCCGGCTGCACCCCTTCTTTGTCCATGGCGACACCGTGCAAGCGATAGCCCGCGATTTCTGCCAATGCCGAAATACCTGCATAGGTGACCGCTTCGGTTAAAACGACATCACCTGGGCGAGCCGCGATCGCCATGGCAATGGATATCGCGTGCTGTGCGCCGTTGCACAACGCTATGCGGTCAATTGGCGCTTCGATTCCTTGTGTCGTAAGCCACCGTGCCGCCGCGGCGCGATGCTCGGGCAGGCCAGGATGAGGCAAGTAGCCCAACAGTCTGTTGAGGTCTCCTTCGCTGGCGAGTGCTGCCAGCGCGGTCGAGACCAATTCTGCCTCACCCACGGGGGGGGACACATTGAGCGTTAGGTCAATCGGACCGGACCAATGGTCTTGGGCTGTCGTACCTCTGTCGATCACGAATGAGCCGCGCCCGACTTCGGCGGATATCAAGCCGCGCCGGGTGGCTTCGGCGAATGCCTTGGCGATGGTGCCAACGGATAGACCGAGACTTGCGGCCATATCGCGTTGTGGAAGGAGGCGTGCGCCAGGTTGCATACGGCCGGACAGAATATCGGCTTCCAAAGCGTCAACGACAGCGAGGTACCTGGCGCCCTTCACGGCTCCGAGTGCTTTGGGCAGCCAACCAGCCGCGGTTGCGCGCTTTTCTTCAGCTGTATCCATGAGAACGGCTATAGCAATGACATGGGCCTATAGCAATCTTCTGTTGCATTGCACCATATCAATCCAAAGATTTTTTGATGTGGTGATCTTTTCAATCGGAGTGGGCGCATTAGTCATGCAAATCTTCCCGGAAATTCCGGCAAATTGCTCCATTTATTCTCGTAGATTGACCTGAATGCTCACTATTGAATTAGGTCAATTTGTGTATTGAGCTATTTCAAACGCTTGACGACGTCGAAAACCGCGCATAGAAAAGCGCAAACGCCGCCGAAGAGCGGCAAGTGCCAAGACAGAGTTTCATAGGCATTGCTCGGGGAGGGCAGATATGAAGCGTTTATTGCGCGCCGCTATCGCGAAGTTGCACCTGCCGGCTGTGCCGCAGCGGTCGGTTGCCGATCGGCAGGGCGTTTTCGTCATCCCCGACATATCGGTCCCAGCAGGCAGGCTGAATTGGGATTTCCGCCATGAACCTCGCGCCGCCGGCGTTTCACGTCTGCCGCAGCGCGCCGATTTCCATAATGCAAAGGGAGGATATGTATGAGGCAATTTCTCATCGCGATAATTGCGGTCTTAGGGCTCCTCTCCGCTTCGTATGCGCCGGTCTTGGCGGAAGCGAAGGACATCGTAGAATTCGTTCCCGGCGGTCCCATCCTTCTGCCGGGCATAAAGTTTCCCTATTTCAACCCAAACCAACTCACTGGTGGATCGCCGGCGGACGTAATCGCGATCGAGCAAGTGTGGGCCCTCTATGTTTTCTATCACGACACACATGATGGCGAGCGGTTTGCCTCGCTCTTCGCTCCCGACGGCGTGTTCGATCAGGAGCTCAATCAGGAAGGCACCTTCATCCCGAATTCAGGTGTTGGCGCTCAAGGGTGTGTGCTGCGTGGCCGGGCGCAAATCGCGCAGTTCATAAATTTGGAGACCAAAAACGCCCCGCCGCTGACTTTTCCGCGGGCGTCGCACAAGGTGACCACGCCCATGATCAAGGTCAGGGGCGATGAGGCCGCAATGATCGCCCCGTATTTCAGTTACTCAAACAATCCGCGTCCGCCGAGCGCCAATGGCGGCGGTGGAAACGGGGGCGGCATATATTTGGTCAAATTCAAACGTAATGCGCAGGGCTGGCAGATCCAGGGGAACCATATCGTATACGACCGGCCAAAGATGGGTCAGGACATCTGCGATCTGAACGGTTCGATCTCACCGAAATAGAGAAGAAGCATCAATGCCGCGTATGCGCCAAGCCGTTGGGTTGGCGTGCTGGAGAGTCACATTCTGTCCGGTGCGTATTGCCGGGATATGGGGAGAGAAAATGAAGAAATCCTACATGCTGGCGGTTTCGGTACTGGCAATAAGTTCCACATGGGCTCAGGCGCAGACCGCAGAGGGAAATACCGAAAGCACAGAGACGGTAGTCGTAACCGGCTCTCTGATCGCGCGGCCGGGCTTTTCCGCACCGACGCCGGTGTCGGTGATGAGTGCCGACGATTTGGCGAAACAAGCACCGGTGAATATTGCCGATGCTCTGAATATCATGCCGCAGTTCGGCATTCCGGGTAATACCCCGGTGGGTGGTGGATTCGGCGGCACCAGTGCCGGCACGAGCAGTCTCAATCTTCGCAATCTTGGCTCAAGCCGCACGCTAGTTCTGCTGAATGGGCAACGTGTCGTACCATTCAGTACGACCAACACCATCGATCTCAACACGCTGCCAAGCGCCTTGATAAAGCGGGTCGATGTCGTGACCGGCGGCGCTTCCGCGGCTTATGGCTCCGATGCGGTCGCCGGTGTGGTGAACATGATTCTGGATACCGATTTTGTTGGTGTGAAAGGAACCGTACAATACGGAAACACATGGAAAACCGATTACGAGAATTACAAGGCTGATATCTCCGCCGGAACGAGTTTTGACGGCGAGAAGGGGCATATAATCGCGAGTGCTTCGTATCTGGACAGTCCGCAGCAGGTTTATGACAAGAATCGTGAATGGTATACCGGCGTCCATGGTTCTTCGGCGATTGTACCCAATCCTGCTTATACAGCGACCAACGGTCAGCCTTTCCTGATCCATGTCGGCCATGTTGGTGTCGCGCAGGCAACCGAAGGCGGGTTGATAACTGCCGGGCCCCTCAAAAACACGCAATTCTCGGGCCCCAATGCCGTTCCGAGCTTGTTCAATGCGGGAACTGTGGCAGGTGTTCTGGCCTATGGCGGCAACGCCGAAACATTTGGGCAAGACAATGCCGAACTGGCCCAACCGCAACACTCGTATAACGTCTTCGCCAGAGCCAGCTATCAGTTGGCGAGCAACCTCAAGATTCATGCCGATGTCGATTTCGGAGGCGACGGAGGCTTTAATTCGGCGTTTCCCGACGCGCACTACAACAACATCAATATAAAAATCGATAACCCCTATCTTCCCGCTCAGACAGTCGCGGCGATGAAAGCGGCGAATATCACGAATTTCAATTTTGGAACCACAGAAGGAAACCTTGGTTTCCTGGATAAGGGGTTCGACTCAACGCTTTATACGGGCTCCAAGAATTTGGAGCGCTTCTCGGTCGGATTGGATGGGGCGGTGGGCGACTGGGCCTGGAGCGCCTACTACGGTCACGGTGAAGTTCACTCGATCGCGAATTGGTTCAACGATCCCTATCATCCTTATCTGGATTTGGCATCGGATCCGGTATCGGCGCCGCAGGGCAATAGTGCTGGCATTCCTGCAGGGACGATTGTTTGCCGCTCAACCCTCACCAACCCGACCAACGGCTGCGCGCCACTGAATCTTTTCGGTGTTCATGCCGCGTCCGCCGCGGCCCGGGCATACGTCACTCCTCCAGCTTGGACCCGCTATTTCAATCGCCAGGATTCGGCGCAAATTTCGGTGCAGGGCGAGCCATTCTCCGATTGGGCCGGCGCCGTCTCATTGGCCGGCGGCATGGACTGGCGCAGTGAAGCGGCCGTCTCGACCTCGGATGCTCTTTCCTACACCCGCCAATATTATGCAGGAAACAACCAGCCATTTTCCGGCGCGGTCGAGGTGTGGGAAGGTTTTGCCGAGACCATTGTGCCTTTGGCCAAAAACCAGTCTTGGTCGGATTCGGTCGATTTCAATGCGGCAGGCCGCGTCACCAGCTATTCGACTAGCGGCATGGTCGAAACCTGGAAGCTGGGGCTGACGGATCAGATCACCGACGAATATCGTTTGCGCGGCACCTGGTCTTACGACATCCGGGCGCCAACCCTGAGTGAGCTTTTCACAGCGGCTTCCTCTGGTACGCGGGCGCAATTCGATCCGGTGACCGGCACTTCCCCGAATATTCTTTTCACGACAAAAGGCAATCCGGACTTGGTTCCGGAAAAGGCAACGACGTTTTCGGGAGGCGTTGTTTTAACCCCCAATTGGCTCCCGGGGTTCAACATGTCCGTCGATTGGTACTCAATCAATATAAAGAGCGCGATTGGGACGACGCCGAATGCGCTGACCGCATGTACGGCGGGCCAAACGATTTATTGCCAATACGTTATCCGCAACGCAGCGGGCATCGTGACGGAAGTTGACTCGTTGCCTGTCAATACATCGCAAGCGACGTCGTCCGGGCTAGATGTCGAGATGGATTACACCACCGATCTGTGGGGCGGCTCGCTCGGATTGCACGGCGTAGCCAGCTATACCGACGAATCCACAAGTACGAGCAATAATGTCGTTTTGGATAATGCCGGTTCGGTAGGATACGACATTATCGGCGGCGGTGAACCCAAGTTGCGTGGCACAGTTACAGCCGATTTCCGCTACGGACCTTTCTCACAAACCATTCAGTCGCGCTTCTTTGGCTCGGCTGTCTATAGCAACGCATATGCGCCTGGCTATATCGACGACAACTCAATTCCATGGGTGGCTTATCTCGACCTTCGAGGTTCGTATGATATGTCAAAATCGCTTCAATTATTCTACGCGGTCGATAATGTCCTCAATACGCCGCCGCCTTGGATTCCGAGCATCTACACAAGCAGCAGTGCGCCCTATACGCCGCCCTCCCGGTTGACGATCTACGACGGATTGGGCCGCTATTTCCGGGTGGGCGTGCGCGCCAATTTCTAATTGCGAAGGGATGCTGCGACTCCGGTCGCGGCATCCTTTGCTATTTTCAACTCATTTCAAGCCAAGCGATGACCCAACATTCTGCAGTAAATGAAAACGATCCATCTACCGAAGCGCCATCTTGCCAAGGGCCCGATTCCGATCCCCGGCGCCCCGCATTTACGCCGCCACCAAACGCGTGTGATTGCCACGCGCATGTTATAGGCCCCTTGACCCGCTTTCCCCTTAAAAAGGAGCGAAGCTACACGCCGCCGACGGCGCCATTGCCGGCTTATAGACATCTGCTGGATTCGCTCGGGCTGGAAAGAGGGGTTTTGGTGCAGCCGAGTGTATTCGGTACGGACAATCGCTGCCTTTTGGACGCCCTGGAGGGTAGCCCGGACAAATTGCGCGGGGTGGCGGTGGTTGATGCAGATATCTCCGATGCCGAGCTCGATCAATTATCGGCTGCAGGTGTCGTCGGTCTTCGGTTGAACGTGCTGTTTCGCGGCGGCGTATCATTGGATCAGATCGAGGCGCTGGCGCAGCGCATCGCACCGCGCGGGTGGCATTTGCAGTTCCTGCTTGACGCTCGCGACTTACCGGATTTGGCACCGCGCCTACACCGGCTGCCGGTCGATATCGTGATCGATCATATGGGGCATATGCCGGTCAGTTCTGGCGTCAACCATCCGGGATTTCGCGGCTTGCTGAAGTTGGTGGAATCCGGGCGGTGCTGGGTCAAACTGAGCGGCGCCAACAGAATTTCGGTGAACGGCCCGCCCTATAACGACACAACACCGTTTGCTCATGCGCTGATCGCAGCCAACCCGGAAAGAATGGTCTGGGGGTCTGATTGGCCACATGTGGCGATCGAAGGGTATATGGCCAATGACGGAGATCTGTTGAGCCTTCTTGCGGATTGGGCGCCGGATGAGGCAACGCGACGTCTCATTCTCCGGGATAACCCGGCGCGATTATATCGATTTCCAATTTAAATCTGGCGGTCAATCGCCCGGGAGCGACGATGTTCAAATGGTACTTTGAGCTCGATACTGTGGGGCGGCGAACATTCCTCGCTTGCTTCGGCGGTTGGGCGTTAGACGCTCTCGATGTGCAAATTTATAGTTTTGCGGCCCCTCTGCTGATTTCGGTCTGGCATGTTTCCACGACGGATATCGGTCAAGCGGCGTTTTGGGCTCTGTTTACTTCGGCGTTCGGTGGCTGGTTTACGGGGCTCTTGTCGGATCGCATCGGACGCGTGCGCGTCTTGCAGATCACGGTGATCTGGTTTGCCGTGTTTACCGCGCTCAGTGGATTTGCCCAGAATCTGACTCAACTTATCATCATACGCGCCGCGCAAGGAATCGGATTTGGCGGCGAGTGGACGGCGGGCGCCGTTTTGATGGGAGAGGTGATAGCGGCGCGACATAGAGGAAAAGCCGTTGGCACTGTACAGGCAGGATACGCCATAGGGTGGGGCGGAGCAGCATTGGCGGCAACTATTTTCACTACCGCCTTGCCGGCCGAAATCGCGTGGCGCGCCATGTTCTTTGTAGGCTTATTGCCCGCGCTTTTCGTGTTTCTGATTCAACGCTATGTTGAAGAACCCAAAGTCTTTCTCGAAACGCGCAAAATCGCGGAAAAAAAAGGTGGCAACGGCATCTGGGCCATTTTTGCGCCGGACATGATCAAGACCACAATCCTGGCTTCGCTGCTGGCGACCGGAGCGCAGGGCGGCTACTATGCCATCACGACATTTTTGCCGACTTTTCTGCGAACCGAGAGGCATATTTCGGTCATGGGGTCGAGCGGTTATCTGGCCGTAATCATCGTCGCTTCATTCTTGGGATATCTGGTAAGCGCGTATCTGGCCGATGGCATTGGGCGGCGATTGAATTTTATCTTGTTTGCCGTTCTGTCCGCCATCACGGTCATATTCTACACATTGGTCCCGATCACGGATTCCTTCATGCTTGTGTTGGGATTTCCATTGGGCTTTTTCTCTGCGGGCATATTCAGCGGAATGGGGCCGTTTCTTACAGAGATATTTCCCAGCCGGATACGCGGTTCGGGACAGGGTTTTTGCTACAACGCAGGCCGCGCGGTCGGAGCTGCCTTTCCTTGGATGGTTGGAGGGCTGGAGCATGGCCTTGGCGGGCTTGGCATCGCCATCGGTGCGCTCTCCATTTTTGCATATTCCATCATGGCCATTGCCGCATTCCTTTTGCCCGAAACCAAAGGCAGGACGTTGGAAGCTTACAAGTAAGGGTAATGCTCACCCTATGATCATTCTGAGTTGAAGCGGGCATGGTCAGACGTGCGCTTTTCGCCGGTATGGCTCAACTTGAATCCAGATCAATCTGACGTTCGCCTTGGGCCGCGACGGGTTAGCAGCGTTTAGTCCGATGCGATGATGGCGTCTGACGACCGCCAGATGGCAAGGGTGGCGCACTAGAGTTGTGCGGACGCGGTCCATCCGCCGCCAAGGGCCTTGAAAAGCGCGACTGTGGCGACCAGGCGGGCGCGGCGAATGTCGGAATATTGGTCGCGGGCAGTGTAGAGCGTCCGTTCGGCATCGATGACGGCCAGAAAATCGGTATAGCCGGCCAGATATTTGCGCTGTGCCGCGCGGAGAACCTTTTCGTCCTGGACTACTTGATCTTTGAGCGCGTCTTCCTGCGTGGAGAGATGTTGCAGGCCGCCCAATGCGTTTTCGACATCGGAAAAAGCGGCGATGACCGCGGCCCGATAGGCCGCCAGCAATTCGTCTTCGCGCGCTTTTGTTTCATCGGTCTTGGCGCGCAGCTTTCCGCCGTCGAAAATCACCTGGGCCAATGATGCTGCTGCATTGGCGGCTAGACCAGTGCCGGGCAAGGTATCGATTGCGGCGGCAAGCGCCGGATAGGCCAGGCCGCCATTGGCCGTGAGGGTGATATCGGGAAGGAAGGCGACGCGTGCCGCCGCCAGGTCGGCATGCGCTGCTTTGAGATTGGCTTCCGCGCCCGCGATATCGGGGCGGCGTTTCAACAGATCCGATGTCAGGCCCGGTCGCACGGCGGGCGCATTCAATGCATTCAGATTTTCACCGGCAACGGCAAAGTCTTCCGGCGGCTCTCCTAGCAACATCGCCAGCGCCGTTCGCGCTTCCAGCTCCTGTTGTTCCAGGGCGGGCAGGCCTGCTTTGTCCGCTGCAATAGCCGCCATTTGCTGTGTCAGCTCAGAATTTGCGGCATATCCTGCTTTCACGCGCCGTTGTACGATGCCGAGAATTTCTTCCGAAGATTTGAGGTTCGCCTTTGCAACCGCCAGCCTTTCGCGCAAGGCAAGAAGCTGGAAATAGGTGCTGGCGACGCTTGATGTGACCGTGAGCGCCACGGTTGCGCGTTCGGCGGCGCTGGCGTCGCGCGCGAAACCGGCGGAATCGGCGGTATCGCGGTTCTTGCCCCAGAAATCCAACTCATAGCTGGCTCCCAATGCGGCGCCATAATCGGTTTCGCGCTGCGAAGTGCCGCCGGTCTGGCCGTAAAGCGTGTTGACGTTGGCATTCAGCCCCAGGCTTGGCAGCAGTGCCGCACCTGCCTGCCGGGCGCGGGCGTCGGCCTGCCGGAGCCGGGCCGTGGCCTGCGCGATATCGAGATTGCCGGTGCGCGCTTGGTCCATCAGCGCCGTCAATTGCGGATCGCCAAAGCCTTGCCACCAGTCTTGCGATGGCCATACCGGCGCGTTTGCGGTGCCGCTTTGTTCGAATGCGGATGGGACATCGCCGGGAGGCAGTAGCGGAACCGGCGTGCTTTCACAGCCATACAGCAAAAGCGCGGCGACCGCTGTTGAAGCCAATCGTTTCATGGTGCGGCTTTCCGCGGGCCGCCAAAGCGTTCCGCCAGGGCCGGCAGCACCACCAGATTGAGCAAGGTGGATGAAATTAGCCCGCCCAGAACCGTAATCGCCATCGGCCCTTCGATCTCCTGGCCCGGGCGATTAATGCCCAGCGCCAGAGGCAAAAGGCCCAGTGCCGTCACAGCTGCCGTCATCAGAATGGGGACCAATCGTTCCTGCGCGCCGCGAAGAACGATGCCAGGATTCCATTGGGCGCCTTCGATCTCCACCAGATGTTCGTAATGCGACAGAAGCAGGATGGTGTTGCGCGCACTAACGCCAAACACAGTGACCAGGCCCACCATTGCGCCCAGCGAAAGACCGCCACCGGTAAACGCGATGGCGGCGACACTGCCGATCAGGCTGAAAGGCAGATTGACCAGCACCAGCCAGGGGTGTGCTCGCCATTGAAAGCTGAGAAACAGGATCAGGCCGATCAACGCCAACGCCAGGCCCGTGAATAATATCATCTGTAGCTGGGCGGCCTGCTGCGCCTGGGCGGCGCCGCTGAATTCCACGAAGATGCCGGGCGGCAATTTCAAGGTGGCGACCCGCGCCTTGGCGTCATTGACGGTGGATTGCAGCGACCGGCCTACGACATTGAAGGTGATGGCGTCGAAGCGCTGGCCGCCGTCATGGGAGATCGAGGCGCGGGACTGGGTCGGGACGGTGCGGGCCACCTGGCTGAGCGGAATCGGGCCGAGCGGCCCGGATATCATCACATTCGCCATCGTCTCCGGCCGATTGCGCTGGCCGGGCGGCAGCAGCATCACCACATCGACGGCGCGAATACCGGCATAGGTTTGCCCGACCGTGGCGCCCGCGAAATCGCTTTGCAGCGTATCGAGGACATCGCCGGCCTTGAGACCGCTGGCGGCCAGGCCTTCCGGCTTTAGTTGAATGGCGAGGGTGGGCGTGCCGCTCTGCAGCTTGAATTGCAGATCGGCGATTCCCGGTGTGCCGGAAAGTGCCGCATTGATCTCACGCGCGGTGGCATCCAATGAATCCAATTGTTCGCCAAAAACCTTGACCGAGACGTCGCCGGTATCGCCGGTGAGACTTTCGCTGATGCGGTCGCTGAGGAACGTGACGACCTCCGTCTGGACGCCGGGATAATGCGCCAGGATCTGGCGCAACGCGTCTTCCGCTTCCGACTGATCGATAGAAGTGCCGGGTTTGAGCTCGACTTGAAATTCGCTGTGGTGCGGACCGCTGGTGTCTTCACCCAATTCCGCCCGGCCGATCTGCTGGGAGACGGTGGCGACATAGGGCAGCGCCAGCATTTCATCGGTGATGCGTTTGCCGACGGCGCGCATTTCCTCCAGCGAGGCGCCGGGCGTCGATGCGCCGACCGCCACGACGAAGTGATTTTCCTTGAAGTCCGGCATGAAACTGGAGGGAAGAAAGGGCAGCGCCGCCGCCGCCGCGAAGGTCATGAGTGCCAGAACCGCGATGGTGGGACGAAAATAGCGATAGACAAAGCCGATAGACCGGCTCTGCCATTTTTTCAGTGCTTGAATCCAACCGAAATCGGCATGCGCATCACGCGGCTTGAGCAACAAGGCAGACAGTGCCGGCCCGGCCGTCAGGGCCACGATCAGCGACGCCAGCACCGCCAGGATGAAAGCAAGCGCGAGGGGGCCGACAAAATGCCCCTGCACGCTGGTGGCGAAAAGCTCGGGCAAAAATACGGCGATGACAACGAAGGTCGCATAGACCACTGGCCCGCGCACTTCCAGGGTGGCATCGCGAATGACATCGAGGCGCGAGCGCGGATTGTCCGCGCGTTGATTTTCACCCAACCGGCGCATGACATTCTCGATGCCGATGATGGCGTCATCCACCAGCACGCCCAGCGCGACGGCAAAGCCGCCCAAGGTCATGGTGTTCAGCGTGTAGCCCATGGTGTCCAGAACGGCTGTGGCGGCCAGCAGCGACAAGGGAATTGCCAGAAAGGTGATCAGGGCGGAGCGCCAGTCTCGCAGAAACAGATAGAGCACCGCCAGGATCAGAATGGCGGCGATCACCAGAGATTGCTCCAGCGATGACAAGGCGCGTTCGATGAAGTTGGCCGGCCGTTGCAATGCCGGATAGACGGTGATGCCCTGCGCCTTCAAAGCGGGCGCGAGTTGGGCTAGCGCAGCCTCGACGGCCCGGCTGGCTTGCAAGGTATTGGCACCATACTGGCTGGCGAGAGACAGAAGGACGCCGGGCTTGCCCTGAACCAGAGCATCGCCGGGTTTGAGTGCGGCTTCTTCCTTGACGGTCGCGACATCGCCGATGGTCAGGGGCGTGCCGGAACGCACCGTCAATACAGCGTTGGCGATGCTGGCGGTGTCGGGCGAGGGCACCGGTGTCTGGATCAACACGCGTTGATGCGCCAGATCGATGAAACCTGCCCCTTTGAGAGCCAATGCCGAGCGCGCGGCATCGGCGATATCGGTCAATGTCAGTCCATAGGAGGTCATCCGCGCCATGTCGGGCTGGATCTGGATCTGCCGTACCGCGCCGCCATAAACGATGACATGCGCAACGCCGGGCACCGCCAGAAGCGCGGGCTTCATCACCCAATCGGCGGTGTCCCGCAGAGCAAAAGCGTCCAGTTTGTCCGATGTGAGACCGATCAGCAGCAGGTCCATGGTGCTGGAAGTGAGCGGCGAGAGCTTGGGGCTGCCGACGCCCAGCGGCAGGCTGGAGCCCAGCTCGCCCAGCCGTTCGGAGATGCCCTGGCGGGCATTGTAGAGATTCACATGGTCGGTGAACTGCACCTTGATGACGGACAGACCGGGAATGGATTCCGACCGGATGGTTGCCAACCCATTGGCGCCATTAACCGCATTCTCGATTGGCTTGGTGACAAGCTGTTCGACCTGTTGCGCCGTAAAGCCCGGCGCTTCGGTCTGAATATCGACAGCCGATGGCACGAAATCGGGAAAGACATCCAGCGGGGCGCTGCGGGCGGCCCAGAATCCCGCCAGCAGCGCGATCAGTGTCAGTGTCGCCAAGGTGCCGGAATAGCGGACGCAAAGATCGACAAACCAACGCATCGTCTATTCACCGGCTTCGGTGCTGGGATTGGCCTCTCGCGACAGAAGCAGGCCCGCGCCTGCCGTGACCAGTTTCTGACCGGCAGCGATGCCATTGCCATCGGGTACGAAATAATCGTCGCCGGTCGGCTTATCGGTGGCGATGGGCGCGCGCACGAAATGATCGTCGCCATTCTGCAGGTAAACCCAGTTGGCGCCGTCACCCATCACCAGGGCGGCCGCGGGCACCAGAACGCCTGTTTGTGCTGCGCCATCGAATACCAGCGCGGTGACGTGCTCATTCTGGGCCAAATCGCTGCCGTCGATGACTGCATAAAAGCCCACACCTGGCAAAGCCGGATCGGCGGGCGCTTGCCAGATTTTGGAGGTGGTCCAGATCCTCGCGCCGTCGCCGAGCCGCGCTATCGACAGGCTGGTGGGCGTGCGATTGCGCAGACTGCCAAGGGGAAAGGTGACCCGCACCAGGACCGATTTTCCATTGGCCAACCGTTCGATCAGGGCGGCGCGGCTATTGGCATCGCGAAAGGGCGCGTTGACGCCGAAAACAGCCTGCGCCTTTCGGCGCGCCAACAGCAAGGCCGCTTGATCGCCCGCCGCCTTGCTTTGTGCCGCCTCGACGATTTCGCGCGACACGGCGGCTTCGTCACCGTTGCCGAGCGACTGAGCCCGGGCCGCGGCGGCGGCGCTTTGGGTTGCCAGTGCTGCGGCGGTGCGGGTATCGGCGTCGGTCTGGGCAATCGCGTCAATCGCGGCAACGGTTCCGTATCCAGCCACTTGGTGCCGGAAACTGGAAGCGCGCGCGGCGGTCGTGGCGATGCCAAGGCTTTTTATCTCTTCCGCGCTCAGCGCAACGCCGGGCTTGTTGTCGGCGTCTTCCTTCTTTTCCGCTTTATCGGCGGCATTGGGGCCGCAGGCGGAAACAAGCAACAGAGCGGCAAGCAAAAATTTGCGCATCAGCGGCCCAGAATGATCAGCCGGAATGTACCGGAGACCGGCACCGCACGAGGATGCGGCTGGGCGGCTGTTGGAACGCCGGGCTTTCGATCCGCCGTCACGAGATAAAGCAGATGAGACTTTTCATCCAATTCCATGGTGCGGGCGCCGGATGCGGTTTTGATCGTATCGGTCACAGTATATTTGTCGGGCGTATCCTGATGGATGACGGTGAGGTTTCCGCTTTCGCCGTTGGGGCTGAAGACCAGGCCCGTGACGGCATCGAACCGGCTGGCGTCGGGGCCATCGCCAATCTTCACGCTTGCGACCACTTTGGCAGTTCGCGCATCCGTCACAGCCATGACGTTGCCGTCGCAGACGGAAAATATCCGCCCATGCGCTTTATCGATCGCCTGGCCTGATGGCCCTTCACAGGCCGTCAGCGGGTAATGGGCCTTCACCGCCAATGTTTTGGTGTCGAACGCCACCAATTCATTCTTGTCTTCGATGTTCACGAAAATCATTCCGGCGCCATCGGAGGACGCCGCTTCGGGCTTACCGCCCAGCGGGACAGTGCCGACAGCCTTCCCGGTCGCGGGGTCCACCGCAGTGGCATCGTTGCTCTTGCCGTTGAATGTGAAGATGCGGCCGGAGGCATCGTCATAAAGCACGCCATCGGGCCGTTCGCCGACCGCGATTTCGCCGATCTTCTTGAAGCTTTTCTTATCGATGACGGCCAGCCGGTTCGCGCCGCCTTCGGTGACATAGGCACGATTCTTGACGAAGACGGTGCCGTGAACGCCTTGCAAGCCCGAGATGTCTGCCAGCATCGCACCCTTGGCGGGGTCCACCACCATGACATGGGATCCGCGCGTGATGTAGAGGTCGCTCGTTGCGGCATCCTGATTCAGATAGTCCCAGCCGCCTTCGCCGCCCAGCGTGATGGTCTTCAAGATGTGATAGCCGCTGGAAGCCGCGTAGGATGCCGAGCTGGTCGCAAGCATCGCAACGATGACGAATGCCAGTGAAATAGGTTTTGCCATGTGTCCTCCAGAAGGCCATTGTCTCTGGAAGGCGCAGCAACTGATATGCAGGGCCAAGCAATGCGCGCTATAAATTTTCCCAACCTTGCTGCTGTGTGGTGGTTGCTATGAGATCGTGGCTCGATACCTGGCCGTTCTGGGCCTTTCTTTCGGCGGCTGCGGCAGGGCTGACCGCGATCTTCGGCAAGCTGGGGGTTGAAGCGGTCAACGCCGATTTCGCCACGTTTCTGCGGGCAATCGTTATTCTGGTGATGTTGGGCCTGATTGTCGGGATTACCGGCGAATGGCAGGCGCTCGGCAGCGTCCCGCGCAAAACCTATCTGTTTCTGCTGCTGTCGGGTCTGGCCACGGGCGCGTCCTGGCTTTGCTATTATCGCGCATTGAAGCTCGGCCCGGCCTCGGGCGTCGCGCCTATCGACAAGATGAGCGTGCTGTTCGTGGCAGTTTTCGGAGTCTTGTTTCTGGGAGAACAGATGAGCGTGCGGAACTGGGCCGGGATCGCGATGATCGCAGTGGGCGCTGTTCTGGTCGCCGTTAAAGCGTGAAACTCACCAGTCGTACGACACCTGCAAATACGCGCCGTCCGGTGAGGCGCTGAGGCTGGTATTTATATTGTATCGGCGCTTGAAAGGGGTGGTGAGGGCATAGCTGTAGCCCGCCGCAATCGCGGAGCTGGCCAAAGTGTCGTACCAATGATGCTGCTTGGCCTGAACGCGGGAATAGGAAACGAACTGCGTAGCCAACATGGCGGGCAAGCCATACTGCCAGCCATAACGTCCCCACAGAAACGCCGACCCGGATGCCGAAAGCGCCGTGGTATCGGACGGAAAAGACTGAAAATCCGAACCATCGGGGCGTCGCTCGCGCACAAACTGCTTCAAGCCATAGGCTGTGCCGACCGTCATGGCGGTGACCGCGAACAATTGCGCAATCCCTGTCTTGTCCCCTTTCTCGAACGCGATACCGCCCGCAATGATGGGCATGGCGATGGCGATACCGGTGCCCGCGGTTTCGATTGTTTTGCTGCCGGCCGCTTCAGCGGCATGTGTCAGCGTTACGGTCAATGCGAAGATCAGGCAGGATGATAGGGCTCTCATACGCCCATCCTAGCGTCTCGATTGCCGGACGGCCCACGTCAAACGTCAATGTTGGGAATTTGTATGCGGGATCGTGTCTTGCGGAAGCGGAAGCCGCAAGTGGATGGAGAATCCGTCTGCTGCATCGGTGCCGATCTTCAGTTGACCGCCATGCAATTCGGCAATTGCTGCCGCGAGCGCCAGGCCGAGACCATGCCCGGGCTTGGTGCGGCTTGCCTCGCGCCGATAAAGCCGCTGGAACAGTTTGGCATGTTCTTCCTGAGGAACCCCCGGCCCGTCATCGCTGACGGCCGCTGCCGCATTGCCATTCTCAAGCTGGAGACGAAGTGTGATCCGCGTGCCGGGCGGCGTGTGAATGATGGCATTCTCGATCAAATTGGAAAATAGCTGAACAAGCAGTTCGCGGTCGCCTTGAATCCAGAGGGGCCCTTTCAGGCAGAGATTCAAATGGTGTTCCCTATCTTCCGCGACCGCGCTGAAAACCTCTCCGAGTTCCGTCAGCAATTGTTCGAGATCGAGCCGCGTGAAGGCCGCGCGCCGGGCGCCGCCCTCGATTTGCGCGATGCGCAGCAAGGCCGAGAATAACGCCAGAATATCATCGGAGGTTGCGATGGCCGCTTCCAGCGCCTGGTTATAGTCTTCTACCGATTGCGCCTGATGGCGGGCCCGTTCTAGACGATGGCGTAGATGGGTCACCGGTGTCCGCAGATCGTGGGCGATGTCGTTGGAGATTTCCTTGAGATTTCCCATCAGCGCTGCGATTCGATCCAGCATGGCATTGATGGTTTCGGATAAACGGTCGAGTTCGTCCTGTGTGCCGCGCAACGGAATGCGGCTGGTCAGATTGCCGGCCATGATCGCCTGGCATGTCCGCGTGATGTCGTCCGCGCGGCGCAAAAAGCCCCGGCTTACGGCCCATCCGCCGATGACCGCCAAAATCAATGCCCCTGCAAAAACCAGCACCAAAGTCCGCAAGATGCGCTGTCGCGCCAGCCTCGCGCGATAAAGATCGCTGCCGGCAAAGAGATAAAGGCCGGGCGCTATAAATGTTCCCACCCCCAGAATGGCATGCCCGTGCGCATCATCGGGGTAGGGGAGATTGAGAATTCCCGTGCGCGGCGGCATGGGCGCGAGGTTGCCCGAAAGGCGGGTCGATGCTCCGCGCTGCAACAGGAAAAAATCCGACGCGCCCGGCGCCGCCATGCGCTGGTTGATCACTTCCAGGGCTTCCGGCATGCCTTCCGTGCGATAGCCGTCTTTTACCGAGGCGATATCGGCGTTGGCAAAGCGGACAATCTGATCCTGAAACTCTTCGCCGACGATCACCAAGGTGGTGATGGCGAAAAGCGCTGCGGACAAAGCGAAGATCGCGACGAAAATCGCCGCGATGCGAAAGCCTTCGGTGTGAAAGGCTCTAATCCGCACGCAGGATATAACCGTTGCCTCGCACCGTGTGGATCAGTTCGATGGCGAAACCGCGATCCATCTTGGCTCTCAACCGGCTCATATGGGTTTCCACGATGTTGGTGCGGGGATCAAAATGAAGCTCCCAGACATTTTCCAGCAACATGTTGCGCGTCACCAGGCGTCCGGCATTGCGCAGCAGATACTCCAGAAGCTTGAATTCCTGCGGCTGCAGATCGACCGGCTTGCCCGCGCGATGGACGGTGCGCCGGATCAGATCCATTTCCAGGTCGCCCGCATACAAGGTGACGGGCTGGCGGGCATCACCGCGGCGGGCGATGGCATTGACGCGCGCCACAAGCTCCGCCAGCGCAAAAGGTTTGGTGAGATAATCGTCGCCGCCGCTGTTCAAACCGGCAACACGGTCATCGATCCCACTCATGGTGGTCAGAAAGAGAACAGGGGTCTGGCTGCCTTCGGCGCGGAGCCGCCTCACCAGGCTGAGGCCATCCAGGCCGGGCAGCATACGATCCACGATCAGTGCCGCGTGCTTGCCATCGCGCGCGATAGCAAGCCCTTCGGCGCCATCACGGCATTCTTCGACCTCATGGCCCTGTCCGCGCAATGCGTGGCCGATATGCTCTGCGGTTTCGGGATCGTCTTCGACCAGCAATATTCTCATAGGCCTATTGTCCGGGGACGGCATGGCTGCTGGCAATAGGCTTTGGACAGCCGAAAGCCAGGCTTTGCCAGCAGCGTAAATTGATTTTTCGTATAACCGTTGTCACCAGACCGATAAACGCCCATGCGATGGACCCCCCTGTAAAGGGGACTCATTCAGCGCATACCGCGCAACGTGTTTTCGCAGAATATGCGGAAATGCCAATGAGATCGTTTGCCCCTTTCTTCGTAAAGGGGATGTTGCATGCCGAAAATTTCCACCCGCCTCAACGGCAGTGTTGCCTGTCTGGCTTTGTTCGCCGGTGCGCTGCTGGCGCATCCCGCAGCGGCCCAGCAATTGGCGGCCAACAGCCCTTCGCTGTTGAGCAGCACGGCGGCCGGTTTGGAAACGGTGGTGGTTACGGGCTCGTCGTTCAACGCCGATGTGGCGCCGGCCAAATCCTCACTCGACACGATGGAGCCTCAGACCGTCATCAACAAATCCTATATCCAGGATTCCGTTGCCGGCACCGCCGACTATACAACGATCCTAGCTATCGCGCCCAGCATGACCGGGATGGACATCAATGGGCCGGGCTTGTCGGACGGTAATGTCAAGAACACGCTGCGCGGTCTGCCGGACGGCAATTGGGCGATGTTGTATGACGGCATTCCCTTCGGCGACACCAATGGCCCCACCCACCATTCCGAATCCTATTTTCCCAGCACCACCATCGGCAGCATCACCGTGGACCGCGGTCCCGGCAATGCCGGCAATTTGGGTGCCGCCACCTATGGCGGTTCGGTCAACATGTTTTCCGAAGTGCTGAGCCCGGAGCGGCATCTGCGCGGCACGATCACCTATGGCAGTTTCAACACGACGGACTTCACGGGAAACTACCAGAGCGGTGATTTCGATATCGGTGGCACAAATACGCGCGCGCTTTTGGGCATACAAGATACCAACTCGGAAGGCTATCTCACCCTGCAAACGACCGCGCACCAGAATGCGCTGGTCAAAGTGCAGAACGAATTTGCGCCCGGTTGGACCGTGACGTTTTTCGGCAATTATAACGGACTGTTCCAGCATCTGAATGACAGCAATGGCGCCACCGCCGCCCAGATCGTAGCGTATGGCAAGAATTTCGCGCTGCAGAACACCAATCCCAATCTGGCAACCTATCAGGCCTACAACTACATCTCCAAAAAGACGGACATGGACTATATGCGCGTCGAAGGCGATGTGGCGGGCTTCCATCTGGACGACACGGCCTACACCTATGCTTATGTCAACAAAACGGTGTCGGCGACCAGTATTCAGCAAACTGCGGCGGATATCGCCAACGGTGTCACCGAAGGGTCCGGTACCATTGTGGGTGGCGTGAAATCCGGGAAGGACGTGCCCGGCTACACCAAAAAGAACGCCTATCGCATCTGGGGCAATATTCTGCGCTTGTCGCGGGATTTCGATTTCGGCTGGCTGAATGGCCAGGTGCGCACGGGTTTGTGGTGGGAAGATGCGGCGACCCAGCGTGCTCGCTTCGACATCGATATTCAGAAATGCGTCGCGGCCGGTTGCAACCCTTGGCACAATCAGAGCTTTGCAGATTCAAGCTTGATCGCCAAAACGAAATCGGCGGCCTTTGACGGCGGCTTCTTTGAATATAACGAGCATTCCTCCTGGAGCCAGTATCAGCCTTTCGTTGAAGTCGAGCTGCGTCCGACACCGGAACTGACCGTGACGCCGGGCTTCAAATATGTGAACTGGGATCACAGCGTGAATGCGCCGCTGGAACAGAAGACCGTGCCGGTTGTTCCGTTCTCCGGCTCCTTCACAACCACCCGTTCGCTGCCCTTCCTGATGGCGAATTATAAGCTGCAGCAGAATTGGAGCGCTTATGCCCAATATGCCCAGGGCATCTATATTCCCGACATCACCGCCTTCGAGCAGGCCACCCCGGCGCTGACCTTCCCCAAAGCAGAGACCACCACCAATTATCAGGTCGGCACGGTCTATTATGCCGACAATTTCACCTTCGACGGCGATCTCTATTATATCGGCGTCAACAACAATATCGTCTTTCAGCCCTGTAACCAGGCACCCATCAATGGCCCTATTGGCGAGACCTGCGCCCTCAATACGGGCACTGCGTTTTATAAGGGTATCGAGGGCGAAGCGACGTACGCCTTCAACGACGATATTTGGGATGGTTTTCTGGACGGTTTGGTGGTGTTCGCCAATGGCTCGCTTAACAGCTCCAAGACCCAGGGCAAATGGGTGAAGCAGGCGCCGATGTGGACCGAGGCGAGCGGCCTGGTTTACAAAATGAACGATTTCAAATTCTCGGTGATCGACAAGCTGGTCGGCCAGCAATATTCCGACAGCTCCAACTCGCAATTCTATAAGCTCGGCGCCTATAACAATATGGATACGAAGGTAAGCTTCGTGATGGGTCCTGTCGAAATGGGTGTCGGCATCTACAATGTCTTCAACGAGCGCAATCTGCTTTCGGTTGGCATCAACGACAAGCAGCCGTTGGGAGCAGCCAGCAATGTCCACGATCTGGCAGGCCGTGGCGCCAGCCTGGACCAGTATTATTTCCAACCGTCGCGCAGCTATCAGCTGACGCTCACCGCCAGATTCTGAGGCCGATATGAACAAGTCTCTCGCATTTGCGGCGCTTCTGCTGGTGAGTGCCGCTACCGCGGCCAGCGGCGCGGTTCTCGATCCGGTGCAAGTCGATGCGGCGCACCTGGTTCCGCCTCCGCCCCCCGCTGGCTCTGCGCAAGCCGAGGCGGAGTTGGCTGAGATTCACGCCATTCATGCGCGCTCATCGGACAGCGAGATCGAAGCGGCGCGCAAGGACAGCGATGACGAAAAGCCCGACATGTTCAACAATGTCATCGGCTTCGACCTGACCATGCGCCCCTTGACCACCGCGTTGCTCAAAACCGTGATCGACGAGGAGGAGGCCGCGACAAAGGGTGCCAAGAAATATTTTCACCGCGACCGGCCCTGGATCGTAGATGGGACTGTGGCGACTTGCACGCTTGTTCCCCCCGGCCCGGCTGCCAATTCCTATCCCAGCGGCCATTCCACTGTGGGCTTCGCCATGGGAGTGGTGCTGGCCAATCTGATGCCCGAGAAATCGCAAGCCATTCTGGCGCGGTCGTCCGAGTTCGCGGAGCACCGGTTGGTCTGCGGCGTGCATTTCCGAAGCGATATCGTCGCCGGACAGCAATATGGTACGATATTGGCGCTGACCCTGATGCAAAATCCCGATTTTCAATTGCGGATGGCCAAGGCCCGGGAAGAATTGCGCGCAGCCCGGTAAGACTTGCTGCTACAAAGCTTCACCAAATTTTGCCATGCACGAATCTCAAAGCTGCGGCCCTATGGCGGCGGCACAAAAGAAACGGGCAGGGTTGCCGTCAATGGATCTGGCAGGTCCGACGGTATCGGTGGGAATGGCTGAGAGCGGTGAATGGTTTCCAGCGCTTCCGCGTCCAGAATATCGCTTCCGGAGGATGTCTGGAGCCAAGCGGCCAGCAGACCGCCGGTTCTATTGATGGTGAATGCGATATGCGCAGTCCCGCTGAGTCTGGGCGCAAGGGCCGCGCTCGGGTAGTGGCGGAAGTTGGCGATATGGCGCAACAGAATGTCGCGGAAATCTGAATTGTGCGCGTTGGCGTCCATCGTCTCGCCGATCTGAAACCCTTCTTCCGCGGGCTGCGCGGCCGTCTGTGAATTGGTCGCTATATGGGGTTCGGCTGCTGGCGCGGCGCTGATGGCCGCTGGAGCCTGGGGTTTGGCGAAATGCTTTTCTGGCGCCGGTTGGACCGTTGCGGCTGGGACCCGCGACCGGCCCGGTATCAGGCTGACGCTTGTTTCGATCTCCGCCAAGCCTTTGATCCGGTTGCGCGGAATATACGTCATCACCAAAGCGGAAATGATAGCGATGTGGACGGCCAAACAGATAAGCGCCGTCACCACACGCGTCTTAGGCAGGGAATGTTGGCGGTGATCCCCAGAATGGGGGATCGCGGAAGTTTCCATTTCATCACGCTGAAGCCGAACGAATTCAATCTGCAATACAATTGCATGTCAGTTTGATGAAGCCGCTCCAATTTCCTTTCGCTTGTCGCAATTTCTTGCGGGCGCATCCAGCGTCCACGGGTAACTGGCGCATGCTCGCGCTCGCTGTTTCAGGTGGCGTTCTCAAGCTCACGGCCTAACGGAGGCAGTGTATTCGCTCAGCGTCCGCCATGGGTGATGGGCCCGAACAGATCCTTATGTTCATACGGGGGGGCGCGCCAATATTGCGGCGGCGCCTCCACTGTTGCGCCTAGTTCGGCGGCTGCGTGCCAGGGCCAGCGCGGATTGTACAAGAGCCCTCTTGCCAGGGCGACGAGATCCGCTTTGCCGCTGGCGACAATGTCTTCGGCCTGGTGCATGTCCGTTATCAGCCCGACAGACATTGTCGGAAGTCCCGTCGCCTTCCGGATCGCTTCTGCAAATGGCACCTGGTAACCGGGGCCAAGCGTAATTTTCTGGGCCGGGGAAACGCCGCCGGAGGAGGCGTCTATCCAATCGACGCCGCGCGCTTTCAATGCGCTGGCGAAGGCTATGGTTTGTTCGACGTCCCAGCCGCCATCCACCCAATCGGATGCGGAAACGCGCACGCCGATAGGACGGTTATTCGGGAAGGCTGCGCGAACCGCTTCGAATACTTCCAAAGGGAAGCGCATGCGGTTTTCCAGGCTCCCGCCATAATCATCTGTGCGGTGATTGGAAAGCGGGGAAAGAAATTCGTGAAGCAGATAGCCATGGGCGCCATGGATTTCGAGGGCGTCGATTCCAAGTCGCGCGGCGCGGGAGGCTGTCGCGGCAAAGGCGTCGCGTATGCGCGCGAGCCCCGCTTTGTCCAGCGCCACAGGTGACGTCTCGCCCGGCATCTGCGCCAGTGCGGATGGCGCAGATGCGAGCCAGCCTCCGTCGGAGACGGGAATCTGTTCACCGCCTTCCCAAGGGCGCCGGCTTGAGGCTTTGCGCCCGGCATGTGCCAACTGCATCGCCACAGCGATCCCGGAATATTGCCGGATCGCCGCCAGCACCGGTTTCAATGCTGCCTCGGTGGCGTCATTCCACAGACCCAGATCTGCCGGCGTAATGCGCCCGTCCGCCTCTACCGCCGTGGCCTCGATCGTCAGAAGGCCCGCGCCGGACAGAGCCAGCGAACCCAGATGGATCATGTGCCAAGCAGCCGCTTCGCCGTCTTTTGCCGAATATTGGCACATGGGCGAGACGACGATGCGATTGCGCAACGTGAGGCCTCGAAAGGTGATCGGCGTAAATAGCGCGCTCATGTGCGGACCTCGATGGGATCAATCCGGTTGTATTGGAAAGTGAGAAAGTCTTGGATCGATGCGGCGGCGGTATAACCCGGGTTTGCCACCCGCTCCATTGACGGGCATAACCAGAAGACTTTCCCTATAAAGCAGGGCAAATATGGGGAAGACATCGCCACCCGATCACATTAATCAGCTGTCCACGCTGGGAGGGACAAATGGTTGTTCAAAAGAAGCCCAAGAAACAGGCCGGAAAAGAAGAAGCTTCTGCCTCGACGTCCCTTCGGGATGTTGCCTATGAAGAAATCAAACAGCGCATCATAACGCTCCATTATCGGCCCGGCGCCTATATCAATGAAGCCCAAATCTGCAAGGAGCTCGATATCGGCCGCACGCCTGTTCACATGGCAATCGACCGTCTCTCGCTCGAATCCATGGTCGAAATCATTCCCCGCAAGGGCGTCATTGTTCGCCCCGTCTCTATCGAAGATCTGAAGCAGGTTGTGGAAACACGCCTGATCAATGAGCCGCCTGCGGCCGGTTTGGCGGCCGTGCGGGCAACCGATGAGGAGTTGCGCCGGCTTCGCAAGATCGCCGAAAAGGCAAGATTGGCCAAACGGCATGACGTCATGCAGCTTATGGAACTCGACCGCGAATTTCATGCCACGATTGCAAATTCGACGCGCAATACCATCCTGGCACAAATTCTTAAAAGTGTGCACGAACGTTCGCTGCGCCAATGGTTCATATCGCTGAGCGACGCCAAACATCAAAAAGAAATCGCGGATGAACACGAAGAAGTCATTGATTCGATCGCTTCGCGAAACCCGAAGACCGCAGAAACGGTCATGCGGTCTCACATAAATTCCTTTGCCCGGGTCAACGGCCTCCTTTAAATCGAATAAATTCTGTTGCGCTTGCCATAATAGTGATATATCACCATCCTCAGTCAATAGGGTGGCGGCGTGCCTAATCAATTGAAGGTCTGTCTCATCTCTTCCGGCAAGGAGGAGAGGGTGACTGTTTCCATTTCGCATTTGGTGGTCGCGGGCTGGGCCGGCCGACATCAGGCGGAAGTGCAGCATCATATCGAAGAATTGGCGAAGCTGGGTGTGCCGGCGCCCAAATCCACGCCGGAATTTTATAAACTTTCCGCCAACCGCGTCACGACAGATGCGGCCATTCAAGTCATGGGTTCGGCATCGAGCGGGGAAGTTGAAGCGGTCATACTTGCTTGGGGCGGCAAGCTGTGGGTTGGGGTTGGGTCGGATCACACAGATCGAGAGGCCGAGCGCCACGGAATCGCACTGTCCAAGCAACTGTGCGAAAAGCCGGTAGCCTCCACATTCTGGGCCTTTGAAGATCTGGAAGCGCATTGGGATCGGCTCGAATTGCGCTCTTACATTCCGGAACAGGGCAAAAATATTCTCTATCAACACGGGGCTTTGTCCGGCCTGCTTCCGGTTGCGGAGCTGATTTCGAAGCATTCGGACACGAAGGCTCTTGCGGACGGCACGATCCTGTTCTGCGGTACGGTTTCCGCGATTGGGGGCATCAGGCCGGCGCCGGCATTCGGAATGGAATTGCACGATCCTGTGCTGAAGCGCACGATTTCCCATCATTATGTGTGTCACGAATTATAGGCGCCGCCGGACATGCTCGGGGCGCTCGCATCGTGGCAGTGAAGGGATTGCATGAAGAGTTTTGCAGGAAGGCTCTGAAGACTAAGGGCTGGAATCTTTCGGAAGGGTTTGATCCCGTATGACCCGGCGACACGCGACACTGCGAAGACTTGCTGATGATCTGTCTAGCCGCCGGGTTACCTCGGCCAAGCTTGTTGGCGACTGTCTCGCGCGGGCGGAAAGCGAAACCGGAGAGGCCGCTTTCATCAGCCTCAGTGATGCATCGGCGTTGCAAGCAGCCATGGCTGTGGATCGCAAGCGTACGGCGCGTGAACCGCTCCCGCTGCTGGCGGGAATCCCAATCTCGATCAAGGATCTGTTTGACGTTCAAGGCGAAGAGACGCGAGCGGGATCGATTGTCCTGCGCCGCGGTCCGGCGGGCGAGGATGCGATAGCCGTATCTCGCCTCAAGCAGGCAGGTCTTATCTCTGTCGGTCGCACCAACATGACCGAGTTTGCCTATTCCGGTCTTGGCGCCAATCCTCACTTCGGAACGCCGACAACGCCTTGGCGGCGGCAGGAGAGGCGTATCGCTGGTGGGTCGACTTCCGGTGGTGCGGTCAGTGTGGCGGAAGAAATGGCTTATGCCGCATTGGGGACCGATACAGGGGGATCATGCCGCATACCGGCCGCCTTTTGCGGGATCGCCGGATTTAAATCTTCCGCCCGCCGCGATTTGTTTGCGGGAATGGTACCGCTTTCGTCTTCTCTCGATTCCCTGGGTTGGATGGCGAACAGCGTCCAATGCCTGGCCGATATCAACTCGGCCATCACCGAAAATATGACTTTCCCCAGACTCGCGTCGGTAGCGCCGACCTTGCGTCTGCTGCTGCCCACCAACCTGATCCTGGAAGGCGCCGATCCGGAAGTCATTCGCGCCTTCAAGCGTGCCGTGGCCCTTTTGAAGGCGGCCGGTGCCATTATCGTGCGTGCCGATGTGAAGCCCTTCGAGGATCTGTCAAAGCTCGCAGCGAGAGGGACCCTCGTCGCGGCGGAAGCTTATTCCTGGCACAAGCGCATGATGGAAGATGGGGCTGCCGCCTACGATCCGAACGTGCTTGCCAGGATCATGCGGGGCGCGAGCATGACCGGGGATGACTATCAAGCTCTCCTGGCGGCCCGGGAAAAATTCGTTGAAGCCATGTCCCACATACTGGCCGATTTTGACGCTCTGATCATGCCGACTGTCGCGATCCTGCCGCCGAAGATCGCCGAACTTGAGAATGCCGGGCGATATCAGGCATTGAATGCGCTGATCCTCCGCAATCCTGCAATCGTGAATCTTTTCGATGGATGCGCGGTTTCGATACCCATCACATCGCCGGATGCGGCTCCTGTGGGGCTTTCGTTTGCTGCGCCGAAAGGGCGCGACATGCCCTTGCTGGCGCTTTCGAATTGGGCGGAAGCCGTTTTTCGGCCGCTGGTCGAGGCGCCAAGCCACGCAGAGGCCTTTGATTTTTAGTACGGTGAAATGAACCGTCGCGGTTTCGCATGTCTTGCGCAACGCGCCGTTCCGAGGGGTGGAGGGAAGCATGAAGAGCAGATTTGCTATTATAGTATTGCTGGCCGCGTTGTCAGGCAGTGTTCATGCGCAGAGCACGGCCTTTGCGCCGGATCCGTCCATTCGCGTGGACCATAATGTCATGGTGCCGATGCGCGATGGCGTGACGCTGGGGACGGATGTCTATTACCCGGTTGGAAAAGGTCCGTGGCCCGTGCTGCTCAGCCGCACATCTTATGATAAAAACCGCATGGCCCGCGAAGCCGAGATGTATGCGCAGCATGGCTATGCCGTCGTCACACAGGATTCACGCGGCCTGTCCGCTTCCAACGGAGATTGGCACCCTTACACCGACGAAGGGCGCGATGGTTACGACACGCAGCAATGGATCGGCCACCAGAAATGGTCGAACGGCAAGATCGGGATGTTCGGCACGTCCTATCCTGCCTATACCCAAGTGGCCCCTGCGCGGTATCAGAGCAAATACGTCAAAGCGCTGATCCCCGTGTCGGCGCAATCGTCGAATTACGGCAGCGTGTGGGGCACGGATGGAATTCTGGCGCTGGCTCTTACGATGAGCTGGGCGCCTGGACAGCAGGCTATTCACGAAAAGAAGAAGCTGAACCCGGTCAATTGGATGGAAGTCATGAGCCATCTGCCGTTGAAAACAAGTCAGGCGATGACGGGTGTCGTTTCACCTTTCGCGCAGGATGCCATCTCGCATGAAAGTTATGACGATTTCTGGAAGGCGATGAGCCTGCGCGAGCATTATGCGGACTTCAATGTTCCCGCCCTGCATGTGACCGGTTGGTACGATCTCCTGCTGCATGAGACGATCATCAATTATCTTGGCACCAGCAAAGAATCCAAAACGGAATATGCGCGCAAAAATCAGCATTTGCTCATTGGTCCCTGGGGGCATGGTGTGCGCCCGGTGCGGCCTTATGGCGATGCGGATCTCGGGGCGCTTAATCTGGATTGGCAGGCCACGGAGTTGCGCTGGTACGATCACTATCTGAAAGGTGACGACAATGGCGTCGAGAAAGACGCGCCCATCCGCATATTCGTAATGGGCGATAATGTGTGGCGCGACGAGTATGAATGGCCCCTCGCACGCACCAAACCTACGCGCTATTACCTGCATAGCCAGGGCTTTGCCAACACGCGCGCCGGCAACGGCACGCTGACGCTCGATGCAGCTTCCGGCGACGAGCCGGCAGATCATTATCGCTATGATCCGATGAATCCGGTGCCCACCTATGGCGGCCATGCGAATGGCGGTGGGCCGCGCGAAGTCATGAGCGAGGGTCCGTTGGATCAGCGCGTGAATGAAATGCGGCTGGATGTTCTCAATTACACCGGCCCGAAGCTGGCGGCGGATACCGAGGTGACCGGGGCGCCTGAGGTGGAATTGAGCTTCTCGACGGATGTGCCCGATACCGATTTCTACGCGACCTTGTCCGACGTTTATCCGGACGGCAAAGCCATCATCATCACCGAAGGCTCGCTTCGGGCGAAATTCCGCGACTCCGTCGAAAAGCCGTCACTGCTGGAGAAGGGAAAGATCTATACCGTGAAGATTCCGCTCTGGGAAACCAGCAACGTTTTCAAGCGTGGACATCAGATCCGGCTTCACATCACCAGCAGCAATTTTCCGCGGTTTGCGCGCAATCTGAACAGCGGCAAGAACCGCGCCGATGAGACCGAAGCGGATGCGCGCATCGCCAATCAGGTCGTGTACCACAGCAAGGTGCATGACTCGTCTTTGCTGTTGCCGATCATTCCGCGCTGACCGTTCGCCTGCGACGCTTATCGGGTCCATTGCAGATCAAGGCTTAAGGGGAATTTGGGTCTTGTCGTCGTAGCGACGATGAGATCCAAATCCTTCTCTCAAAATCCCCATAGGCGGCTTCGGCGGAGCGTTCCAAGACTATCGATTTTGCGAACATTTCCTGGATTTTGGCGGATCCAAGTGCGTGCGCGCATAAAATCCCATGGCTCCAAAAAGGGCGCTGCATTTTCCTGGAAATGCCTAGTGAACAGTCATCGTGCCTATCGGCGCAGCGCCGTTCTGCCTGTTGCATAACGGTGATATATCTGTCAGACTGCCAGGGAAATAAGGGCCGGGCGCTTTCATGCAACACGCATATGCCGCTCAGGCCTGCTTTTTTTGGCGGGAATCTGCCTTCAGGGGAATTTGATGCGTGGTGTTTCGAATTGTTCCGGCAGGCGTGCGCACGAAGCGACTGCCCGCTGAAGAGGGCGTAGCGCGAGCATAGTTCGAAACGGCCGCGGCGTATTGGCGGATTGGTGATCGTAAACGGGGGAATTCATGTCAGGTTCAAAATCCAGCAAATTCAATCTTGCATCTCGTACCCTCCGGTACGCGGCTCTTGCTTGCACCTGCCTGGTGCCGGCGGCGCTCATTCTCCCGGCTTACGCGCAAGAGCAATCCCAAGGCGTCGAGGAAGTCACAGTCACCGGAACGCGTGTGCAGCGTAATGGATATCAGGCGCCGACACCTCTGACGGTCATCGGAGCCGATCAGATTGCGCAGGCGGCCCCCAACAATCTGGCGGACTATGTCAATCAGATGCCTGAGCTCGCGGGCTCGGCGACGCCGCAGACGACGGTTACGTCGCAATCATCGGGCACCGCCGGTCTGAACAACATGAATCTGCGCAATCTCGGCGCGGTTCGTACCCTGGTGTTGCTCGACGGCCATCGCTCGGTTGGCTCGACCCAGACGGGCCTGGTTGACGTCAATACATTTCCCCAGCAACTGGTCAGCCGCGTCGATATCGTGACGGGTGGTGCCTCCGCTGCCTATGGTTCTGACGCCGTCGCAGGCGTGGTCAACTTCGTCCTCAACAAGACGTTCACCGGGGTCAAAGCCGATCTCTCGGGCGGCATTTCCACGTATGGCGATGCCGCAGTGGGGGAATTTTCGGGGACTGCCGGTTTTGGCTTTGCCAACGACCGGGGCCACATCCTCATCAGCGGAAATGTGGTGCACCAGGATTCGACATTGTCGGGTACGCGTGCCTGGAACAACACCGGCACCTTTGTCATCGTTAACCCAGCATATAGCGCGGCGAACCATTCGGTTCCGCAATGGATGACCGTGTCCGGGGCGCAGAGCGATGCCGCCACCTATGGCGGAATTATCACCGGGGGGCCTTTGAAAGGCACTACATTCGGCCCCGGCGGAACGCCCTATCAGTTTGCTTATGGGTCGATTACGTCCGATCCGTGGACGGTCGGCGGGAATTGGAGAGCCAATCAATATAACGACGTCAACGCGCTGGTTCCGCGCGAAGATCGCCAGGGCATCTTCACGCGCCTGTCCTACAACGTCACCAACAATGCGAATTTCTATCTGCAATATTCCTATAACAATTCCCGGGACATCGTACCAAACACCTATCCGGGCTATCAGGCCAATCTCTCGATATCGGCGGACAATGCCTATCTGCCTGCGAGCGTCGCAAGCCAGGCGCAAACGCTCGGGGTCAGCAGTTTTGCGTTCGGAAAAGTGTGGGGTCAGTTGCCGATCGCCACGACCCTGAACACCCGGAATGTGCAACGTTTTTCGGTGGGCGGCGATGGCGTTTTCGATGCGCTCGGCACGAGTTGGACCTGGGATGGATATCTTCAGCACGGCGTTACCCATGCGTCGGAAAATTTGCAGCAGGCGAACACAGACAAGCTCAAGCTGGCGATCGATGCGGTGCGCAATGGTTCGGGGCAGATCGTCTGCCGCAGCAATCTGACCGGCGGCAATCCCGGCTGCGTGCCTCTAAATCCTTTTGGCACCGACACGGCATCGGCGGATGCCGTCAACTATGTTTCGGGAATACCCTATCGCAAAGAAATCTTCACGGAAGACGATGCATCCTTCTCGATCACGGGCGAGCCGTTCTCCAATTGGGCGGGGCCGGTCTCTCTCGCCACAGGCATCGAACACCGCATGGAAGGCCTGAACGGCTTCGTCCCTCTTGCATATCAATCCGGCTGGCTCTCGGGCAATTATCGCCCCACGGCGGGGCATTATTCCGTGACCGAAGGTTTCATCGAAACGGTCGTTCCGCTCGCCAAGGATGTTTCCTGGGCGAAGTCATTGGATTTGAACGCCGCGGTTCGCTTTACCGGCTACAGCACGTCGGGATATGTCACCACCTGGAAGGTCGGCGCGACGTATCAGGTCACTGACGATTTCCGAGTGCGGGCGACGCAGTCGCGCGACATCCGCGCCCCGAACCTGCAGGAGTTGTTCAACAACGGCACCTTTGGCAACGGCTTTGCGCAAGATCCCCGCAACAATTTCGCCAATGTCGGCGCGTTCAGCCTGACGACGGGCAACCCGAACCTTCAGCCGGAAAAGGCGGACACGACCGGTTTCGGAATCGTGTATCAGCCAGCGTTCCTGCCCGGCTTCGGCTTCTCGATCGATTATTATAATATCAACGTGCAGGGCGCCATCAGCTCTGTCACCGCGCAACAAATCCTCAATCAATGCTATGTGGCGCAGCAACAGGAATTTTGCGCGAGCGTGACCCCCAATACTGGCCCTGCCGGCGGCTTCTCACAGATTCTGATCCAGCCTTTCAATCTTCAATCGTTGACCGCGCGCGGCCTTGATTTCGAGGCCAATTATAACGTCAGCGCGCATGATATCGTTGAGAACTGGGGCGGCGATTTTACCATCCGTGGCCTGGCGACCAACTATTTGAAGAATTTCACCGACACCGGTATCCCAGGTGTTCCGGCGGTCAATACGGTCGGCACCAACAGCACCAGCGGTCCGCCGCACTGGCGCTACAACATTGTGGGCATCTACAGCAACGATCCCTACACCATCAGCTTGACCGCGCGGGGCGTCAGCTCCGGCAAGATCAACAATACCTATATTCAGTGCACCACGGGTTGCCCGCTCGCCACCGTGAACAACGAGACGATCAACGACAATCATCTGCCGGGTGCGTTCTATCTGGACACGAATCTTTCGTATGAGTTCATGAAGAACGAGGCCGGTGTCGGTTCCGTTTATTTGAATGTTCGCAATCTGCTCAATGCGGATCCCGCCATCGTTCCCACGGGTCCCTCCGGATTCTCCTACATCACCCAGGGAACAAATCCTTATATTTACGATCAGATTGGCCGCTACTTCCGTCTCGGTGTGCGGTTCAGCATGTAAGAAGAGTGGTTGGGGTTGAAGAATTCGAAGCCGTCGATTTTCGACCTGTTGGCGGCTTCGAGTTCATTTCCCAATTTTGAATGAGAACATGTTCGACAAGCAGAAACCCCGGCGGTTATACAAGGGGTGGGGGATGGTAATCGCGCGCCCAATGACACGGCACCCTCGAAGCAGCGGAATGGTGCGTCTCAGGGAGGGTATGCGCGATGGTGACCGGAAGTTTGGCTGAAAGAGCCGCACTCCTGCAGGAGGGGTACCGGCGCGCCGCCTGGCGCCTGATCCCGTTTGTGGTCTTCCTCTATATTTTGGCCTGGCTCGACCGGGTGAATATCGGCTTCGCCAAGCTGTCGATGTTGTCCGACCTCGGATTCAGCGAAGAGGTTTATGGTCTTGGCGCTGGTATCTTCTATATCGGCTATTTCTTCTTCGAAGTGCCAAGCAACCTTTTGCTCGAGAAGATCGGTGCGAAGAAAACACTTGCCCGCATTACGATCCTTTGGGGCATCACCTCGATTGCGATGGCGTGGGTACAGTCCGAATGGTCCTTCTATGTCCTGCGCTTCCTGCTGGGCATATTCGAAGCGGGCTTTTTTCCGGGCATCGTTCTCTATCTGACCTACTGGTTCCCGAGAGAGAGGCGTTCGCACATCAACAGCCTGTTCATGACCTCATTCGCTGTCGCGGGCGTCATCGGCGGTCCGTTGGCGGGCTGGGTCATGAGTTCGATGGGTGGTGTCTGGGGGCATGCGAACTGGCAGTGGCTTTTTGTCCTGGAGGGAATTCCCTCGGTTCTGGCCGGGCTTGCGGTCCTGGCCTTTCTTCCGGATCGTCCCAAAGCCGCAAACTGGCTCACTCCGCAAATGGCGCAAGCCATGTCGGAACATCTCGAAGGCGAAGCCAAGGTCCAAGCGCAGGAGCACGATCTCAAATCCGCTCTCGTCAACCCGAAGGTCTGGCTCTGCACGCTGCTTTATTTCTGCATCGTCATGGGCAACGCGGCTATCGCTTTCTGGGCTCCTTCGATCATCAAGGAGATCGGTGTCCGGGGCGATTTTACCATCGGTCTTGTCACCGCAATCCCCTTTATCGCGGGCACCCTGGCCATGGTCTGGACGGGCCGTCATTCGGACAAAAGCGGTGAAGTGCGTCTACACTGCGCCATCGCGACTCTCGTCGCGGCCGTCGGCCTGGCGGCGACGGGCGCTTTCATGGGCAACGCTGTGGTGGCCCTGATCGTTCTCACCATCGCGGCTGGCGGCATTCTGGCCGCGTTCCCTGTGTTCTGGGCCATGCCCCAGACCTTCCTGGCCGGTACGGCCGCTGCCGGCGGCATCGCGATCATCAATTCATTCGGCAATCTGGCGGGTTTTGTTGCACCCTACACAATCGGATTGTCGACCCAGATCACGGGCTCGTCCACGTCGGGGCTCTATGTCGTGGCCGGATTTGAGCTGTTGGCCGCCATCACGCTCTTTACCCTGGGCCGGATTGTAGCGCCGCCAAAGCGCGGTTCGGCGCCGCGAGTTTTGTAAGACGCGTAGCGGCGGCGTTACGTTTAGGGCTACATAGCGGTAAGGTGCCTCATTCTGTCGTCTTGAGGCTGGCGCATGCGCAACCTGGATTTCAGCTCCTTTCAGGGAGCTTTTTTGACCTTGCTGGGATTGGCGGTCGTCACATTGATCGGCGTCGGCGTCAGGCTTTTGATGATGACGACGGTCCAGCAACGGCGTGAACGCATGAACCGGCAGATCAATGAGCGCCTGAAGACGCTCATTTCTGCCTACAAAGTGTTGGGCGGCTCGTTCACGGGCGAGCTTAGCGTCCATCCGATCCATCTGCGCGATATCAATGCTCAGATTTCAGCGGGGACTGACGGGGCCGCTACGGCGATCCAAACCTCGGAACGCTCGAGGCGCATTCGCGATGCCGTGGAAGGCGCGATTTCCGACATTCTTCTGCTGGGAAACGAGCGCCATGTCCGGCTTGCGGAGCGTGCGGCGCGCGATCTGGTGGCTGGCCGCCCCATCGAAACGCATGAACTGGTCGTATCCTTGCGCGAGTTTATCCGGGAGGCGCTCGATCTCGACCCGCTTCCTGCCGACATCGTGCTTCCACCCCAGGGGCCGGCGCGCGCGGTTTCGTCAAATGGACGCAACAAGAGTGAGCAAGGTAAAGGCGAGGGGCAGGGCGGCGGCAAAAGTGGTGGCGGAATGGGCGGGTTGGGCGGCGGCACGGGATTTCACGATGACGCCGAGCCGCCCGAACATAATGCTTAGCGAAACTGCGATAAGGAGAAACACATGGCTATCCTCACGCCGCCCTTCACCAAAGAAACCGCCATCCAGAAAGTGCGGCTGGCGGAGGATGGGTGGAATTCCCGGGATCCTCAAAAAGTCGCACTCGCTTATACGCCCGATAGCCGGTGGCGAAACCGCGCCGAATTTCCCACCGGCCGCGCCCAGATCATCGAATTTCTCTCCCGCAAATGGGCCAAGGAGCTTGATTACAGGCTCGTCAAGGAGCTTTGGGCGTTCGATGCCAACAGGATCGCAGTCCGCTTCGCTTATGAATGGCATGACGATAGCGGGCATTGGTACCGGTCCTATGGCAATGAGAATTGGGAATTTGATGCGGACGGGTTGATGCAGCGGCGCTTCGCCTCGATCAACGATGCGCCTATCAGGGATGCGGATCGCAAATTCTTCTGGCCGCTTGGCAGGCGTCCGGATGATCATCCCGGTCTGTCCGACTTGGGGCTGTGAATCTGCTGGGCGCCCAGGCCGCGCCGATAGCGCCTGACTTTCTTATTTTCCGCCGCCGCAATTCATATCGAATTTCTATGTGAGCGTGCTTAGCTTTCTGCGCGTCGTTCGGCGGTGCTGTCAGAGTTGAAACAGAGCTGAAATGCCGCCGAACGTCTCAACATGGAGACGTTCATGACGCTCGCTTACCGTTTGCCCGCTATCCCGCCATCCGTACCGGAACCAGCCCAGTCAATCGCCAATGCCTATGATCGGGCAGGCTATCGCTATGGCCTGTATGCCGATGGCGATGTGCGCAAGATTTTCGCGTTCGATGGGAAATATGCTTATGGCGACCGCAAGACCTGGGACGCCATTGAAATCGCGCTGCGCAGCTTGCGGGCTAGCGGAAAAGAGACGCTCACGGTTCTGGATCTGGGGTGCGGGCCGGGCACGTGGCTGCGGCGGACGGTAACGCGCGCGCGCCAGATGGGCTTCTCCTCTGTCGAAGCCGTCGGTCTGGATATTGCCGCCGCGCAGCTTCAGCGGGCCCGCGTTCATGCCCGCGCTTTGTCGGAACAGCCGGGTGTCGCGCTGCGTTTCGATCTGGGAGATTTGTGCGGGCCGATATCGGCCGCAGATCGCAGCATCGATTTGTGCCTTTGCTTGAATGGCGTTCTCAACCATGTGCCGCCGGCGTCGCTGCCGTCCGTATTCGCTGAGATCGCGCGCGTGACCTCCGGCTGGTTTCTGGCCACGGTGCGCTCCGTCGGCAGCACGCCGACGGTTTATATCGACGAAGTGAGCGCTGCACGCCGGTTCCACCAGGACAATCGCGAAAACAGGATGGAAGTGGAATTCCACAATGGCAGCCGCGTCGCATTCAATTCGCATCTTTTTGCCCGGCGGGAATTGCAATCTTTGGCGCAGCGGCATTTCGAATTGGACGATATTCGCGGGCTGGATCTGTTCCATGGCCGGTTTGCGGCCGATCCGCGCTGGAATCCGGAGAGCGGTGCACCAACCAGCCATTTCGAAGAACAATTGGAGCGGTTGGAAAATCGCTATTGCCGCGATCCGGGTTTCATGGACCACGCCACACATTTGCTGTTGGCCGCGCGTGCGATGGAGGTGAAGGCCGCATGAGTTTCGAGATATTTCGGGATCGCGCCGGGCATTGGTGTGCCCGGAGGCGTGATGGTCTGGTCGGGGGCATATTTCGCGAACGCAAAGACGCAGAATGTTTTGCAAGGCGAGAAAGTCTCCGCAGGCGGTAAAGCTGCCCCGGGGATCGTACGATCGAGCGCGTCGCCAGACCGTTCCCGGCTTTATGACGTCCATCTACTTTCCGTATGGAAATTTAATGCGGCGCGGGCCTATCGCTACGGGCCGTGAGGTTTGGTGTGCCATGTATCACGCAAATGCCGGTGAATTTCTTGCGGCGCGAGATGAGCGGCGTGGGGTCTGTTCTGAACGCAGAAATGCCCTTGCCGACGATGTCTGGCCCGAGGTTTCCAGCCATTATTCCGGAGAGGAAATGGCGCGGGCGGCGCGCGAGAATTCTCCCGGGCGGGTCTTCTTCGAGGTCCTTCTGCTTTTGGCTGTCGCAGGTCTGATGGTTGTTGCTGCGGCCTCTTGGGCGCCCATCTTTCGGTAAAATTGAAGAACCCTGGATTGCTGGGGATCAGCGCAATCGCGGTACCGGCGTATTCGCAAAGAGTGGCGCCCGCCGATCTGTTGAAAGGTATGAAGTCATGGCAAAAAACGGTAAGCCCGGTGCATCGAAGGTAGGGCTTTTGTTTATGCCCACCGCGACCCGCACCTTCACGAACCGCTTGAACAGGATGCTGCTGGGGAGCGCGCTGACAATCGTTGGGTGCGCGGGTTCTGCTTCTCTCGCGATGGCGCAAGATACGCTTCCCGGCACAACATCAGCGCAACGCTCCGCGGACTGTTCTTCCGGCCCGGTCGACCCGTATAAGAATTACGCCTGCCTCGACAAATATTTGGGCGATGACGTTTTCACCCGAATGTATAATTACTATCGCCTGGAGTATGGCGAATCTTCAGCGCCGAGCGATCCCAACGCATTGCCCTCGCGCCGCGATGGCTGGCCCGCGACGCCGCAAAGCACGCCACCCATGCCCTTCACCGAATGGCCTTATGGCGGCAGCCAAAATCTGGGCGTGACGCGTCCGGGGGCGGTCGATAGCCCGTTGATGGTGGGAATCGCCGACACCGGCATCGGTCGCTGGATGGCCGGCAACAATCTGCAACTCTATGGCTGGGTCAATGGCGGCTTTAACGTCAGCAGCAATCACCAGAAGCCCGGCGGCAATGCGCCAATTGGTTATGCCTATACGCCCAACACGGCACAGTTCGACCAGGCAGTGCTCTATCTGGAGCGCGTGCCTGACACGGTGCAGAAGGACCATATCGATTGGGGCTTCCGTATCTCGGCGCTGTACGGGGAGACCTATCGCTACACGACCGCCTATGGCTTGGCGAGCTATCAGCTGCTGAAGCAGAACAATGTCAACGGCTATGATTTCCCCATGGCCTATTTCGAATTGTTTGTGCCGCAGATCGGCGAAGGCGGTACGGATATCCGTATCGGCCGCTTTATTGCCGTGCCCGACATCGAGGCCCAGCTTGCGCCCAACAATTACATGTACACGCACTCCCTCAGCTATACTTTCGACAATTTCACCAATGAAGGAATTATCGCCACGGTCGGCGTGACCAAGAATTTCTTTGTGCAAGTTGGGCTGACGAACGGCACGGAGTCTGCGATCGGACAAACCGGCCAGACGATCGCCAATCCCTATCCCAATCCGCTTTTCCCCAACGCGACCATGAAGAAAAATCCGGGCGCGCAACCGTCTTTCACGGGTTGCTTGCGCTACACCACGGATTCGGGGAGTGACGATGTCAATCTTTGCGCCAACGGCATCAACAACGGGACGTGGGGCTACAACAATCTGCAATGGTACGGCGCCACCTATTATCACAAGTTCAACGACCAATGGCATCTGGCGTCCGAGGCCTACCATCTGCATCAGGACAATGTGCCCAATTCTCTCAATCCGGTCGCCCAGGCAGCAATTGCCAATGGCGGTACGCCTTTCTCGCCGCAGTATATTCAGTTCAACGCACCGGGAACGGCGATCTGCAGCAGCGCGGCGGTGCTATCCTGCACGGCCAGTGCGATGGGCTTTGTCAGCTATCTCAATTATTCGCCGGACAAGCTGAACAATATCTCGATCCGCCCAGAATTCTTTTATGATATGCAGGGTCAGCGCACCGGGGTGAAGACACGGTATGTGGACTTCTCCATCGGCTGGCAGCATTGGCTGTCGCCGCAAATCGAGATCCGTCCGGAAATCGGTTGGTATCAATCGCTCAACGGTAAGGCGTTTGATGGGAACAGCGCTGCCGGTATTCCGCCCAGCCGGAACACCAGCATCATCGGCGCATCGGACATTGTCGTCCACTTTTGATTGCCGGCGGCCGGGAGGAGCAGTCATTTGGGCCTGAACCCTCCCGGATTTGCGCAAGCAGCCCGGCAGGCCCGGATGGCAGGCTTTTTAACGTCAAATCTTATGGAAATTTTATTTCCGGTCCTTCTTTCTCACATCGAACCCTTACGCACCCAAGTCTATTGGATAATCGCGAGACGGTGAGGTTCCCATGCTTGACGTTCTTTTCATCGCTATCGGTTGCGGGTTTCTCGCCTGCACTGCGCTTTATGCCGTCGCCTGCGATCATCTGTGAGGAGGCCGAAATGACCATAGATTATATGTTGGGCGCGCTCGTCACCGCCGGTCTGCTCGCCTACCTCGTTTACGCATTGATCCGCCCCGAGCGGTTTTAAGGGACGCTTTCCATGACCATGAATGGCTGGATGCAAATCGCGCTTTTCAGCGCGATCATTATCTTCATCACCAAACCGCTGGGCGGTTACATGACGCGCGTCTTCAATGGCGAGCGCACACTTCTGTCGCCCTTGCTGCGCCCGGTCGAACGCGTCCTGTATGGCATGAGCGGTGTGAATGAGAAAGACGATCAGCATTGGCTGGTCTATGCTTTCGCCATGCTGGCATTCAGCATTGCCGGCTTCTTATCGCTGTATGGGCTGCAACGGTTACAGGCATTTCTGCCCTTCAACCCGCAAGGCCTGCCCTCTGTCGGCGAGCATCTTGCCTTCAACACGTCTGTCAGCTTCGTCACCAATACCAATTGGCAATCTTATGTTCCTGAAGCTACGGTAAGCTATCTGGTTCAAATGGCCGGGTTGACGGTGCACAATTTCGTCTCCGCGGCGGCTGGCGTTGCGCTGGCAGTGGCGTTAATCCGCGGTTTCGCGCGCCGCTCGGCCAAAGGCGTCGGCAATTTCTGGGTCGATATGACCCGCTGCACGCTCTATATATTGTTGCCGATTGCCGTCATCGCCACTTTGTTCTTCATCTGGCAGGGCGTGCCCCAGAATTTGAACGGCTATACCGCCGCCACGACTCTGGAAGGAGCTCGCCAGGTCATCGCGCAAGGTCCGGTGGCGTCTCAAGAAGTCATCAAGATGCTCGGCACCAATGGTGGCGGCTTCTTCAATACCAACTCCGCCCACCCCTTCGAGAATCCCACGGCGCTGACCAATCTGATCCAGATGGTCCTGATATTCGCGCTCGGTGCCGCACTCACCAATGTTTTCGGCCGCATGGTCGGCAATCAGCGCCAGGGCTGGGCTATCTTCACGGTCATGGGGCTGCTGTTTCTGGCAGGCACGGCGACTGCCTATTGGGCGGAAGCGCCCGGCAATCCCGCTTTTGCGGCGATGAAGGTCGATCAAACGGCGAGTGCGCTGCAGTCCGGCGGCAATATGGAAGGCAAGGAAGTCCGCTTTGGCATCGCCAATTCGGCCCTGTTTACCACTGTCACGACGGATGCGTCCTGTGGCGCCGTCAACAACATGCATGACAGCTTGACGCCGATTGGCGGCATGGTGCCGATGGTCAACATGATGCTGGGCGAAATTATCTTCGGCGGCGTCGGTTCGGGCCTCTACGGCATGCTGCTTTTCGCCATCATCGCGGTGTTCGTTGCCGGCTTGATGGTTGGGCGCACTCCCGAATATCTCGGCAAGAAGCTGGAAGCGAAAGAAGTCAAGATGGCGATGCTTGCCATCCTGGTTCTTCCGCTGTCGATGCTGGGCTTTACGGCGCTTGCCGCCGTACTGCCTGCCGGGTTGGCCGGTCCGGCCAATGCTGGCCCGCACGGTTTCAGCGAGATCCTCTATGCGTTCGTCTCGACCACGGCCAATAACGGCAGCGCGTTCGCCGGTATCAGCGCCAACACCATGTTCTACAATTCCACCTTGGGTCTGGCGATGTTCTTCGGCCGGTTTCTGGTCATCATACCGATGCTCGCTATTGCAGGATCGCTGGTGGAGAAGAAGATCGTGCCGCCATCTGCCGGCACCTTTCCCACCGATGGCGCTCTGTTTGTCGGCCTTCTTATCGGTGTGATCCTGATCATCGGCGGTTTGACATTCTTCCCCGCGCTGGCCCTAGGCCCCATCGTCGAGCATTTGGCGATGACGGCCAGCACTCTCTACTAACGGCCGAAAGAGGCATTCCCATGGAAATTTCCAAAGGCCGCAACCGCAGCGCTTTTGCGACCATTACCGACCCCAAGATTCTGATCCCGGCGATTGGCGACGCATTCCGCAAGCTCGACCCGCGCGTCATGATCCGAAATCCGGTCATGTTCGTGGTGGAAATCGTGGCCACTTTGACCACCGTGCTTTTTATCCGCGATGTCGTTACGGGTGCCCCGCATCTGGGTTTCGCTTTCCAGATCAATCTGTGGCTCTGGTTCACCGTCTTGTTCGCGAATTTCGCTGAAGCCGTTGCGGAAGGCCGGGGCAAGGCGCAGGCGGCATCTTTGCGCCAGACCAAGACGGACGCGATGGCGAAGCTGCTGGTTCCCGGTCAGGCGCAGCCCCGATCCGTCGCGGCCGCTTCTTTGAAACCGGGCGATATTGTGTTGATTGAAGCGGGTGATCTGATCCCCAGTGACGGCGACGTCATCGAAGGTGTCGCTTCCGTCAATGAAGCCGCGATCACCGGCGAATCTGCGCCCGTGGTGCGGGAAAGCGGCGGCGACCGTTCGGCGGTAACCGGCGGAACTATGGTCATCTCGGACTGGATCAAGGTGAAGATCACCGCCGGATTCGGCCACACGTTTCTCGACCGGATGATCGCGTTGGTCGAAGGCGCATCGCGCCAGAAGACGCCGAACGAAATCGCGCTCAATATTCTGCTGGCGGGATTGACGCTCATATTCGTCTTCGCGGTGGCCACGATACCCAGCTTCGCGACCTATGCGGGTGGCAAGATGTCGGTGCTGGTTCTGGTGGCGCTGTTCGTGACGCTGATTCCCACCACCATCGGTGCGCTGCTCTCCGCAATCGGCATCGCCGGTATGGACCGGCTGGTCCGGTTCAACGTGTTGGCCATGTCCGGCCGCGCTGTGGAGGCCGCCGGTGATGTGGACACGTTGCTGTTGGACAAGACCGGTACAATCACCTTGGGCAATCGCCAGGCCACCGAATTTCTGGCCCTTCCGGGTGTGAGCGCGCAAGATCTGGCCGCGGCAGCGCAGACATCTTCCCTGGCGGACGAAACCCCCGAAGGCCGTTCGATCGTCGTTCTGGCCAAGGAAAAGTACAATATTCGTGGCCCGGCCCCGATGAACGCGAAATTCATTCCCTTCTCGGCCAATACGCGCATCAGCGGCATCGATGCGGATGGGGTGTCGGTTCGCAAAGGCGCCGTGGACGCCATCCTGAAATACGCCAATGCCAGTGCGGCCGAATCCGCTGCCTTGACGGCGATTTCCGACGGCATCGCGAAGCAGGGCGGCACACCCCTGGCCGTGGTTTCGGAGAACAAATTGTTGGGCGTTATTCATCTCAAGGACATCGTCAAAGGTGGCATCCGCGAGCGCTTCGCCGAGTTGCGCAGAATGGGCATCCGGACGGTGATGATCACCGGCGACAATGCCCTGACGGCAGCGGCGATTGCGGCGGAATCGGGCGTCGATGACTTCCTGTCTCAGGCAACGCCGGAAGCCAAGCTGAAGCTGATCCGAGACGAGCAGGCCAAGGGTAAGCTTGTGGCGATGTGCGGCGACGGCACGAACGACGCGCCCGCGCTGGCCCAGGCGGATGTGGGCGTGGCGATGAATACCGGCACCATGGCGGCGCGCGAAGCGGGTAACATGGTGGACCTCGACAGCGATCCCACCAAGCTCATCGAGATTGTCGAGATCGGCAAACAATTGCTGATCACCCGGGGATCGCTCACGACCTTCTCGATCGCGAACGACGTCGCCAAATATTTTGCGATCATTCCGGCGATGTTCCTGGCCTTTTATCCTCAGTTACAAGCGCTCAACGTCATGAATCTGCACACGCCCGAGAGCGCGATCCTGTCGGCCATCATTTTCAATGCGCTTATCATTATTGCCTTGATACCGCTCGCACTGAAGGGTGTCGCCTACAGGCCCATGGGCGCCGCGAGCATGCTGCGCCGCAATCTCCTGATTTATGGCGTGGGCGGCATCATCGTTCCATTCGTCGGCATCAAGCTGATCGATATGGCCGTCACCGCCGCCGGAATCGTTTGAGGATCGCATCATGCTGAAGCAACTCCGCCCCGCAATTATGATGATCATCTTGCTGACGATCATCACCGGCCTGGTCTATCCCCTGGGTATGACCGGCATCGGCCAATTCCTGTTCCCGCATCAGGCAAACGGAAGTCTGATCGAAAAGAACGGCAAGGTCATAGGTTCCGAATTGATCGGGCAGAATTTCACCGGCGCCGGATATTTTCACGGCAGATTGTCTGCGACGACAGGGCCGGACCCGAAGGACGCGACCAAAACCATTCCTGCGCCCTATGCCGCCGACAATTCGGCCGCTTCGAATTTGGGGCCGACCTCGAAAGCCCTGATCGCCCGCGTCAAAGGGGATGTGGGCACGTTGCAGGCTGAGAACCCGTCCGCGCCCGTTCCGGTCGATCTGGTGACCAGCTCCGGCAGCGGATTGGATCCCGATATCACCCCGGCAGCGGCTCTGTTCCAGGTCCCCCGCGTGGCCGAGGCACGCGGCCTGTCCGAAGCGGATGTGCGCCAACTGGTGACAAGCCATGTGACGGGACGGGTCTTCGGGCTAATCGGCGAACCCCATGTCAACGTCCTGAAATTGAACATGGATTTGGACGCGATGCGGGACAATAGCAGGTGAGTTAGTCTGCCGGCATGGCTGCGCGAATCGATCAGGATCGTCCTTCCGCCGATGCCCTGCTCGAAAAGATGGGCAGGGAGGGGCGCGGCAAGCTCCGTATTTTCCTGGGCGCGGCGCCCGGTGTCGGCAAGACGTTCGAAATGCTGACCCAGGGCCGGGGGCGACGGCTGGACGGCGCGGATGTCGTCATTGGCGTGGTCGAGACCCATGGGCGGCGTGAAACCGAGGCCCTGACAAAAGGGTTCGAGATCATCCCGAAAAAACGGGGCCTCTATAAAGGCCGCGTGGTGTCGGAGATGGATCTGGATGCGATCATCCAGCGCAAGCCGCAATTGGTTCTGGTCGATGAGCTGGCGCACACCAATATCGAAGGTAGCCGGCATCCCAAGCGGTATCTCGATGTCGAGGAATTGCTGACCGCGGGCATCGATGTCTTTACGACCGTCAATATTCAACATATCGACAGCCTCAATGACGTGATTGCGCAGATCACGCGAATCCGCGTGCGCGAGACCGTGCCCGATGCGGTGCTGGACGAAGCCGACGAGATCGAACTGGTCGATCTGACCGCCGAAGACCTGCTCGCGCGGCTCCGCGAAGGCAAGGTGTATGTCAAGGCGCAGGCAGAACGGGCGCTGAACCATTTCTTTTCACCGGGCAATCTCACCGCGTTGCGCGAACTCGCCTTGCGCAAGGTCGCGCAGCATGTCGACCGCGACATGGTCGATTATATGCAGGCGCATGCCATCGGCGGCCCCTGGCCCGCGGGCGAACGTATTTTGGTCTGCATCAGTGAACATCCTTCATCCGCCGAACTGGTGCGTTATGCGCGGCGTGTCGCGGCGGCGCTCAAGGGCGAGTGGACGGCGCTTTATATAGAGAGCACCCGGCACACGACGCTGGAAGAAAGCGAGAAGGACCGCATCGCGGACACGTTGCGGCTGGCGCAGCGCCTTGGCGGCCAAACCGCCTCTCTGCCTGGGCGGGATATCGCGGAAGCGATATTGATCTATGCCCACCGGAACAACGTCACACAGATCATCATATCGAAATCCGAGCGGCTGCCCTGGTTCGAGCTGCTGCACGGCTCTGTGGTCCGCAATCTCATCCGCGACAGTGGGGCGATCAGCGTCACCACGGTTTCGCCGCGCGGAGAAACGATTCCTGCCAAAAGCGTGAGAACGGCGCCGCGCCGGGAGGGTATTTTCTGGCGCGGATACATATTGAGCGCGGCCGCGGTGGCGGCCACCGTCGGCATCGCCTGGGTGATGAACGCCATTTTCGCGCAAGCCCTTGGCAATCTGGGAATGGTGTTTCTGGTGCCGGTTCTGGTGAGCGCGGTCTTTTTCGGGCGCCGGGCGTCTTTCATCACCGCGTTGTTGAGTGTTCTGGCATATAATTTCTTCTTTCTGCCGCCGCTCTATACCTTCACCATCGCCGACCCCAACAATTGGCTTTCCTTCGCCGTTCTGCTTTTCGTCGGCATTATTGCGGGCAATCTCGCCGCGCGTGTTCGCGCCCAGGCCGATCTTGCGGCGGCCCGGGCCGTAGCCATGACCGAACTCTACCGCTTCACCGGGAAATTGGCGGGTATTGCGCGTCTCGACGATATTCTTTGGGCGGCGGCGTTTCAGATATCGTCCATGTTGAAAGTCAGTGTCGTCATTCTGCTGGAAAACCCCACCACCAAGAGCCTCGATGTACGGGCCGGCTATCCGCCCGAAGACGAGTTGGACGCACAGGATCTGGCGGCGGCGGCTTGGTGCTGGGGCCATGGTCAGCCAGCCGGGCGCAACGCGGAAACCCTTCCGGGAGCAAAGCGTTTGTTTTTACCGATGCGCACGGGAGAGGGCCTGGTTGGCGTGGCGGGCCTACAGCGCCCGGAAAATCGCAGCCTGTTCACGCCGGACGAAAGACGTCTTCTGGATGCCTTGCTCGATCAGACGGCACTCGCAATTGAGCGCTCCAGATTGGTGGAGCGGGTGGACGAAGCGCAGGTTCTGGCACAGGCGGACAAGCTTAGAGTGGCCATGCTCACATCGCTCTCGCATGATCTGCGCACGCCACTCGCCTCCATTCTGGGGGCCACCACCACGCTTCTTGCCGGGCGCGGCCTTTATGACGCGAAGCAGACGGAAGAATTTCTCACCACCATCCGCGAAGAAGCCGAGCGGCTGGACCGGTTTGTCGGCAATCTCCTCGACATGTCCCGTCTCGAGGCGGGCGTCCTGGGCGCGAAGCCGGAGGCTTTGGATGTTCAGGAGCTGGTGGATATTGCGGTCAGCCGGCTCAATCGCCGCCTGGCGTCACACAAAATCGTGATCGCGGTTCCCGCTGATCTTCCGCAGGTGCAGGCCGATCCGCTGTTGCTCGAGCAGGCCATTGTCAATTTGCTGGACAATGCCGCGAAATATTCGCTGCCCGGCTCGGATATCCGGGTGCGGGGAGAGGCTCATGGCGGCAAGGTCATTCTCACGGTCACCGATGAGGGGATCGGAATTTCGCAAGACGCGCTGCCGCACATATTCGAGAAATTCTATCGCGCAAAGGCTTCCGACAGCCGCATCGCGGGAACGGGCCTGGGGCTGGCCGTCGCGCGTGGTTTTGTTGAAGCTTTCGGCGGCACATTGGACGCTTCAAACCGGCCCGACCGAACCGGGGCCGCGTTAACGATCACACTCCCGCCGGCAAACAATGGGCCCTGACATGGCAACACGGTTTCCAAAAATTCTTATTGTCGATGATGAGCCGCAGATTTTGCGGTTCCTGCGCATCAGCCTGCCTCCGCACGGCTATGAATGCGTCGAGGCCAATAGCGGCAGCACGGCGATAAAGGTTTTCTCCAAGGAGCGGCCCGACGCACTGATCCTCGATCTCGGTTTGCCGGATCAGGACGGCTTCGCGGTGATAGAGGCGGTGCGGGCCATCGCGCTGACGCCCATCATCGTCCTATCGGCGCGTAACGATGTCGAAGGAAAGGTGCGGGCGCTGGAGCTTGGTGCGGACGATTACGTCACCAAGCCGTTTGACATGGCCGAGCTTCTCGCCCGTCTGAAGACCGGATTGCGGCATGGTCTTCAGATCGCTGGGGAGGCGCCGATTTTTCACACCGGCCCGCTATCGGTCGATCTGGTCAATCGCCGGGTCATGCTTGGCGAGAGTGAGGTTCACCTTTCTCCGAAGGAATATAATCTTTTGCGCTTCCTGGCGGCGCATGCGGGAAAGGTCGTGACGCATCAACAGCTCTTGAAAGAGGTGTGGGGGCCTGCGCATCTCGAAGATGTGCAATATCTGCGGGTGCTTATGCGCCAGCTCCGTCAGAAAATTGAGCCGGGCGCTTCCGTCGCGACGTTGCTCGTAACGGAGCCTGGCGTCGGTTATCGGCTGCAGCTCCTCAATGAGGGCGGCGCCGGCACGCCCTGATTATAAGTTCACGGGCCCTAATGTGGGCGTATGAGCGGAAGCTGGGCGTTTCAAGCGGCCTGATCGGCAGTGCTTTCGATGGTGCGCCCGATGGGCGGCAGGTACAGCAACAGGGCTGCTGCGACATAGGTGGAAGAGAAGGTCCCCACCACGATGCCGAACAGAATGGCCACGCTGAAATTGAACAGAACAGGGCCCCCGAACAGGAGGGGGATGACCGACAGGGCTGTGGCCGCGGAAACCAGGGTCGTGCGTGTGGCGATCTGGTTGGTCGAGAGATTGATCATATCCGTGAGGGACATGCGCTTGTATTTCCGCCGATTCTCACGAATGCGGTCAAACACAACGACCGTGTCGTTGATCGAATAGCCGGCCAGAAGCAGCAGCGCGGCGACGGTGTTAATCGTGAACTCGAATCCGGTTATGGAGAAAAAACCCGCCGTCACGAAGACATCGTGACCGGTGGCAATCAGGGCGCCAAACCCATATTGCCATTCAAACCGCACCGCGACATATGCCGAGATCATGACCACGGCCAATATTGTTGCGATCACGCCGTCATGAAACAATTCCTGGCTTACTTTCGGGCCCACGACATCGGTCCGGCGCACGACCTGGCCAGGTGTGAGCTTCGATTTGATTGCCCGCACGACGGCTTGATCGCTGGCGCTCTGATCGCCTCCCGCCTTCACATGTTGCGGCTGCATCCGGATCAGCACGCAACTGTTGGCGGGACGATTACACTCGCCACCGCCAAAATATTGAATCTGGGATTCGCCGAAATGAAGTCCTTTGATCGCGTTGCGTATCGCGCCGATTTCAATCGTCTGCGCTGACTTCACTTCCATCGCGATGCCTCCGGTGAAATCGATTCCTAGATTGAACCCATGCCAAAGTATGGAAATGACGGATACGACCAGAAGCAGGCCATCCAGCGCGAATGCGAGGTGACGATATTTGACGAAATCGATGTTCGTGGTCTCGGGGATCAACCGCAAAAGCGTCACGTGAGGTTCCTGACTCGATCTTCCGACCGGTCGGCCTCGCTGTGCGCCCGTTCCTGGCTGAGCCGTCGCGCCACACCAAAGCCTGCCGGTGTCGGCGGGGATTAGCGGCCAACGCGTGATGCTCGAGCAGAAGCGCGTAAAAGTTCCATGCGGAAATATGGGGCAAAAGGTAAAAATCGAAGCGGCCGTGCGGCGCACGCATAGCGAACGGCGAGGATTGGGGATTTTGGCCGGCGTTATTATTCCCAACGCAAATCCGCATCGAGATCTTATGCGGCGCGAGCAATAAAGAGCGATCTCTTGGGTGAGATGGACACCGCCACTTTCGCGCGCTGCTCCTGGCCCGATATTGAGAGGTTCGCATGTATTATCGCGGCATGCCTTATTACGATCCCGACGAAGTATCGGCGCTTCTCTTTCCCAGAGAGCGCAGCCTTTATGGCCGGCGCGGGCATGGTGGAACGCGATGGCAAAGGCGCTGTTCGGCCGGGCGTCCCGGGATCCAGCCAAATAAAAAGAGCCCGGCGCGTTTTCTAAAAAGTCCCAATCCGTGAAGCGGAATTTCTCCCGCAATCGCGCGGAAAGCGGCGCGGGCACGGAGCGGATTGGCCTCAAAGAGGAGATATAGAGATATATATGAGTTGACATTAGGGTATATGTATGAATTCTTCCTGGTTCAGCCGCTCCCAGAAGCCGGCGCATATCAGGAGGGAACAGATACATGCCAATCTTTCGGCTGGCGCGGAGTCGTGCGCGCCTTTCATGCAGCACCGCAGTGCTCGCGTTGCTTACTTCGAGTGTCGCGTTGGCGCAGACCGAACCGTCGGTTGGCACATCCGATTCCATCGAGACCGTCACGGTCACGGGTTCGCGCGTTTCAACCGCCGGATTCCAGTCGCCGACGCCGGTGACGGTTCTGGGCGAGAAAAGCCTGGGCCTTCTGGGCAATACCGCGCTGCATGATCTGGAATACAGCATTCCCGCGCTGGCGCCGAACGTCGCTGTCGTGTCCCAGTCCGGTAATCCGGGCCTTTCCACCTTCAATCTTCGCAATCTCGGTCCCACACGCACGCTGGTACTGATGAACGGCATGCGCGCCATGCCGTCCGAGCCGACCAACAACACGGTCGATGCGAATCTTTTGCCCGCGATCCTGATTAGCAACGTCAATGTCGTGACCGGCGGCGCTTCGGCGGCCTATGGTTCGGACGCCGTCGCGGGTGTGGTGAACCTCACCATCGATAACAATTTCGTCGGCTTGAAAGGGAATTTCCAAGCGGGAATGACCGAGTATAGCGATTATCAGAATCTCGACGGTTCGATCGCTTACGGCACCAATTTCGGCGCGGGCGACAAGGGTCATTTCGAAATCGCGGGCGACTGGTACGTCAACAATGGCGTGTGCTGCCAGACGAGCCGGCCTTGGGACAAGGCGGAATATGGCCTGGTCGCGAACCCCAATCCGAACACATTGCCTCACAATTTCGTTTCACCGAACACTCGGCTGGCCACGGAAAATCCCGGCGGCATCATCACAAGCAACGGGCCGCTCAAGGGCCTGACCTTCGCACCGGATGGCACGCCTTCGCCGTTCCAATATGGTTCTTCCGTCGGTTCGATCTTCATGATCGGCGGCGATCCGCGCGCCGGCGATTTTGCGCGTTACGGCAATATCTCCAATGAGACGGCGCGCATCACGGGCTATGCTTCCGCCAGCTATCAGATCGCTGAAGATCTGGCCGTCAATGCGGAAGTGATGGTCGGCCGCTCCAACTATTATTACGCCGTCATTCCCAATATCGATCCGGCCGATATCACGATCACGCGGGACAATGCGTTCCTGAACAGTTCGATCCGCGCGACGATGATCGCGAACGGTCTCAATACCTTCACGATGGGCCGGACCAACGAAGATTTCGGTCCCAAGGAAGGCGGCCAGGTCATTATTGCGCCGGTCTTCAACACCCATCACATGGCGGTGGGTGCGAACGGCAAGCTTTCCGATTGGACCTGGAAAGCTTTCGTTCAGTACAATTCCGACACGATGGCCGACCGGCTGTATCAGGATAAGAACCTGAAGAATTTCGCTTTGGCGGTCGATTCTGTCGTCAGTCCGACGACGGGTCAGCCGGTCTGCCGCGCCACCCTGACCAATCCCAGCAATGGTTGTGTGCCCATCAATCTGTTCGGGTTCGGCGCACCGTCGCAGGCCGCGCTGAATTATGTCACCGGCACGTCGGTGGTGAACGAAACCGAAACCGAACTCGATGCCGGCATCGACGTTCAGGGCGCCCCCTTCAGCACATGGGCCGGTCCGGTATCCGTGGCGAGCGGTTTCGAGTGGCGCCGCGAAGCACAGAATGGATCGCAGGATGCGGTCACGGCGGCGTTGGGCTATTACAACGAAACCCCCGCGATTGCCGGTTCCTACACGGTGGCGGAAGGCTATCTGGAAACCGTGGTTCCGCTGGCGACCGATCTGTCCTGGGCGAAGAATCTGGAAGTCGATCTGGCAGGCCGCATCACCGGCTACAGCACCAGCGGCATCACCGAGACCTGGAAGGTGGGCGTCAATTACACACCCCTCGACGATCAGTTCCGCATTCGCGGGACTTGGTCGCATGACATTCGCGCGCCCAACCTGTCGGAATTGTTCCAGCCGCGGACCTTGGGTTTGCAGACTGTGCTCGATCCCGTCACGGGCCAGCAGACTGTTGCCACGACAGTCAATGGCGGCAATCCGCTCTTGCTGCCGGAGCAGGCCAACAATCTCACGGGTGGCTTTGTCTATGCGCCCGACTGGCTGCCGGGCTTCCAGGCCTCCATCGACTATTTCGGCATCAGTGTGCATGGCGCGATCAACACGCTGGCGCCGCAGCAGGTCGTGAACAATTGCTATCAGGCCAATCTGCCCGCCTATTGTTCGCAGATCGTCCGCAATCCGGGCAATGGCGGCATCAATTCGGTGACGGTCGCAAAGTTCAATTTCCAGACCCTGGAAACCGATGGTGCGGATATCGAGGCGTCATATTCCTTTGCGGGTGAAGACCTCTGGAAGTCCATCCCGGGTAACTTCACGGTGCGTATGCTCGGAAATTATGTCGAGCATCTGCAAGTGTCGGCCAGTGGTCAGACCCTGGAATATGCGGGTCAAGACGGTTCGGTCGGCACGGTAACGCCGGGTCTGCCGCATTTCCGGTCCAACCTCACAACGGTGTGGGATTGGGCTCCGTTCACGGTCCAGGCCGATCTGCATTACATCCAGGGCGGCACGCTCAACAATGCGTATATTCTGGGCGTCGATATCAGCCAGCATGATGGGCATGTCGCCAATCGGACCTATCTGGATATCTCCGGGACCTATGACTACACCGACCATCTGCAGCTTTTCGGCAAGATGGCGAATGTGCTCGATACGGCGCCGCCCTTGACGCCCACGAACATTCTCAAACCGCTGGCTTCCGGTTCGCCGCTTTTCGATCAGCTGGGTCGCAGCTTTGCATTGGGTGTACGCGTAAAGTTCTGAGTGATCGCGGCTCCCGGCCGCTATGAGGTCTGACAGGGAAGGGCATGCATTTTTCTGCATGTCCTTCCTTGCTTTCGATACAGGAACGCTGAAAGGAATTCGCGATGAGAATTATATCCACGGCGCTGCTCTTCAGCCTTCTTGCTGCCGCCACGCCCGCGAGCGCGGCGCATTACGACATCATCGTCTACAGCACGCCCAAAGCGGGCGAAGAGCAGGCTTTCTCGCAAGGGCAGGTCGCGCGCAATGCCGAGGCGCTGAAACTTCCCGGTTTCAAGACCGCGCGCCGCTTCCAGGTCAAGGCGATCGAAAATCCCGCCACCGTGCTGGGCAATTATTTCACGGTCTATGGGGTCGAGGCCGACAATCCAGATGCGCCTGCCGCCGCCCTCGCCAATCTCGGGCCGGCGCCAGGAGAGCTTTCCGCCATTACGGCGATCTATTCGCCAATCGGCGCCGTGAAGCATGTGCCGGCCGATGTGCCGAATGGCACCGTGACACCGCTGCCGGTCCCCGGAAAGACGAAGGCAATCCATTATTTCCTGTTCGCCCATCTCAACGCCGGAGCGACTCCACAAGGGGAGAAGGATTTCAACGACACTTACGACAAGCTGCATTTCCCCGACGTGCTGCGCAATCCGGGTTTCCTGTGGGGTGTCCGTGAGAAGCTGGTGGCGAACAAGACGCCAGGGCGCGGCGCGCAAGGCTATCTCGCCATGTACGAATTCCAGACCTATGACCTGGACGTTTCGATTGGGGAAGTGCGGCGCCGGTTGAAAGTGGGGCTGACCCATCCTTTCCCGAAAGGCTCGACTATCCCGCCATCGATGACATTATATGCACTCCCCGTCGCGGATACGCATTCCTGAGCGGATATTTGTACTGACGCGCGGGGATCAGGAATGGCCCGAAAGCGATGCGCGATCAACCAAACGGCTTCTGGCGCCATCATTCCGGTGAGATGTCATGAGAGTGGGAGAATGAGATGAAGTTCAGGAAAACCCTTAAGCTCGGCATTGCCGCGGCGGCGATCTGCGTGGTTTCCGGCAACGGATATGGCCAGGAGCGGCAGATGCCGATGACCGTCCATCCGATCAAGGAAGGCAAACTATATTGGGTCGAAGGGCCTTCGGGCGGCAATTCCGGTGTCATTATCGGTGATACCGGGGTCGTGGTGATCGACGTCAAGACGACGCCAGAAGCCGGCGCGCAGCTGGTGGCCGCCATCGCCAAGCTCACGCCCAAACCCATCACCCATGTCATTGAGACCCATAGCGACGGCGATCACATCGGCGGCATCGTATCGTTTCCGCAGGACATCAAGATCATCGGGCACATCAACAACAAGAATGAACAGCGCGCGGTCCTGGCGTATGCCACGCCCATTCCGGGCGGCGGCAAATGCGCGCCCGATCCGGATCGTTTGCCGAATATGCTGATCTATAAAGACAAAGTGTCCGCGACCTTGGACGGCGAACATTTTGTCTTCCATTATTTCGGCCCGTCACACACCAATGGCGATCTGATTGTGGAATTGCCGGATTATAAGCTGGCCTTTACCGGCGATATCATCACGACGACGGCTCCCATTCACCCGGAGAAGAGCGGCTCGCTCGCCGGCTGGTTCCATACCGCCCAGCAGCTGCTGGCGATGAATGTGACCACCTATGTCGGCGGTCATGCGTCCACGACCGATACCAAGGACAGCCTTCGCAGCAAGGTGGCCGAACGGCAGGTCGTGCGCGACAAGATCGACGCCTTGGTCGCCCAGGGCAAGACGGAGAGCGATATCAAGACGATGTTCGGCAAGGAGGCTGCGGCCACGGTCGGCTGCAGTGGCGTTCCGCGCCCCAGCCAGATCATGGAAGAATATAACGAGAAGACCGATAAGGCCCAGGAGATCAAGTGACCGGCGCGCTTCGGCGCGTCGCTCTTCCCAATTGACCGTTCCGCAATAAAAAAGCCTGGCAGCGTTGCTGCCAGGCTTTTTGTTATGCCGTGCGGTGACGCGCCTTACGGCTTGACGGCGTCCGGCAGAGCGAACACCCACAAGACCGACCCGCCGGGATGCGGCGCTTCGATTTCCGGTGTGAGCTGGTGCATGTTGTTGAGGCGGCCATTGCCGCAGCAACCGGCCACCACCGCCACATATTGCTTACCCTTCACGCCGTACGTGATGGGATAGGTGTTGATGACGTCGTTCAGCCGGGTCTGCCAGAGAACCTTGCCGTCCTTCTGATCGAACGCCTTGAACCAGCGATCGGAGTCGCCCGCAAAGATCACGCCGCCCGCCGTGGCCACCGTGGCACTGGTGAGCGAGGCGCGCTGACGGACGGACCAGATGATCTTCTGGGTCGACCAGTTCACCGCATCCAACCGGCCGATATTGCCGTCGGTGCCGGGTTGATAGCGCGCCATCCGGACTTCCTGCCCGCCGACATAGGCGGAGGTGTTGGGTCCGAACATGGTCGGCGCGCTTTCGCCGCAAACCTCGGTCAGCGAGCTGTAGTCGATGTTGGTGGCTGCGTCATACGAACCGGCGGGCCAGTTCTTGTCGCCATAACCGGCCGAACATTGCAGGTCGCGGCGCTGGCCCGAAAGATCCGGGATGGCCTGATCGAAATAGGTCTTGCGGCCTGTTTTCGGATCGAAGCTTTTCACGATGTTCTGCAGGCCGGCGTCATGGGAAAGAAGGAACTTACCGGTTGCGGCATCGACGCAATCCGTCCAGACCATTTTGCCGGTGGAGCAGACGGCCTTCACCGGCTTTCCTTTGACGTCGATGGTCGCGATGGTCTGTTCGAAGGCGAAGTCCAGATCCCAATAATCCTGGGGCAAATGCTGATAATACCATTTCAGCTTGCCGGTATCGGCATTGAGCGCGATGGTCGAATCCACATACAGGCCGTCGCGATTGGTGCCCGGCGGTTTCTTGCCCGCACCGCCCTTCATCAGCTCCTGCCAATGATAGGTGTTGCCGGTTGCGACATAGATCAGATTGAGTTCGGGATCGTAGCTGGGCGTGGTCCACACCGAGCCGCCGAAGCGCTGGTCGTCGGGCAGGCCGTTCCAGCTATTGCCGCCGGGCTGATCGGATTTCGCGACGGTATAGAAACGCCACAATTCATTGCCGGTATTGGCATCGAGCGCGACCACGGGACATCCGCCCGCGGCACACCCCACCATCGCCTGGATCACCTTGCCTTTGACCACCAGGGGGCCGGCCGTGATGCGCCAGTCTTTGCCATCGGGGAATGCGTGATCCCAGACGACCTTACCGGTCTTCACATCAAGCGCGACTTCATGCTTGTCGTCGGTGCCCAGGAAAAGCTTGTCGCCGTAAATCGCGAAAGCGCGGTGCACCGAGGCCTGGCCGGGCCGGCTGCTGCCGGGGGTGGGATCGCGTGAATATTCCCACAAGAGTTCGCCATTGGTGCCGTCCAGGGCCTGAACATGATCGCCCGCCGTGTTCACATAAATGATGCCGTCATGCACAAGCGGCGTGACTTGGGTGGTGTTCGCGGGCAGCGACCAGGCCCAGGCCGAACTCAGCGTGCGAACATTATCGCGGTTGATGTCCTTCAACGGGCTATAGCCATGCGCATTATAAGTGCGCCGCCACATCAGCCAGTCTTCCGGATTGGGACTGAGCAGCATCGCATCGGTGACCGGGGTCACGCCGGCCGCCAAGGCCGCGCGTTGCTGGATAACCTGCTTGGCTTTGGCATCCGGCTGAATGCGCGGCGCTACGCCGACGGGGCCGACCGTGGGGCGTGGCGCGGCTTGCTGGGCGAGCGCGGCGCCCGTCACCACCAGTCCGACCGCGGCGGCCGCGACCAGCAGTGAAAGCATCGATTTGGATCTCACGAAAGTTTCCTCATGTTATGGATTGCGGTTCTTGGACCTATCGTCATATATATCTCTATAACACTTCACGCTTTCATGCCACATCCGCGACGTGAATTGGTGGAGGGGCTCAAAAGCGAGTGAGATCGTTCTGTGTGCGGCGCAGCAATTTTCCGCTCGATGCTGCGGCGCGGAATGTGTGGGCAAGCGGAACGTGAAAGGCGAAAGCCGCGACCGCGCGGGCCGGTTCTCAGTCGCGCGGCGGCAACGCCGAATATGAGAGCACTTCGCTGATGGCGACGAGACAAGCCAATCGTCGTGGAGACAAAAGGGATATTGCGTTGCGGCGAGGGGCTCGCTTCGGCGCCAATTGAAGCGGGAGGAATTACGTCGCATGGTGAAGTCCTCATCACGGAAAAACGATTCCGACATGTCCGGCAGCTCTTCCATATCTGCGTCCCTGGCCAGGCGCGGCGTGGTGGCCGGGCTCGTGTTCCTGTTCGAAAAAGTGATGCCCGATCCTTTTGTCTTGTCGATCGGGCTGACATTCTTTGTTGTCGTTTTTGCCTGGGCGTTCGGGCCGCAAGGCGATCCCGCCACCATTCTGTCATCCTGGTTCACGGGCACATTTGGCATCCTGGCCTTTGCGCTACAGATGATCCTGATCCTTGCGACAGGCTTTGCCATCGCAGATGCCGCCCCGGTTCAGCGCGGCCTGCGGGCATTGGCGGCCCGTGTGGAATCGCCCACCAAAGCGGCGCTGGTCATATTCCCGGTGGTTGCGATTGCCGCCTGGCTGAACTGGGGGCTTGGGCTCGTGGTCGGTGCGCTACTGGCGCGCGAGATTGCAAAACGGACGCGCGTGGATTTTGCCTGGCTGGTCGCCGGAAGCTATTCGGCCTGGTCGATCTGCAACAGCGGTCTTTCCAGCTCGATAGCACTTTCGCAGGCCTCGCACGGCAATGCGCTGAATTTCGTCGAAAAAGCCACGGGCAATGTGGTTCCGTTGAGCGCGACGATCTTCGCGCCCTTTGTCTTCGTCCCCACAATTCTTGTCGTTGTCGTAATGATGACGATCTTCATCCGGATACATCCGTCCGGTGCGGACATTCATGTCTTTTCGGACAATTCGGCGGCACCCGCCGGCAATCCGCACGCCAAAGTCACCGACATGAATTCCTTCGCCGCCCGCGCCGAGCGGTCGGTGATCGGGACGCTGGTGCTTCTCGCATTGGGACTGGCCTATATCGTGATGCTTTTCCGGCGGGGCGATTTCGAACTCGACATCAACATGACCATCCTGCTGTTCTTTCTGATCGGGCTGGCATTGCAGAAGACGCCCATCGCTTATGCCGATTCCATCCGGCGCGCGGCGCATCAGACCGGATCGATGCTGCTGCAATATCCGATGTATGGCGGGATCATGGGCATCATGAAGGGCACGGGGCTCGCGGCCGCGATTTCAAAAGGCTTCGTCGCTGTCGCAACGCCATCGACCCTGCCGCTGTGGAGCTTTCTCAGCTCGATGATCATCACACTGTTGATCCCCAGCGCGGGCGGGCATTGGGCAGTAGACGGTCCTTTCGTGGTGCCGGCGGCGCTGGCGCTGCATGCCTCCGTGCCGCATTCGATCATGGGTGTTGCGATGGCGGAAAATGTTTCGAACATGCTCCAGCCTTTCTGGGCCGTGCCTGTGGTCGCAATTGCCGGGATCCGGATTCAGCGTGTCATGGGCTATACGGCGATAACCTTCGCGGTATCGCTGGTGATTTATGCCGCGTCGCTTTGGGGCTCTTCGCTGGTCTGAAGGCGCTCAGAAATATCGCGCTGCAGCGCAGCAATTCTTTCCGTTAGGTGCCAGGCGCGCTCGACAAGCTGTGAGCCCTGTGCTTATCGTCATATATAGGACTGCATCAATTGGTACATTTCGACTGACACCAAGCATACAAAAGCCGCCTGTCTAGAGCGGCGACCCTGGAGGGATGATGAGACGTTCCGGAACGAACGGTAGCCGCTGGGCGGTTGCACGCCTGATGGCGGCAGCTGTGTTGCCGGCTGTCGCGGTGATAGCATTCTTCAGCCAGCCGGTGGCGGGACAGGGCCGCGGCGAATTGCTCAGTGTCAGTGCCGACAGCCCCGAGCGCATTGAAGCGTTGGGCCGCGACGTGGAGCGTGCCGAGTCGATCCGTCAGATCAAGAACCTCCAAATTCTGTATACCCAATTTGCGGAATTCGGTCTGTGGGACGAGATCGGCGGGCTGGTGTCCGACGATGTCGAGCTGGTCAGCAATGACCGTATCGGGTTCAAGGGCCGCGCCGATTTCGTCAAGCATTTGAAAGACGAATTCAGCGGCGGCAAGGAAGGTCTGGCAAAGGGCCAGCTTCACACCGATCTGGTGATGCAGCCGGTCGTGATCCTGTCCTATGACGGCAACAGCGCCACCGCGCGCTGGACCAGAATGGCGTTGGATGGCCAATTTGGCGGTCCGGCGGGCGGCAAAGCCAGCTTCACCGGCGGTATGCAGCTGAATGATTATGTGAAGGTTGGCGGCGTCTGGAAACTGGCGCGCATCCATTACTATCCGCAATATTCGGGGCCCTACGAAACCGGCTTTTACGCTTCGCAGCCCAGCCTGCCGCTGGTGCCTTACACCTATACGCCTGGCCAGGCGGGGCGGCCTGTACCCGGTCAGCCCAGCGGCGTCGATCGCAGCCACAAGCTGACTTTGGAGGAAAGCGAGCACCGCGTCGAAGCGATGACCGATGCCAATGCTGTGCGCAATCTTCAGAACATTTATGGCTATTACATCGACCGGAAAATGTGGTCGGACGTCGTCGATCTGTTTGCGGATGACGGCGTGTTGGAGATTGCGGGCCAGGGCATCTGGTCCGGTCCCAAGGGCATACGCCGCGAATTGGAGCGTGACGGGCTCGAAGGTCTGAAGCGAGGCCAGGCCAACGATCACATCCAGATGAATGCCATCGTCACGGTCGATCCCAACGGTGTCGAAGCGCGCGCGCGTGGGCTGGAACTGGGCATGCTGACACCAAAGCTGGGCGAGGCCTATTGGTCGGTTTCGATTTTCGACAACCGCTTCGTCAAAGGCGCGGACGGCAAATGGCGCATCCGCGAGATGCGGCTCTATCCCAAAATGAAAGCCGATTATTATCAGGGTTGGGGCAAGAGCAATATTGTCGATCCGAAGCCCGGCGGAGCCGCGGCGCCGGACAAGCCGTCGGCGCCGGACAATTCTCCGCAGATCAGCGGCGCCATCCCGATATTCGACTTCCCCAATCCCGGCAACGGAAAAGCGATCGTCTATCCTGACGGCGCCAAAGTGGTTGGCGGTGACCGTCTGGTTCCTGCGCCCGCGATTCCCTCCGATGTTCCACTGCAAGGCTCGGTGATCGCGCGGATGGCTGAGGTGCGCCGCAAGCTAGACGCCGCCAAGGCCTATGACGCGGTGGAAAATGTCTCCAACAATTTCGGCTATTACCTGGACGATACGATGTGGGACCAGATGGCGGAAAGTTTCGCCGTCGATGGCACGCGGCCGCAGGGGCCGGGCTTCTATGTCGGGCACAAGCATATTCTGGAAGCGATGACCCAGACGCATTTCAGCGGACCGCCATCGCCGACCAATCCGCGCGATCATCTGAACATTCACCAGCGTTTGCAGCCCGTCATCGATATCAATCCGGACGGCGTCACGGCGAAGCTGCGTACCCGGCTTTTCCTCTATCACGCCAGCCAGAAGGGCAAGGAATCCGCCACCTTCGGCAGCGGCATGTATCCCAACGAAACCTTCACGCTGGAAGGCGACGTCTGGAAAATGCAGGTCGGCGGCGAGATCGACGAGACCTATTTCAGTTCGCCGAACTGGAAGGATGGTTGGGCCAAGCCGGGCGAGCGCCCGAACCGGGCCGGAACCGGCGATGCGGGTTGGCGGCCGGGCATGCCCCCGCCCTTGTCGGGGATCACCAACACCATCGATTTCCCGCCGGATATCCCGCGCACGGTGTTCGACACCTATCGCTGGAAGGGCATGCAGGGGACGAACTGGCCCGACATCAAGCCGATGTGGTTTGCCTATCGCAATCCCATCAGCGGCCGTACTCCGCCAAACTACTGCGCCGATATCTTGAAGTGCGGCGGTTATTGAAGATTTTTCCAAAAGCTTGAGGAGAGAGTGACATGAAATGGAAGATTTCCGCGATGGCGTTGGCGACGACAGCCATCGTTGCCATGGCGACGACGGCTTATGCGCAACTCGAGATCCGGCCGGTGGTGGATTACAAGGACATCCATTATCCCGCCGCGTTTTCCACGCCGCAGATCGCGCCTGAGATTCCGTTCGAGCCGGTCGATTCGCATTGGTGGAAATTGCCGCCGGGCAACACCTCGGTGAATGTCGATTTCGGCGAAGTCTCTGCCGTCGCCGTCAACAAGCAGGGCCATGTCTTCGTGCTCAATCGCAATGACGAGCGCGGCAATGTCTTTGGCGGCAATTCCACTCAGGTTCTGGAATTCGACGAGAAGGGCAAGTTCGTCCGCGAGATCGGCCATAACGCCTACAGCTTCGGCTATGGCCATGGCATCCGTATCGACAAGGATGGCAACATCTGGGTGGTGGACAAAGGCACCGACATGGTGACCGAGTTCAACGCCGTCACCGGTAAGCAGATGATGGTACTGGGCCGCCGCGCGGAAGCCAGCTCCGCTTATTGGAAGGGCGACCCCAAGGACCGGTTGAGCCGGCCGCCGGAAGAAGCCGGTTTCGCCGCCCCCACCGACATCGCCTGGGATTCCAAGGGCAATATTTTTGTCAGCGATGGTTATGAGCATGGCCGTGTCGCCAAATTCGATCCGCACGGCAATTGGATTGGCAGTTTTGGCAAGCCGGGAACGGGCCCGGGCCAGTTCCGCACCGTGCACAATGTCCAGATCGACAAGAACGATCATGTCTGGGTGGCCGACCGCACCAATGGTCGTATCCAGATCTTCGATACGGAAGGCAATTTCATCAAAGAGCTGATCATCAATGTGCCGACCAAAAAGTATCAGCCGTTGATGGGGCACCAATATCCGATCAAGTACGATGTCGATAATTCCGACGAGCATCCGCAGAATCTGGAGCCGCGCCCGGGTACGCCCGATGCGCTTTGCTATCCCGCCGACAAGCCGGATTACATGTGGGTCGGCGATATCTATCCGGGCCGCGTTTACAAGGTCGGGCTGGACGGCAAGGTGCTGGGCTATTTCGGCCATGTCGGCAAGGAATGGGGCAATCCCGGATCGATCCACGGTCTCGCCTGTCCCAAGGAAAACCTGATCTACACGGCGGAATTCGTGAACGACCGCGTCGAGCGTTTTGTCCTGCATCCGGAGAACGCAAAGGTCACCGGCAACTAACGCATCGAAAGCCGTCCGGCCGGGCAGGCCGGGCGGCTTTTTCTTTCCGCAATTCCATCGTGTCTGAGGCTGGCCTATGAAAATCGAAATCGGCGCCAATCGGGTTTCCATCTGGTGCACATCCGCTTTGATGCTGGGGCTGCTTTGCAGCACCGCGGAGGCACAGACCACCACACCCGAGAATGTTGCCAATGCGCAGCCAGGCGATGTGCGATTGATGATCACGGACGGCCTGAAAGTGCCGTTGGGCAAAGTGCGCGCCGACCTGCAAAGCGCCGTCGGTCATCCTTTGATTTTCGAATTCAGCGAATCGCATGTTTTGCAGCGACAGATGGAAACCGGCCAGCCCTTTGAAGTGGCGCTTGTCACCCAGGATGTGGTCGAAGCTGAAATCGCCAAGGGCAATATGTTGCCGGAGCATCCGGTTATTGCTCGCATTCATGTCGGTTTCTTCCAGCGCGGCGATGCGCCCGCGGTAGATGTCAGCACGCCCGAGGCGGTGAAGAAGGCGCTTTTGGGTGCAAAATCCATTCGATGGTCGGCAAATGCGGCGGCAGAGCCGAGCGTTCTCAACATTCTGAATAGGCTCAAGCTTAATGACGCTGTGAAGAGCAAGGTTCACACCACGGTGATGGGCCAGCCGGTGCAGCCTGTCGATCTGGGGCCTGGCGAATATGAATTGCTGATCAATATCGTCGGTGAGGGCAGCCGCCCGCCTTTCGTTTTTCTGGGCAATGCGCCCGCCCAATTGGAAGTGCCGGTGGTGTTGATGGCCGGTATTGGATCCAAGGGTGATCCCGCGACCGCGCGCGCCGTGGTTCGGTATCTGATGAATCCGGCGTTCGACCCGGTTCTGCAAGCCAGCAACCAAAGCCGTTAGAGCGGCAAGCCGTCCGCGTTCGCGGACCCCACCTGCAAAAATGTGACAGTCCCGGCCGTTTTCTGTTTTACAGAATATCTAGAGTAGACTGCATATATAGAGATATATATGACTATACGAACGAGCTTTTGACTCGCATAAAAAGAGCCCGCGAGGGCCATCGGAGAAAACGTACCACGGAATGCGCGGGCCAGGCCGTCCCCGGCGGATCGGCTTCTTTTCTGTCCCGCATAAGAAAAAAATCAGGAGAGGAAGAAGATGTCGTCTCGCCAACCGCAGCATTTCAAGCGCCTGAAACAGGCTCTGCTCGCCACATCCATGCTTGCCGTTGGAGCGCCGATCGCAGCGCACGCGCAGGCCATCGCGGCTGCCGCGCCCGAGAATGTCGAGCAGGTGGTTGTGACCGGTACCCGGCTGTCTGGCGGTTTCACGACACCGACACCGGTGACGGCGGTCGGAACGGCTGAAATGGAAAACAGGGCGCCCACGACGATTTCCGATATCGTCAATGAGTTGCCGCAGCTTCGTCAGACCACCGGTACCACACAGGCGCCGCGCGGCAACAGCAACGGACAGAATCTGGTCGATCTGCGCGGTCTGGGCACCAACCGCACCCTGGTTCTGATTGACGGAAATCGCATCGTGCCGACCAACATTGGCGGCTCGGTGGACATCAACCTCATCCCCACCATTCTGGTCAATCGCGTCGATGTAGTGACGGGTGGTGCGTCTGCTGCCTATGGCTCCGACGCCGTGGCCGGTGTGATCAATTTCGTGATGAAGGATCACATCGATGGCGTTATCGGGTCGATGCAGTACGGCGAATCCGAGCGCGGCGACAATATCGAACCGGCGTTCAGTCTCGCGGCTGGTCATGCCTTTCTGGATGGCCGGTTGAATCTGGTCGGCGGTGGCGATTTCTCCGACAATCACGGCGTTGGCACGATTTATTCGCGCCCCGATCTGTACGGTAAGCAGCAAGCCTGTCTGGTCAGCAACACCGCGGCGCAACGCGCGGCGGGCAATTTGCCGGTTTCTTCTCTGGTCACGGGCTGCACATGGTCGACCCAGGCCGCAGGCAGTCTGATTGTCGGCGCCAAGACCACCGGCGGCGCGTCCTATACCGGTCTCAACAACATCGCCTTCGGTCCCAATGGTGTGCCGTATAATTTCCAGCAGGGAACGGTCGCATCCATTCTGATGTATGGCGGCCCGGACAATCCCAACGATCCGCACGGCAATCCGAACGGCAATCTGTTGCTGAAAGCGCCCAGCAAGCGTTGGACCGCTTACGGCAAAGCGACGTTCGACATCGACGACGACACTAGTGTCTTTGCGCAATATCTCTATGGCCATAATGAAGCGACGGGTTTGAGCACTTTCCACCAGGAAACCAACGTCGTCGTTCTGGCCACCAATCCGTTTATACCCACGGCCATCGCGCAGCAGATGGCGGCGCACAATCTCGCCTCCATCACCATCGGCAAGCAGGAAGAGGCGCTGGGCGGCTATCAGTTTCTGCAGAAGGACACGACTTCCCGCATCGCTCTCGGTGCCAAGGGCAAAGTGTTTGGCGATTGGAGCTGGGACGTCAACTATATCCACGGCGAGTCGCCGCAAAGCACGCCGCTGGTTTCCAATGTTCTGGAAGGCAATTATCTTCAGGCGATCTATGCCGTGCCGGGTCCCAATGGCGTTCCGGTCTGCGGTCCGGTCGCGACCAATCCCAATCTTGCGCCGGGCAGCATCGGTGCAGGCCGCGCCAGCCAGGTGTCGCCGGGTTGCGTGCCGTTCAACATTTTCGGGCCCACGATCAACATCACGCAGGGCAACGGCAAGTCCTTCGCGACTGCGGGTATCGGCCAATCGCTTCTGGCAGGCGGTGTAGGATCGCTGGAGTCGGCCAATTATTTCGGCCACACCACCCAAAGCGGCTTCTACTATCAACAGGATGTCGTCTCCGCCAATTTGCGCGGCTCTCCGTTCGAGACCTGGGCCGGTCCGGCATCGATCGCGGTCGGCATCGAGCATCGCCGCGAGGGCGGCAGTTCTTTCACCGACTTCGAAGGGGCCAACAATTACTCTTTGTCGAACAATGGTTCCAACTATCGGGGCTCATTCGAGGTCACGGAAGGCTATGTCGAAGCCGGTATTCCGCTTGCCAAGGATCTGTCCTGGGCGCAATCGCTCGATCTGAATGCCGCGGTGCGCGAGACCGGATACAGCTTGTTCGGAAATCTCACCACGTTCAAATTCGGCGTGAATTACCAGCCCACCGAAGATCTGCGCTTCCGCGCAACGCGCTCGCGCGACGTGCGTGAACCGTCCATCACCGATCTCAACGCCACGCCGACCCTGGGCATTACGGCCAGCTTCAACAATCCGGTTACCGGCAGTTCCGGGCCGGAATATACGTTGGGTGGCGGTAATGCGGCCCTGAAGCCGGAGAGTGCGGACAGCACGACGATCGGCATGATCTATTCGCCGACGGGCGGATGGTTCAGCGGGCTCCATGCCTCGGTCGATTGGTTCGACGTCAATATCCACAACGTCATCACCACCGTCTCCAACGTCAATATTGCCTCCTATTGCGCGCAGGGCATTCAGACTTATTGCTCCGCGATGGTGAATGGCGGCGGCCCGGGCGGTGCCTTGCTGATCAAGAGCATTCCGCAGAATTTGAATCAGCAGAAGACCAACGGCATGGATTTCGAGCTCGGCTATAACGCGCCGCTCGAAGATTGGGGTCTGCCCGGTACCTTCAACATCCGCTGGCTCACCACTTGGACGGATGTTCTGTCGACCACTTCGGCTGTCACCTATACCGATTTTGCGGGCAGCGGCGTGAATGGTGGTGTCGCCAATTGGGTCAGCAATTTGAATTTGACCTATTCCCTCGGCCGGTCCGTGACCAATCTTCAGCTCCGCTATACCTCCGACATCAGAGGCGATGCGACGCTGATCGGGCCCGGCCAGAACGGGTACAGCCCCTCTTTGCCCAACAGCATCAACATCAATCAGTTCCCGGCGCAGACCTATATGGACATCTCGCAGTCCTACGACATCATCAACAATGAGGAAGGTCAGCTGACCGCGTATGCCACGGTCACCAATGTCCTGGACAAGGACCCGCCGGGCGGCGGCATCGCCTTTGTCGCCTTCATCACCGGTGGCAATCCCTATGACCTTATCGGGCGTACCTATAAGGCTGGCGTTCGCTTCCGGTTCTAAGGAATGGATGGGGAAGAGGGGCCAAATGGCCTTCTCTTCCCACCCCGCCAGAGCAGATTTTCCGCGGGAAACGCACGGAATTGCTCGACACCCTATCTGTCTATGATATAGTCATATATATGACAGATGGGGTGTTTTTTAAGGCAGACGCCGCCATCGCTGATCGATGCCGCCACACCCAAAGGGGCGCTTATGGAAAGACGTGAATTGCTGACATCGGGCGCCGCCTTCGCGGCCTTGCTGGGCGCGGTTGCAACGACGAACTCCGCCTTGGCGCAGACCGACGATCTGGCGACCGCCAAAGGCTTGTGGGGCGAAAAGGTTTCGACGGACGATTATGTCGAGATCCTGCAGCTCTATAATCGCTATTGCCATGCGCTCGATATGGGCACCGGCGAAGCGTTTGCCGCCTGCTTTACCCCGGACGGCGAATTCACCGGCGGCCGCGGCCCCGGCAAGGCCAATGACGATCGTACGCCCCGCAAGGGAACGGCGGCGCTGACCAAGATGGGCAGCACCAGCGGTACGCGGCATTTCACGGCCAACCTGCTCGTCACCAAGACCCCGGAAGGGGCCAAGGGCTCTTGCTATCTGCTTCTGTACAGCGCGCGGACGGTTCCGGATTCGTGGGTGGAAGTGGCGGTCTACAATGACACGTTGGTGAAAACCAAGGACGGCTGGAAATTCAAGAAGCGGGTGGTGTGGCGCGATGACGATGACATCACGCCCTTCAAGCCCAAGCCGTTGTCGCCGGCCGCTGAGAAATAATCGAAAAACAAACGGGAGAGCCGCAAGTGAAATCAGCACAACATATTCTTGGACTTGGTCTTGCACTTGCGCTGCTGCAATTGTCGCCGGCCTTCGCACAAGGCTTTCCCGGCCCCAAAGTTGCGGATGCAAAGCCGGGCGATATTCGCCTGTTCGTAACGGCTGCCATTCGCGAGCCTCTGGATGCGGTGATGAAGCAGGCCGAAGCCGCAACCGGAAAGCCGCTGGTTGTGGAATATGGCTCGGCCCGTGGAAATCTGAAAGACGAAATTCTGAAGGGTGAGGGTTTCGAAGTCGCCATTCTGCTGCCGGATGTGAATGAAGAGCTTTTGCACGCCGGAAAGATCTTGCCGGACGCTTTCGAGATCGCCCGGGTTCCGGTCGCGATCGGTCTACGGGGCGATGCGAAGATCGATGTCAGCACGCCTGCGGCACTCAAGAAGGCGATGCTGAATGCGCGGTCGATCAAATATGCACCCACCGGTGCGGCTCTGATGACCGTCAAAAACATCATGGCGAAGTTGGATCTGACGGGCAAAGTGAAGGATTCCAGCAAGCTGCACGATCCGGTACCGCTCGCCGCCGGCGAATATGAAATCAATCTCTATCCGCTGAGCGAAATTATTCCGAATAAGAAGTTGAAAAATTTGGGCCCGGTGATGCCCGAGTTGCAGGTGCCCGCAATTATCCAGGTCGTCATCGGAAAGAACGCCAACGATCCCAAAGCGGCCCGCGCATTGATAAAATTCCTGCAGGGTCCGGCCATCGACAGCGCGTTGAAGGCGGATGGCATGGAGAAAAGCGTGGTGACGTCTCAGCTCAAATAACGGCTTTTAGAATTGGCGCATGAACCAATGCGCTCGAAGGATTGGTTATCCGGGTGCCTCCCGCCCGGCAGAGCCAATAGTAGGCCCGACATGCCCCGTGTCGGGAGAACTTTAAGTCCAGCGAGTAAAATCGCTGGACGTTTTTTCCAAGTGTCGCGTGCTGACGAACTTTAGGTAGTAATGTGGTCCAAAGATTTTCACTGACAGTTCAAGCTTCTTTCCGACCGGGAATGTGCCGTGGTCGGTAAAGTGTATCACGATGCCAAATCGGCACTCTCCGACATCATATTTGACGGCATGACGGTGATGTCGGGCGGCTTCGGCCTTTCCGGAAATCCGGAAAAAATGATCGACGCCCTCAAGGTCAGTGGCGTCAAAAATCTTACGATTATCTCCAACAATTGCGGCGCCGACAATTTCGGGCTTTGGGTATTGCTCAACAATGGCCAGATCAAGAAGATGATTTCGTCCTATATCGGCGAGAACAAGCTGTTCGAGCAGCTTTATCTTGCCGGTGCGCTGGAGCTGGAGCTCAATCCCCAGGGCACTTTGGCCGAGCGCATTCGCGCGGGCGGCGCCGGCATTCCCGCCTTCTATACCCGGACAGGCGTAGGAACTGTTGTCGCGGAAGGCAAGCCGACCGAAGAATTCGAAGGGGAGGTCTATCTGCGCGAAACTTGGCTGCGCGCCGATCTTTCCATCATCAAAGCCTGGAAAGGCGATAGCGAAGGTAATCTCGTCTATCGAAAGACCGCGCGAAATTTCAATCCGACGATGGCCACGGCGGGAAAGATCACCATCGCAGAAGTCGAAGAGTTGGTGCCGAATGGGACCTTCGATCCCGACCAGGTGCATACGCCGGGAATTTTCGTGACGCGCCTGTTTCAGGGCGACAGCTACGAACGCAGGATCGAGCATCGCACGACGCGTCCGCGTTCGGCAGGGGCGGTGTTCTGATGCCCTGGACCCGAGAAAAAATTGCCGCGCGCGCGGCTCGCGAACTGAAATCCGGATTTTACGTCAATCTGGGAATCGGCATCCCCACACTGGTGGCAAACTATATCCCCGATGGGATGAATGTGACGCTGCAGAGCGAAAATGGAATGCTGGGGATCGGCCCATTCCCCTATGAGGGCGACGAAGACCCGGATCTGATCAATGCCGGAAAGCAAACGGTAACGGCGCTGCCGACGTCCAGCTTCTTCTCGTCAGCGGACAGCTTCGCGATGATACGCGGCGGCCATATCGATATGGCCGTTCTGGGCGCGATGGAAGTTTCGCAAGGTGGCGACATCGCCAATTGGACCATTCCCGGAAAAATGGTCAAGGGAATGGGTGGGGCGATGGACTTGGTGGCGGGTGTCAAACGCGTCATCGTCGTCATGGAGCACACCAACAAAGCGGGTCAGTCCAAAATTCTCAAGCAATGCACTTTGCCTTTGACCGGAACCGGGTGTGCGTCTCTCATCATAACCGATCTTTGTGTGTTCGAAGTCGATCGCGACAAGAATGCGTTGTCATTGGTCGAACTGGCGGACGGTGTGGAAGAGGCCGAAGTGCGCGCCAAGACACAGGCCAGCTATAGCGTGAGACGATCCGCATGAATGCCGCTTATATCTGTGATGGCATCAGGACCCCGTTTGGCCGCTTTGGCGGGTCTCTTTCGAGAATGCGGCCCGATGATCTGGCGGCGATTGTATTGAAAACGCTGGTGCAGCGCCATGCCGGCCTCGATCCTCTTCTGATCGATGAAGTCATTTTGGGATGTGCCAACCAGGCGGGAGAGGATAACCGCAACGTCGCGCGTATGGCGTCGCTTCTTGCAGGGTTGCCGGAGAGCGTTCCTGGCGTGACCGTCAACCGTCTTTGTGCCTCCGGCCTGGATGCCATCGGTCAGGCGGCGCGCTCCATTATCAGTGGCGAAAGCGATCTGATCCTTGCGGGCGGCGTCGAAAGCATGACCCGCGCGCCGTTCGTGGTTGCCAAGGCGGAAAGCGCTTTCTCGCGCGCCGCCAAGATGGAAGACACGACCATCGGCTGGCGCTTCATAAATCCGGAAATGCGCAAAGCCTATGGCGTCGATTCCATGCCGGAAACCGGCGAAAATGTCGCCACGGATCATGGCATCAGCCGGAGCGATCAGGATGCCTTTGCGCTGCGTAGTCAGCAGCGTGCCGCTGCCGCAATGGTGCGGGGATATTTCGACGGCGAGATCATCTCCATTTCCGTACCCGGTGGAAAGTCCGGGGCGGCCATCGTGGCGTGCGACGAACATCCCCGGCCCGAAACCAATCTCGAGGCGCTGGCGAAGCTCAAGCCTGTGGTGCGCGAAACTGGTACGGTGACGGCGGGCAATTCGTCCGGCGTCAATGATGGTGCTGCGGCAGTTATCGTTGCGTCGGAAAGCGCCATCAAGCGGCACGGTTTGGTGCCGCGCGCGCGTATTTTGGGATATGCCACCGCTGGTGTCGCGCCCCGGGTGATGGGGATGGGGCCCGTGCCTGCAACCAGGCGTCTGACCGAGCGTGTCGGCCTCAGCATGAAAGACTTCGACGTCATCGAGTTGAATGAAGCCTTCGCGGCGCAGGCTCTGGCAGTTTTACGCGGATTGGGCGTTCCGGATGACGCGCCGTTCGTCAACGCCAATGGCGGTGCGATCGCGCTGGGCCATCCATTGGGTGCATCTGGCGCCAGGCTTGCCCTCACGGCGACGCGCGAATTGGGTGCGCGGCGCGGCGGACATGCGCTGGTGACGTTGTGTGTGGGTGTCGGGCAGGGCGCCGCCATGGCGCTTGAACGGGTCTGATTGTACGGCCACTCCGGCATCCGCGATGCCGGAGTGTTCGCCGATTTATCGGACCACGACCCTGTATTGGAAATCGACGGCCCGGCAATAAGACCGCCGCCATTCGACCGGTTGCCCGTCATTGGCAAACGCGGTGCGCTTGATTTCCATCAGCATGGTGTTGTCCAGAACGCCTAGGCGTTTTGCCATGCCGGCATCGTGCGCGATGCACAGATTTTCCTCGACCCGGACCACGACGGTCTTGAAGTATTTCTCATAAGCCGGATAGAGCAGCGGCTCGAATTCCTGGGCGTCAATGTCCAGAATGCCTTCGAAACGATCCGCGGAAACCCAAATATCTTCCACCAGGAAGATTTTTTCGTCCCGCATACGCACGCGTTTGATGCGCACGCCTTCCTGTCCAAGCTTCAGCTCCAAGCCCGCACGCGCTTCCGGCGTGGGGTTCATCCGCCGGCGGTCGATCACCCGTCCATCCGGCACAAGGATGGTGCCGTTCTGGGAGAGATGGCCAAAAAAACGGAACAACGGCGTGGCAAAACCGGAGCGGCGTACAAAGGTGCCCTTGCCGTGCACGCGGTCGATCAGACCTTCCGCCACCAGCAGGTCCATGGCCTTGCGTACGGTCCCGACCGAAACCTGATGCATGTTCGCAAGTTGTGCTTCGGTCGGCACGGCATCACCCGGGCTCCATTCGCCATGCGTGATCGCCTGGGCAATGAAGTCGCGGACTTTGAGATAACGGGGGAGGCGTGGATCAATCATGGGGCGCAATACGGATGGAGGGCTGTCGGCATGGGTCCTGATTTCTAGCGGAAGTTGCCTTCATAGGGGGGCGAATCGTTGGTGTAGAAACCCAAGGATATGCGAAATCCGGTACAACCGAGGCTAGTCAACCACATGTCTATTTGTCAACGATAGTACATGATCCGGTAAGGTCCTTGGGCCCCGGGCGATCCGCCCGATGGCTCCGGAAGCGAAGACCAAGCGATCCAAAACATGCCCTGTATCGGGGCGCCCTTTCCTGACGCCGATCGCCGGTATTACAGGGCGCAAAAAAACCGCCCGAACCCATTTTAGGGGTCCGGGCGGTGTTGTGACTTTTGGCTAGAACCGGAAGCGGACGCCCGCTTTATAGGTCCGGCCGATAAGGTCATAGGGATTGCCGCCGGTGACGAAGGCGACAAAGGCCGTTCCGCCGCCCGGCGGGTCCTTGTCCAGCAGGTTATTCACATTGGCGTAGAGCGAGATGCTCATGTCATCCGATTTCACGACATCATAGGACTGCGCCAGATCGACATAGATCTGTGCGGGGAACTGATTGATGTTCACGCTGTTCGGCAAGCTGGGGCTGTAACCCTTCTGACCCGGTCCGATCATCGTGTTGTCCACGCGGATGTCAGACGTATAGCGGAATTGCAGATTGGTCGTGGAACGGTCGAGCGCATAAGTGACGTTAAGATTGCTGATCCAGTTCGCCATGCCGTTCACGCCAGAGCCGGCAAAATCGGTGTAGGTGGTGCCGGAGGTGGTGGACAGAACATCGGTCCAAGTGGTGAGCCAGCGGAACCGCAGGCTGCCCGGGATATTCCACTGATCCAGCGGCGCGGTATAGCCGAACTCGAAATCCATGCCGTTGGTTTTCTGCTGGTTCAGGTTTTGCGGAAGGCTGTTGATCAACAACGCGCCGCCCGGGCCGCCGCCGGGAACCATAAGGGCGCAATAGGCTTGGACACCTTGGGCGCAGTAGCTCGCGATGTTGCCGGGCGTCTGGGTGACGATCACTTTGTTGATGTTGACGTCGAACCAGTCGATCGACGCGCTCAGGCCTTCAAAGAAGCCAGCCGTCGGCGTGTAGACCAGGCCGATGGTGGTGCTGTCGGCATTTTCCGGCTTCAGGTCCGGATTGCCGCCGCTGAGCGTGTATTCCGGTCCGGTCAATCCGGTCACCGGATTGTTGAAGCTGGCAACGATGCCGCGAGTCGCGGTGGCATTGAGATCGGTGATGGACGGTTCGCGAACGTCGCGCGAGCGCGTCGCCCGGAAGCGCAGATCGTCGAACGGCATCCAGTTCAAGCCCACCTTGAAGGTGGTCAGATTGCCGAACAGGCTGTAACCGGTTTCGCGGACCGCGACATCAAGGTCGACCGACTGAGCAAACTGAATGTCCTTCAGCAACGGGATGCCGGCTTCGACATAGCCTTCCGTGACCGAGAAGGATCCGCCATAGGTCGCGCTGTTGATGGCCAGCGAGTAAGTGTTGTTGCCTTCAAAATCGGTAAAGACGCGGCCGCCTTCGCGCCGATGCTCGATACCCATCGCCAGCGAGACCGGGCCCGCCCATGTGTCGAACGGCGATCCATGAACATTCGCGGCGACGACGTCTTGCTGATAATTGCTGCCGCCGGTCGTGTCGTGCGCGATATAGGAAAGAGCGGCTTGAGAGGCGACCGCGCTGTTCAGCAAGCTGCTGGGAACGCCCGCCGCTGCGAAGCGCGGATTGCCCACATTATACTGCGACAGGGTTGTTCCGAAAATGTTCAAAGGAACGCAGCCGGGAGAAACCTGAGACGCGCGGCCGGCGCCGATGCTGCCAGGTGCGAAGTTCGGATTGGTTGCATTTGGTCCGCAGACCGGCACGCCGTTGGGGCCGGGCACGGCATAGATCGCGGCGAGGTAATTGCCTTCCAGGATTTGGGTGGGCACCTGCACCTTCAGCGGGGATTCTCCATGGGTGTAATAAGCATCCCAGGTCCAGTCGCCGAAGATCCGTCCCTTGGCGCCGGCTGCAATGCGCCAGCTCGTGTCCTGCTGGTATTCCTGGTAGCCGCCCAACGCTTCTTCCTGCCGCCCGACGGTAAGCGAGGCCAGATTGTTTGCAGCCATGACCGATTGGATGGACGCGGGAATGAACGGGTTGTTCGCGGGAATGACGATGTTGGTTTCCTGATGGAACGTCGTCAGGCCGCGCGCTTCGCTATGACCATAGAGATATTGAAGCCAGACATTGGTGTCGTCGTTGATGTCGTACGTGGCTTTTCCATAAGCCGTCCAACGCTTGTGCGGCGTTTCGATCAGAAGATTGCCGTTGGGATTGCCGTGCGGGTCGTTGGGATTCGGCGCGCCGCCATACATCAGGCTGCCAGCCACGGTGCCGGTGTTGAAATTATACGGCGCACCGCCGGGCCCGAAGGCGACATTGTTGAGGATGCTGGAATTGGCGCCGCCATTCGTCTTGGCGCCGACGATCACGCTGCCGGCCGCTTGCGTCGACCAGGTGCAATTGTTGACATAGGAGGTGGCGGGAAGATTTCCGGCCGCGCGTTGCGCTGCCGTGTTGCTCACCAGGCAAGCCTGTTGACTGCCATATTGTCCAGGCCGGCTGTAGATCGTACCGACGCCGCGATTGTCGGAATAATCGCCGCCGCCGATCAGGTTCAGCCGTCCGCCAAAGAAGGATGTGCCACCAGCCAAGCTGAAAGCCGGTTCGATATTGTCGCCGCGTTCGGACTCGCCATATTGGACGTTTCCGATCACGCCATCCATGTGATCTTTCATGACGAAATTGATGACGCCCGCGACGGCGTCCGAGCCATAAGCCGCGGATGCGCCGCCTGTGACCAGATCGATACGATCGACCAGCAAGGTCGGAAACAGATTGACGTCGACTGATCCGCCGATATTGGTCGGCACGATCCGGTTTCCGTCCAGCAACACGAGCGTTCTGTTGGTGCCAAGTCCGCGAAGATCGACAAGATTTTGCCCGGAGATCGTGGTCGGACTCTTGGGCGCCTGAGTATTGCCCGTGGTTTGGCGCAAGACCGGAAGCTGGTTCACCACATCGGAGATCGTCGTCGGGGCGCGATCTTGAATTTGCTCCGTTCCGACAGCGGTAACCGGCGTCGGTGCGGTGAAGCCGCCCTGAAGCCTGGAGCCGGTCACGACAACCTGCTCGACATTGTCTGCCGCGTCTTGTGCCGATGCCGGTCCGTTGCAGATAATCAAGGCGAGGGCGGATGCCGTCGTAAGCCACACAAGATTTGCAAAATTCGTTTTACGCGACACCACGTCCCTCCAAGATCTGATCCAAGCAGCGAACAGCCTTGGCCGTCGCGGCGTTTTGAAATCTGAAAAAAGCTGTTTCCCCGACGCAGCATTTTGATGCTGCACTGCACAACTAAATGAATTTAAATTGTGCGATCATATAGTCATATATATGTTAATTGGCAAGCTTATCTGCAGGCACGATGCTGTTATTTTGACGATTGTGACTTTTCTTTCGGCAGTTTCGGGAACTGCGCGGAAGACGGGTGAAATCGGGCGCCTGCATTCTCTATCCGGGCCAATCCGGATCGCTCTTTCGAGGAAATCTCATGGCTGCGCCGAAATCGCCGATACTTCTGCTTCTTCTCTTGTGCGGCTTTGCCGATAGCGCCTATGGCGGCGAACCCGTCACGCTGATTGCTCCCATCGGCGTCAGGGCGGCGTTGCAGGATATGTTTCCGGCGTTTGAACGCGAAACCGGTTACACCGTTAACGCCACATTCGGTTCCGGCCTGACGACCAAAAAGCAGATTGCGCAAGGCGAAGTGTTCGATGTTTCTATCGCGCAGCCGCCATTCCCCGAAATCCTCGCATCGGGAAATGTCGTGATCGACAGTCAGATACCTATCGCGTCGGTTTCCGTCGCAGTGGCGGTCAGAAAGGGCCAGCCGAAGCCCGATATCGCCACACCGGATGCGGTCAAGCGGATGCTGCTATCGGCAAAAGCCATTAGCTTCCCGGCGCCAAGTTTCGGCGCGGCGGCGGGTGTCAGTTTTGAAAAGACCCTTGAGAAACTCGGCATCGCCAAACAGGTGGAAGCCAAGCTGGTGAGGACACAAGGGGGCTACGCCGCCATGAAGCTTTTGGCGGATGGTAAGGTCGATATCGGTCTGACATTTCGCAGTGAGATGAGCGATCCGGGGATCAATGCAGTGGGGCCGCTGCCAGAAGAGATCTCGCCACCGACAAAGCTCATCGGCTTCGTCTCTGCGCATAGCAAGAACCCCGGCGCCGCAAAGGCGTTATTGGCCTTTATTCATTCCGCGCAAGTGCGGGAAAGTTATCAGAAAAACGGAATGCAGCCGGGCAATCCCTGACGGCTTTAACGCCCCAATGAAAATGCCGCCGCACGGCCATGGGCCATGCAGCGGCATTGGGAAGCGTATTACTTTTCGTCGCCGATCAGATGGGTGGCGGAATTGGGGTAGTAGCCCGCGCCCTTCACCAGGTTCCAACGCTGTTCGCGTGCGCCAGCGGCGGCTTCGCCGGTGTAGATGTTCCCGGATGAATCAATGCTGCTGACATGCACATGGTTGAAGGCACCCGGCATCTGGCCACCTTCGCCGCCGACATATCCGACCTCCTGAAGCGTGACCCGGTCCAGGATATGGATGCGCTTGTCGCCGCCATCGGCGATATAGACCCACTTCATGTCGGGCGAGAACGAGAAGCTGTAGACCGTGCCCGTGGCGCCTGACGATTTGCGGTCAACGAACGCTTCGCGAATGAATTTCCCGTCGATCGTGAATTGCTGAAGGCGGTTTCCGATACGGTCTGCGATCCAGACGATGCCATCAGGCGTGATCACCACGCCATGAACGGTGCTCCATTCGGTGGCGCCGGCCCCTTCGAACTTCCGCTCCGGTTCCGGCGATACCATGGTGCCGGGCTTGGTCGCCAATTCGCCGGTGCCGATCGTGGTCGTGCTCATGACCGATTGCGGCGGCGGGTGGCCATACGCGCCCCACATGCGCTTGAATTTGCCGGTGTCGGCATCGAACACCATCACGCGCCGGTTGACGTAACCATCGGTGATGAAGACTTCATTGGTTGCCGGCCACACCGCAACGCCGGTGCCGCCGCCCAAATTTTCCGTATCCTGGTTACCGCAGCAGCCTTTTTCCATGCTGCCGCCGATCTGCAGCAGGAATTTGCCGTTGTAATCGAATTTCAGAACCTGGCTGTCGCCGTGACCGTGCCCGGTGATCCAGACATTGTTCTTGTAATCGACATAGATCGTGTGGACGCCGTCGAGGCAGCGATAACCGTCGCAAGCGCCGGGGCCGGAAGACACGTTCCAATGCTTGACGACATTGCCCGCGCGGTCGAACGCAATCACTTGCGGCGCGGCGTTGCAGCAGTCGCCCTGACCGAGCTGGAGGGCAAGATCATATTTCGTCAGCTTGTTGGACTGGTTGGCGATCCAGATCAGATCATGGCTATCGACGAACACGCCATCGACCGCGCCGACCTGCCAATGATTGGGCAGGGGCTTGGGCCAGGCGGTGTCCAACTTGAATTGCGGTACGGCGTCACCAGCCGCTGTCGCTTGCGTCGCTGGAAAGCCCAGCATTGCCACCACGATCAACAGCATCGCCGCCAAAATTGTAGGTCTCACGAACTCTCCCTCTCCTGTTTTGGCCTTTTGTCCGGCCACTGCTGACACACGCATGTTGCGCCGCAGCATCCGCCGGCGCCTGGATCGACTAATAACATGTAGTGGACTATATGAATAGTATATGTCTTGCCATCATGACCGGGATCAACGCTTCCCGGCACCTGCCAGGTTCACGACATCACACGGGAGAAAACATGAAAACGGGCTTTCCGGAGACCTCCTCCTTGTTCCGCGTCGGGTTCGTGGCGTCGGCGCTGTGCGCGTTTGTCTTTGGCGGAACGATTGCAACGGCAGCCGCGGCGGATTCCGCCACCGCCAAATCGCGCCCTTACATACTCATGGTTTTCAACAATCCGGTCGCCGGGAAGGAGGCCGAATATAACGACTGGTATAATCACATCCACGCCGGCGAAGTCGCATCGCAGTTGGGCTTCGATGATGCGCTGCGCTTTGTCAGCAGCCCTGTCCCGATGGGCGGTGAGACGCCGCGCCGTTACGTCGTCATCTATCGCGGCAAATCGCATGACTTGGCGCAGACCTATGCCGGCTATTTCGTGAAGAGCAAAAACGCGCCGCACGGCCCGGAGATGATCGACCACACCACGAATTATAACGACTCGTTTGCGGCGGTCGGGCCTGAAATTCCCGGCCGGGGCGCGAACAATGCGGGTAAAGCACGGGCCAAAACCTATGTCTGGTATGTCTATGCGAATGCCGCTGCGGGAAAAGAAGCCGCTTTCGAAAAATGGTTCGATGGCGATTTTGCGTCCGCGATTTCCAAGGTGCCAGGCTTTATCAGTGCCCAGCCCTATCTTCGCACCGCCGAACAGCTTGGGAACGCCACGCGCGTGCCTGCGCCCGCCCATCTCATCCTTTTCAAAGTCGCGACCGGCGACATCGCGCGCACCATGAAAGATGCTGCCCGCGAGAAGGCAAAACTGAAATCGGGCACCGCCGATTCGGGCAGCTGGGTCAGTTACGGTTTTTCAGAACTGGGGCAGCCGATTCCCGCCGATAAATGATTCTGACCGAGGGCGCTTTCCTGAACCCTTCGGTCATGATCATCCCACCAGGACGACGCCACCTGGCATCCGTCAAATGATAGCTCGGATCGATAGCGGTTGATCTCGGCGATGACGGTGGATCGCTGATATCGGCGGCCGGTATCGCGCGGCGAAGCGCATGGGCGAAACCAGGCAAATAAATATGGCGCCTGTTTCGCCCCCATGGTACGAGGCGGGCACACTACAATCTCTGATGCCGCTTCATGCACGCTGCTCTCCCGGATGACCTGATTGGGCATCTTTACGATGCAGCGGTGGATGCGCGCCTGTGGCGTGGCATGGCTGGCAAGATCGCCACAGCCTTTGACTCCACAAGTACCATCGTCAAATTTCACGGCGGCGATGGTGGTGTGGAGTTGCTGGAGATGACCGAGAATATGGTCGTTCCCGATCAGCGGCGGGAATGGGCCGAGGATTGGCACCGGCGCGATCTGTGGGTGCATCGCACCGTCGCCAATGGAATGGACAAGATCGTCACAGCCGAAATGCTGGTCACGCCTGAGGAGCAGCGCAGCAGCGGCTTCTATGGCGAATGGTTGTCATATTTCGATATTTTTCATGTCGTCGGCGCGGCCTTCTCGATGGGCGAAGGCGCGATTGGCATTCTGGGCATTCACCGGCCCCGAGACGGTGCGGCCTATGATGCGCAGGACCGGCATCGCACGGCGCTTTTGTTGCCGCACCTCGCGCGCACAGTACGCCTCGGGCGTCAGCTTTCAAAAGCAAATCTCGCCCAGGTGGCGGCCCTCGATGCGTTAGACCGGCTCGATACGGGCGTCGTTGTCCTCGACACCTTGGGGCGCATTGTGCACGCCAATGCGGAAGCGGAAACCTCGCTCAGGGACAATGTGGTCATGGGCGCGGCGAATGGCCGTTTTATTATGCGGAATGCGGATTTCCAGACTCGTTTTACCCGGCTCTTACGCGAAGCGCTTGCTGTGGCATCGGGACGGGCGGCGAGCGAAGTGCCGGGTGTGCTTGTCATTCCCCGGCTGGATGCGCTGCCGCTCTCCATCTCGGTTACACCGTTACGGCCCAATTGGTCGCGGTTGCTTGATCCCGGCCCGCTGGCCATCGTTTTCATCAAGGACCCTGAGCGGCCCCGGCTGCATCTCGACCGGCTGCGGGATTTGTTCGGTTTTACACCCACCGAAGCCGTGATCGCAGCCGATCTGGCGCGCGGAAAAGGAATTGAAGAGATCGCCGCTGCGCGCCGGATCGGTGTCGGGACGGTGCGCTGGCACTTGAAGCGTATTCTTGCCAAGACGAACACGACGCGTCAGGCCGAAATGGTCGCGTTGCTTGCGCGCAGCGTCGCCGTGTTGCCCGGATAGATTTCCCCTCCCATTTGGGGGGCGCGTCATCATTGGCTCGTGCTGCACCATGCTCTCCAGTGCGCGGAGGAAGCATGATTACGCGGAAAAACCGAGCCGGGGGCGCCCGTCGACCGGGGTGGCGTGTTTGTGAGTGATTACAAGGAAAAGCTGAAGGATATTCATTACACCTGGTTCGGTCTGGCCGGTCTCTGGTTGCTGGCTCTTATCCCGGCCACGATCAATACCCTTGCCAAGCCTGAGCCCGCCTTTTCCTATGGCCCGCCGCCGAGCCATGTGGCCGAAAATTTCTTTGTTGTCGCCTTTATCGCGTACCTCGCGGGAGGCGTGATACTTGGCAAGCTGCACAATAGATACGCCGCCGGTTTTGCCCTCGCACAAATCGAAGAAACCAAAGCGGAAGACTTTTGGAATTTTCATGTGACACCGGCGGGCCGCCATCTCCCATTCTGGCTGTTCGGATTTTTCGGGGCCATTTTCCTGTTTTCGATCCCCTACATGCTTGCCGGTAACAGCGCTGGAACCTTCTTCACGCTCTTTGCAGGCGGGATCTTTGCGTTTCTTGGGCTGCAGCCGAAACTTTGGTGGCGGCCGGCGCCGCACAACTTCGCGATTGGCGATGGGGCGTTGACGGTTGCAGGCCGCAGCTTACCGCTCTCCTCCATCCAGGGCTTGAGGATCGATGCTGCTCTGAAAGGAAAGTCCGATCTCGCAAAGCCGAACGGTGGCGTTTATTACCAGCCGGTCCAGACCACTGTCATCTATGCCGGAAGCAATCCCATCGCCGCGCATGCATTGGCGGGCGGCGCACAAGCCATGGCCGGTGCATCGGCGGCGGGCGGCAAAGCTATCGCCGAAATTGCCAATCGGTATTTCTGGGAAATGAAAGCGCGCTCCTACCGGGTGGAAGCCGACGCGGCCGGGCAAAGTATTGTGATCGCCGAAGGCCTGGATCCTTCCACGGCGGGCCGTCTGCTTGATCGCGTTCAAGCCCTTATGACGAATGCCGGTGGTCCGCCGTGAAGATGACTCTTCTGACCAGATTGTTGAAAGCTGCGGGTGCGGCCATTCTCATGGCCGGTACAGCTTCGGCCGCGCCCGCCGACATTTTGCCGTTGAAACACGGGCGGTATGTGAATGCGGAGACGCCCTGCCGCGAAGCGTCACGCGCGACGACGGTGCCATTTAATGGTCGCGGATTCGATCTCAGCGACAATGGGTGCCGATATGCGAGCCGGAAGATCGGTGCGAACCGTTATGCCGTCTCTGCCGATTGCACGAATGTCGGCGAAGGGAAATCGGCCGACATATACGAAATCCATAGCCTTACGCAGTTCACCATCAAGGCGGATGGCATCGTGCGGCGTTGGTGCGATCCGATGACATTACCATCCTGGGCCCGGACATTTCCCGTTCCATAGCGCAAAACCGCTTGGCGCGATCCGGTCCTGGGAGAAATTATTGGAGTGAATGATGCGTGCAGCCCATTTTTATAAGACTGCTCTTCTGCCTTTCTGTGTCGTGAGCGGTCTGGCCGCCGGGCCGGCCGGTGCGGCCATGCCTGAGAATTTTGGCACGGCTTCTGCCACCGCCCAGATCGCATCCAAAATTCCGCCGGTCGATGTTGTCGGAATCCGGCTGGGAATGTCCGCGAATGAGGCGATGGCGGTTCTGAAGGCGGAAAACCCAGGGTACAAAATCGAAGTAGCGCCGCCGCTGACATTTACGGCGCTGCCCAATGTGCCATTGAATACCGGTGTCCTGGCGCGCGCGGGCACCTATCAGCCGAACTATCCCAGCGGGATTTCCACGGGAGAGGGGATACTCTATGCGTTGACCGCTGCTCCGAGCGCGCCTGTTGTCTGGATGGTCCGGCGCGAGTTGGAATATCAGCAAGCGAATGTCCGTCCCGCGACATCCAATATTTTTGCCGCCATAAAGCAGAAATACGGTCCGGAGAGCTATGTTTTCGACAGCGGCAATTCCAGCGATCATGCATGGTATTTCGACTTGCAAGGCAAGCTTATTCCGAACGTCAATGGCAATCGCCAAAATCAATTCAATGCTTGTGAGGGAGGCTTTGGCGGGCCGCAGGTCAGCGTCAATGCCAATGCGGTACAAAATATCCCCAGTTCGCTGCAGCAGCGCTTGGACAAGGGATTCCAGACTGTATGGAATAATGGGTCCGGGCCATGGTCAAACTATTGTGCCCAACTGGGCTCGATGGTCCGGGTGCGGCTCGAAGATCAGGAGCCAGGGCGTTTGCGGCATGTGGTCGTGGAGGCCTGGAATCTGCGCCTGATGTGGAGCAGCGTGGAAGCAACGCGGACCATGTTGCTGCAGGGGCAATCCAAGGCCGAAGAGAGCCAGATAAATCAGGCACGCCAGCGCCCCGTGCCGAAATTCTGACGATTGGAGAGGCTGGAAAATGGCTTGGAATGCTATGCCGCGAGTGTGTTTTCCTTGGTCATCAGGTGTTTCGGAAGAGTAATCGTCACGACCGTGCCGGTTCCGACGCAGCTCTTGAGTGTGAGTGATCCGTCATGGCCTTCGATTATTCGCTTTGCCAACGGTAGGCCCAGGCCAGCGCCTTCGTGGCGCCGGTTTGTGCCTGTCTCGACCTGATCGAACTGCGCGAAGGCGCGGGCCATATCCTCCTCCGAGATTCCGACACCGGTGTCGGCGATGCAGACCGAGAAATCTTCCGTCCGTTCGCAGACCGTCACGGTGACGGTGCCTCCCTCCGGCGTGAACTTAACGGCATTGGATAAGAGGTGCAGTAAAGCATGCTTCAACCGCATCGGGTCGGCCAAAGCGATGAATGGCGAGTCTGTCCAAACCGTTTTGAGGTCGATCCGTTTTGCCTGGGCCTGATCGGCCATGACGGAAACGCAATCGGAAATGAGATGCTGCAGATCGGTTCTGTCTCTTTTGAATGCGACTTCCCCCGATTCCAGAGCCGAGAATTCGAGAATGTCGCTGACAAGGTTCAAAAGCCTTTTTCCGCCATCGTGAATATAAATGGCGAATTCCTTGTATTTGTCGCTGCCAAGCGGGCCGAAAATGCCTTTCGTCATGATGTCGGAAAAGCCGATAACGGCGTTAAGCGGTGTCCTGAGTTCGTGGCTCATATTCATCAGGAATGCATGCTTGGCACGGTTCGCTGCCTCCGCCCGATGTAGCGCCAGCTCCAGTTGCGCTTCCCGGCTATGCAATGCTCTTAAGGCGCTCGTTTCGGATTGGCGCGTATTGCTGTCGCGGTGCCATAGCCGGAGCGCTGTAAGCGCCGTCATCGAGCAGACGGCTGTCACGACAAAGAAGGTGGGAAAATTCAGCGGGCTTCCGGCCGCGATGGCGGCGCCGAAAATGGCGTAGAGCAGGAATGGTGCGATGGATGCCGCAAATGCAGGCGGGCAATTGCGGGTGCTCATCACGGTGTTCAGCATGGAGCCGCACAACAAATAGACGCCGCATATCGATCCCGGCAAGCCGCCATATGAACTCCAAGCAATCGCCGGCATGCCGAAAATGAGGCTGTTTATCGCGATCACGGAAGTCGAAACGAATTGCCGTGAGCCGGTCGTTCTGCACAGTTTGGCGATTGCGGGCGCGCCGTAAAACTCGAAAATCTGCATTGCCGCATACAGGCCGGCCCAGGCCAGCATATATGAAAGAGGCCAGAAATCGCGGCAGAGCATGCCGGCTATGGTCATCATGGCGATCCGGTAGCCGATTTCGGAGCGCCGGTAAGCCATGATGGCGTCCAGCGTATCGCCCGCGACTTTCTCTTCTGAGGCCGCCGCCGAATACTGTAAGCCGCCGTAATGACCTGGTGATATCGCCCGCATGATGAACCCGTGCCCCAGCTATGGTCGTGCATCACGAATAGGTTTTTGCGATTAATTTTGATTGAAGCGGTGGCCGGCTTATCCGCGATGTGCGCGGCACTCTACCCAAAATGGGGTGGCCCATGATGCATGGCGGTCCATCCCTGGATTATGTGGCGCCGGATTGCGTTTTTGCTGTCCTTAATGGAGACACGCGCAATGTACGATTTTGCGAAGCGCGAAATCGAGATGACGGTACTGACCTTGGTGGCATCGCCGCGGGCGTGCGGGTGGATGGCGGCCTGACTGTTGCGGCCAAAAAAATGCGGCGAATGCTGACAACATTCCGGTTCGGGGCAAGAGCGTCGGTTTGCCGCCCAAACCTGTCACAAACCTGACTTTGACGACCGCTAGCACCGCGGCGACAGAGGCGGCGCAAATGACCCAATCGATGAAATCGCAACAACCCCGGACCTTGATCGATATCGAGGTGACGGGCTTTGGCGGCGATTTCGGCAAGTCCGGCCTCTGCGTTCCCATCGCGACAAACCGTTGCGCGCCGGTCGGCCAGTAAATTGGAGAGAGAATCCATGTTTTCAAAGAAAATCATTGCGGGAACACTTGGCGGAATAATCGTGGCGGGCGCCGCATCCGTCGCCGCCATGGCCGCTGCGCCGGCTCCGGCGCAACAGAGCTCGTTCGGCGGGCCTTCCATAACGGGTCTCTGCATTTTGGATCAGCAGGCGGTGTTCAACGGCTCGAAGGTCGGTGTCTCCGCCAATACGCGCTACAAGCAAATGCGCGATGGCGCGCAAAGTGCGGTAAGCGCGGAGGAAGCCAAGATCGTGGCAGATGCCAAGACGCTTCAGGCGCAGAAGCTAGCGCCCGCGCAATTGCAGCCGCGTCAGCAGCAGCTCGCCAAGCGCTTCCAGGATTTGCGGGCCAAGGCTTCGCAGGACTCGAAAGATCTGGAGGCGACGCGCCAGGCCGCAGTTGCCAAGATTGCCGCCGCCGCCCAGCCGGTCATCAAGCAGGTCTATGACCAGCGCAAATGCGGCGTGTTGATCGCCCGCAATTCGGCGCTGGCGGGCAATGCCACGATGGATGTGACCTCGGCCGTAATTCAGGGCTTGGATGCCAAGATCACGACCATTGCACTCGACAAACAGGCCGCCACAAGCGCCAAACACTGACGCATAAGGATAAGATCAACATGTCTTCCAATCCGGCCCCGGAAACTGCCGCCGCCCGCCAGCCTTTGTTCTACACCAGACCGGAGGCGTTGACCGCCGAGCATCACGGATCACTCTGCCTCAAGACAGTGGCGGATTTTTCCTTCGCCCGGTCGGCCAGCGCCGTTCCGGTCACCGATGTGGAATTCGCCGCGGCCAGCCGCTTTTACCCGATCGTTTTTTCGTCCGATTCCCTCACGCCGGTGGCCGTACTCGGCCTGCAGGAGAGCAATCTGTTTGTCGATGGCGATGGGCAATGGGCAATGGGGCGACACCAAGTCCTACATTCCCGCCTATCTGCGCCGCTATCCGTTCATCTTCATCGAACATGCGGGCGGTTTCACGCTCGGTCTGGACCGGGATTGTTCGCGCATTGTCGAAGATGGAGACGAGGTTGGCGAGCCCTTTTTTGTGGACGGCAAACCTTCGGCTTTTACGCGTGACGCACTGAGCTTCACGGCCCAACTGCAAGCCCAGCATCGCGCGTCTCGCGCGTTCGGAGCCGCTTTGGCGGAACAGGATCTTCTGACCGATCGCGAGGCGCGTGCGGTTCTGCCGGATGGCCGCCATTACAATGTCAACGGTTTCAAGATCGTGGATGCGCAGAAATTCCAGGCGCTGCCGGACGCGGTGATCGTCGATTGGCACAAAAAAGGCTGGCTGGTTCTGGTGCATTTTCACCTCGCCTCGCTCGAACGGTTTCGCGATTTGATGGATCGCATGTCTGCGGCTGCATAAACGCGCCGCTTGAGAGCCTTTGTCTCTGCACCATTCCCTCGGACCGGCCGTGACCTGAGTTGCGGCCGGGCGGCGGGCCGCGATCTATACAAAAGCCCGGGCCTGGCCTAAGAGTCGGCGCCGCGTATAGCCCGGGCATGACAGCGTGTTGTGGAAACGCCTGCGTTTAAGCTTGATAGCGGCGACGATTCTCATACCGACGGCGCTCTTCGCCGATACGGCCCAGCCGGATTATTACCCCTGGTCCTATTCGTCTTTGGTACGCGCGGCCAGGCACGATGAGCACCTTGTCATCTACAGCAATCTCCGGTCGCAGCCCCTGCGCGACGGTTTGTTGGCATCGTTCCACAAGCTGTACCCGTTCATTCACGTCACGGATGTGGACGGTGACGGGGCTTCGCTTTCCTTGCGCTTCGCCCGGGAGACAGCAGCGCAGCGCCCCAGCGCGGATCTGGTTCTCAGCTCGGCGATGGATCTGCAGGAAAAATTGATCAATGACGGTTACGCCCAGCCCTACGCGTCCCCCGAGGTGGCATTTCTTCCCTCCTGGGCGCATTGGAAGGATCTGGGGTATGGAACGACCTACGAGCCTGTGGTGTTCGTTTACAACAAGCGCTTTATCCCGAAAAACGAAATGGCCAATACCCATGCGGCCTTCGAGAAGTTGTTGAAAGACCATATGCAGGAATTTCAGGGGCGGGTCGCTACCTATGACCCGCATCAATCTGCGGTCGGGATGCTTTTTCTACTTCAAGATACGCATGCGACTCGGGACGCTTGGAATCTCTTCAAGCTCTTCGGGGACGTGCAGGCGCGGACTTACAATACCAGTCTTGCCATGATGCAGCATTTGTCGAAGGGCGAGCAATGGATCGCCTATAACGTGATCGGATCCTATGCGCGCGAATTGCAGCGCGAAAACCCGGATCTGGAGATCGTTTATCCGGCGGACTATGTCCTGACCATGTCGCGGGTCGCTTTCATCTCGGCGCGGGCGGCGCATCCGGCGGCGGCGAAGTTGTTTCTGGATTTCCTGCTCTCCAGAACCGGGCAGAGCTATCTAATCCATTACGGGATGGGCTCATTGCGGACTGACGTTAACAGCATGGCCGGGCATCCCATGAGCCGGGCACAAGCGATCCGCATCGGGCCGGGTTTGCTGGCGGGGTTGGACAGTATCGTGCGGGCGCAATTCTTCCGGCGATGGGAAGAGGTCAATATTCCGCCCGCCAATCCGGCAACGCTGGACGGATTGGAATAATCCGCTCAAGCGGCAAGCCGAAGCTTGGGGCGCTGAAACGTGACAATCGCTTTCAACCCCGGTCCGTCATCGCGATCCGTCAGGCTGACATGGGCGCCCATGCGCCGGCCCAGTGCTTGCACGATGGAGAGGCCAAGCCCGCTGCCTTCGCGATTTATGTTTTTGGGCGAGCGGTAGAAACGTTCGAAGACCCGGCCGATCTCGTCCGGGCCTATTCCCGGACCGTCGTCTTCGATCTCCAATGCGCCCATTTGCGAGACGATGCGGACCGTGACATGGCCGCCCGGATGTCCATAGCGGATTGCATTGTCGAGGAGGTTGGCGATCATTTCTCCGGCGAAAATCGGATTGCCTTGGATCAGGAGTCTTTCCACATCGGACTGGAATTCGATATCGATTCCCGCCGCCAATGCGGGCTCCGCATAACCCCGCGCGGTATTGGCGGCACACTCGACCAGATCGAACAATTCCGCGGTTTCGTCGACCGGCCGGTCGGCTCTCGCCAATGAAACCAGTTGAATGATGAGATGTTGCAGGGATTTGACCGCGGAATGAATATCTTGAAGCGCACCGCGAACTTCCGATGATCCTTCCGCGTGACGCTGCAGCAATTCCACATGTGTCCGTATGACGGCAAGCGGTGTTCGCAACTGGTGCGAGGCATCGGAGGTGAACCGCTTCAAGGTCTCAACCGATTTTTCGACATGCCCGAGCAGCGCGTTGAAGGCTGAAACGAAGGGGCGGACTTCCTTGGGAACCGTCTGCAAACTCAGCGCCGTAAAATCGAGATCGGTTTGGATGGTGCGTTTTTCGATCTCGGTCTGAAGTTGCAGCAAGGGTTTGAGGCTCCAATCGACCGCCAGGGCAACCAGAACCGCAACGGTCAGCAGAAGCAGAATCTCGCCCGCCAATATGACTTCCAGCATCCTGGCGGCCAGATCGTTACGGTTGGTGACGGTCTCCGCGACCTGTACGATCACCGGTTCGTCCGCTTCCGGTACCAGCTTGGCTTCCATGGCGATGCGGATGGGCACGTCCCGAAAGGTGGAATAGCGAAAGCGCACATCTTCCGTCGGAAGCGGCCCTATTCCCGCCGCCGACAGCTCGGGGTATCCGGTTATCAATTTTCCTTTGTAGCTGATGCTGTAATAGACATTGTCGCGATCTGCATTTTCCAGCATCCCAAGCGCCGAAGGCGGCAGATCGAGCGTCAATTGCCCGCCCTCCATGGCCAGAGTTTCGCTGATGGCCTGAAGCGAGCCGCTCAGCACACGGTCGCTGGTACTCTCCACGATCTGACGCACAAAGAGTGCGCTGAGAGCGCCGAGCGTGACCAGGATCAGGCACAGCGGCAACAACAGCGTGACCAGAAGCCGGCGCTTCAGCGATGGCATCGGCTCCGGTTTCATTGTGCTCGAAGCATATAACCCAGACCCCGGACGGTATGGATCTCGATCTCGCTGCATTCGATCTTCCGGCGCAGCCGCGCGACATAGACTTCAAGCGCGTTCGGCGCGACGGCTTCGTCGATGCCGAAGACATCCGCGGACAAGCGTTCCTTGGGCACCACGGTGCCCGCTTTGGCCAGCAGGGTTTCCAGAACCGATCGTTCCCGGCGCGTTAATTCAAGCAGATTGTCGCCGATATAGGTGGCGCCGGATGTGCGATCATGCCGCAAGCGGCCGAATGCAAGCACGGGGTCGGGTGTGTTTGACCCACGCCGGATCAGTGCGCGCACGCGTGCTTCCAATTCGATCAAGGCGAAGGGCTTGGCGAGATAATCATCGGCTCCTTGGTCGAGCCCATTGACGCGATCATTTGTGCCGTCTCGTGCGGTCAGGATAATGACTGGCGTTGCAATGTGCTGCTGACGCATCGCGCGAAGCACATCCAACCCATCGCGATCCGGTAAGCCGAGATCCAGAATGATGGCGCTATAAGGTTCGCGCTTGGCGAGATCGAGCGCATCTTGCCCAAAGACGACATGATCGACCGCCAGCCCTTGTTCACGGAATGCGCGGCTCATCGCTCTCGCCAGCGCTGCATCATCTTCGACGATCAGTAAACGCAAGTGTTTTCCCCTTCCGCTCGCGTTGAGAAGATTCTTTAGCACACAAAATTCGCGCCGTTCCTTGCTGCGCCGCACCAATTAATTCAGCTAAGCGCGCCGGAAAACGACAGCTCTTTGACAGCATTTCTCCGTAGCGTCGGATCATCGCCGCAGGGATCGTTCCCTGAAAAAGCAAAAGCCGGCACACCAGAAGGGGAAACGCGTGTTCAAACAGTCCGCCATCGTCGCGACTTTATCGCTGCTAGTTTTGGCCTCCGGTGCGGATGCGCAGATGCGTCCGGGCGCGAAAGTCGAAAAGACTTATGGGCTTGGCCTGCCGCGCGACATGGACAAGTTGATCCCGCCGGATTCCGATTATCCCGTCTATCCCCTGAAGGCGAACCAGCAGGCCTATAAGGATGTCGATGGCTATCGCATCAAGGATACGATCAAGAAAATCACCGCGATCTCCCTGAAAAGCCTGGACGATGGCAATCAATATTGGGGCCGTATCGCCGGAACCAAATACGACCACGAAACCACCGAATTCATGGCCCACGAGTATGAAAAGCTGGGCTTGACGGTTAAGCGCATTCCCTTCACCGAACCCAAGCTGTGGTACCCCACGCATTGGGATGCCTCCTACAATGTCGGTGGCGTATCGAAGCCGTTATTGACCACCTTCCCGACCGATGAGACCGTCGCCACGCCGCCGGAAGGCATTACCGCCGACGCGGTTTGGGTTGGCATCGGGTCTAATGCGGATCTGGCCGGGCGCGATCTGCGCGGCAAAGCCGTGATCATCTACAGCTTTTTCGTGCCCGGCGGACGCAGTCATTCCGCCAGCGACCGCTCCGGCATCTTCAATTCCAACACCCTCGCCACCAAGGCGGGTGCGGCTTTGATCATCAACGTCATGGGCGTGCCGGGGAACGGGCAATTCAATCCCGAAGGCGCGCCGGAAGGCCCCAATTCGGTTCCGGTGATGACGGTCAGCCAGGATGAAGGCTTCATGCTGCGCGACATGCTCGCAGCCGGGCAGAAGGTGCAGATTCATCTCAAGCTCGACATCGAAGTGAAGAAGGACGTGCCGGACCAGGACATCGTGGCGACATTGCCCGGCATGTCGGACGAGGTCGATTTCGTACTGGCGCACACCGACAGCTATTTCCAAGGTGCGATGGACAATGCCAGCGGCATGGCAACGGCGCTCGATATCGCCCGCCATTATGCGGCGCTGCCGAAATCGAAGCGTCCGCGGACCATGGTTTTCTTCCATGAGCCGGATCATCACCATGGCGAGTATGGCCGGACAATCTTCATCAAGAGCTTCGACTGGAGCAAGGTCGCGCTGATCCTGAATAGCGAACATACCTCGCAGGCACAGCTTTTCCTGATGAATCAGGATCTGGAGATCGGCAATTCTATCAACGCCCGGCGCTGGTATGTCAGCGGTAGTCCGGAATTCCAGCAGATCGTCAAGGGCACGCTGAAGGATTTCAACGTGTCGGTCTATACGACCCCGGAAAAAGGTGCGGGCGGATCACTGGGTGCCTTCACCAAACTGGCGCCGGCGTTCCACATCATCGACCACATCATCTATCACACCACGCTTGATACGCCCGAGTTGGTGCCGGCTGTCGGTCTCGCTTACACCGAGCGCGCCTTCCTCAGCATCTTCGACCAAGCGAACAAGATGACCATGGCGCAGTTGCGCGGTCCGCAAGGTCTGCCCAACCCGCTGGGCGGTCCGGGGAATTCCTTCGGCACGCCGGGGAATTTCGGCGGCCGTCGCGGCGCCGAATAGAGGCAATCCGCTCCGGTGAGGCCGGGCCGGAACAAATTCAGTCAAAAACAGGCGCAAAGCGCCGAAAGCAAAAAGGGAAATGAAATGCTGAAGAAGACACTTATGCTGAGCGTTGCGTGGGGCTTGGCCCTTGGATCGGCGCAGGTCTTTGCTCAGGACAATACGGACACGAAGAGCGAGACGGTGGTGGTGACGGGTTCGCGCTTGGGCACCGCGGGCGTCAATACGCCGACGCCGGTTACGGCGGTTGCCGCCGACGTGTTGCAGGCGAGCGCGCCGTCCAATATCGCCGACGCGTTGAACAATTTGCCGTCCATGCTGCAATCCGGCGGCCAGCAGAACAATTCGGGCAGCACCTCCACCGGCAAGAATCTGCTCAATCTTCGTGGGCTCGGCCGCACCAGAACCTTGGTGCTGTTGGATGGTATGCGCTTTCCTTCAACGCAGAATGACAACACCGTCGACGTGAACGTTCTGCCCCAGGCATTGGTCAAGCGTGTCGATATCGTCACCGGCGGCGCCTCCGCCAGCTATGGTTCCGATGCCGTCGCGGGTGCGGTGAACTTCGTTCTCAACAACAGCTATGAAGGTATCGGCGGCCAACTGTCCGGCGGTATCAGCCAGTATGGTGACAATGAAGAAGTTCACGCCAATGTGAATTTCGGACATTCCTTCTTGGGCGGGCGTCTGCATGTCCTGGGCAGCGTCGATTACATCGACAATTATGGCGCGGCCGGCGATTCACGCGAATTCCGCCGCACGGACGCCAATGTGATCGCGTCGCCCGCCACCGGCGGCTATACGACGACCTTCACGGGGATTCCCAATCTGCGTTCGGTCAGTTCCTTTGGCGGCTATGTCTCGGCCGCGGCGGGCGGCTCGGCAGCACAGCGCGCGCTGTTCACCAATCTGCAGTTCAACAATGCCGGCCAACTTGTCCCGTACAATCCCGGCACAGTGAATGATGGCTCATTCCAGAATGGCGGCGACGGCGTCAACACGGCGATCATTCAGGATCTCAGCCGGCCCTTGCGCCGCCGCAGCGCCTTTCTGCGCGGGGAATATGATTTCTCCGACGACACGTCGGCGTTCCTGCAGTGGATTTATGGTCATAGCGACGCCGAGCAGAATGACGGCGAGTTCGCAGTCGGCGCCAACGCCCTGACCATCCGTCCGGATAATCCCTTCCTGTCGCCCGCGCTGGCGACCCAGTTGCAGACCGCCGGGGTGACGTCGCTGACCGTCACCAAATATTTCCCATACAACACCGCTGCCTCCGATCCGGGCACGATCGAGTACAAGAACAATGACCGCATGACGACGAATGTCGTGATGACGGGCGTGAACGGAAAGTTCGGTCAGTTCAGCTGGGGCGCTTCGGCGCAATATGGCTATACCCGCGAATATACCAGCTCTACCCAGGCCTTGAATCTGGTCAACCTTGCTCTTGCGGCGGACGCCACGCGCAACGCGTCCGGGCAGATCGTCTGCCGCTCGACCTTGACCAATCCCAACAATGGTTGCGTCCCTGCCAATATCTTCGGAACCAACAATCTTTCCGACTCCGCGATCAGCTATTTCACGGATCACAATCCGATCGTTTTCGACAACGAGACCGAAAGCGCGGAATTCCATGTCAATGGGCCGATCTTTGAATTGCCGGCTGGTCCGGTTGCGGCGGCTGTGGGCGGCGAATATCGCCGCCAGCGCGACGTCGTGATCGCCAATGCGCTCAGCGTCGCCAAGGTTTTCCAGCTGGGCACGGTTCAGCCCTGGCAGGGCGGCTATGACGTGACGGAAGGCTTCGCGGAAGCTGAGTTTCCGATCCTGGCCGATCTGAGCTTCGCCAAGAGCCTGGACCTCAACCTGGCAGCGCGCGAAACCAATTACAGCATTGGAGGTGCGGTGACGACCTGGAAGGCGGGTCTGGTCTACAAGCTGAATGACGATGTGACGTTCCGCACGACCGTGTCACGCGACATCCGGGCGCCCAACCCCAGCGATCTGTTCAATGCGGGCGCTCAAGGCACGACCAATGTCATCGACCCCTTCAATGGCAATGTTCAGGATCGCGGCATTCGTCAGGGTTCCGTGGGCAACACGGCGCTCAAGCCGGAACGTGGCACGACCATCACCGGCGGTGTCGCCTATACGCCCAGCTGGGCGGAAGGCCTGAGCCTGACCGTCGACTATTATGATATCCGCGTTGCCGGTGTTATCGCGACGCCCGCCACACAGAGCGTCATCAACTTCTGCTTCGAGGGCAACAATCTCTATTGCCAGTTCATCCAGCGTAACAGTGCGGGCGTGATCACAGGCGTAACCGTGTCGAACCAGAATTTGAATGCACAGCGCACCAACGGCGTCGATCTCGAGGCCGACTATAACGTCCCGGCGGATGACTGGTTCGACTGGTGGAAAGGCAATCTGACGGTTCGTACCGTGGCCAACTACCTCGGCTTGCTGACCACGGGCATCCCCGGATCGCAATCGGTCTACAATGCCGGGAATATTGGCTTCGGCACGCCGCATTGGCGCGGTCAGATGAACATCAATTACGATCTCGATGCCTGGTCGACCTTCCTTCAGGTGCGCTTCATCGGGGCGGGACTCTGGAACAATCTGTACAACAACCCGACCGTGTCGCCTTACCAGACGACGGATTTCAACAACGTCAACACGGCAACCTACTTCGATCTTCAGGAAACCTATCATTTCAACGACAATCTGGCGGTTTACCTGAACATCCAGAATGTCTTTAACCTCCAGCCGCAATTCGCACCGTCCAATTCGAATTACGCGCAGACCACCAATGAAGGCCTTTACGACCAGATCGGTCGCATGTTCCGGGTGGGCGTTCGCTTCAACTACTAATCTGTCGATCTCGGCCTGGGTGGCGTTTGTCATCCAGGCCGAGACCTTTTTTTCGCCATGTCTTGCGGCCGGTCGTGATGTCTCATCTTCGCAAAGTCTACGTACAGGTCATTCTGGCGATTTTCATCGGCATCGCCTTCGGCGCGATCTGGCCTCAGGCTGGCACCGCGATGAAGCCTTTGGGTGATGGCTTTATCAACTTGATCCGGATGATGATCGGTCCCATCATCTTCTGCACCATCGTTCATGGCATCGGGTCCATGCACGATATGGCGAAGGTCGGCCGTATCGGGCTGAAATCGATCCTTTGGTTCGAGTTCATTTCGACCATTGCTTTGCTGCTCGGCCTTTTGGCGGCGCACACGCTGATGCCCGGTGCGGGACTGGCCGAGCACCATGTCGCGGCGGGCGGCAAGGCAATCGCCGAATATGTCCATCGCGCGTCGAGCGATACGGTCCTGTCGCATGTGATGGCGATCATCCCAACGACATTCGTGGACGCCTTTGCCAAAGGCGATCTACTTCAGATTCTTCTCATCTCGGTCCTCACCGGAGTTGCTTTGAGCCAGATGGGGAAGGCGGGCACCAAAGTTACCCATGGCATTGAACAGATCGGGCAGGTCTTCTTTCGTGTTATCGGCATCATCGTCTGGCTGGCCCCGTTGGGGACTTTTGGTGCGATGGCCTACACCATCGGCGCATTCGGGCTGCGGTCGTTGGTCAATCTGGGTGAATTGGTCGGTACTTTCTATCTGACCAGCATCCTGTTCGTCGCGCTGGGTCTGGGGCTGATCGCGCATTTCCTCGGATTTTCGCTGTGGCGCTTTCTCACCTTCATCCGGGAAGAGATATTCATCGTGCTGGGTACGTCTTCGTCAGAGACGGCGCTGCCGAATCTGATGAAGAAGCTTGAGACGTTGGGCGCATCCGATGCCGTGGTCGGGCTCACAGTGCCGATGGGGTACAGTTTCAATCTGTGTGGCACCAATATTTACATGACGCTGGGAATTTTGTTCCTCGCGCAAGCCACCAACACACATCTCAGTCTGGGGCAGGAGGCGACAATCCTGCTGATCTCGATGCTGACCTCGAAAGGGGCGGCGGGCGTATCGGGGGCAGGCTTCGTGACGTTGGCCGCGACCCTGGCAATCGTTCCGGAAATTCCCATTGCCTCTCTTGGCTTGCTGCTTGGCGTGGACCGCTTCATGAGCCAATGCCGCTCGATCACGAATTTCATCGCCAATGGCGTGGTGGCGTTGGCAGTCGCCGAATGGGAAGGCGAACTCGATAAGAAGAAACTCATACGAATGTTGGCCGCCGGTCCAGGCGGCGTCGAAGATCAGCTTGCGCCGGCGGAGTAAGGGCCGACGGTCGTGACATTTCTCCCCTGCCGTACCAACCCTGCGGGTACGGATACCTTGGTCCGGCATGCGTGCCGGACTCCTTTTTTTTGAAGACGCCATGGCGATAGTCCATGGATATGGAGGAAGACATGAACAGGCGTGAAACCTTTAAGGCCTTCACCGGGGCTGCGACCGGTATGGCCTCGCTAGCCTTCGCGAAAGAAGCCTTTGCACAGAGCGGCCAGAGCATGCCGCAGCCTGCCGCCGCGGGCCGGGACAGAGCCCGTGCCGGCGGCGTACCCGCGTTGAAGATCACGGACATCAAGGTCTTCAACACCAAGGTCGGTGGCACCAACCTGATCAATGTGAAGGTCTATACCAGCGAACCCGGCTTGACGGGCATCGGTTGCGGCACCCATGCCGAACGGCCGACCATTGTGGCCGACACTATCGAGCAATATCTGAAGCCATATCTGATCGGCCGCAACGCCGACGAAATCGAAAAGCTCTGGCAGGAACTTTGGATCGCGCCCTATTGGCGCGCCAGCGTCGATGCCAACAATGCGATGTCCGCCATCGATGGCGCGCTTTGGGATATTATGGGCAAGCGCTGCGGCGTTCCGGTTTATGATCTTCTGGGCGGCAAGGTTCGCACGGGCCTGCGCATGTTGGGTGACGTGCAGGCGCGCTCGCCGGAGGCGTTGGAGGATGGCATCCGCAAGATGATGGCGGATGGTTATGACCATTTCCGCATTTATCTGGGTGGTGGCGGCGAGGGCGGCCCGCGCGTTCAGCGCTCCGCGGGTGGTGGCAGCGTGGGCCGCACCGCCTCGGGCGAGATGGTCAAAGACGTGCACGGGAATGATGCGGAGTATATCCATCGGCTGGTCAGCGCATTCGACACGATCCGGACCAAGATCGGCTGGGACATTGAAATCGGCCATGACGTGCATGAACGTCCGACGCCGCGCGGCGCCGTCATGCTGGCCAAGGCGGTGGAACAGTATCGGCCCTTCTTCATCGAGGACCTTTTCGCGCCGGAAGATGTGGAATGGTACAAGATCGTGCGGGAGCAAAGCTCCATCGGCATCGCGATGGGCGAGTTGTTCGTCAATCAGAATGAATGGCTGCCATTGGTTGCCAACCGTTATATCGATCTGATGCGCATGCACATCTCCGCCGCCGGTGGTCTCAACCTGGCGCGCAAGGTGGCGCATACTTGCGAGTTCTTTGGTGTTCAAACCGCATGGCATGGCCCGGCGAATGTGTCGCCGGTTGGGCATGCGGTGAATATGCATGTCGATCTTTCGATCATCAATTTCGGGATTTGCGAAGGCCGCCCCTTCACGGATCAGTTGCAGGAATTATTTCCGGGCTGCCCGGAAATCCGCAAGGGCATTCGCTATTCCAACGACAAGCCCGGGTTGGGTATCGACCTTGACGAAAAGGTTGCCGCGAAATTCAAGCCGGACGGCAATTTCGGTTCGGAACGTGGCGCACAGGACCCCGAAGGAGCGCCGCGCCGTCCGTAAGGAAGGCTGTAAAGGCGAGCGGCATGGCGGGAGCGCGCCATGCCGCCGCTGGGGCGTGCCGAAGAGCAGGGCGTGGCAGGGCGCACCCGGCTTCTTGGCAAGCAATGGCCTGTCGAGTAATGATTCCTGGGTCGCCATAGCGCGGTGCGCTTGCTGCCGCGCATCTTCTGCCGCTCCGGGAGAAACTCATGAAGCCCATTCTTTTTGCCGTTCTTGGCCTTTGCGTTCTGCCGGCGCTCGCCTTTGCGGCCCCGGTCAAGCATTTTCCGGCAGGGGGCGGTACCCCCGGAGGCGCTTCGCCGGCCTTTTCGGCCGCGGTTCAGAATGGCGACACTTTATATGTGTCCGGCACTACGGACGGGAGGGACCCCGATACCGGTAAACTGCCGGCCGACGCCAAGATCGGCGCGAAGATCGTGCTGAACAATGTCAAAAAGACGCTGGAGGACGCCGGCTACACCATGGACGATCTGGTCTGGGTGCAGATATTTGCGTCGGACTTGAAGGATTATGGCGACTTCAATGCCGTGTACCGCACCTATTTCAAGGGGCCTCTGCCCGCGCGTGCATTCCTGGGCGCCGGCAGTCTGCTCGGTGGCGCGCATTTCGAAGTGATGGGGATCGCGGTCAAGCAAGGCGGCGCCCGATAGATTCAGGCACGCATTGACCGCCGATGCCCGCCCATGGAAACTGCTGTGAACAGCGGTTGCAGCCGCGCATCACATTGGGCCGCCCGGGGAAATATTCTGCCGATGCGTGAAACGCGCACCATCATGGGCATGCCCATTTGTCTGACCGTGCTGGACGAAATTGTTCGCCAACATCATTTGGATGCTGTCTTCGCGGAGTTTTCCGCCATCGATGCGCAATTCAGCCCCTTCAAGGAAGACAGCGAGGTTTCCCGCTTCAATCGTAGCGAGATCGCGCGGGAAGCCTTCACGCCGCGCATGCAGGAAGTCATGGCATTGTGTGAGAAGACCGGGCGCGAAACGGATGGATATTTCGACATCCGGCGCCCGGACGGAGCCATTGATCCCTGCGGCATGGTCAAGGGTTGGGCGATCCAGAATGCGGCCCGTCAACTCGCCGCTATAGGTTTTGCCGATTTCTGCATCGAGGCGGGCGGCGACATCCAATGCCAGGGCGTCAATGCGGAAGGCGTGGACTGGAAAGTGGGTATTCGCAATCCGTTTCGGGCCGATGAGATCGTGAAAGTGCTTCAACCAAAGGGGCGCGGCGTTGCCACTTCCGGCAATTACATCCGCGGCGATCATGTCTATGATCCGCACACCGGCCGGCCCATGTCGGATGACATTGTGAGCCTTACGGTCATCGGGCCCGATATCCTTGAGGCGGACCGTTATGCCACCGCTGCTTTTGCCATGGGACGCCGGGGCATCCACTTCATCGAAAGCCTGCCGGACTTCGAAGGGTATGAAATTGATGTTCGCGGCGTGGCCCGCATGACCACCGGATTGAAAAAGTTTCTGCCATGCTGAATTCCGGCCGGAAGCGCGAAAATCTTGCGGGCAAATTGCTCCTATCTTCTGCGCTCGTCGCGGTTTCCCTGGCCTATGGCTGGTGGGACCGGCCTGCAGCGCACGGTCCAGCGATGGCAATGGCGCCGATGCCTTTGCCGAAAGCGTTGGCGCCTGCCGCTCCGCCTTTGGCCGCAACGTCGCCCGCGCCCGAAGCGCAGACCGGGGCCCGGGATGCCGATACCGCATCCCTCTCGCCCGCGCAGGCAAACGCGGTAGCTCAACCGGAAAAACCTGCGATCGTCGCAAAAGTCGAGCCGCAGCCAGTTGCGCCTTCGGTTGCGCCTGCGCCGCTACCTGCACAGCCACAACAGGATAAAGTCGCGGCCGTTCCTGCACCGGCTCCCCAGCCGACGCCGCAATCGCCGCCTCCAGCGGACAACACCTCGCCGCTCGAGGCTATGCTCACCGGCACGCCCGAACCAGGCGCCAAGCCTGCGATCCCGGCGGGCATGCATCTGGAAGATGGCGATTATGTCAGCGGCAAGCATGAATTCATGTGGGGCGATCTGCGGATAAAGATCGCCGTGCGCGGCGGGGTGATCGCCGGAATGCAGGCCCTGGAATATCCTGATCATCGCTCACAATCTGCCTATTTGAGCCAGATGGCGATTCCAACGCTTGCGAGCGAAGTGATCAAGAAACAGACATCGCAGGTCGATACGGTCTCTTCCGCGACCGATACCAGCTATGTTTTCCAGGACGCCGTCGCCGATGCGGTGACGAAAGCGACGCGCGGATGAATTTGTTTCGGCGCGTTCTCACCTATCGGCTGACACTCTATTATCTGGCTGCCGTCATGCTGGCGGCGCTGGCTCTGTCCGGCGCCGGGATCGTGCATCAGTCCTGGGTAAATTTGGCATTTTCCACGGCCGTCGCGCTGTTGGTATGTTTGGGCGTCAATTGGGCTTTCGCGCAGGTATTCGGCGCCAGGAGCAATTGGGAATCCGTCTGTATCAGCGCCCTTATTATCGCACTGATTATAACGCCCGCCGCACCCGGCGATCTCGCCGCCATAGGGTTTCTGGCGTTGGTATCGGCCTGGGCGATGGCGTCGAAATACATTATCGCATCGGGCCAGCGTCATGTCTTCAATCCTGCCGCCTTTGGCGCGGTATTGATGGGTGTCGGCTTTCACCACAGCGCAAGCTGGTGGGTGGGTGATAACGTGGTGTTGCTGCCGCTGCTGGTGTTGGGCGGCGCGGTGCTTCTTACCCGGCTGCGCTATTACGAGATGCTGGCGGCTTTCGCGCTGGTCGTTCTGGGCCTGGCGGTGGTGCACGGCAATCTTTCCAGTTTTGCAGGCGTGACGCATGCGTTGTCGGCCATGGGGGTTCACTCCATGTTCTGCTTCTTCGGCTTGGTCATGCTGACAGAGCCGCGCACGGCACCCCTTGGCCGCTGGCGGCAGATCGTTTATGGGGCGCTTGTCGGGCTGCTGTTTTCGCCCTTTACGCATATCGGCAATTACTATTTCACGCCCGAGGCCGCTCTTCTGTGCGGCAATCTATTCACGTTCTTTTCGAATAAGCGGCGCGTCCGCCGCTGGGTCGAGGCTGTCGCGTAAGCGTTCCGCTGCCGGTCGTGCCCAACCATAACGAAAGTATAACCATTGCTTCACGCGTCCTGCGTTTGAGGGGCCGGAAACCGTCTCCGGAACCCCGAATCTCGGTATCCGCTCAATTGGCTGTCAATCGGGGTGGCGGCTACCGTAAATCTTGCTGCCCGGGCGTTTGTGCTTTACAGCCAAAGCTCCCGGCAGCGTTTTGTCTTTGCGCCGCCGCCCACACACATCAATCGTCGAGTCGGTATGAGCAGTGGTACTGTAAAGTTTTTCAATACGAGCAAGGGATTTGGTTTTGTTACGCCCGATGAGGGCAGCGCTGACATTTTTCTGCCCGCGGCTGCGGTGACATCTTCCGGTGTGACAAATCTCAAAGCAGGGCAGCGCGTAGCATACGAGCACGTAGCCGATGTTAAGGGGCCGAAAATTGTTCAGCTGAAATTGCTGGACGATCCCATCGTCAAAATTCCGGCGCCGCCGCCGCCTGTAGCGCCTGTCGCGCGCGTGGATGTGCATTGCGATTCCAATTCGGAGATTGCGATGGACGTTTTGGACGCGATCCAGGATTGCGGCTTTCAATTGCAAACGTTGGACTATGTCGTGGTGCCGCCCACCGTGGACACGCTGCGGCGCTTGTCGCATATGCTGATGGGGGCCGGGCAAAATCTGGCGAAGCGCTATGATCCGCTTTTTCAAGCGCTGCAACTGGATGACCGTTTCATTGGCGAACATGACTTTTGGACCGGCATCGCAGAACATCCGTCTCTGATCAACGGGCCCGTCCTGGTGCATTCCGACCGGGCGCGCGTCTGCAAGACTGCGAGCGAGGTGCGGGAGTTCTTGGGCAAAGGAGGCGCTGCTGCCGCGCCCAGCCGGAAGAAATTGTCGCCCCGCTTGGCGGCGATGCTTAAGGGTGAGGCGTTTGCCGACCTGCCACCCGAGCCGGAAGACATCATCGTTGAACCAGTCCGTCCGGTGCTGGAGGAAAGGCCGCCGCAGCGAACCGTCGACAAGATCGTGTTAACACCAAAAGAGAGGTCAGCCGTAAAACCGCTTGTCGTCCCGCCAGCTAAGGAAAAGCCGATTGCGGAGACGCCGGTCGTGAAGAAGGTCGCGGCCGTGAAACCGAGCGCAAAGAAGCCAGCCGCGGCGAAACCGGCGGCAACGAAACCTGCCGCCGCGAAAACGGCGATAAAGAAAACGGCGGCAGCGAAGCCAGCCGTTAAAAAGGCGCCCGCAAAGAAGACGGCCGTAAAGAAGGCCGTTGCTAAAGCGCCGGCAAAGCCTGCCAAGAAAGCAAAGAAAACCAAAAGATGAACCGGTCGGGCTCTTGCCCACCCGGACATCAGCCGCTGTTGCGCAAACTCGCCGAAATGCCGTTGATCGACATGTGAATGCCGTCATGCACATCAGCGCCGGCGTCGCCTGCCCGCCGCCGGCGCAAAAGATCCAGTTGCAGGTGATTTAAGGCATCCACATAGGGGAGGCGGCTCTGGATGGAGTCCGCCAGGCGTGGATTGCGTTCCAGCAACCGGCTCTGGCCGCTGATTTCCAGCATCGCATCCCGGGTCAGGGTCCATTCCTGCTCGATGCGGTCGGCGATTTTATCGGCAAGAGTCCGATTCACCACAAGCTCGGTATAGCGCCGCGCAATTCCCATATTGGACTTGGCGAGGACCATTTCCATATTGGCCATCATGGTGCGGAAAAAAGCGGACCGCGCGTAAAGCGGTTTCAGCGTTTGGATTCCGACCTTGTTCGCCGCCGTGCCGAAGCCGTACCAGCCGGGCAACATGACGCGAGCCTGGGACCAGGAAAATACCCACGGGATGGCGCGCAGATCTTCGATGCGCGGTGACTGACTCCGTGAGGCAGGGCGGCTACCGATCTTGAGGTCGGCGATTTCCAAAAGCGGCGTCGCCTGACGGAAATAATTTTCAAAACCGGGTGTGCCATAGACCAGTGCGCGATAGGTGGCATAGGCCACGCCGCTTAGTTCGGAGAATATCGGACCAGCTTCGCCATCTGCTGCGTCCGGCCGTTGGTCCTGTTCCGCGAGCAGGGCGGCGGTGACGATGGTTTCCAGATTGGCGCGGCCGATCTGGGGATCGCCATATTTGCTCGCCACGACTTCGCCTTGTTCGGTGATGCGAAGGCCGTGTGCGGAGGCGCCAGCGGGCAGGGCGCGGATCGCGTCGAAGCTGGAGCCGCCCCCGCGTCCCACCGCGCCGCCACGGCCATGAAAGAAGCGCATCTTGATGCCGCGTTCCTTACCCAACGCTATCAGGCGGGAAATGCCGGAATAGATCTCCCAGTTGGAGGTGACATATCCGCCATCCTTGTTGCTGTCGGAATAACCGATCATGATTTCCTGCAGGCCTCCTTGGCCTGCAATCATGGCTCGCACCGCCGGGGAGTCGAAATACGTGCCCATGACCGTCACGCTGCGGCGCAGATCTTCGATGGTTTCGAACAAGGGAATGATCCGCAAGGACGCAGCCGGTGCCGTTCCCGGAACCAGCAGGCCCGCTTCCTTCATCAACAGCGCCGTTTCCAGAAGGTCGGACACGCTCGCAGCTTTGGAGATGACGTAATTGGCAACGGCCCGGTCGCCAAAGATATGCTTCAGCGCCGCAACCTTGTCGGCGATGGCCAACTCTCTGGCGGTTTCGTCCGAATAATTCGCATAGACCGAACGCAGCGGGCGGGCGTGGGACAATTCATGTTGAAGAAGCGCAACACGCTCGTCTTCCGAAAGCCCTTGATAATCCGGGCCGGCATCCGCCACTTTCAACAATTCGGCGACAGCGCGCTCATGAACATCGGAATTCTGCCGGACATCCATGGTGGCGAGATGGAAGCCGAACGCCGCGACGGCCTCGCGCAAAGTCAGGATATGGCCTTCGGCCAGATCCATATCCCCGTTTTCGCTTAAGGAGTCGGCGATGACCTTCAGATCGGCGGCAAAGGCGTCCGGGGCGGCGTAAGGCTCGGCTTCGTATCGTGGGGGACGGGCAGGCCCCTGTCCCAGAAGAGCGCGTCGCGTCGCCGCCATGCGGGCGTAGCAGGTAATAAGCGCGCGGCGATAGGGTTCGTCTTTCTGATGGATCGAGGTGAATTCCGTGGCCGCACCCAGCGCCTTCAACGCGGCGCTGGTGGTGGCAAGACCTTCCGACAGCGACAGTTCTGCGCCCAGGCTATGAATCTCGTCCAGATAATAGTCGATCGTCGCCTCGGCCTGCCGTCGTACGGCATAGTCCAGCGTTTCCGGTGACACGTTGGGATTGCCGTCGCGGTCGCCGCCGACCCAGGATCCGGCGCGCAGAAATGGCACCACATCGTCGCCCAGCTTGAAGGTCTGCGACAAGCGTCGTTTCACAAGGGGGAGCTGGCACAGAAACGTGCCCGCGAAAATGGCGAGATCATTCTCGATCTCGTCCGTGACATGGATGCGGTCGGCGCGCAGCATGCGGGTCTTCCACAGGATGCGGATGGCGCGCTTGAGCTGAAGATCCAGCTCGTCGAGCGCCGGCGATTGCGCGTCAATCCGCTCGCGTGTTTCCAGCAGATCGCTGAGTTCGACCTCACGGTCGATGACCGACTTGCGACGCACTTCGGTGGGATGTGCGGTGATGACGGGTACGAACAGCCCATCCTTCAGGAATGCGCCGACCCGTGTGGCGTCAAGGCCCGCGTGCCGGTCGGCCTGCTGTGTCGGCTCCGCGCCAGGTGCTTCTCCCTCACGGCGCAGAATATGGTCGTCGGCGATATTCGCTAGTTGCGAGAAGATCGAGAAGGCGCGAATGAGCAGAAGGATTTCCTGCTCGGAAAGGCCGGACAGCAGGCGGTCGAGTGCGACTTCGCCGCTGCCCGCGCGATATTCGCCGACGGATCTGCGGCGAATATTCTCCACCAGCGCGTAGGAATCCTGTCCGTGCTGTTCCCGGATGACGTCTCCCAGAAGCCGCCCCAAAAGACGAATGAAAGCTCTGTCCGTGGAATCGGCATTCTGTTTGGATGTCATAAAACGGCCTTGGCGTGTCTTGCGATATTCTACGCGGCCCCGCGCGCTAGGGTTAGCGTTTATTGCGGCAAGCCTTAGACCGAAAAGACGCACCAAGGATCGCGGCTATCGCCAGACCGATTGGTCTGCCGGAACCGCGACATTTCAGCCGGAAAGTCCGGCGAGCCATATCGCCAGATTGCGTGCGTAATTTTCCGTGGAACGCCGGGCCTCCGGCGTGGTCGCCATGGCATTGCCCGGCGGTTCGTCGACAAAGCTGGGTGCGCCGGACGCGATATCCCAATTGTAATCGGCGAAATGATGGAATGTGGATTGCGCGATGGCTGGCCCATTCCCACCATCCGGCTCGAACGCCACTGCGATGTTGAAATCGACGCCGGTCACTTTGCTGCGGCCGGTCGCAATCACGCGGGCGTTGGCGTTCCCGGGCGGCGCGCTGACAGCGCCTTCATGCGGGTGGGCCGGCAGAAATCGCAGCGCCTGCCCGGGCCGGGCAGAATCCCGCAAGACCGGATGCAGTTCGCCCATCGGCGTGATGTCTTGGTAGTCGCCATTGGCGCCGGAATGATAATTGGGCCATTGGATCGCCACGGTGAAGGGATCGTCGTTGCGCCGACGCAACGGATCGCTCTCCGGATTCTGGGAATGGAAATGGTTGGCCAGACCGACGCCGCCCAAAGAGCAGATGGAAGACCCGAGATCCATGTGGTCGCGCGCCACCAGAAGTCCTTTGCCGCGTTGCCGGAACCGGCCTATGCCCGCGCAATCTTCCGGTGTGAGACCGTTGCCGGTATCGACGGCGAACAACCACATCTGATCGAAATCCGTTTTGTCCAGGCGCGACAACACGCTGTCAGGCCTGGTCCCATCGTCACGGTCACGGGCGGTCACCCGAAATAATGCCGATCCGTCCGAAGTCTGCTGTCGGCCCAGGAATTCAGACAGAAGATGAAACCGCCCGATATTCCAATCATCGGCTATAGGAGGGATCGTGGTTTGCAGCAGGATGTTCTTCGGCATTGCGGCTCCTGTCAGCGATATCCGACCCCGGTGATGAAGTCGCGCAGCAATTCGTCGTCGATTTCGACTTCCTCCAACAGACATTGAAGCGCATCGCGGGCGTAAACAATACCGACCGGCCCCTGCTTGTCGTCGATAACGGGAATGCGGTGAAAGCCGTGTTCTTTCATGGCCTGAAGGACATCGCCAAGCGGGTCGGACGACCGGCAGGTGGCCACTTCACGCTTCATGATGCTGTCCACCGGCCCGCTCAAATCGGAGCCCGGGGCGCGGCTGACATGGATGATGATGTCCGTTTTGGTGACAACGCCTGCGATCACACCGTCACGGCAGACAACCACCAGGTCGGTGGCAGGCTGTGCCATGAGATCGGCCGCGTCCTTGATCGATGCGCTGGCATCGACGATGGCGAGCCGTGCGCCCGCCCGCGATAGCATCTTTTCGACGAACATCCTGATCCCCCGAGACTGTCTGACCCGGCTTTTCCGGCCATCTTCGCGCCATACTTCATCCGATGGCGGCAGCGGTGGCAAGATATACTTCAGGAGTGCATCGCCCGCTTATTCGAGCGGCAGGTGCTTTGCTGCTTTCAGAAATCTGGTGTTTTGGCTTTGACCCGGTGATCAGGTGCGCGCGAGAAAGCGGATGACATTCTGTTCAAAGCCGGCAGAATTTAAAACGAGCCTTCCCTCCAGAAAAGCAGATATCACAGCTGGGTGGATATAGCATCTTCGGCAAACTGCGACGGTATTGCCCAGTTGATCCGCCACCGCGGCAACAATTTTCCGCACACTGGCCGCGTTCGGGCGGTCGGCGCATTTGCTGAAGGCTTTTGCTGCAAGCAAGGTTCCGGCCCATGTCCGAAAGTCCTTGGCCGTTATAGCGTCTCCGGAAATCTCCTGCAGATAGGCATTGACGTCCGCAGATCCGATCGCGTGAACCTGGCCATCCTCACTGCGATATTCGAAAAGATGCTGGCCCGGCAATTCCTGGCAGGCGCGAACCACTTTCGCGATCCGTGGATCGCGGATGGAAAGGCTCCATTGGCGCCCACTTTTGCCTCGAAAAAGAAAGCGAATTTCCGGCCCTTTGACCTTCACATGGCGGTTCAACAATGTGGTCAGGCCATAGCTGCCATTGTCGCGCGCATAATCTTCGTTCCCGATCCGGATCAATGTCTCGTCCAGAAGCAGGATGACGGCGGCGAGTATTTTCTCCTTGGAAAGTCCCGGTTTGCGAATGTCAGACCGCGCACGCTTTTTGATACGAGGAAGCGCTTTGGCGAAGATCAAGAGATGGTCGAATTTATCGCGATCTCGCAGCGCCACGAAATACGGGTGATATCGGTATTGCTTGCGACCACGCGCATCCCGGCCCGTCGCGGCAAGATGGCCTTTCTCCGATGATGAGATCCAAACATCTGTCCAGGCCGGTGGAATGGCGAGCGCCCGGATTCGTCGGAGGGTCTTTTGGTCGCGAACCGGTTTTCCTGTCGGACACCGATATTGGAAATGTCCCGGTTTGCCGTGTCGCGAAATGCCGGGGGATGTGTCCAGCAGATACGTCAGGCCGTGGCGGCGAAGCGCGATAGGCGCGGGGCTCTCCATGTCGCGGTATGACCTGTTGTCTCTATCTGCTCGCGTCAGTTCTTCTTCTTTTTCTTCTTTTTGACAGTCTTTTTCTTGGGAACTTTCCTCCCCTTTTTGCGGGCTTCGGACAATCCTATGGCGATGGCTTGTTTGCGGCTTTTAACGGTTCCGCCTTTTCCGCCCTTGCCGCGCTTGAGCGTGCCCTTCTTCTTGCGTTTCACTGCGCGTTCGACATCCCTGCTCGCGCTCTTGGAATATTTCCTGGTCATGGTTCCTCCGGATGGCGGCTTGGCGGTAATCCGCTTTCGCCGGAAATGTTCCCGGAACCGCTTTTCATTCTCGCGGTTCTCTGTGCAACCATCCCGGGAGCCAGGGCATGCAAAGCAAACGCGTCAGCAAGCCGGGCGAAAATCGTGTCTGGATCGTGGTTCTGGCGGAGGGGGACGAAGCCAAACAATCGCTGGTGGATTTCGCGAACCAGGAAGAAATAGGGAACGCGTCCTTTGTGGCCTTGGGCGCCTTCTCCAGTGCCACGCTCGCCTATTTCGATTGGGAGCAAAAGAAATACAAAGACATCCCGGTCGCGGAGCAGGTCGAAGTCATTACGCTCGTCGGCGATATTGTGCCCGACGATAAGGGTGCCCCGAGTCTTCACGCGCATACGGTTTTGGGCCGCAGCGACGGCTCGACGCGGGGTGGCCATCTGCAAGCAGGGCTTGTGCGCCCCACCCTGGAAATAACCGTTACCGAACTGCCGGCGCATCTTGTGCGCCACGCGCATCCCGAACTCGGTTTGTCCCTTATCGAAACCAATTAACGGCCGGGCTTCTCGCCGCGCCCCAGGCTAAAGTCCAGCTCCAAGCAGCCGCCATCGGGCGTATGACGGGCTGGCGGCTATGCGCTCCCATGTCATCTACTCCCAATGAAAATCCGCTAAGAAGGGGTGCGGCACGGGTCCTGGCATGCGATATGGGCAGCAGGTTCGGAGCCTTTGGGCAGGTCGGAGAAGGGTCATATGGGTTCAAAGATTTTCAAGGATGCGGCCTCCGCATTGGAGGGTATTCCGTTCGACGGTATGACCCTGATGTCGGGCGGCTTTGGCTTGGCCGGGCTGGCGGAAAATTTGATATCGGCGCTGAAGGAGAATGGGGTGAAGGATCTCACCGTGATCTCCAACAATTGCGGTGCGGACAATTTCGGCCTGTGGCTGCTTTTGAACAGCGGCCAGATCAAGAAGATGATCTCGTCCTATGTCGGCGAGAACAAGCTGTTCGCGAGTCTTTATCTTTCGGGTGAATTGGAGGTGGAGCTGGTTCCGCAAGGCACTTTGGCGGAACGTATCCGTGCCGGGGGCGCCGGCATTCCCGCTTTCTATACCAAGACCGGTGTCGGCACCGTGGTGGCCGAAGGCAAGCCGACGGAAATATTTGAGGGCGAAACCTATCTGCGCGAGCGCTGGCTTCGCGCCGACGTTGCCATCGTCAAGGCTTGGAAGGGCGATCACGAAGGAAATCTCGTCTATCGCCGTACGGCGCGAAATTTCAATCCCAACATGGCGGCGGCCGCCAAATTCACTATCGCAGAGGTCGAAGAGCTGGTGCCCAATGGCACGCTCGATCCCGACCAGATCCATACGCCCGGCATTTATGTGAACCGCATTTTTCAGGGCGGAAATTATACCCGCCAGATCGAATTCCGCACCACCCGTCCTCGCAAGGAGACTGTGTAATGGCCTGGACGCGCGAAGAGATGGCGGCTCGTGCCGCTCGCGAATTGAAAGATGGCTTTTACGTCAATCTGGGGATCGGTATTCCCACCCTGGTGGCGAATTACATCCCCGCGGACATGAAAGTCACCCTGCAAAGCGAGAATGGCATGCTGGGGATCGGGCCGTTTCCGTATGCAGGCGAGGAGGATCCCGACCTGATCAATGCCAGCAAGCAGACGATCACGGCGCTTCCCAGCTCCAGCTATTTCTCCTCCGCGGAGAGCTTCGCCATGATCCGGGGCGGCCATATCGACATGGCCATTCTGGGCGCCATGGAAGTGTCGGAAGAGGGCGACATCGCCAACTGGACCGTTCCCGGAAAATTGGTGAAGGGCATGGGCGGGGCGATGGACCTGGTGGCGGGCGTCAAGCGCGTCGTTGCGGTGATGGAACATACCAACAAGGCGGGTGCTTCCAAGGTTCTGAAAACCTGCACATTGCCGCTGACCGGCAGCCGCTGTATCGCCATGGTGATCACCGACCTCTGTGTCTTCGAGATCGAGGCAGGCCAAATGCGCCTGAGCGAATTGGCGCCCGGCGTCACTTTGGACGAGATCAAAGCCAAGACGGAAGCCCATTTCACGCACGCGTGAAATGGGGGCGTGTGCGTTCAGAGATCGAACTTCACGCCTTGGGCCAGCGGCAGGCTGCTGCCGTAATTGATGCTCTGGGTCTGGCGGCGCATATAGGCCCTCCAGGCATCCGATCCGCTTTCGCGGCCGCCGCCGGTTTCCTTCTCGCCGCCGAATGCACCGCCGATCTCCGCGCCAGATGGGCCCATATTCACATTGGCGATGCCGCAATCCGAACCCTTGGCGGACAGGAATTTTTCTGCTTCACCAAGATCGCGGGTGATGATGGAGGAAGAAAGCCCTTGCGGCACGTCGCGCAGAAGGACGACGGCCTCGTCGAATGTGCCGTAGCGCATCACGTACAGGATGGGCGCAAAGGTCTCTTCCCGCACGATATCGGTTTGTTTCGGCATTTCCACGATGGCCGGGCGAACATAAAGGCCTTGAACCGGTTCGCCCCCGGTTACTGTGCCGCCAGCGGCACGCGCCGCGGTAAGCGCGCGGGTCATCCCATCCAGCGCCTGAGCATCGATCAGGGGACCGATCAGATTATCGGTGTCGCGTGGATCGCCGATGGTGATACTCGCGAATGCGGCCTTCAACCGACCTGTAAGCCGGTCGTAAATATCATTGTGAACAATCAGGCGCCGCAAAGTGGTGCAACGCTGGCCCGCGGTGCCTGCCGCGCCGAAAGCGATGGCGCGTACCGCCAGATCCAGATCCGCCGAAGGCGTCACGATGGTCGCGGCATTGCCGCCCAATTCCAGCAGCGCACGGCCAAAGCGCGCCGCCACAGCGGTTCCCACAGCGCGGCCCATGCGGGTGCTGCCGGTGGCGGAGACCAGCGCCACGCGCTTGTCTGCAACCAAGGCTTCGCCGAGTGCCGCGCCGCCGATCAGAAGCGCCGACAGGCCTTCCGGTGCGGATGGAAAATCTTGGATCGCCTTCTGCAACAGCGCCTCGGCAACAAAGGCGGACAGAGGTGTTTTCTCTGAAGGCTTCCACAGAACAGGATCGCCGCAGACCAGCGCGAGGGCGGCGTTCCAGGCCCAGACGGCCACGGGAAAATTGAACGCGGAAATGATACCGACAGGTCCCAGTGGATGCCACATCTCGCGCATATGATGATCGGGGCGTTCCGACGCGATGGTCAGGCCGTAAAGCTGGCGCGACAGGCCGACCGCGAAATCGCAGATGTCGATCATCTCCTGCACTTCGCCGTAGCCTTCCGAGAGAGGCTTGCCGGATTCTAACGTCACCAATCGGCCCAGCGGCTCCTTGTTGGCGCGCAGGATCTCCGCGAAACGCCGCACCAACCCGCCCCGCACCGGCGCGGGTGTGCTGCGCCAGGCCGCAAAGGCCTGCACCGAAGACGCGAGGGCTCTCTCCAGGCCCGCGGCATCGCACTCGGTCACACCAGGCAGGATCGAACCGTCAATGGGCGAGGCGCGGCCAGGTACGTTGCCGGACGAAAGACCAAGCTGGTCCAGAATGGTTTGCGCGTCTTTCGCTGCGTTGCTCATGCCGCCGTCATCTTGAAGATGCCCTGTGCGTTGTTGGTGTCGAAGGCCAGATCCAGCCGGTCTTCATCCGGCAGCTTTGTCCGCGCGATGAACTCAAAGAAAGAGCCGGGCACTTCCCGCTGGATCACGGCGCCGTCCTTATCCCGGAAATCCCGCATCACCGGATCGGCGTGAAGCGCGGTTTGGCGCACCCGGCCGGATGCGGATATTTCGATCCGCTCTTTCACCCGGCGTCCCTGCGCGATCTGCTCTTCCACCACCGTATCCAGTACTGGTACGCGGTCGGTGGCGTGATTGAAGGCGTTCCCCTCTGTGGCGATCCACGCCATTTCAGCGGATTCCGGTTTCAGGATCTCGTAATCGGCCAGAGCGGGCGGCTCATGGCGGCGGGTGAAGCAAGCTGCGAGTTTGGGCAACAGCGCGCGCGCATCCTCCAACGGCAACGCGCCGTCACCACTCAAGCGCGCCAGCCGCACCAGATCGCACGCCGAAAGCGGATCTTCCGAATCTTCGGTCACGCGGCGCACGGCGTCCTGGAATTCGGGTGAGAAGTGTTCGGAGTGAAGTTCGCTGACGAAGAATTGCGGCAGCTCTTCCGGCAAGTCGCGATGGGTGAAGGACCGGCCCGTCATTTTCAGCCGGGGCATGGGATAGGTATGCGTGACATGGTAGCCCAGCGGTTCCAGAACCCGCGCGATGGCGGACAGGCCCGTGGGCAAGGTGCCCATGCCGTCCCGCGCAACGGTGCGCATCGCGCCATGGTCGAACACCAGCTTGCGCCCGGCCTTGGCCAGATCGTCCATATAGGCGCGGCCGCTGGGCACGCGCTCCAGAAGTCCGGCCAGAAGCTGAAGGTTGAGTGCGGCGGCCAGGGTCGCGCGCGACACCGCGCCATTCTTTTCCTGCAGGATGGAAGGCGCAATCGCCACCCGTTCGGTCAAGGCGGATGCGGCCCCCGTCAGAAGCAGGGCAAGGGTGGTCTGTTCAGGCATGGTGGATGACGGAATGTTGGTGTTTCAAGCGGCCCGGCTGGCAGGCTTGGGGCCGCCCGCACCATAAGCACAGCCGAAGCGGTTGGAAAGAAAGGTGGCCAGGCTGACCTCTTCCTGCCGGACGAAGCCTTTTTGCGGCAAGACCCCCGCCGCCAGCAGATCGAGCATGGTGCAGATGCCCGCGGCCGTTGTGATCTGAATGGCGCTGTGCGCGACGCCGCGCACTTCACTACCGTAAATCTTGTTGGTGTAAGTCTCCTGCAGATATTGCCCGTCGCGATAGCCGGTGACGGTGACGAAAACCAACACCACATCCTGGCGGGTGGCGGGCAGGGCCTGCTCCAGAATGTCTTTCAGCACATCGCGCCGCTCGCCCAGACGCAGATCCTGGATCAGGGCTTTCATAATGTCGCGATGGCCGGGATAGCGCACGGTCTTGTAGTTGAGTTGGCGCACTTTGCCGGCCAACGTTTCGCAGAGCGTGCCAAGACCGCCGGACGTGTTGAACGCCTCATAGCGCACGCCGTCGAGTGAGAATTCTTCCAACTCTTCAAGGGGCGAAGCCTCCCGCAAGGTGCCGTCGACGATGGCTTCGCAGGGCTCGTCATATTCGTTGATCACCCCATCGGTGGACCAGGTGAGATTGTAGCCCAGCGCATTGGACGGATAGAGCGGCAGTGCACCCACCCGCAGCCGCACACTGTCCAGGCGCTCGAAGCGGCGCGCCAGATCGTGCGCCACGATGGCGATGAAGCCCGGCGCCAGACCGCATTGCGGAATGAAAGCACTGCTCGCGCCTTCGGCCAGCGACTTCACCAGCCGCGTGTTAGCCACATCTTCGGTCAGGTCCAGATAGTGGACGCCTGCGACGCGTGCCGCGGTGGCGATCTTGCCGGTGACGGAATAGGGCGCGGCGCTGAGAACAGCAAAGCGGCCTTTCAAAGCAGCGGCCAGTGCGATGTCGTCGCTGACGTCCAGGGCTAGGGTTTTCATATGGGCGCGGCGGGGCAGTTTTTGCAGCTGCAAATCTGACCGGTCTGCCACCGTCACCTGATAATCGCCCGACCCGCACAAAAGCTCGGCGATGGTCTCGCCAATTTTGCCCGCTCCGATCAGAAGAATGTCGCGCATGGCTTGGTCACCTGGGGCTGCGGTGCCATTTTGCGTCTGGATCCAATCCAGTTTGAAGTTGAAAACCGTCAAAATTGACGTTCTAATAAGACATAATGCCTAGGAAAAGCGACAATCTGTCTTTGGATGCGACCGATGAGCGGCTCCTGGCGCTTCTGCGGGAAGACGCGCGCAGACCGCTCACCAGCTTGGCCAAGGCCCTGAAATTGTCGCGCGCCGCGGTTTATGCCCGGCTGGGCCGATTACAGAGCCAAGGGCCGATCCAAGGCTATACGGTCAAGCTCAGTGCCGATTATGGCCGCCGCCTGATCCGCGCCCATGTGATGATCAAGGTGCTGCCCAAACTCTCCCGCGCGACCGAACGGGAATTGGCGGCGATGCCTGCTCTCACCGCGCTCTACACGGTGAGCGGCGAGCATGATCTGATCGCGATGGTCGAGGCGGAGGATGTGGGCAAGCTGGACAGCCTGATCGACGCCATTGGTTCGTTGGAGGGTGTGGAGAAGACCGTCTCCTCCATCCTTCTATCGTCCAAGCTGCAACGCTGATCCTTCGTCACCGCGGACGGGCTTTCGGGTTTATTGCGGACTCGATAATGTTTGAAAGACGGGTATCCGCAGATAGGCCGGGACTCGCACATCAAGGAGGGAAGTATGCGATTTGCTGCAATTGCGTTGTTGACCACGGCGCTTGCGATCACCCCGGCGCTTGCTCAGAAAACGACCAGCGCCCCTGCGATACCGGACATGACGGCGCCCACCAATGACGCGCCCAATCCGTATCGGACGATCAAAGACAATTTCAAACTGCCGGCGGGCCGCACCTGGGGTTCGACCAGCGCGGTGGAAATCGACCGTGACGGCAAGTCGATCTGGGTTGCGGAGCGTTGCGGCAAGAATGGCTGCCTCGACCGTCAGACCGGCAAGATGTCGGACCTGCCGTCCGTCCTGAAATATGATGAGAACGGCAAATTGGTTGCGTCCTTCGGCGCCGGCCTGATGGTCTTCCCGCATGGCATCTATGTCGATCGCGACGGCAATGTCTGGGTGACGGACGGCCAGGACAATGGCAAGCGCCGTGAGCGTGGTGCGACCGGTCCGATTGGTCCCGATGGCGCGACCCTGGGCAATCAAGTCATCAAGTTCAGCCCGAACGGAAAGGTGCTGATGACGCTCGGCACCAAAGGTGGCGCGGCCGCGCCGGGCTATTTCTATCAGCCCAATGATGTGGTCACGACCTCCACCGGCGACATCTTCGTGGCCGAGGGTCATGGCGTGGGAAACAACCGCATCCTGAAATTCGACAAGACCGGCAAGTTCATCAAGGAATGGGGCAAGCTGGGCACCGGTCCGGGCGAATTCGATCAGCCGCATGCGCTGGCCATCGACTCGCACAACCGCCTGCTGGTCGGCGACCGCAACAACAATCGCGTTCAGATCTTCGATCTGGACGGCAATTTCATCCAGCAACTGCACCAGTTCAGCCGGCCCAGCGGCATCTGGCTGACCAAGGATGACGTGCTCTATGTCACCGATTCCGAATCCGAGTCGGTTTCGCGTAACCACAATGGCTGGAAGCGCGGCATCCGCTGGGGCAGCCTAAAGGATGGAAAAATCATCGGCTTCATTCCGGACCCCGTGGAAAAGGCAACCGATACCAGCGCCGCGGAAGGCGTTGCGGTCGATGCGGCGGGCAATATCTATGGCGCCGAAGTGGGGCCGAAAGATCTCGTCAAATACGTGAAAAAATAAGCGGTTCGATCCGGGCGCGCCCGGCGAATGTTGTGACGAAAAAGCCCCCGGTCTCGCGAGAGGCCGGGGGCTTAGTTTTTACGCAGGGGAACGCCGAAAATCGAAGCGGGTGCTCGCGGTTTGTGCTGAGCACGCAACCGCACGTAAAAGACAGACGTTTGAGAACGGTCTAACCCGTAAGAAAATTCGATAAATATTTTGTGATGGTCTGGAGATTTTCCGGCCTAGTATCGCCGCCGTTGGGGGGCGTGATGACGGATATCCCTGTCGAACGTGAGTTCTGGCGTGATCTGCGTCAGCAAATCGCGCGCAAAATCCGCAACCCCTCAGACGCAGAAGACCTTCTCCATTCCGCTTTTATAAAATTCCACCGCTATCAGGAGGAAAAGGAAGTCGTCGATCCGAAGGCGTTCCTGATCCGGACGGCCTGCAACCTGGGGATCGACAATTTCCGGCGGCAGAAAGATACCGTCGATCCCAGCGATGCGGAGGATATCGAGGATGGCGCCCCGCTGCAGGATGAGGTTGTCGCGGCCCGAAAGCGTCTAGAGAGGGTACAGGCAGGCATCGAGCGGCTTCACCCGAAGACCCAACAAATCTTTGTTCTGCATCGTTGGCATGAAATGAAATATCAGGATATCGCCGAAAGACTGGGCATCAGCGTGAGTTCGGTGGAAAAGCATGTCGCCAAGGCGATGCTTTTCCTGTCGGACTGGATGGAGGGCTGGTGATGGCCTCCGAACGTCAAGATATGGAAGCGCGCGCCAGCGCCGCGGCATGGCTCGCACGCATGCGCTCGGATCAGCGCGATGTGGAAGACGAAATCGCCTTCCGGCAATGGCTGGCCGCCGATCCCGCGCATGCCGAAGCCTTCGAAGTGATGAATCAGGTCTGGGAAGTGTCGGGGCCGCCCCGCCGCGATTTGCGTGGACAACCGCCCAAAACAGATAAGGGTATCAGCCGCCGCGCAATGTTCGGGGGTGGGGTGCTGTTGGCCGGTATCGGCGGTACATTGGCACTCACGGAAGTGGCGCAGGCCAATGTCTATCGCACCGAGATCGGCGAACAGAAACATGTGCTTCTGCGCGATGGGACTGAATTGTTCCTCGATACCGACACCGAAGTGGTCGTCGATCTGGACAAGAAAAAGCGTCGCGCCGACCTGAATTACGGACGCGCCAATTTCCGGGTCGCGGCAGATAAGTCGCGGCCCTTCACGCTCGATGTGGCTGGAAATATCGTCGTGGGCGCTCATTACACCTTCGACGCCCGGCGCGATGGCGAAAAAGTTTCGGTGGTGCTGATCGAGGGGCGCGCCTCGGTGGAAAGCGCCGGACGTGCCGCACCGCGCGTGATGGGCGGCGGCGACCGCTTGGTCTCTTCTGCGCCACATGCTGCGAAATTCGACAAGCCGAACTTGCTGCCGCTTCTGGCGTGGCACACCGGACAAGCGATTTTCCAGAACGATACACTCATACAGGCGGCCTATGAGATGAACCGCTACAGCATGTTGAAGCTGGAAGTGAGCGATACGCGTATCGAAAATCTCAAGGTCAGCGGCATTTATCGCGTCGGCGACAACACCATGTTCGCGCTTGCTCTGCAAAAATTGCTGCCGGTCTCAGTCCGGCAATTCAGTGATCGCATTGAAATCGTCGGCGATGAAGCGAGGCTGATTCAAATTTGAGGGTCGCCTCCGTCTCAAACGTCTAACCTATATGGCAGCTCTCTCTGCCACAGACGGGGGAAGAGATGGATACGTCGAAAAAGTCGAAGGTCCGTGCGCGCGTGGTCGGAAGCGCGGCCGGTTTTGCGCTCCTTGCAAGCTCCGCGTATGCGCAAAATGCCGATTTTCGTTTGCCCGCACAGCCGCTCTCCGAATCTTTGATGGCCATCGCCAAGCAGACGGGTGAAAGTATTCTCTTTTCACCGCAGGCACTGGCGGGCATTCCTGCAAAACCGCTAAGCGGTCAGATGTCGGCGCGTAACGCCGTAAAAACCCTTCTCGAAGGCACCAATCTGGAAGCCGCGCCCGTGGGCAGCGATGGTTTGGTGATACGCCCCGCTGCCGAGCGCAGAAGCGAAATGCAGCGCACGTCGATCCTGCAATTGGCGCAGGCCTCACCGCCGCCGGTATCGCGCCCTTCCGCGCCGGAACCGGTGTTAGCGACGCAACCGGCGTCCAGCGGCACCGTCGAGCAAGTGATTGTCAGCGCGTCGCGCATCAATATCGCGGGCTATCAGCAGCCCACGCCCGTGACCGTGGTCGGCGCCGATCAGCTGGAACGCGATGCGAAGTCCGAGATCGGTGACATTATTCGCCAGCTTCCCGCCTTCGGTTCGTCTTCAGGCCCCAACAATAGCGTGGCGTCGCGCAACATTTCCGCCGGCAATGCAGGCGTGGACATGGTCAATCTGCGCAATCTTGGCATTTTGCGCACCCTGGTCCTGGTGGATGGGCAGCGTGTGGTTGCGTCCAACATCACCGGCGGTGTCGATTTGTCCACCGTTCCCACCACGTTGCTGCAGCGGGTGGACGTGGTGACGGGCGGCGCATCCGCCGCCTGGGGCTCCGACGCCGTGGCCGGTGTCGTCAATCTCATCATCAACAAGAATTTCGAAGGTTTCAAAGCCAATATCGAGGGGGGCGCGTCCTATCTGGGTGATCGCGTCAGCTACAAGGCCGAAGCGTCATACGGCTTCGCGTTCGATGGCGACCGCGGCCATGTGATCGTCAGCGGCGCCTATAGCGATTCCCCCAACATCATTTTCCCCGGCACGCGCAGCTGGTTCCGGGATACGCAGCTGGTGAACAACCCGGCTTTCAAGGTCGGCAATGGCCAGCCGCAATATATTCACGCCGACCATGTCGGCTATGCCCAGGCGACCCAAGGCGGCTTGATCACCGCCGGGCCACTCAAGAATATCCAGTTCGTCGGCCCCAGCGGCACGCCGGTTCCCTTCAATCCGGGCAACGTGTCCGGCCTTTATTCAAACGGTGGCGACGGCGACACCACGACGGCAGAAACCAATGCGCTGGCGGCGCCGCACAGCAGCGCCACGATCTTTGCCTATGGCAGCTACAAGATCACGCCCGATATCAAGGCGTCCATTCAACTCAATTACGGCAAAGCGACCGTTACCAACAACGCCACCCCGGCCCGCAAATTCGGCAACATCACCATCCGGAACGACAATCCGTTCCTGCCGGCCTCTATCGTATCGGCCATGGGAACGGCCGGCGTGAGCTCCTTCCTGTTCGGTACGATCAACAACAACAATCTCGATATGAGCGATCTGTCGCTGGAGAATTTGGGCAACAGTGTTGGCGTGCCGGTGAACCGGATTGGCCGCCAGATGTATCGCGGTGTTTTCAGCCTGGATGGCTCGTTCGGAAATTGGGCCTGGAATCTTTATTATCAGCATGGCGAGGCGCGCGTTCACAGCGAGGTGACGCACAATCTCATCACGGCCAATTTCAATCGCGCGGTCGATGCGGTTCGCGTCACTTCGGCCAATGTGGGCGCATCGGGTCTGGCGGTCGGATCCGTCGCCTGCCGCTCGACTTTGACCGACCCCACCAATGGTTGCCAGCCTTTGAACCTCTTCGGCAACGGCGTCGCGTCGCAGTCTGCCATCAACTATGTCAATGACGGCAACGATTTCCAACTTTCGATCTTGAACCAGGATGTCGTGTCCGGATCGATGCAGGGTGAATTGCCCTGGTCTCTGCCTGCAGGTCCGGTCGCCGTCGCGTTCGGCGGTGAATACCGGCGGGAAAGTGGCCGGGTGACGACCGCCGCGCTGGCCGCCGCACAGGGTTATACCGTCGGCAATTTCGCGCCGTTCACGGGCTCCTATGATGTCTCGGAAGGCTTTGTCGAAATCGACGGGCCCATCCTCAAGGACAGCATCGTCGAATCCCTCGATTTCAATTCGGCAGGACGCATCACGTCTTATTCCACCAGCGGGATGGTGGAGACCTGGAAGCTGGGGCTCACCAGCCAGGTGAATGAAGATATCAAACTGCGCACGACATGGTCGTTCGATATCCGTGCGCCCAACCTGTCCGAGCTGTTCGCGGCCGGTACTGCCACGGCAAACCAAGCCATCGATCCGCGTTCGGGGCAGCCGGTCAATATTTTCAGCGTCACACGGGGCAATCCGGATCTCAAACCGGAAAAATCGACCACCATTTCCGGCGGTGTGGTACTGAGCCCGCATTGGGTCCCGGGCCTGAATATTTCGTTGGATTGGTATTCCATCAGCATCAAGGGTGCGATCGCCTCGACCGGCTCTTCGACGGAGTTGGCCCAGTGTAACGCCGGTGTCACCTATTTCTGCGGGCAATTGGTGTTCGGGGGGAACAATGGCGCCCTGTCCCAGATCATCGTCAGTCCGTTGAACGCGTCTTCGGCCACCACGTCGGGCCTCGACTTCCAGACCGATTATTCGACAGAATTCCTGAACGGTACTTTGGGCTTGCGGTTGATCGGAAATTATACCGACGAGCAGACGCAGACGGCGCTTGGTGTGGTCACCGATTATGCCGGCAGCCTGGGCGCGGATTCGCTAGTCAGCGGCATTCCCAAATTCAAGGCGACGGCGTCTGCGACCTATCAGGAGAGCAACTGGCAGGCGACGGTGCAGGGCCGCTTCATCGGTTCCGGCCGGTTGAACAACGCCTGGACTTCGGGTGTGGATGTCGATGACAATTCCATCGGTCCCGTCGCGTATCTGGATCTGCGCGGTTCTTACAAATGGACCGACAATGTTCAGTTCTATGTGGCGGTGGACAACACCTTCAACACGCCGCCCCCTTCCGTACCATCGACGCAGGCCGCGAGCTCTTATCTTTATGTCGCCGTTCGGGACGACATTTATGACTCGCTGGGCCGGATGTACCGCGCCGGTGTCAGGTTCAATTTCTAGATTTGGACGGATAAGGGGTGTCTGACATGAAGTATCTGTCCATCATGGGCTTGATCGGTCTTGTAGCGGCGTATGCAACGCCTGGCATGATGTCCACAGCGCGCGCCGCCGATATCGCTTCGGCGGAATGTTCCAGCGCCAAGGATGCGGTGAATCCGCCTTTCTGCAAGGCGGTGCGCGGCGATCGTGCGGAAGGCTGGCTGGCACAGGGCCGTTCCGAAGTGATGGCGCGCAACGGCATCGTGACCACCAGCCAGCCTTTGGCGGCGGAAGCGGGGCTGGAGATGTTGCGCAAAGGTGGCAATGCCATCGATGCCGCTGTGGCGACCGCGGCGGCGCTCGGTCTGGTCGAGCCGATGAAGACCGGGATGGCGGGCGATCTTTTTGCCATCATCTACACCGCCAAGGACCACAAGCTGCATGTGCTGAATGCCTCCGGCATGGCGGCATCTGGTCAGACGCTCGCTTACATGAATGCGCAGGGCTACAAATTCACCCGCGATAATGGCCCGGGTTCGGGCATGCCGCGCGCGGGTGTCTTGACTGTGACGGTGCCCGGATCGGTATGGGGCTGGCAGGAGGTGCTCGACAAATATGGCACCATGTCCTTCAAGCAGGTGCTGCAGCCCACTGTCGATTATGCGGAGCAGGGCTTCCCGATCTCCGAACGCATCGCATCGGATTGGTCGCTGCCCAAGGCGATCAGTGACAATCCGGCATCCTCGGCGGGATGCTGCACGGCCGTCGATCCGGATTCCGTGAAGAACTGGTACATCGACGGCAAGAAACCGAAGGCGGGACAGATCTTCCGCAACCCGGACATGGCCAAGACCCTGCGGCTGTTGCAGGCCGGCGGGCGGGACGCTTTCTACAAAGGCGAAATCGCCCGCGCGATGGTCGCGAAAATTCGTGCCTTGGGCGGCACCATGACCGCGGACGATCTCGCCAATTACAAAGGCGAATGGGTCGATCCGGTGATGACCGACTATAAGGGCTATACGCTGGCCGAAGTTCCGCCGCCGTCCCAGGGGTTTGCGGCGAACGAAATGTTGAACATTGTGCAGGCCTGTATCGGTACGGTTTATCCCGGGCAGACCTTGGCCTCGATGGGGCCGACAGACCCGCGCTATTGGCATCTGCTGGTGGAGGCCAAGAAGATCGCCTACACCGATCTCAACAAATATAACGGCGATCCCAACTTCAATCCCGGATTGATGGATCAGGTGCGAAAGACCTTCCTGTCTGCGGATTACGCAAAAGCGCAATGCGGCCGGATCGATCCCGCCAAGGCCAGTGCGCTAGCCACCGGCAATGCTTCGGGCGATGGCGATACGATCGTTCTGTCCACTGCGGACCGCTGGGGCAATATGGTGTCGTGGGTGAACAGCCTTTACGCCAATTTCGGCTCCGGCGTAACGGTGCCGGGCTATGGGTTGATGCTGCACAATCGCGGCGGCCTGTTCACGCTCGATCCCAAGAGCCCCAACGTGATCGCACCGCACAAGCGGCCATACAACACCCTGGCGGCCGGTTTCGTGCTGCAGGGCGGACGCACCGATGGGCAGTTGATGAGCCTGTTGCTGATGGGTGGGGACATGCAGGCGCAGGGCCATGCGCAGATGCTGATCAACATGGTCGATCTGGGCGCCAATCCACAGGCTTCCACCGACATGGCGCGGTTCCATCACAATCAGGTCCGCAACGTCCTGCAGTTGGAATCCCAGCTCTACAATCAGATGGGCGCGCCGCTGAAAGCGATGGGCCACAATGTAATGTCGGTGAACGGCGCGGGCATGGGTGGATATCAGGCGCTTCTGTTCACACCGGACCCGAAGGAAACGCCTGTTCCCGCGGGCCGCAAGGATGGGCAGGTCAATGGCGTTTATCGGGCGGGCACCGACCACCGCAAGGACGGTATCGCGACCGGCTGGTAAGCATTGCGATGGGACATCCCCGTGGCCGCCGTACACATTGCAGCGCATAGGGAACTATGTGTCTGGCGTTCATGTTCCTGTCCAGATTTTCCAATCGCTTTGTCCAATTCTTCCGTCTTTTTCGCGCAGCGTGCCCCTGTTATGACAATCGCACGTCATAGGCGGAGGGCTCCATGCGCAACACGGTTTCCGAACGGAACTTATTAGATCGCAAGGGGCTCATAGCGGGTCTTCTTTTGGGCGCGGCGTTCATCGCGTATCCCAGCGCCGCCTTTGCTTGGCCGCCGGAAGGCGGGCGCGGCGAATGCACCGTGACCAAGACCACCAACATGGCCGCGAAGATGCGCGATGGCGTGATCCTCAAGGCCGATGTCTATCGCCCCAACACAAAAGAAAAAGTGCCCGTCATTTTGATGCGCACCCAGTATGGCAAGGCCGCCGCCCAGGTCGAGCCTGCGCGTTTTCAGACACCGGACTGGTTCGCTTCGCATTGCTACATCGTCGTGATCCAGGACATTCGCGGGCAGGGCGAATCCAGCGGCACCTTCTATGAATATGCCAATGACCGGAATGACGGTTACGACACGGTGGAATGGGCGGCCAAGCTGCCCGGCTCCAACGGCAAGGTCGGCATGTATGGCTCGTCGTATGTTGGGGCCACGCAATGGCTAGCCGCGACCGGTGCGCCGCCGTCGCTGAAGGCGATTGTGCCGTCCAATACGGCATCGGACTATTATGATGGCTGGACCTATGAAGACGGGGCTTTCCGTCTGGCCTTCATCGAACCCTGGATGTCGGAAACCATCGGCTACACCGCCGCGCTCAATCGCGGCGACAAGGATGCCGCTGCCAAGATGGAAGAGGCCAACAAGGAACCGGCCAAATGGATGACCTTCAAGCCTTATAATAAGGTGCCGTTCTTCCAGCCCGACAATCCGAAAGTGGCGCCGTATTTCTTCGACGCCCTCAAGCATCCCACCGACGATGCCTATTGGCAGGCTTTCAGCATCAAGCGTCATTACGACAAGGTGCAGGTGCCGGTGTTGGCCTTCGACGGTTGGTACGATGCTTTCATCAACGGCTCGTTGGAGAATTTCAACGGCGTGAAGGAAAAGGGCGCCACCGATATCGCGCGCAACAATTCGCGCATCGTGATCGGGCCGTGGGAGCATTTGGGTTGGGGCCGGCCGGAAAGCATGGTCAGCCCGATGCTTCATGATATCGGCGCGGTGTCCAACAGCCCCGTCAACGATCTGTCGCTGGCCTGGTTCGATAAATTTCTCAAAGGCAAGAGCAACCAGATCGCCGAAGGCTCGCGTGTCACCTATTTCACCATGGGTGAGAACAAGTGGCACGTTTCCAAAGAATGGCCGCTTGCCGCCACCAAGAGCCAGAACTGGTATCTGGCCAGCGGTGGTCATGCCGCTTCGGTGATGGGCGACGGCGTGCTCAGCGATGCGCCGCCGCAAGCCGATACGGCCACGCAAGGCCAGGCGCATGCCGACAATGAATTCGGCAGTGCGGTGGCGGCGAAGAAAGCGACCGCCGTCAGCGACGAATTCACGTACGATCCCTCGAACCCGGTGCCCAGCCTGGGCGGGCATTCCTGCTGCTCCTGGACCAGCGGTCCGCAAGGCCAGTTCGATCAGTCCGCCATCGAACAGCGGTCGGACATTCTGGTGTATTCCAGCGCGCCGTTGAAACAGGCGATGGAAGTCACCGGCCAGATCACGGTCACGCTGTATGCCAAGACCCGCGCGCCGGATACCGACTTCACCGCCAAGCTGATTGATGTGTCTCCGGATGGCCGCGCCATCAATCTGGCCAACGGCATTCAGCGCGCCAGCTATCGGGAATCACTGTCGCATCCCACGCCGGTCGTGCCGGGGCAGGTCTACAAATACACGATCCATGTCTGGCCGACGTCCAACCTGTTCAAGCCGGGCCATCGCATCCGGCTGGAGATTTCGTCCAGCGACTTCCCGCAATTCGATCCCAACCCCAACACGGGCGGAACCTTCGCCACCAGCGACAAATGGCAGAAGGCCGAGCAGACCATCCTGCACGATGCTGCTCATCCTTCGGCCGTGATCCTGCCGGTCATTCCGGCGGGCGGGTCGGGGGCGGCATTGGATGCGGTGCCGGCGGGCTGATCTTTCGGCATTGACGGCAAGTCTTACTCATACTATGTATGAGTAATGGTTGAGCCTGTTTCCCTGGGGCAGTTCGAGCAGTTGGTGCTGACCGCCATCGTTTCGCTTGGCGACAATGCCTATGGCGTCACCATCCATGCGCGGGTCGAGGATCTGGTCAAACCGCGCACGGTGAAGCTGGGCGCGGTTTACGCCACCTTGGATCGGTTGGAAGACAAGGGTCTGATTGCGTCCTGGCTGTCCGAGCCGACCAAGGAACGTGGCGGCCGAGCCAAACGGCATTATCAGCTTGAGAAGCCAGGCGAACGCGCGCTCAAGGAATCCGTCCAAGCGTCACAGCGCATTTGCGATGTCATCGAACAGAGCTGGGGGGCCAAATGGAAACCGGCGCGTTGAGCGCGCCGCCCAGGCTGCTGGAGCGGCTCGTTTTCCATGCGTTTCCCCCCGCCGTGAGAGAGGCGGTCGCGGGTGATCTTTGCGAGCTCTATAAATCGCCTTTGCAATATCTTCGCAGCGCCGCTGGGGCGCTTCCTTTCGTTATCGCTAGCCAGATACGCCGCATCGCCAATCTGCCGGTGCTGATCATGCAAGGCTGCATCATCTTTCTTCTTCTGGGTGGCGTTTCCGAAAGCGCGCGGGCGACGACCTTGGCGGGTAACGTCGCGCTCACATGTCTGCTGCTCTTTCTGTTCCTTATGATCGGGGTCTATCGCGCTGGCGTGGTGCCTTCTGCGAAGTGGGCAATTCTGGAAGCGCTGATCGTGGCGGCAGGTGTGCTGGCTTTTGCGCGCGGCGTCATGACCAGTCTGCATACGAGCCATAAGTTGAGCTCGGATCAACCGGCCTGGCTCTTGTTCCTGTGGGTGATATTGCCGTTCGGCATGCCGCTGCTGGGCGGATTGCGCGCCGCGATGGTGCTGGCACGGGAACATCAGTGCAATCCTTTCATGTCGCGCATGTCTGCACCCGAGATTGCTGTCGCTTATGACGATTTCGCTATGCGCATCCGGCGGCGCAACCGGATCGACATGGCGCTTCTGCTGGCCCTTGTTGTGCTTTCTGTCCTGCTACTTGCATTCCTTCCAGCGCATCGGGCCGCATTGGGATTGACCATTCTTTACCCGGTCTCTGCGGCATATCTTTTCCTCCACGGGGCTGCGCGTCCGCGAGCCGAGAAGGAGAATTTTTCAACGCTGCGCGCGTTTTGCCGCCGGGAAATCTTGCGGCAAGGGCAATTGCGATCCTTTCTGTTGTGGTTGTTGCCCGCACCATTTGCTCCACTCTTTTTGGCAGAGGCGTCGGTTTCGGTCACGCTCGCCGGCATCGCTTTAGCATTCGCTTTTTTTCTGATCTGGGCTGCGGATCGCGAGCGCGACGCGCATCTGTGCAGCCTGACGGAGAGCTTGTCGCAAATGCAGGAACGACGAACGGCTTAGGCGCGCGCAAAAGCCTTTTTCAGCCACGCTATCTTGGAAAGATCGGGCCTGCCCATGGCGAGGAGCGATATCGGGAAAATTGCGTCCGGCCGGATCATGGTCGGAGCTGTCGCCTGGATCGCGTTTGCTGTCACCGCATGGTTCTTCATGTCGGCCACGACGCGGATTTTGACCCTGTCGCTGCTGACCGGCGGGGCGGCTATCGCGCTTGTTTATGAGTTGGGCTGGAAGCATGAGCGGCGGCGTTGGGTGGCATTTTCGCTGATCTGCGCCTGGGCCATCGGTACGATCACATTGTTTATCGCCGAACGCTTTGGTCCACAGGTGGTGAAGATCGAAGGCCCGCTTGTCGCAGGCGCCGCGCCGATGCCGCGGACGGCCTGTGACGGCGATGCCGCGCTGAAATCACCGGATGCGCTGCTGATGGTCTTCGGTTCAGACGGCGTGATCGGAGAGGGGCCGGGACCGTTCATGCCGGTGCGTATCGGGACATGCCCGGCGATGCGCATTGCCAAGACGGCCTCGGGATTGACGATCAACGGCTTCGGTTTCGATTCCGATGACAATGTCGTTTACCGCATCCGGGACAATCGCTTCGAGCAGGTGATCGGCGGGTTTCTGAAAGGTGCCCGGCCGGACAAAAGCACTTTGGCTATTGTTGATGAACGAGGCCGGGAGGTCGCCGCCATCCGCTATCTGAACCGCCATGCGGTGCGGATTTCGGGCACATTCCGGTGCGGCAATACCAAGCCGGTGCTGATTGCGCAGGACGCCGTCCGGGTCGGTGGGGTGCCTGCCAAGCCGAATGCCTGCGCACATCTTGTCACGGAAATGCCCTTCGGCATTGCCTATTCGGATCGGATGCCCTGACCGGCCTCTCTTGAGGTGCGGCATTTGCGGCACAAGACCCTGCCCATTGTCTGGATATCGCGCATTCTCTTGCGGCCACCGGCAAGGTCGGATAGAAGAAATTGCGACTAATTCGCAATTGCCTTCAGGAAACGAGCATCGTGCGGTTGAGCGATTTGGGAAAAGGCGATCGAGGCCTCATCCGGGGCGTCACGCCTGAAGGGCATGACGGGCCGGATGAAATCGGTCACGCCGAATTGGAACGCCGCTTGTTGGAGATGGGCTTTGTCGAAGGCGCGCGGTTTCAGATTCTGCATGAAGGTCTGGTCGGCCGCGATCCCATCGCATTGAAGCTGGACGATATGCGGGTCGCGCTGCGCCGCCGCGAGGCGGGCGTCATCATCGTGGAACGCGACAGCTGACATGAGCGACGCAATCCTGGGCACGCGCATCGCGCTGGTGGGCAATCCCAATTCCGGCAAGACATCGCTTTTCAACGCCCTGACAGGCGCGCGCCAGAAAGTGGCCAACTATCCGGGCGTCACGGTCGAGCGCAAGGAAGGCGCGGTCGTCACGCCGGGTGGACTTCGCGTCTCGGTGGTCGATCTGCCGGGCACCTATTCCTTGCGCGCCAGAAGCCCCGACGAAGCGGTCACCCGCGATGTGGTGCTGGGGCGTTTTGCTGGCGAGGCGTCGCCGGAAATTCTGGTTTGCGTCGCCGATGCGACCAATCTCAGGCTGGTGCTGCGGCTGGTGCTGGAATTGAAATCCGTCGGCCGCCCGTTGGTGCTGGCGCTCAACATGTTCGACATCGCCGAGAAACAGGGCATTCGCATCGACCGCGAGGGGCTGGCCGCGGCGTTGGGCATTCCCGTCGTTACCACCGTGGCGGTGCGCAAGCGCGGGCTGGACGATCTGCTCGGCCAAGTCGATGCACTGGCGGCGCAAGGCAAAGCGGTCGCCGTCTCCACCTGGCACGAACCGTCCGCGACGGAAATCCGGCAGGCGCACAAGGAAGCCGAGCGCATCATGCGCAGCTTTGTAAAGCCGCCCTTGCGTCCCGATACCTGGACCGGGCGGCTGGATTCGGTACTGCTGCATCCGGTGGCGGGAACGCTGATCCTGATGCTGGTTCTGTTCCTGATGTTCCAGGCGGTGTTCAGTTGGGCAACGCCGGTGATGGACCTGATCGATGCGGGCTTTGCCTGGTTGGGGCAGGCCGTGGCGCAATATATTCCGGCAGGCTTGTTTCAAAGCTTCCTGTCGGACGGTTTGATCGCGGGCGTCGGCAGCGTGGTGGTCTTCCTGCCGCAGATCATGATCCTGTTCTTCTTCATCATCCTTCTGGAAGATTTCGGCTACATGGCGCGCGCCGCGTTCCTGATGGACCGGCTAATGGGTGTGACGGGCTTGCACGGGCGCGCCTTCATTCCGCTGCTTTCCAGTTTTGCTTGCGCTATTCCCGGCATCATGTCGGCACGGGTGATCGACAATAAGCGTGACCGCCTCACCACCATTCTGGTCGCGCCGCTCACCACCTGCTCGGCGCGCATTCCGGTCTATACGCTGATCATCTCGGCTTTTATTCCGAACCGGACCGTATGGGGTTTCGCCAGCCTGCAAGGGCTTGTGATGTTCGGCCTTTATGGAGCGGGCATCGGCAGCGCCCTGATCGTGGCCTTTGTGATCCGCAAGCTGATCTGGCGCAGCGCCACCGAGCCGTTCCTGATCGAACTGCCTGCTTATAAGGTGCCCGATCCCAAGAATGTGGCGCGCGGCGTTCTTCAACGCGGCCAGATCTTCCTCAAGCGCGCGGGCACGACTATCGCTTCGATGATGGTGCTGATCTGGTTTTTGTCCAGTTTTCCGTCCGCTCCCGCTGGCGCGACCTTGCCCGCCATCGATTACAGCTTTGCGGGCATGATCGGTCATGTCATCGGCCCGCTCCTGGCGCCCATCGGCTTCTCCTGGCAGATGACCGTGGCGTTGATCCCCGGCTTTGCGGCGCGGGAAGTTGCGGTGGCCGCGCTGGGCACCGTCTATGCCGTGAGCGGTGAAGATACCGGGTCGCTGGCCACCACCCTGGCGCATCAATGGCCGCTGGCATCGGCGCTGGCATTCCTGGCCTGGTATGTTTTTGCGCCCCAATGCATGTCCACCCTGGCGGTGGTGCGGCGCGAGACCAGCAGCTGGTTCTGGCCGGCCGTGATGTTCACCTACATGCTGGCGCTGGCCTATATCGCCGCCTTTATCGTCTTCCATATCGCGGTCGCGCTGGGCGCCTGACCGCCGCCAAAAAGACAAAAGTTCCATGGTATGCTCCGATCAAGCCGGAGGGTGCCCATGCGTCTTGATGATCTTCGTCCCACTGAAAATGTCGATGACCGTAGAGGGAGGGGCGGCATTGGCGGCCCCCGCCTGGCAGTCGGCGGTGGTGGTTTGGGGATCGTCGCCGTTCTCGTCGTTTCCTGGCTGCTCGGTGTCGATCCGACGCAATTCCTGTCGGCGGCCGATCCCAATGCGGGATATGAGCAAAGTCAGACGCAAACCGCCGGCGGCCCCAGGGCGGACGATGACGAATTCCGCTTTGCACGCCAGATCGTCGGGTCGGCCGAAGACGTATGGTCGCCCTTGCTGCGCGGCGAAGGCGCTTCTTTCAGCCCTGCGACCTTGACCACCTATGACCGCGCCACGCCCACCGGTTGCGGCACTGGGCAGTCTTCTGCAGGGCCCTTCTATTGTCCCGCCGATAACAAGATTTACCTCGACCTGTCCTTCTTCGATGAACTGCGTGACCGGTTCGGCGCGCCGGGGGAATTCGCGCGCGCCTATGTCATCGCGCATGAATATGGCCACCATATCCAGAATCTGTTGGGTGTGATGAATCAGCATTCTTTGGGTTCGCGCGGCGCCGATAGCGATTCCGTCCGCACCGAGCTTCAAGCCGATTGCTATGCGGGTGTGTGGGCGAACCATGCCAACCAGCAATTCCAGATCCTGCAAAGCGGCGATGTGGAGCAGGGCATTGCTGCGGCATCGGCGGTGGGCGACGACACGCTGGAGCGGCAGGGCCAGGGTTATGTGGTGCCCGATTCCTTCACCCATGGTACCAGCGCCCAGCGCGTGCGCTGGTTTCAGCAGGGATTGAAGTCGGGTGATCCCAAAGCCTGCGATACTTTCGCAGCCGGAAGACTGTAGGCAAAAGAAAATGCCGCCGAACGATCCGCCCGGTGGCATCATTATAATGTCCTTCAGACCAAGGCGGCTTTGTACATCGTGCTCAGATGGGTCCAGGCCCGCTCGGCTTCGCCTTCGTTATAGACGGCGCTGCCTTTGACGCACCAACCGTGATTGGCGGCATAGACATCGACCGTCGCTGGGCGCTTGGCGGCAGTGAAAGCTGCCTTCAGTTCGTCCTTCATCTGTGGCTGTTGCGCATCGTCATTCTGCGCCTGGCAGATCAGATAGGTGGCATTGGTCTTGGCAATCAACAGGTGCGGACTGTTGGCATCCTTGGTCACAAGACCGTTGCCGCCATGGAAGCTGCCCACGGCCGCGATACGGTCCGGCACCGCCGCGGCGGTACGGAAGGACAGGGACCCGCCCATGCAATAGCCTTGTACGCCCGCCTTTTTGCCCTTCGCGGTCTGGGGCTGGGCATCGAGGAATGCGAGATAGGCTTTTGCATCATTGGCGACGCCATCATCGGTCATGGCGCTGCGATAACCCGTGAGGCGGGTGCGTTGTTCGGGATTGGAAAAATCGAAATTGTCGCCGATCACCGGCGCTTTCGCCGAACGGTAGAAGGGGTTGGGCACCAGGACGACATAGCCTTGTTCGGACAATCTGCGGCCCATGTCGCGGAAGGCAGGGCGCAGGCCCATAATGTCGGGCCAGATTAAAACGGCTGGCCACGAACCCTGGCCTGCCGGATGAAAGAGAACGGCATCGCAGGAGCCATCGGCGGTTTTCACCGTCACATCCTGTTCCATGACATTGGATTGCGCCAAGGCTCCGCTACTCGCGAGCCCGGCGGCGCCCAAGGTCATCAAGCCGAAGCTGCGTCGCGAAAGGCGGGAGTCCGTCACCAGACCGGGATGAATAAAGTCATCGCACATCACATTCCTCCGTTGGTTGTTATGCTTGTTATGGGGGCTGCGCTGAAATGTTGAGGCCAAGCAAAGGTGGCGGCGCTGGACCTGTCAAGGGCCGGAGGCAGGGATGCGATTTTTGCCGGATTCCGTAACGTACAAACCTACTTGGCCGGGCAGATTATCGGCACATATCCTGGTAGCGCGTCAGGGCGTCTTTCAGGTTGGCCGGAATATTGATCGCATTGTGTGTGTTCAGCGAGGTGGTCACCATCACCAGGCGGCAACGCATAATCTCTTCGATCTCGCGGACGCAGTGCACCGAATAAATGATCGATGTGCGCCCGATATGTTCGATCATGACCGTGAAATTCAACCGGTCGCCCATCAGTCCAGGGCGGAAGAAATCGGTATCCACACTTTTATAACCCAGGCCGATACGGTCTTTCAGCATCAACCCATGATAGTCGATGCGAAGCCGCTCGATGAAGAAATCCTCGATCACACCATTCACCAGATTGATGAAGTTCGGGGTGTAGACGATCCCTGCTGCATCGCAGTCCGAGAAGCGCACGGTCCGGTATGTCGACCAGGCATCGTCCGGATAATTGCGCGGATGGATCGGATAGGGGCGTTCGCGGCCCTTAGGCAATGTCAATTTTGCAGGCGGCATGGCGATCCGTTTCCCCCGAAAGTCCGGCTTCTGGCGAGCCCGGCCGCATGATAGACGCTCTCCAAATCCTTTGTCTTCCTGCAAAGTGCCTCAAACCGGGTAATGCCGGAAGAAATGCAGCCCCGGATGGCCTGCGGTTGAGGTGGCGAAAAACGAATTTGTCGCGAAAAGCCCTTATGGTGAAATCCGGCCGTGGTTTGTGAAGGCGCCTCTAAAGTTCAGAAGATCGTCATCGTGCGCGAGCTTCTGAAGCGGGACCGATTTGCCCGCAGGCGATGTTTGCGGCGCAACGGTGCGTTGCACTCTGTGCTGAAAGAAAACAGCTGCGCGGTGACGGCATCATTGCCTTGACGTGAAAATATTCGCATCATCGCCAGGATTTGGCGGGCATGATTTCTGGTGCAGACGGAAAAGACAGAGCGCGATTCTGAGCGGCATTTTCCCTGGCGGAAATTGATCTGGAGCGCGGCTGCGTTCGCGGGGATCGCGTTGCTTTATACGGGGGCGGGATTCTATCTGGCGCCAGGCTTGATCCGTTCCCAGGCAGTGAGCTGGGTCCAGACCAACCTCGGCAAGCCGCTCACGATGGGGCAGGTCAAGTTCAATCCCCTGCGCTTTGCGCTCGATATCGACGATTTGGCGATTCCGGATCGCCAGGGCGCGCTGGTCGCGGTCGGTCATCTGCATGTCGGCTTTTCGATCCTGTCGCTGTTTCAGTCGGCCTATCGCTTCACAGAGATTCGCATCGAGCGGCCCTTCCTGCACACGTTGATCCGGCCGGACGGTTCGCTGAATTTGGTCGAGCTGATGCCGAAAACCCATTCGGAAGGTCCCAGCCCGGCCGTCCGGATCGACTCTTTCACTGTTGATAAAGGCAGAATTCTTTATGCCGATCACAGCCGCAGCTTGCGGCCCGAAAAGACGCTTGCGCCGATCAGCTTCACGCTTCGGGATTTTCAGACCAACAGCGCCGATGGCGGCGCCTTTGCCTTCGAAGCCAAAAGCGAGCGGGGCGAAGGCTTCAAATGGAATGGAACGCTCTCCATCGCGCCGATTGCGTCAGCAGGACGGTTGAGCGTCACCAATCTCTTGGCCGATTCCGTCCAGAAATTCCTGGGTGAGAATTTGCCGGTGACGTTGAAGGCGGGCACCGCTGGCTTCGATATCGCCTACAAATTCTCCTATGGCCCCGCCGGTGCGCAGATGACCGCATCGGTGCCACAGCTTGCCTTGTCGGGCATTGCTTTTGACGGCAAGCCGGAATTGTTTCGCGGATCGGTGTCAATCGATCGGCTGACCGCGAATATCGGCCAAATCGCATTCGCGGGCGCCAGCAATGCGCCGCCGAAATTCGCTGTGGCGATGCCGGGCCTGGAGGTTCAGGGCGTTCGCGTTTCGCCCGCATCCGGTGCGCCAGACCGCGCAATCGCCCTGGCGGGCGGCAAGCTTCAGGACATGCGGTTCGACTATGCCACGCGCCGGATCGATCTGGGCAGCATAAGCCTGGATGGCGCCAATCTTCCCATCAGCCGCGGCCATGACGGCACGCTCAGCCTGATGGCGCTGATGCCGGAAAAAGCGGCGTCTGCTTCTGCGCCCGTGGCGCCCGCGCAACCCTGGGCGATCAAGCTCAACAATTTCGCGCTCACTGCTGCCACCCTCACATTCGAGGATCAGGCGGTGTCGCCTGCTGCCCGCTTCTCCATCACGCCGATCGATATTTCCGCGACCGGCGCAGGCAGCGACCTCAGTCAGCCGGTGAATTTGCGCTTTTCGGCGCGGATCGATGCCAAGGCGGCGTTGGAAGGCGAGGGGACTGTGGTCCCTGCGGGCAATATCGCCGATCTCACCTTCAAGCTATCGGGTCTGCCGCTGCGCAGTTTCGTGGCCTATATACCGCCTCTCCCGGATTTGGACTTGAAGTCGGGCATAGCGGGTGCGGCGGGCACGTTGCATGTCGAGGGAGGCGATCTGGCGCGGCTGCGCTTCAAGGGGCGCGCAGCCATCGACCGCTTCGATCTTTATCAGAAGACCGCCAACAGCTCGCTGGTCGCGTGGCAGGCTTTGGTGCTGGAAAGTATCGATTATGGCGCCAATCGTCTTTCCATCGGCCGTGCACGCCTAAATCTCCCGCTCGGTCGTTTGGCCGTTCTTCCAGATCGCACCTTCAACTATATGAAATTCATGCCGCAGCCCGCCGAAGGGGTGGCGCCGAAAAGCGCCCCACCGCCGGCCAAACCTGTGCCATCACGCGCCAATGCGCCCGCCATGGTCTTCCAGCTGAAACGGTTGGATGTCGATGGCGGGACGATGAGCTTCGCGGATTATTCCATGCAGCCCAGTTTCGAAGCCCGGATCGATGCGCTGCAAGGCTCGATCTCGAATATTTCCAGCCGGCCCGGTGAAATCGCCGCCATCGATTTCACCGGCCAGGTGATCGATCGTTTCTCGCCGGTCACCATCAAGGGGTCGATGGACCCGTTCGGTTATGACCAGCAGACCGAGCTTCATCTGGCGTTCCACAATATCGAACTGCCGGTCTTCAACCCTTATTCGGGACGCTATGCCGGCTATGCCATCGCCAAGGGCAAGCTTTCGACGGAATTGTCCTACCGGATCGATCATCGGGCGCTGAAGGCAGATCATCATGTCGTGATCGATCAGTTGGAATGGGGCGAGGCGACCGACAGCAAAGAGAAAGTGCCGCTGCCTATCCGGCTAGCGACGGCCCTGTTGAAAGACAAGGACGGTGTCATCGATCTCGACCTGCCGGTGGTCGGATCGCTGGATGATCCGAAATTCCGGATCTGGCCCATTGTCTGGCAGATCATCGGAAATGTAATCGAAAAGGCCGTCACCGCGCCTTTCCAGTTGATCGGATCGCTGTTCGCGGGCGCCGAGAAGGCGCAGTTCGTCGATTTCACCCCCGGTGCATCCAGCCTGCCGCCCGGCTCGCCGGAAGCGCTGGGCATTTTTGCCAAAGCATTGGTGGAGCGCCCGGCGATCAGTCTCGACATTCCCGCAGGACCCGCCATCGCCACGGATGCGACGGGCATCGCCGACAACCGGATCGACGCGGCGTTGATGGAAAAGGAAACCCGCAAGGGCGCACCTGCCGACATCACAAAGCTGTCGCTGGACGACCAACATGACCGTCTGGAAGATTTGTTCAGCGCCAAGCTGGGCAAGGACCCGGAGTTTCCCGAATTCCCCGCTGACGCCTTGAAGGCCGGTGCGAATGCGAAACCCGCGCGTGACGAGGACGATCAGAAAACTTTCCTGGAAGCGGAATGGATGCGTGCGCAATTGCGGCCCGCTTTCGCGCCGACGCAAGCCGAGTTGGCGGCGCTGGGCCTGGCGCGGGCAACGGCCGTCCGCGATGCGCTGCTCACCGGCCAAAGCATCGATCCGGCGCGAGTCTTCCTGGCGACGAGCTTGACGGCGAGCGCGACGGATGGACACTCGCGCCTCGAATTGAAGCTGAAATAGACGCATGACGGATTTCAAGCATTTGCAGATATTGCCTTTCGATACGCAGGCGGTGCTGGCGCGTCTGCGGCGCTGGGTGGAATGCGAAAGTCCCAGCTACGACGCCGATGCGGTGAACCGTATGGCAGAGATCGCGGCGGATGAAATTGCAGTGCTGGGCGCGGATGTGACCCGCATTCCCGGCCGTCAGGGCTATGGCGATTGCGTGCGCGCGCGCCTGGCCGAGCCGGGCCAGGACGAAGGCGGTATTCTCTTTATCGGCCATCTGGATACCGTGCATCCCATGGGCACGCTCGCGGAATTGCCGTGGCGGGAAAGCGAGGGGCGTTGCTACGGCCCCGGCATTCTCGACATGAAAGGCGGCATCGTGATCGCGCTGGAAGCATTGGCGATGCTGAAACAGGCCGTGATCGAACGTCCCCTGCCAGTCACCATTCTGCTGAATTCGGACGAGGAAGTCGGCAGCCCCAGCACGCGCGAATGGGTCGAAGCCGAGGCCGCCCGGCATCGTTATGTGCTGATCGCGGAACCCGCCCGGCGCAGCGGCGGTGTGGTGGTGGGGCGTCATGCCGTATCGCGCTTCAAACTGGTGACACGCGGCCGTTCCAGCCATGCAGGTTTGCGCCTCAATGAAGGCCGTTCTGCCATTCAAGAGATGGCGCATCAGATCATCGCCATCGACCGGCTGAGCGAGCCGGACTGCACCTTTTCGACCGGCGTGGTGCATGGCGGCCAATGGGTCAATTGCGTTGCGCGCGAATGCGAGGCCGAACTGCTTTCGGTCTCCACCAGCGAAGCGGCGCAGGCGCGCGGCAAAAAGACTTTGCAGGATCTGCGCCCTTCGGCGCCGGGAACGGAAGTCGAAGTCACACCCGGTGCGGTTCGCCCCTTCTGGCATACCAGTCAGGGCGATCTGTCGCTGCACGAACTGGCATCGCGCATTGCCGCCGATCTTGGCTTCGATTTGCCGTGCGAATCCTCGGGCGGCGGTTCGGACGGGAATTTCACCGGGGCGCTGGGCATCCCCACGCTCGATGCATTGGGGCCGCGCGGTGATTTTCCACACACACTGGAAGAACATATTGCGATCGACAGCCTGGCCGAGCGGGCGCGGCTGTTGGCGGGATTGTTCGCGACCCTGCGTTAGGCCGCGCCGTTCACCGGTATAACGGCACCGTTGATGTAAGCGGCGTGCGGCGAAAGCAGAAAAGCAATCAGGCCCGCGACTTCGTCGGCGGTGCCGGAACGTCCCGCCGGGATCGCGCCCAGCATCCGTGCACGTTCGGTTTCGGGCAAGGCATCGAAACTGTCGCGGATGCGCGTGCCTTGCGCGCCCAGGATCAGACCGGGCGCGATGGCGTTGATCGTGACGCCATCGGCGGCGCAGTCTTTGGCGAGCTGCGCGGTCAATCCTTCAAGCGCAGCTTTGGCGGCAGCGTAAGGAAGGCGCGCGGCGACGGTGGTGGGTGGCCCCTTCTCACCTCCAGCCAGAATCGAAGACAACAGGATCACGCGCCCGAAGCCCGCCTCACGCATCGGCGGCACTAGTGCGCGGCAGAGCAGAAAGGCGCTGGTGACGTTCAGCGTCATCACATGGTTCCAGGTGGCGAGTTCTGTCGCTTCCAGATTGGGCGCGCGTATGGGGCCCGCGCCGCCCGCGATATGCACCAGCGCATCCACGGTACCGAACAGGCTTGTCGCCCGGGCCGCTATACCGGCGATCTGTTCCGGATCGGTCACATCGGCGGCCAGTGCGGTGATGCCCTCTGCTGTGTCCGGTTCCTTGAGATCCACCGCCAACACCGACCATCCGGCATCGCGCAGATGGCGTACGGTGGCCGATCCGATCATGCCGGCGGCGCCTGTGACGATTGCCGTCCGTTCTTTTCGGTCTGCCATGCCATCCCCCAAAGTCCCGGCATTGTCTGCGAAGCCACGGGGAATTCTCAAGGGTGGGTTGCGCGCTGCTTCTTTGCTGGACGGGGAAACCGGCTTTGGGATAAAGCCGTCCGGGGTTTCACGTTTCATAGGCTGTAAAATGACGGGCATATCCGATTGGCTGGGCGCAGACCCGGAAAAGGCGCAGATCCGCAACAATATCGGCCGCTTTGCGGTGGCGCAGGCTTTCGGCAGCGCCAACTCCGTCATCGTCTATGCCACCGGCGCCATCGTGGGTGACATGCTGGCCCCCAACAAGGCGCTCGCCACCTTTCCGATTTCCGTTTTCGTGGTCGGCATGGCCGCCTGCACCTTGCCGATGGGCGCGATTGCGCGCCGCTATGGGCGTCAGGCGGCGTTTCGCACCGGCACCGCAGCGGGTCTGTTCTCGGGTCTGCTCTCGGCGCTGGCCGTTCTGATGGGATCGTTCTGGCTGTTCTCGGCGGCGACCTTTCTGGGCGGCGCCTATGCCGCCGCGGTGCTGTCATTCCGTTTTGCCGCCGCCGATTGCGTGCCGCAGGAAAACCGGGCGCGCGCGCTTTCCATCGTGATGATCGGCGGTGTCTTTGCCGGTGTGCTGGGCCCGCAGATCGTCACCCATACGATGAAGCTGTTGCCGCCATATCTCTTCCTGGCCAGCTATCTGGCGCAGGCGGGGCTGGCGGTGGTTTGCGGCTTGATCCTGTCGGGCATCAAGCTGCCGCCTTTGGCGGAAGAGCGCACAGGCGGTCGCCCGCTGATGGAGATCGTGCGTCAGCGCAAATTTATCGCCGCCATCATCTGCGGCGTGATCAGCTATCTTTTGATGAACTTCATCATGACGGCGGCGCCGCTGGCGATGAAGATTTGTGGCCTTTCGCTGGATTCGTCCGACCTTGGCTTGCAATGGCACGTCATTGCTATGTATGCGCCCAGCCTTTTCACCGGCAGTCTGATCGCGCGTTTCGGCGCGGGGCGTATGGTGCTGGTGGGACTGGCGCTCACCGCCGCTTCGCTGGCGACGGGAATCTCGGGCATCACGGAATCGCATTTCTGGACGGTGCTGATCCTGCTCGGCCTGGGCTGGAATTTCGCCTTTCTGGGCGCATCGTCGCTGGTGCTGGAATGCTATCGCCCGGAAGAGCGCACGCGGGTCCAGGCTTTCAACGATTTCGTGGTGTTCGGCTTCGTCGCGGTCGGCTCCTTCATCTCCGGCGGTCTGTTGGAGACGTATGGTTGGACCATTGTGTGCTGGGTGGCGTTGCCGCCGCTGGTTCTGGCGGCGCTTTCGCTGGGCGCTACCGGCGCCTTCCGCAAGAAGGTCCAGGACCATCTGGAAGCGCTGGACCCGCTGATGGCCGACGCCCTACCATCCGAACAGAAATAGGGCGGACCGTTCCGCCGATTGCCCGGCGGAGAAAATGATGGCCGCGTCCAGAAAGCTCTGGGATATCTCCCAGCCTTTGCGTCCGTCGCTTCCGGTCTGGCCGGGCGACACGGCCTTCACCACCGCGCCGAAATGGTCCTATGGCGAAGGCGGGAGCCCGGTGAATGTGGCGGCGATCACCTTGTCGGCACATTCCGGCGCCCACGCCGACGCGCCGCTGCATTACGATCCGGCGGGCCTTCCCATCGATGCGGTGCCGCTCGATCCTTATCTCGGACCCTGCCGGTTGGTGGACGCACGCGGGGCAGGTGAAGCCATCGGCGCCAATCTGATCGAAGCCCATTGGAGCCCCGGCGTCACGCGGATGCTGTTCCGCACCTTCGAGCGCTTTCCCAAGGAACGCTGGCCGCAAAACTTCACCGCCGTCGGCGCCGCCGCGATCCGGGCTTTGGCTGCACGCGGCGTCACCCTGGTGGGAATCGATTCACCGTCCCTGGACCCGGAGACCTCCAAGACCATGGAGGCGCACCGGGCGGTGCCGCAGCAAATGCGAATATTGGAAGGCCTGGTGCTCGATCATGTTCCACCCGGCGATTACGAGTTGATCGCGCTGCCATTGCCCTTGGTGGGCCTCGACGCCTCGCCCGTCCGGGCGATCTTAAGGGCACTTTCCGGCGATTGAACCGGCAAGGCGCTTTCGGCCATCCGCGGGGGCGGCTAGGCTCCGGTCTTGTTTGAGATTTCAAGCAACCCCGGTCAAACCGGGTTGGCGGGGACGCGGGGGCGGGCATGGCGGTCGATGAAACGGTTCAGACGGTCAGTGCGGGCGGCACGCTGCATCGCGCCCTGACCGGGCGGCATCTGCAATTCATCGCTATTGGCGGCGCCATTGGATCGGGTCTTTTTTTGGGTTCGGCGGCGGGCATTCGCAGCGCCGGTCCCGCGTTGCTGATCGCCTATATCGTGGGCGGCGCGATGATCTTCTTCATTGCGCGGGCGCTGGGCGAAATGGCGCTGGCCCATCCCAAGACCACCACCATGGATGCCTTCGCGGAAGATTACATCCATCCTGCTTTCGGCTTTCTGGTGGGTTGGAATTACTGGATGAGCTGGATCCTTGTCGGCATGGTCGACATCACGGCGATGGCGATCTTTGTCAAATTCTGGTTTCCCGATCTGCCGCAATGGATTCCAGCACTGATCAGCCTGATGACTTTGTACGGCATCAATCTTTGCGGCGTGCGCCTTTTCGGCGAGCTGGAATTCTGGATGGCGCTGGTCAAGGTCGTCACCATTCTGGGCATGATGGTCGCGGGTATCGTTCTTCTTTTCCAGGGTATCGGACTGACGGGCACGCATGCTTCGCTGGCGAATATCTGGAATGATGGCGGGCTCTTCCCAACCGGCGCAGCGGGATTTCTGGCGGCGCTGCCCATTGCCTTCTTTGCATTCGGCGGCAGCGAGCTGGTCGGGTTGGCGGCGGCGGAGGCAAGGGACCCCGAACGGTCGCTGCCCGGCGCCATCAACGGCGTGGTGTTCCGGATTCTGATTTTTTATATCGGCTCGCTGACCATCATCATGGCGCTGGTGCCGTGGCGGCTGGTGACCTTGACGGAAAGCCCCTTTGTCCTTGTCTTCACCCGGATTGGACTTCCCGCCACCGCCAGCCTGATCAATCTGGTGCTGATCTCCGCCGTGCTGTCGTCCTGCAACAGTGGTTTGTTCGCGGGCGCGCGGACTTTGCAATCGTTGGCGACCAAGCGGCATGCCCCCGCAATACTGGCGCGCATCGACAATCGCGGCGTGCCGGTCATGGGCATCAGCATCTCCGCCGCGATCATGTTCATTGGTGTAATCCTGAATTACTACGTCCCCGGCAAGGTGATGGAATATATCATCTCGGCATCGGCCGTGCTTTTGATGGGCACCTGGACCAGCATTATCGTCAGCCATATGGGGTTTCGCAGGCGCGCGCCGAAAGGTGCGCCGCGCAAATTTCCCATGCCGCTCTATCCGTTCGCGAGCTGGGTCGTGCTGTTTTTCATCGGCGGCATCGCGCTGATCATGGCCACGGTTTTGGGCATGTATATCCCCATCGGTTTTGCGTTCGGCTATTATATTCTTTTGGGGCTGATCTATGTGGTGGCGGCCAGGCGCCGCGGGGCCGTCGCATGACGGATGATATTCCGGCCTCTATCCACGCGCTGGACGCGAGCGATCCGCTTGCCTCTTTCCGGTCGCGCTTCGCGCTACCGCCCGCGGTCATTTATCTGGATGGCAATTCTCTGGGCGCATTGCCGGTAGAAACCGCGGCCCGGCTGGATGCCGTGATCCGGCAGGAATGGGGCGATGGACTGATCCGCAGTTGGAACAGCCATGACTGGATCGGCGCCTCGCAGCGTGTGGGCGACAAGATCGCGGGGCTGATCGGCGGGAACCCCGGCGAAGTGGTGGCGGCGGATTCCACCTCGGTGAATATTTTCAAACTTCTGATGGCCGCATTGGCCGCCCGTCCGGGCCGCAAAGTTATTCTGTCGGAGGCTGGAAATTTCCCCACCGACCTTTATGTCGCCCAGGGCATTGTTTCAGCGATGCCGCATCTTTCGCTCAAAGCGGTGGCACCGGAAGAGTTGCTGACCGCAATCGATGAAGACGTCGCCGTTCTGCTTCTGACTCATGTCCATTACAAGACTGGGCGCTGTCACGATATGGCCGCGATCACACAGCGCGCGCATGAGCAGGGCGCGTTGGTGATATGGGACCTGTGCCACAGCGCCGGTGCCGTCGCGGTCGATCTCGCGGCGGCGAATGCCGACATGGCGGTGGGCTGTGGCTACAAATATCTCAATGGCGGGCCGGGCACGCCCGCCTTTGTTTATGTGGCGAAGCGCCTGCAGGATGCCTTGACCTCGCCGATTACGGGGTGGCTCGGCCATGCCGCACCGTTTGAATTCTCCGGCGAATATCAGCCCGCGCCGGGGATCGCCCGTTTCCTGAGCGGTACGCCGCCGATCCTGGGGCTGGCGGCCTTGGAGGTCGGTGTCGATCTGATGGCGCAAGCGCCCGCGGCTGCACGGATCGAAAAATCGCAAAAACTCTGTTCGCTCTTCATCGATGCGGTGGACGGCTTCGCGGGGGCGCATGGGTTGGAAGTCGTCACGCCAAGGGACAAATTGGTCCGTGGCAGCCAGGTGTCGTTGCGCCACGCGCAAGCCTATCCCATCGTCCAGGCGTTGATCGCCGAAGGTGTGATCGGGGATTTCCGTGCGCCCGACATTCTGCGCTTCGGCTTCGCGCCGCTTTATTTGCGCTATGCGGATGTGTGGCGGGCGGCGGACAGGTTGCGAGATGTCCTGGTCACCGGGCGATGGAATGCGCCGCAGTTCAAAGTGCGTGCGCCGGTGACGTGACCGTTACTTCAAGCGGGTTGTCATATCTTCTGCGCGCGGCTCGAATTCCGGCTTGGGTTCGGGGTTCCAGCGGAATTTGAAGGCGACGATGGAGTAGGTGTCGCGAATTCCTGGCACACGCTGGAGCTTCTTGGTCACGAACTCGCCATAGCTTCTTTCGTCGCTGAGTTCGAACTTCGCCAAAAGATCATAGGTTCCCGACGTGGAATAGACTTCCGCCGTTTCCGGAAAATTGTCGACAAGGTGCGCGGCGACGTCGAATGCCTTGGTCAGCTCGCATTTGATCTGGACGAAAATGGCCTTCATGGCGAAATCTCCCGGCGGGTCGAATGCGGCAAGCTTAGACGGCTTCCTGTCGAAGGGGGAAGACAAATTCGCCTCAAAAGCCGGTGTTAGCGGCTTTTCAACCGCGCCTGGTGGTGGCTAGATTGGCCTCATGTCCCCATCTGGAAGCGACGCGATTGCGGATTTCATGCGCCGCGAAAAGATTGGCCCCGAATTTCTCGGCACAGTTCAGCGTATTTGGCATCCCTTGGCCACCCGCATCGAAACCCTGGCGAGAGACCGAACCGGTCTGGTGGTCGGGATTTGCGGCTCGCAGGGAAGCGGCAAGTCCACCGGTGCGGCGGTGCTTCAGATTCTGCTTCGCGCGGCGGGTCTGACGGTCGCCACATTCTCTATCGACGATCTCTATCTGCCCCGTGCGGACCGGGCGCGGCTGGCGGAAAACATCCATCCTCTTCTGGCGACGCGCGGGCCGCCCGGCACCCATGATGTGGCGCTGGGGATCCGGCTTCTCGATGCTTTGCGCGCACCCGGTGTCATCGCCATTCCCCGCTTCGACAAGGCGCACGATACCCGCGCCGATCCCGCGCAATGGGAGCAGTTCACTGGCCCCGCCGATGTCATTCTGTTTGAAGGCTGGTGCGTGGGTGCGCGGCCCGAACCGGCGGAGGCGCTTGCTCAGCCCATCAATGCGCTGGAACGCACGTCCGATCCCGATGGTGTCTGGCGGCGTTACATCAACGAGGCGTTGGCAGGCCCTTACCGGCATCTTTTCGACCGCATTGCGTTTCAGGTCTTTCTCGCTGCGCCATCCTTTGAAGTGGTGGCCGGATGGCGCAAGGAGCAGGAAGCGAAGCTGCGCGAAAAAGGCGGCGGTGGGATGAGCGATGCGGACATCGACAATTTTGTGCAATTTTATGAGAGGCTGACGCGCTTCATGCTGGCGGAGATGCCGGACCGCGCGGATGCGCTGGTGCGGCTGGGCGAACATCGCGAGCCGTTGGAATTCGACATCCGCCTTGCATAAATCGCTCTAAGTCTTGCTGGCCAACCGCCCGATCAACAGCTTGAAGAAACGCGTCGAATCCACATCGATGGCGACATCGGCATTGGGCACGAATTTGTCCCGGAGCATGGCGGACGTTTTGGTGGTCGCCAGAGTGGGCGCGGAACCGCGCAAACCCGCTTCGTTGGGGCGGTATCCCAACGTCTCGCCCGCCGTTAGTTCGCCTGTGGTTTCCACATCCACATAATATTTCCGCCATGTGAGGATGGAGGGATCAAGAAAAGCGGCCAGGGCCAGCGAGTCGTGCATATTCGGTCCGCTGGTGTTGCCCTGTTTGCGGTTGAGGTCGATATCGTTGCGGGCGATCTTGGCTGCCGCCAGGCTGACCGGCGTGGCCGCATCCTCCAGCACTTTTACGTGCGCGTCGGTGAGGGCGGTTTTGCGTGTGACGTCCAATCCTACCATGGTTATCGGAATGCCGGACTGAAACACCATACGTGATGCTTCCGGATCGACATAGACATTGAATTCCGCCGCCGGGGTGACGTTGCCGCCCGACAGCGATCCGCCCATCATCACCACGCCCTTGATCATGCGGGCCAGATCGGGATCGGAGGCGAGTGCAATGGCGAGATTGGTCTGCGGGCCCAGGGTAATCAATGTCACCTGCCCGGGATATTTGCGCACGATCTGGCGGATAAAGGATGGCGCAGGTTCGGCGATGGGTTTGGTTTTCGGCGCCGGAAAGACCGCGCCGCCCAACCCATTCTCACCATGCGCATAGGTGGCGGTGACCAGGCGCCGTTGCAGCGGCACCTTGGCGCCGACCGCGACGGGAATATCGGTGCGCCCCGCGATCTCCACCATCCGCAGTGCATTGGGAAGGGTGAATTGCAGCGGCACATTGCCGGCGACGGGCGTGATGCCTTCGATCTTCAATTCCGGCGACCGCATCGCCAGAAGCAACGCGAACGCATCGTCCACGCCCGGATCGGTATCGATGATGACGCGGCGCGGAGCGGACCCTTGTCCGAACGCGGCGCCCGCAAGACCACCCAGTACCAGTCCCGCCATCGAGGTCGCCATGAAAGAGCGTCTGTTGAAAGTGGAAAGGTCCATGTCGTCGCCCCCGATGCCCGATACGCAACCATAGCGCCACTTCGCTGCCGGCGGAATTCGCTTTGCATCTCGCATCTGCGTAAAGGCGCGGCGGTTGATGGGCCCCAAGACTTGTGAGAGCCTTTGGCCAGATACGAGAGCTGGGGGCCTCATGTTTCAACCGGACGGCTATGCGATCACGCTCGCCATGATGCTTGTCACCATGGTGTGCTGGGGATCATGGGCCAACACCATGAAGTTGGCGCCCGGTTTTCCTTTTCCGCTCTTCTACTGGGACTATGTGATCGGCGTGATCCTCATCAGCCTGGTGCTGGGGCTGACGATGGGATCGACCGGCGGCCCGGATGCGATGATCGCCAATCTGCGCCAAGCCGGCAGCGGCAGCATTCTTTATGCACTGGCGGGCGGGGCGGTGTTCAATGTCGCCAATCTTCTGCTGGTGGCGGCGATTTCCATTGCCGGACTGGCGGTCGCCTTTCCGGTGGGGATCGGTCTGGCGCTGGTCGTGGGTGTGCTGCTGAATTATGCCATCGCACCGGCGGGCAATCCGCTGCTGCTGTTCGGCGGCGTGGCGCTTGTACTGGTCGCGATCATCGTGGATGCGCTGGCTTACCGCGCCCGTGGACAGCAGGGCAGCCATGATGTCGGCCGCGGCTTGAAGATCGCCATCGCCTGCGGCTTTCTGATGGGCATTTTTTATCCGCTGGTGACCAAGGCATCCGAAGGTCCAGCAGGTTTAGGACCGTATTCGGTTTCGTTCCTTTTTTCCCTGGGCGTGCTGTTGTCGGCGCTGGTGTTCAACACTTATCTGATGCGCCGTCCCATCACCGCCGATCCGCCTTGCAGTTTCGCGGGTTATAAAGTGGCCACGCCCGGCACGCATCTGGTGGGCATTGCGGGCGGTGCGATCTGGGGCTTGGGCATGACCTTTTCGCTGGTCGCCGCGACCACGCATTTTGTCGGCCCCGCCGTGTCCTATGCCATCGGGCAGGGCGCGACCATGGTGTCGGCGGCCTGGGGCGTCTTCGTGTGGCGCGAATTTGCGGGAGCGCCCGCTTCGGCGAACAAGCTGCTGGCCTTGATGTTCGCGCTGTTCCTGGTGGGCCTGGGCCTGGTGGCCATCGCGCCGCTTTACGCATGAGCGGCACGGATATCCTCGTCGTCGGCAGCGCCAATATGGATTTGGTGGCGTTCGCAGACCGGTTGCCTGCGCCAGGCGAAACCTTGCTGGGTGGCGCGTTTCAAAGCTTTGCGGGCGGGAAGGGCGGCAACCAGGCCGTGGCAGCGGCGCGCGCGGGCGGCAAGGTCGCGTTTCTTGGGTGTGTCGGCCAAGATATTTTTGGCGCCCGGCTGCGGGACGGCCTGCAGCAGAATGGTGTTGATACGCGGCTTCTGGGTGACGTCGAAGGTGCATCCGGCGTCGCCATCATCATGAGCGGCGGCGGTAACAATATGATCGTGGTCGCGCCCGGCGCGAACGATGCCGTGACGGAAGCGGTGATCGGCAAAGCGGATTTTGCGGGCGCCCGTTTCGTCTTGGCGCAGTTGGAGACGCCATTGAACGGCGTGATTGCGGCAGCCCGGCAGGCGCGCAAGGCTGGCGCGACCTTTATTCTCGATCCGGCGCCCGCGCGGCCGTTACCGGCGGAGCTTCTGAGCCTGGTGGATTGGCTGACGCCGAACGAGAGCGAGGCCGCCAGCCTTCTGGGCCTGCCTGCTTTGGGCGATCCGGCGACGATGGCGCGGGCGCTGAAGGCGTTGGGGCCGCGCGGTGTGGTTCTGAAATTGGGCGGCCAGGGCGTGGTGGTGTTGGGCGGCGACGATATTCCCGTGGCGATTCCGGCGCGCAAAGTTGTGGTGGCTGACACCACGGCGGCGGGCGATGCTTTCAACGGCGCGTTTGCGGTGGGGTTGTCCGAAGGCTTGTCCGCACCGGACGCGGCACGCTTTGCGGTCACCGCCGCGGCAATTTCCGTCACACGGCAAGGCGCGCAACCTGCTATGGCGTCGCGCGCCGAAATCGACGCTCTGATGGCGCAGGCGTGAAATGAAAGGCCCTGCGCGTTTCGCGATATTTGTTGCAACTTTGCTGGGCACGGGCGCCGCGCACGCCCAAGATTCCAATTATCGTCCTCAGGGACAACAGATACCGCCGCCCGCTTGCTACACGGCGATGGAGAATTTCGAAAATCTGCGCGCCGGGCCCGCGCCCGCGGCCTGTACGCAAAAGAGCCATGAGGAATGGTTGAAAGATGTGCGCCATTGGCGGGACGAACGCCGCATCCGCATCGGCTATGACGATGCGCGCTACCGGATGCCGGAACTGGCCTGGACGCGGTCGAGTTTCTTTCAGCCTCAGGCAATGATGCAGGATCGTTATCTCTACGATCCGGTGCGCAACGTCTACACGGTGGATCGGTATCTGGACGACCTCAAGACGCGCTATGGCGGCATCGACTCGGTTCTGCTCTGGCCGACCTATCCCAATATGGGGATCGACGACCGCAATCAGCATGATCTGATCCGTTCCCTGCCGGGCGGGATCGATGGCGTACGCCAGATGGTAGGCGATTTTCATCGCCGCGGCGTGAAGGTCCTGTTCCCCATGATGATGTGGGACCAGGGCACGCGCGATCCGGGCAAGGCCTGGCCCGATGCGATCACCGACATCATGAAAGAGGTGGGCGCCGATGGCGTGAATGGCGACACGCAGGACGGTGTACCACTGGCGTTTTCCTTGGCTGCGGACAAAGCGGGTCACCCGCTGGCTTTCGAGCCCGAACTGACCATGGCCGACGAGGCGCTGGCCTGGAATGTCATGCATTGGGGCCAGTACAAATTTTCCTTCGTTCCCATGCTGGACAAATATCGCTGGCTGGAGCCGCGCCATCAGGTCCACATTTCCGACCGCTGGAACCGCGACAAGACCGATGCGCTGCAATTCGCTTTCTTCAATGGCGAAGGTTGGGAAAGCTGGGAAAATATCTGGGGCATCTGGAACGGCATCACGCCGCGCGATGGCGAGGCGACGCGCCGGATCGCGACTATCGAACGCGCTATGGCGCCCTTCTTTGCCAGCCCCGATTGGGAACCGTTCACGCCCATGGCGGCGTATGGCACGTTTGCCAGCCTCTGGCCGCTCGGCGAGCGCAGTCTGTGGACCATCGTCAATCGCAATGCCTATGATTTGGACGGCCGCCAGATTGCCGTGCCCTTTAAGCCGGGCCTGCGATATTTCGATCTTTATCATGGCGTCGAGCTGACGCCCGTGCGCGAGGACGACAACGTCATTCTTTGCTTCCCACTGGAAGCGCAGGGCTATGGCGCCATCCTGGCCATTCCGGGCGATGCCGATGCGCCCGTGCGCGCGCTGATGGCCACTATGAAGGCGATGACGGTCAAGCCGCTCGCCAGCTATTCCCACGACTGGCAACCGCTGCCACAGGCATTGGTCGAGATCCGGCCGACCGCCGCGGCGTCCGAAGCGCCGCAGGGCATGGTGAAAATTCCCGGTGGTGATTTCACATTCAAGGTCGAGGGCATCGAAATCGAAGGCCATAATGACGTGGGCGTCGATGTCCAATATCCCTGGGAGAAGGATGCGCGGCGCTTTCACGATCATCGGCTTGCGGTGAAGGATTTTTATATCGACAAATTTCCGGTCACTAATGTCCAGTTCAAGGCGTTTCTGGACGCCACGCACTACCAGCCCGCCGATGCGCGGAATTTCCTCAAAGATTGGACCGGCGGCCGCTATCCGCAGGGCTGGGACAACAAGCCGGTGACCTGGGTCTCGCAGGAAGACGCACGCGCCTATGCCGCCTGGGCGGGGAAGCGCTTGCCGCATGAATGGGAATGGCAGCGCGCAGCGCAAGGGCGTGATGGCCGTCTTTATCCTTGGGGCGACACCTGGAAAGACGCTGCAGTGCCCGTGCCTGCAAGCGGGCGTATCCTCACACCGCCCGATGCCGTCGATGCGCATCCCGAAGGCGCCAGTCCGTTCGGCGTGATGGATATGGTCGGCAACGTCTGGCAATGGACCGACGAATATCGCGACGACCATACGCGCGCGGCAATTCTGCGCGGCGGCAGCCATTATCAACCGGCTGGTGCGATCTGGTATTTTCCGCATGCCTATCGCAACGACCAGCATGGAAAATTGCTGCTGATGGCGCCCAGTTACGACCGTTCGGGGACTGTCGGCTTCCGCTGCGTCAGGGACGCATCCTAGATTTCCGCCTTTTTTTGGTTTTCCGGGGTGCTTATGCGGCGCCCGGATTCCGCCTATAATCGCCTGCGTTAAGAAGCTCTGGCCAACCGGTTATCTGGGAGGTTTACATGAAGCATCTTGCTCTTCTTTCTGTCCTTCTGACTTCATCTGCCGTTGTGCTGCCCAGCCCGGCGGTGGCGCAATCGACATTTTTCGACAAGCAGTCGAACAATGTCGAGATGATCTACAACGTCAATCCTGCGCTTCAATGCTTCCACTCCGCGCGCGATACCGCCGACTTGCGCTATGGGCTTGAGCATTGCGACATCGCGTTGCGCGATCCGCACATGCATTTCCGTGCCAAGACCGTGCTCAACCGCGGCATCATCCATTATGCGATGGGTGACAGAGCGGGCGCGTTGCGGGACTTCCGCCTGGCACTGGATTACGACCCCACCATGGGCGATGCCTATCTGAATCAGGCATTGGTCTTCGCGGCGGAACGGCGGCCCGATGAAGCATTGGCTGCCATCAACCAGGGCATCGCGATGGGCGCGGCCAATCTGCATGTCGCCTATTACATCCGGGCCGGGCTGGAAGAAGATGCGGGGCGTACGGCGCAAGCCTACCGCGATTATCGCCAGGCGCTGACCGTCAAGCCGGATTATCAGGCGGCACAGCGCGAGATCGAACGGTTCCGGGTTGTGTCCCAACCGGGCGCTTAAGGACGCCAGGTCCGGTAAACGGCTGCATGATGGCAGGCAAAAATCGAAGCGTCCCGGATGAGGACGCTTCGAAAAGCCAGTGTTGCGGCGTATCGCGTGTGAAAATCTCGCGAAAACCGCAGCCCTTTACCCGGAATTTACCCCAAATTCGCCAATCTTGGCGCTGGTTGCCGCGCCCGGTTTCCCTCTCGTGTTTCTGGCCGCCGGCAAGCTGCCACGGCTGCATGCGAGGCGGCGCCGCGGCAGCAAGGATGCGCGAGAAATTATCGGATGACGCCGGCCTGGGCTTTGTTTTTTATCGATCTGCTGATGGCTGCGGTCGGTTGGCCGTCGGCGCTTTGGCTGGGCGGGTTCGATTGGGCCACAGTCTGGCTTTCCCTGATCGTCTTTCCAGCCGTGACGCTGCTCTGCCTTTATGCGCTGGGCTCGTACCGGCGCGACAGCATCGCGGATATCTCCAAAGCACTTGAGCGGGTTCCGGTCATTGTTCTGATCGCCATCGCCGCCTCCAGCTTCTCCACCGTCGTGCTGGGGCAGCGCTTTTCCTTTGCCCTGTGCGTGGCCGCGCTCATCTGCTTCAATTTGAGCGCCGTGCTGGCGCGTCTGCTGTTTCGTTCGCTTCGGCGTCACGCCATGTTCCGCACCCGCCTTCTGATTATCGGGGCGGGAAAACGCGCCTGGGATCTGGTTTGGATTCTGCGCACCCAGGGCCGCTTCTGGCAGTATGAGCTGACTTTCGTACATGAGCCGGGTTTCGGTGAGATCGATCCGCGCCTGGCGGAAGATCCGGTCAATCATATTCTCAACATGTCCGACAATCTGCTTGAGATCGCGAGCCAGGTGCGGGCTGACGAAATCGTGGTCGCGCCGGATGAACGGCGTGGAATGGCGCTGGAATCGCTCATCACTTGCCGCGCTGCGGGCTATCCGGTTTCCGAATATTCCAGCTTCCTGGAAAAGGAAGTCGGCCGCATCGACATCAAGCGGCTCGATCTGGCGTGGCTGCTTTATTCCGATGGATTTCGTACCGGGAAGCTGACGGCGCTGTTCAAACGGGCTTTTGACATTGTCGGCAGCCTGGCCATTCTGATCCCGGTTTCACCGTTCCTGCTGACCGCGATGCTGGCCGTATGGCTGGGCGACCGTGGCCCGGTTTTCTATCGGCAGGAGCGCGTGACACGGCGCGGCCGCAATTTCCGGATTCTAAAATTGCGCACTATGCGGGTGAATGCGGAATCCGGTGGTGCGGTCTGGGCCGCCGCCAAGGACAGCCGCATCACGCCCGTCGGCGAATTTCTGCGCCGCAGCCGGTTGGATGAGGTGCCGCAACTTCTCAACGTGCTGTGGGGCGACATGTCGCTTGTGGGCCCGCGGCCCGAGCGCCCGGAATTCATCGCCGATCTTGCCAAGATGTTGCCGCTCTATCATGAGCGTCATGCCGTGAAGGCAGGCCTGACCGGCTGGGCACAGGTCAATTACCCTTATGGTGCCTCGCTCGATGATGCGCGGTCTAAGCTCAGTTACGATCTCTATTATGTGAAGAATTACAGCCTGTTCTTCGATATCCGGATTGTGATGCAGACCCTGCGCGTCGTGCTCTGGCCCGGCTCGGGTGTGCGCTGAGCTTTTAAGGCGTGATCCAGTCGCCTAAAGGTATAAAGCGGCCCTCTCGCAACTCGCAGACAAAGCCCGCCCGCTGGGCGTGATGGTCGGTCTTGGAAAAGCTGACCGGGGGAAGAATGCCGCCGCTGTCCCAATCCTTGATCGTCTCTATCGCGTCGATGAAGGTCTCGCGTGTGGGATTTGGCCCGGCGCGGCGCAGGCCCTCCATCACCATTTGGCCGAAAACATAGCCGTATAGCGAATAGCGGTTGAGTTTCTCATCCGGAAAATAGCGCGCCATCAAGCGGCGATAAGCGAGTACCCCCGGCGCGTCGGAGTGGTTGGGGTCCGGGTAATAACAAAGTCCCAAGGTGCCGTCGGCGAACCCGCCGGGAACGTTGAGATACTCTTCATCGGTGAGCGGGCCGGTGGAAACCATGCGCACGTCTTTCCAATCCAGCTTCGCTTTGGCCTCCATCACCCGCTTGGCCTGGGGCGGATAGAGCGCCATCACGATAGCGTCGGGTCTGGTTTCGCGCAGGCGCTGCATTTCTGCGGTCAGGTCGGCCGGCAAGGTCTGCTTCACCGGCTCTTCGCCCGCCACGATGTAACCGTTGGTGGCCGCTAAGTTCCGCAGTTGGTCGCGGAAATATTGCCCATAGGCGTTCGGGTCATAGAGAATGGCGATGCGTTTCATACCGCGATCTTGGGCAAGATAGCGGTACATCATCCGCGTTTCGCCATCGTAATGGGGAAAGGATGTGAACACATAACGGTCATCGTCGCGGTCCAGGAGGCCGGTATGGGGAAACATGTAAGGCAGCTTGTGGGCCATCGCGAAGGGCGCGATCCGCATCGAGGCTGTGCCGCCGTGATTCCACAACAGCAGAACTTGGTCCTGATCGGCCAGGCGTTCGACATTGCCCAGCACCTGATCGTCACCCGCGGGGCCGGACTGGGTGCGGGCATAGCTGCGCTCGACGATCTTGCGGCCGTGAATTCCGCCCGCATCGTTGACCTCGCGGATCACAAGCCGCATGCCGAGATTTTCCGCGGCGCCTGATGGCGACAGGGCCGAAGGCGCTTCGATACCGATGGCGATTTGCGCAGGCGTATCGGCAGCCGCAGCGCCCGCCGCCATCGTCAAAAGCATCGCCAGGACACTGAACCGGGAAATCATTTTCCCTTTATAGAGGAAAGCGGGACGGAAATGGGGCCCGCCTTTCAGGCTGCGCCCGGCTTCGCCATTGGGTGAAAGCCCGGATGCGGCAAGCCCGCGGCCAGCTTCAAAGTCTCTTCCTCTGCGGCAAGTCCAGCAGCCGCAGCGATGGCCGATTGTTCCAGCACGCCGGTCAGATGCCAGCGGCCTTCCGGGCGGATGATGCGGTAAGGGTCGTCTCCAATCGCCACTGCGTCGGCGTCACGTTCCATCTCAGCCACGACCTCGACATAGTCGAAGCCCGAGAACACAAAGCTCTTGCCGCCTTCGAGGACTTCAAAGCCGAAGCGCTTCCAGAAATCGACCAACCGGGTCTGAGAATGGGCATAGATGCGCCCATAGCCCTTCTTCTGGCAGAATTTGAAAGCGGCGCGCACCAGTTGAAATGCGGCGCGGGATTTGCGGAATTCCTTGCGGATGGCGAGCCGTTCCAGCTTGGCGAAATCGGCGAAGAAGCGCAGACGCAGGCAACCGATCGGCTCGTCGCCCATATAAGCCAGCAGATGTGTGGCCGACAGGTCGTTGCCGTCATATTCCTCGAAATAGGGGCATTCCTGCTCACCCATATAGACCACGTTGCGAACGGCGGCGATGCGCATCATGTCTTCGAATGTGCGCGCAATCGTGACGCCGATCTCGTGCCGGTCCGCGCCCGGAATGTAAGTGTCGTAGGGCGGCGGCACGGGCTTGCGGGGAAACACCCAAACATTCGGCGCCAGGATGGGGCCGACTTGCGCGCCTTTGGTGAGACCCAGCGTTTCGTTGAAACGAACGCCGAGATCCGTGTTGGGGCGCGAATAGATATTGACGCCTTCGAAGCGGGGTTCCGACATGCGGTCCATGAAGAGGGCGAGGCCGCCCGCGAGTGGTCCCGGCGCGAAGACGCACCACATATAAATACCGGCTGGGCGCTCATGCGGCTTTGCCAGCAGCCGCAAATCCGGGTCGGGCCCATTGATGGTACCAAGCGCTAGTTGCATCAACCCGATCTCGTTGAGCAGAAGGACCATAATGAATCCCTCCCCAGCCGGGGCGGCGGGATCGAAGCGCGATTTGCGGCTTACCGCGTACATATGTCCGTGCCCGTGGCGCAGGACCTTCTGGATGGTTTCGGTTTTGCCAAGCCCCGGAATGCTGGTTCGAGCCTTTTCCATAAGCCTTCCGATCTCCGCTTCATCGGGATCGAAGAAGGTCAGATGACGTGCCATCCGGCTGGAATCGAGTTCGTCCAGTTTGTATTTGCCGAAATGCGTGTCGCTGGCACCGCGTTCTACGATTTGTTCTTTTTGCGGCAGTGACATGTTACCCGCCCTGATTGTTAACGGCGCATAAACCATAATTCTTCCGGTTCAGGAGATAAACATCAAATCGCCGGACAAGTTAATTGCACAATGGAAATTGGGGGGAATATCAGCAGCGCACTCCGAAGATGGCCGAGTTCCCGGCCTCGGATCGTTTTTGCGGCGTGCATCGCGGTGTGCAGTGCACGGAACCCGCGGTCCGGCGCATACGTGTTTGCGATCTCTTTACGATGCCCGGCTTACACCGATGATCGTTGGGTTTACCGCCAATTTAAGTTTTGGATCAAAAATTGGGGCATGGATGTCATCGCAGCCGCCAGAACGCTCAATCAGAAGGCAGTTCAGCAGAACTGGCATCACTTCTGCGATCCGACATTGGCGTTCATCGACCCCAGCTATGAGCATTTGCTCGAGCTTTGGCGCACCAAGGCAGGAAATCGCAGCATGCCGTCCCGTTCCGATATCACGCCGCGCGATTTGAAGAACATCTTGCGCAACGTGCTCATGCTCGAAAAGACCTCCGACAACCCGATCCAGTATCGCTGGCGCCTGATCGGGACGGCGCTCACGAGCGTATTGGGCGAAAATACCGGCAAGACCTTCGAAGAAAGCATTCCCGCCGAACATCTGCCGCGCTGGATGGATTGCGCCCAGCTGATTCTGGAAGGGGGGCAGCCCATGCGTTTTCTGGGCCGGGTGCATATGCAGGGGCGCGAATATCTCGACGCCGAGAATCTCTATGTGCCGCTCGCCAATGACAATGGCGAGCCCAGCTTCATCCTGGGGCAATGCCGCTACACACCGCGGCGCTCAGAGACGGAAGACATCTGGGAAAATCAGCTAGCATCGCTTCCGGGCGGTCTTCTCTAAGGCGAACGCCGCGCTCCTATTTCATTGTCCGGTATCCCGTGGCATAAAGGTCAGGGGGCTCGTCATGAAAAATTCGGCCGCACAGGCTTCGGCAATCCCTTTCTATTATGGCTGGCTGGTTCTGGCCGCCTCCGCGGTGTCGGAGATGCTGGTTCAGGGCGCGACGAGTTACGCGGCCGGGCTGTTCGTTTTGCCGCTTCAGGCCGAGTTTCATTTCTCCCGTGCCATTGCGAGTAGTCCCGTCCTGATACTCTTTCTCGGCCTCACGCTGGTGGCGCCCTTTGTCGGCAAATTCCTCGACCGCTATCCCATCCGGCTGGTTGTGCCGCTCTGTGCGGTGATTTTCAGCGGGGCGTTCCTGGTCATTGCCGGCACCCAGTCGCTATGGCTGATGGTTTTCATGCTTTTTCTGCCCGCCGCCATCGGGCTAATGGGGCTTGGGCCTCTGAATACGGCGCTGCTGGCCTCGCGCTGGTTTTATCAGCGCCGGGGACTTGCGCTGGGAATCGCGGCAGTCGCGACTTCCGGTGGCGGATTTGTGGTGGTGCCGCTGCTCAGCCGGGCCATCCAGGCGTATGGCTGGCGTCTCGCGCTGACGTATGAGGCCATCGCGATCGCGGTTATCATCATCGTGCTGGCGCTTCTGATCATGCGCGACAATCCCGCGTCCATGGGCCTGGACGGGCATCCTGAAAATCAGGGCCGCAAGGAAGCTGCTGCTTTGCGTGCGGCCAACGCCAAGGACGCAACCCAATCTTTCCGGTGGCGCGATTTTCTCACCAAGCGGGCCTTCTGGATCCCGAGCATGGTTCTGGCTCTGACATCCGGTACTTCTCAGGCGCTGGTCGTGACCCTGGTGCCCTATGCGATCTCACTGCAAGTCACTCCGGCTTCGGCCGCCGTGCTGATTTCCGGCTTCTCGATCGCCGCAGCAATCACCAAGATCGGCGCAGGTATTCTGGCCGATCACATCAATCAGCGCTTTTTGCTGATCGCGGGCGCGCTTTTCATGACTCTATCTTGGGCGACCTTGGCTCTTTTCGCCAATTACGAAGCGCTGTTCGCCAGCGCGTGTCTGGGTGGTATCGCGCTGGGCTGTGCGCTCCCCACTACGGCGGGGCTGATTGCCGCCAGCTTCGGCGCCGACAAATTCGGAGCGGTGATGGGTTGGGCCTATGTCTTCGTTGCGGGCTTCGCTATTGCCGCAACACTGATCATCGGAAAAATGTACGATGTATTCGGCGGCTATCACATCGCCTTTCTTGCCTTTTTCGTGCTGCTGGCTTCCCTCCTCGTCGCGACGTTGCTCTTTCCGCTGCGCAAACCGGCCTGACGTTCGGCGGCGCATTCAATAGTCCTTGGTGCGCCAGCCTTTGCCCGCCCGGTCTTCCTTGGCCTTGACGTTGAATTCGCAGATGGCCTGACCCTGCATGCCGACGCTGATGGGGCAGGAGGCTTCCAGATGGCGGACATAGCGAAGCCAGCGCGCATTACTCTCGCCGAAAAGTTGGGCCCGATTTGCCAGGCAACGTTCCATGGCGCCGACGCCACCGCCGAACAGCCCTGAATAAACCGGCTCCAGACAGGCGCGGACCTCGATATCGCCGGAGCGCCGAAGTTGACCATTGAGCAGCAGGAACAACGCCGCAGCGCAAACTGCAAACGGCAAGACCAAGCGCCAGCGCGATCGCCGGTTGCGGCCATCGGTGTAGCGCAAGGGTGCAGGTGCCGCGAGATTGTCGCTAGCCATTGGGCGGGAAGCTTAGCGCCTTGCCAGGCGGTCCGGTATTGGCTTCTCAGTCCGGGAGCAACAGGACTTCCGCCGCCATCTCGCCCTTGGGGCCGTGGCCTATACGGACCCGAACGCGTTGTCCTTCGCGCAACTCGCCGATTTCGCAACGCCGAAGGGTTTCCATATGCACGAACACATCCGGCGTGCCGGTTCCGCGCGAGATGAAGCCATAGCCTTTGGACCGGTTGAACCATTTGACCACGCCATCGAAGGCTGGGCCGGTCGGCACAGCCACATAGCGTTGCGCCTGATCCTGGGGTGTGGGCATCGCCCGGGCGGTGGAATTGTCCACCGATATCAGTTTGACCGCCTGCCAGCCGCGCGTTCCCATAACCGTCTCACAAACGACCGTGGCGCCTTCCTGGACTGTGCGGAAACCGGACTGCCGCACACAGACCTGGTGCAGCAGGATATCGTCACCCTTTTCGGGCGAGGTGATGAAGCCATAACCCTTTATGAAATCGAACCATTTTACCTGGCCCGCGACCCTGCTGGCTTCTGCCGGGGCCCCGCCCATCGGGGGGGGCTGATTTTCTCGGATCGCTGAATGCGTATGGTGCAACATATCCTGCCTCCCGGATTGCCGGGCCTGAAGCCGCTGATTCTATGCGAAGCGGTAATAAAGTGAGGCGAGGGTAGGGTTTACGGTCCGACCTGTCTGTTCCGCAGAAGGGACGGGGCGTTCCATAAACGGAACGCCAACTTCGGGTCCGGACCGCTATTCCTTTGTCCGGCCTATGATTTTGGCCAACAGGGGCCCGAGACGGGGTCCGGAGGGACCTGATGGATGATGCTTCCCCGCCCGCCAGAGGGGCCGGTCCCTCGGAAAGGGTGCCGCGGCCGAGCTTTTCGCCTGACGATCTGGCGCCGGCTGTACGGGCGCGGATTCAAGCCCTACTGGATATGGGGGGAGCTTCCCAAGACGCGCCGCTCCCGCCCCGCGTGGAACAATTGTGGCGCAAGGACAGCTTCGCTGCCGACATCCCCTTTACGAATGCCATGCTGGTGCCCATGGGGGTCGCCGATACCGGCCGGTTGTACGAGACTATCGCCACGATTGTGGCCCGGCATGGGGCGCTGCGCAGCCGCTTGGCGGTCCAGAGTGGCCGGGCTGTTCAGATAGCCGAAGACTGGAAGGCCTCCCGTCTGGAGGTCGCCCAGGTCCGCCGTGAAGATCTGACGGACATGCGACCGGGCCGGGTTTCGGCCGTCAGCGAATTCTCGGCGGGTGCGATGGATCTTTACGCCCAAGACGGTTTCCGCTGCCAGGCATTCCGGGACGAGCAGGGCGAGGTGACGCTGGGGTTGCTGGCGCATGGCTTTTTCGCCGACGCCTGGTCCTCACAGATATTGTTGCGGGAAATACGCGCGGTGCATGCCGCACTGGGGGATGGCACGGTCTGCGATCTGCCACCTGTCCAGCAATATGCGGATTATGCCCGGGCGCTGCGGACCTCTCTCGCGGAGAAATTGCCTTCCCACTTGGCCTATTGGTTCGACAAGCTCAAGGACTCGGGGCCCGCCGCATTTCCTTATGACCGCGACGGCGATACCGGGCGGCGAGGCCGGTCTTTCTTCTTTCTGGACCAGGAGATCGCGGAACGCCTGTCCATCGTCGCGCGGGAAAGCCGCGTTTCGCTGATGATCCTGCTGCTGGGCGCCTATCACCTGGCTCTGGCGCGCTGGAGTGGAACGCTGGACATTCTTTCCGCCGCTTATACCGCCGACCGGGTGAGAGCGGAGTTCCAGAACACGGTCGGCATGCTGGTCACCAACATGCCCGTGCGGGCCCGGATCGACCCGGGCGCGGATCTGGGCAGTTTTCTGTTCGATCTGTCGCGCGATTATTATGGCGGCTATGCCCATCGCGAAATCGCATGTGAGTTGTACGACGCGATCTTCGCGCCGGACGCGCCCTTCTGCGCCAGTGTGTTCAATTTCGTGCCGCTGCAGAAGAATTTCTCGGACAGCGATCTTTTTGTGGTTCCCGCCTTTACCGGAACGTTGATCTCGTCCGATGCGTCCCGGCCGGCCATCTATCGGGAAATCTATCTGGGCCTGTCGCAGCATTCGAACGGGATGCTGGCCAAGGTCTTCTACAATGCCGGGCACTTCTCTCCCGATGCGATCGAGAATTTCATTCAGGATTTCCGCAGCGTGGCGCACGCCATCGCGCGCGCTCCCAGCGCAAAGCTGAAAACCCTGCTCGCGCGGGATTAGCCTATTTGCTGAGATAGCCGGCGAAGAGATTGGCCAGAGGCTCGCCCTTATAATTCTCGCCCAACTTCTCGGGGTGGATGAATTCGTCCCGGAACCAGGGAAAACGCTGCGGGTCGAAGGATTGCACGATCCAATCGATCGTGCGCTTGACGCGGGCGATACGCTTTGCGTCCGGGTGATAGGTCATCCAGATATCGATGGGATGAACCACACCGATATCCAGGGGGATCAGCTGTGTCCCGATGGCCTGCGCATAGGTCGGCAGCATGCCGACGCCCGCGCCCTTGGCGATGGACCAGTAATGCGCGCTGGCGAAATTGGTGCGCAGAGAAACGAACCCGACCGGCGCCACGCCGGGGAAAAGCTTGTCATACAGTTCCTGCGGGCGCTTGTGATCGTCGGACTGAAGCACCAGCCGGTGATGCTGCAGGTCGGCCACCGATTTCGGAGACCCATAAGTATCCATGTAGGATTGCGCACCGAAGAACATCAGATGCAGCCGGCCAAGCTTCGCCATTCTGAGATCGGGCGCGACGGGGCGTTCCAGCTGGATCGAGATGTCCGCTTCAAGCCGCAGGACATCGGCTGACTTCATGGCGCAGCTGAGACTGACCATCAGTTTGGGATTGGCCCGCTGGAATTCGACCAGCCGGGGCGCCAGCCAGAAAGTCCCCAGACCTTCAGTCACTGCCAGGCGGACTTCGCCCTCGACTTCCTTCTTGGCGGTATTGCGCGCCTGAAGCAGATCGAAGGATGCCGCTTCCATCCGCAAAGCCGCATTGTAGATTTTTTCGCCTTCGGCAGTGGCACGCACGCCATCCACATGCCGGGTCAGAAGAATGACGCCGAGCGTATGTTCGAGTTCGTCGACCTTGCGGCGTAAAGCGTTGATGGATTGATTCAATCTGTCGGATGCGGCGCGAAAACTGCCGCTGCGCAAAACTTCCAGAAAGATGCGAACCGTTTCCCAGTCAGGAACTCGCCTGGGTTTTACGGTGAGAGCATGTTCGCCCTGAAGAACACCCTGTTCCTCCAAAGGCTGCATACGCAAATTGCCAGTCAAGGAACAATCACTCCCACACTGATACTCCAACAAACGCTCTAGCTACGCCATTTGGGCAAGAGGCAGACATGACCGAACATCCGCTGCGATTGGTTCGTGAAAACCCCGGTACAGTCAAGCGGGAAAAAGCCAAGCATGATCTCGGTACCATGGATTCGGCGAGATATGCCAAGCACTTAGTTTTGTTCCAGGCAAACCCTTCCACGCTGGACCAATTGGTCGAGCTTGGCCGCCCGCATATTCCGGGCATGGCCGGGCTGGAAACCGTCCGCCGGGTGGTGCGGCACAACCCGGATTGTCTTTGGGGCGTGGCGCATCGAGACCGGTATGATCCGGCAGCGCCGGCCGGAGACGGCTTTATCGCGATGCTGCCTTTGACCGCTCAAGGCCTCTATTGCTTGGCGACGAAGACATTCAACGGCGCGGATCCCGATCTGGCGCTGATCGCCAAGCCTGGAGAAAGGCCCGCCGGAATATATGTGTGGGCGACATTCGCCCCTGGGCACATGGCCGGCAGCATCAGCCTCTTCCGGGATGCGATGGCGGCCGAACCCTATGACGGCGTAAATTTTTATTCCCGCCCCAACACCGAAGCGGGCGTCCGCTACAACGAAGCTTTGGGTTTCCGCAAAGGCCCGATCGTCAATGGCATTGTTGCGCCGCACATTTACGAGTTCGCCCGCAAGCCGAAAAGCGCGCCGCTCTACGACACCTATTCCAGCGGAAAAAGCGCGCGGGAATTGAGCGTATCGGTGGCCCGTTCCTTCGACGATTTGATGCGGGTCGTGAGCATTCGCAGCGCCGTCTATATCGGCGAACAGGAATGCCCCTATGACGAGGAGTTTGATGGAAACGATACGTCCGCGACCCATCTGATCGGGTATATCGGGCGCGAGCCGGCCGGCTGCATCCGGGTCCGCTATTTTGCCGATTTCGCGAAAATCGAAAGACTGGCCGTGCGGAAGGAGTATCGCAGTACCCGTCTTTCCTTCCAGCTGGTTCGCGCCGCCATCGAGCTTTGCCAGATGAAGGGCTATCAGCGTCTTTATGGGCATGCCCAGAAGCGGTTGGTCAATTTCTGGAGCCGGTTCGGTTTTCGTCAGTTCGAGGGCGGGCAGGAACTTGTTTTTTCCGATTTCGATTATGTCGAGATGATCGCCGACATTCGCCCGCATCCGGAAGCCGTTCGGATCGGTGCCGATCCCTACAAGATGATCAGGCCGGAAGGGCGCTGGCATCGGCCCGGAATATTGGAGCGCTC
>DASYDX010000245.1:0-4222 GCA_036499345.1 Rhizomicrobium sp.
CGCGCCGCGATCTCGTCCGCCAATGCCGGCGCCAACAGCCCCAAGGGCGCCATCGAACAGGGCAAGATCCGCTTTCAGGTCTATTCCAACGACAATGCCACCCAGGCCGACGAATACCGCTCTTTGATCATCGCCTATCGCAACAATGCGGCGGTGCGTCTCTCCGATGTCGCTGAAGTCAAAGATGGCGTGGAGAATATCCGCAACATGGGCATGGCGAACGGCCAGCCCGCGGTGCTGGTGACCATCACGCAGCAGCCCGGCGCCAATGTCATTCAAGTGGTGGACGCCATCAAGGAGATGCTCCCGCAATTGCAGCATGGCGTGCTGCCGCCTGCGGTCGATCTGTCGGTGATCCAGGACACCACCATCTCCATCCGCGATTCGGTGCAGGATGTGGAAATCACCCTGGTGCTTTCCACCATCCTGGTGGTGCTGGTGGTGTTCCTGTTCCTGCGCAATCTGCGCGCGACCCTGGTGCCTGCCGTTTCCGTGCCGTTGGCGCTGTTTGGCACTTTCGGCATGATGTATCTGCTGGACTTCTCGCTCGACAATTTCTCGCTGATGGCGCTGATCATCTCGACCGGCTTTGTGGTCGATAACACCATTGTTGTGCTGGAAAATGTCACGCGTCATCTGGAGGCGGGCGAGAGCCGGTATCAGGCGGCGCTCAAGGGCGCGCAGGAAGTGGCCTTCACGGTCATTTCGATGAGCATTTCGCTGGTGGCGGTGTTCCTGCCCATTTTGCTGATGGGCGGTATTATCGGCCGGCTGTTCCACGAATTCGCCATCACCTTGACCCTGGCGATCTTCGCGTCGCTGGTCGTCTCGCTCACGGTCACGCCGATGATGTGCGCGTATCTCGATTTCGCGAGGGAGCGCGAGAATGGCCTTACGCGCTTTTTCCGCCGGACCTTCGAGGTCAGTCTGGATTTCTACAGCCGCACGCTCGCCTGGTCGCTTAGCAATCCCAAGACCATCATCTTCACGCTGTTCGTGGCGGTGGCGCTGAATTTCTATCTGCTCGGGATCATTCCCAAAGGCTTTTTCCCGGAAGTGGATGAAGGGCGCATCTTCGGCAATATCCGGGGCGACCAGAGCATCTCCTACCAGGCGATGCAGAAGAAATTCGTGCAGTTCGGCGACATCATCCGGGCCGACCCGGCGGTGGCGCAGGTGGCGGGCTCTATCGGCGGCGGCGGCGGCGGGCGTGGCGGCGGGGCGACCAACACCGGCCAGCTTTTCATCACCCTGAAATCACCGGCAGAGCGCGGTTATATCGGGTCGGAAGATGTGATCGACCGGCTGCGGCCCAAATTCAACGCCATCGCGGGCGCGCGGATGTTCCTCTCGCCGATGAGTTCGACCGGCGTGCGCTCCGGCGGCCGCCAAGGCAATGGTTCGCTGCAATACACGATCCAGGCCGACTCGCTGGACGAGTTGAATTTGTGGGTCCCCAAGATCACCGACGCGCTGCAGAATGTGCCCGAACTGCAGGACGTCAATTCCGACCAGCAGGACAAGGGCCTGGAAGTCGATCTCAAGATCGACCGTGCCACCGCCTCGCGCCTGGGCCTGACCGCTTCGCAGATCGACAACACGCTGTATGACGCCTTCGGCCAGCGCCAGGTCTCGACCATCTATAAGGACAAGAACCAGTATCATGTGGTGATGGAAGTCGCGCCGGAGTTCTGGCAGAGCCCGGAAACCCTGCGCGATATCTATGTCTCCACCTCGGGCAATATCAGCGGCACCCAATCCAGCGCGGGGGCAAGCGGGGCTTTTGCCGCCCCTACCACCACGACGACAACCACCACGACGGGCACCGATACCGATGCGGCGGCGCAAGCCGCGGACGCGGTGCGCAATCAGCAGCTCAATTCCATCACCTCGACCGGGCGCAATGGCGGCTCCACGGGCGCGTCCGTCTCCACCCGGGTCGAGCAGATGGTGCCGCTTTCGGCCTTTGTCAGCTATGGCCCCGGCACGACGCCGCTCTCGGTCAATCATCAAGGCCCGTTCGTCGCCACGACTTTCTCGTTCGAACTGCCCAAAGGCGTGACCGAAGATCAGGCGTCGCGCGCCATCGACCGCACCATGGCGGCGATCAATGTTCCGATCTCGGTGCATGGCGAAGCGGCAGGCACCTTACAGCTGGCACGCCAGTCGATCGCCAATCTGCCGCTGCTGTTCGTCGCGGCGATCCTGACGATCTATATCGTGCTGGGCATTCTCTATGAGAGCTATGTCCATCCTCTCACCATTCTCTCGACCTTGCCGTCGGCGGGCGTGGGCGCGGTGTTGGCGCTTCTGATCTTCCGGACCGATTTCAGCCTGATCGCCTTTATCGGCGTCATCCTGCTGGTGGGTGTGGTGAAGAAGAACGCCATCATCATGATCGATTTCGCCATCGAGGCGCAGCGGCGAGAGAATCTGGATTCGCGCGAGGCGATCTATCGTGCCTGCCTGCTGCGCTTCCGCCCCATCATGATGACCACAATGGGCGCGATCCTGGGCGCGTTACCACTGGCGATTGGGATCGGCGAAGGCTCGGAAATGCGCCAGCCGCTGGGCATTTCCATCGTGGGTGGGTTGGTTTTGAGCCAGGCGCTCACGCTTTACACCACGCCGGTGGTCTATCTTTATCTCGACCGCTGGCGGCTTTCCTGGAAGCGCGGCTGGAACCGCTGGTATCACGGCAAGATGGGACCGGGCCGTGGTGGCGAGGAGCCGCAGCCCGCTGAGTGATTTCAGCGGCCGCGCGTCACAAGCTTAAATCGCAAGATCAGAAGTTCGGCAAATTCTCGTCCGGCGCCTTGCCGCCATTGATTTGGGCGGCGCGGTTCTGGCGATAGAGGCTGCGCGTGGTGGCGTAGAAATCGATCGAAGAGCGTTCGATCTGCTGCACCACATCGAGATTGGCGGCGCGCTCGTCCAGCACGCCCAACCCGCCACGGATCATCATATAGAGGGTCGAATTGTTCCAGGTGATGTAGGTCAGCGGATCGAAGGCGATGTCGGCGCCCGCGCCGACCAGATCACGCGGCGGCTTGGGACCGGCGAAGGGCAGCACCAGGTAGGAGCCTTCGGCGGCACCCGCTTTGCCCAGGGTGATGCCGAAATCATTGTCGTGACCGGGAATGCCCATCTTGGCGGCGACATCGATCAGACCGCCGACGCCGGCGGTCGAGTTGATCATGAAGCGGCCGAACGTATCGGTCGCCTTGTCGGTCTCGCCCTGCAGCACGTCATTGGTGAAGATCACCGGCGAATTCAGATTGGTGAGGGCGTTGTGGATGCCGTCGCGCGCCACCTCGGGCACAGCGCTGCGATAGAATTTTGCGACCGGCCGGGCGACCGCATGATCCAGCTTCACATCGAAGTCGAAAACGGCGCGGTTGGTCGGCTCCCAAGGATCGTTTTGCGCGATCGACTCAGGGTCGCTGGTGGCACAAGCGCTGGCCAAAAGGGCGGCGCCAAAGGCAGCCAAAAGAGAAGGACGAAACTTCATACCCCACCGAAATATCTGATTTTAAATAAGAAACTGTTACGGACGATTCGACGCCTTCTATAACGTCTAATATCGGTATTGGTGCCGCCCGGGACAAGGGGGTGGGCCTGTCAGAAGAGAATAGCGGCCCCCGGAAAATGGGGGATTGCGCGGCCTGCCGTTACAGAGTCTGACAATTTCTCCACCAATTCAACATGTTCGGATCGCGGACGGTGTCATCCGGATGCCAGGGGGCTCGCGCCAGCCGGCCCCAATCAGTTGCAGCCAACCGGTCATCGCGGCCAGGTCCAAGAAATAAAGGTAGCGGTAATCGCAGGCGACAGAGACCACAAAGAAACTCAGCGCGAAGAGAAGCGCGGCGACCTGCAAGCCCGCCACCGCCAGGTCCGCCGATGTCCGCCGCCGCAGCAGAAATGTCAGCGCCAACATGGCCAACGCGCCGTAAAGCAAATGCGACAGGACCGGCGTGTGAAAGAAGCGGGCGACATAATTATAGAGAAAGCGGTCCTGCGCGCGGATATGGGGCTCAAGGCCGAGTTGCCGCAGCATGTCGGGCGGTCCATCCACCCCCACCACATCGGGGTGACAGAGCAGCACCTCCGGCGGCGCCAGAACCCAGCGGAAAACCGGCAGGCGTGCGCGCAGATAGGTCACGGGATGCGCGATCACGGTTTGACGCCATTGCGTGAAGATCGCGCCCGGTGGCGCGCG
>DASYDX010000246.1:0-8962 GCA_036499345.1 Rhizomicrobium sp.
TCGGTGATGGAATTGAAGATATGGCCGCGGCCGGGCTTGGACATGAAAACTCCTTAGATAGCGAAATCGGCGCCGGCAGCGCCGGCAATATCCACGCCATGGGCGCGGGCGCGTTGGCAGAGATCTTCGATCGAGATCGCATCCAACTGCGCCATGATGTCATCCTGCAAGGTCTGGATCAGGGGCGCGACGATGCGGATCCCCAGTTCGGAACGGGGACGGATTTTTTCCTCCTCGCCATCCTCAATGCTTTCCGCCACGCGCACCACATCGCCGACCGAGATGCGGCGACGCTCGCGCGCCAGACGATAGCCGCCGCGCGGACCGCGTACGCCCTTGAGAACACCGGCACGCACAAGCTGCTGCATCACCTGTTCCAGATAGCGTTGCGGCACGCCCTGGCGGGCGGTGATTTCCTTGGCTTGGACCGGCTCGGGCCGGGCGTTGAAGGCGATGTCGATCACCGCCTCAAGCGCCAGAAGAGTCTTTCGGGAAAGGCGGAGCATCATTGCGTCTTCACCGCCATGCCGGTTGAGCCAAAGCCGCCAGCGCCGCGTGCGCTGTCCGACAGGCTGTCGCTTTCGACGATTTCGGCTTGTTCGTGGCGGGCGATCACCATCTGGGCAATCTTGGTGCCGCGCGCGATGCGGAACGGCGCGTCGCCATGGTTGATGAGAATTGCTTTGATCTCGCCGCGATAGTCGCTGTCGATGGTGCCAGGCGCGTTCAGCACGGTGACGCCGTGATTGAGGGCAAGGCCCGAACGCGGACGCACCTGGGCTTCCGCGCCGAGCGGCAATTCGATGGCGATGCCGCAGGGAATGGCGGCGCGCTTTCCCGGCAGAAGATCGATCTCGCCGTCGATGGCGGCCAGAAGGTCGAGACCCGCGGCGCCTTCGGTCGCATAATGGGGCAGGGCCAAATCCTGTCCGTTGGGAAGGCGTTTCAATCCGATTTTCATGCTTTGCGTTCCTGGAAGTGCCGGACGATGTGTTGGACGAGGCGGCGGGCGGCGTCGGTTTTCGACATCTCCGGCCAGCTTTCCTGCGTTTCGGCGGTTATCAGATGAATCTGGTTGCGATCTGCGCCCATCACCGAACGGCCGCTGCTGTCTGCGGATACGTCGTTGGCGAGAATCCAATCGGCGCCTTTGCGCAGGCGCTTGGCGCTGGCATGGGCCAGAACATGGTCGGTCTCGGCGGCAAAGCCGATCACAAGACGCGGCCGGTTCGGGCCCTTCGCAAGCGTGGCCAGGATGTCGGGATTTTCCACCAGCCGGATTTGCGGCACAGCGTGACTGTCATTTTTTTTGATCTTGCCGCCCGCTGCGATTTCCGGGCGCCAATCGGCGACGGCTGCGCTCATGACCGCGATATCGGTGGGCAGTTGCGCTTCGCAGGCCGACAGCATTTCGCGCGCGGTGCGGATTTTTATCAGAGCCACGCCCGCTGGTGGCGCGATTTCAACAGGCCCGGACACCAAGGTCACATCCGCGCCAGCAGCCGCGAGCGCGCCGGCAATGGCATAGCCCTGTTTGCCGGAGGAATGGTTGGCGATGAAGCGGACGGGATCGAGCGGTTCCTGTGTCGGTCCCGCCGTCACCAGTGCTTTAAGGCCGTTCAATGCGCCACTACGCGCACCGAGTGCCGTTTCGATTGCGGCAACGATCTCCAGCGGTTCGGCCATGCGGCCGGGACCGAACTCGCCGCACGCCATCTCGCCATCATTGGGTCCGGCGAACAAAACGCCGTCGCGTTTCAAGCTCTCGAGATTGCGTTGGACCGATGGGCTCTGCCACATGCGCACATTCATGGCCGGGACCATCAGGATCGGCTTGTCGGTTGCGAGCAGGGCGGTTGACGCCAAGTCGTTGGCGAGGCCCGCCGCCAGCTTTCCCATCAGGTCGGCCGTCGCGGGCGCCACCACCACCAGATCGGCGGCGCGGGACAATTCGATATGCCCCATCTCGCTTTCGTCGGTGAGGCTGAACAGATCGGAGAAGACTTTGTTTCCCGTCAGCGCCGATACGGACAGCGGTGTGACGAATTCGGCGCCCGCGCCGGTGAGGATCGCGCGGCTTTGCACCCCGCGCTCGGCGAGGCGGCGGATGAGCTCCAGCGATTTATAGGCCGCGATGCCGCCGCCAATAATCAGGAGAATGCTTTTACCGCGCATGCTGTAAAATCTCAGGGTTTCGCACAAAATACGATAGAGAGCGGGGGAATATAGCGAACCACGATACGAAAGTGTAGTTCCGGGCGGATTTTAAAATTGTGAAAGAAATCAGATGGTTGGAAAAATCCCGGGGTTAACAATTCGCTAAGCATCCTGTGGTCTTATTAGCACCGGGCCTTTGGGGGGCTTGGCATGTTGGTATCGAAGTCCGGCCCTGGCCGGCGGGAAAAATCTCTTCCCAGCACCGTCGAAATGATGCGGATGGCATCGGATTTCGCCGAAGAGCATGGCGCGGATGCCTGCGATTTTGCCTATCGCGCGGTCGTCAGTTTAGAGGCGGAAGGCGAGGGCGAGCGGGCCTATCTCTGGTTCCTGCTTCTGGTGATGTTGGGCGATATCGCCAGCAACCAGATCAATCCCGATAGGCCTTTGACCATTCACTAGATCGTTCCCGGTATGGCTTCGCCACAGGGGAAGAAAGCCGGTGTGCGCTTCGGCTGCGATGCGCTAGCATCGCGGTTCAATCATCTTCAGGACAAGATGCCGCTCGATCCGCTGGTGAAGGCTTTTCTCGATCAGGCGGCGGCGATCCCGCGCCCCCGTCCCTGGGAGATGCCGCTTGGCGCCTCCCGCCAAGGTTTCGCAGGCCTGATGCGCCTGGTCGGGCCCAAGGATGTCCCGGTCGGGAAGATCGAGAATTTCAAGATACCGATGGAACGGGGCGCGATCCGTGCCAGATCCTATGCCCCGGTCGCGGCGGGCAGCGCCGCCATGCCGGCGCTGGTGTATTTTCATGGCGGCGGTTTCGTTGTGGGCGATCTGGATACCCATGATGGGCTGTGCCGCCTTCTGGCGCATGAGGGCGGCTTTCGGGTTATCGCCGTCGAATACCGGCTGGCGCCGGAACACAAATGGCCCGCGCCCTTGGAAGACGCGACTGCCACCCTGACCTGGATATTCGAGAATGCCAGCGGATTGGGCGTGGATGCGGGACGCATCGCGGTGGGCGGCGACTCTGCAGGCGGATTGCTGACCGCTTGTGTGACCCAGGCGATGCGCAAGGCGGGCGTCGCGATTGCCTTCCAGCTTTTGATGTTTCCCGCGACGGATCTGGCTGGACACTTCGCGTCGATGGAGAAATTCGGCGTCGGCTATTTCATGGACCGACAAACTATCGAATGGAATAATAGTCAGATTATTCCGGAGGATGCCGACAGAAGTTCGCCCAAAATCTCACCGCTTCGGGCAAAGGATTTCACGGGCCTGCCGCCGGCTTATATTCTTTTGGGGGGCTATGATCCCTTGCATGACGAGGGCATGGCCTATGCCGAAAAACTGCGTCAGGCGGGCGTGGAGGTCACCGTCGCGGACTATGGCGACATGGTGCATTGCTTCATCTATCTGCAGACGGTGTTGCCGCAGGCGCATGAAGCAGTGGCCGCAGCCGCGAAAGCGGTGCGCGATGCATTGGCGGTGGCGTGAGGAAAAAGGCCGTAAGCGGAATGCTTACTTGATCTTGCCTTCTTTGAACTCGACATGCTTGCGCAGGACCGGATCGTATTTCTTGATCGAGAATTTCTCGGTCATGGTCCGGGTGTTCTTCTTGGCCACATAGAAAAAGCCGGTCTTGCCTTCGCTGTTGAGGCGAATTTTGGCAGTGGTGGGCTTGGCCATGGCGAACTCCAAAGAACGTCGAGAAGGGCGGTTTTTGGGGGAAGGGCCCTCCGGTGTCAAGCCGGAGAGAGCAAAATCCTGAAAATCAACGCTTTTTCGGCTTGAAGCGGCGCTTTTCCTTAGAGCCTGGGGCCTTGCCGGGCGGCTTTGGCCGGTGTGTGCGGGCCGGGCGCGACTCGCCATCGGCAAGCTCGAATCTGAGTCCGCCGGTTACGGGTGCCGCCTCCATCAGCTTGACGGGGATGACGTCGCCCAAGCCATAGGCCGCGCCGCTCCGTTCGCCCCGCATCGCCATGGCGCGTTCGTCGAAGCGGAAATATTCCGCGCCCAGGGACCGGGCCGGAAGCAGGCCTTCCGCGCCGGATTCTTTCAGCCGTACGAACAGACCGAATTTGGTGACGCCCGTGATCCGCGCTTCGAAGACGGCGCCGACCCGGTCCTGCATGAAGGCCGCGACATAGCGGTCGGTGGAATCGCGTTCCGCCGCCATGGCGCGGCGCTCGGTCTGGGAAATCGCCTGCGCGATCTCGGGCAATTGTTTGATCTCGTGGTCGGTCAGACCGTCATCGCCGCCGAGCTTCAGTCCCCGGATCAGCGCGCGATGCACGATGAGGTCGGCATAGCGGCGGATCGGCGACGTGAAATGGGCGTATTTCGCCAGGTTCAGGCCGAAATGGCCGATATTGGCCGCATCGTAGATCGCCTGTGCCTGGCTGCGCAGCACTACGTCATTCATCACCGCTTCGTGCGGCGTGCCCTTCGCCTGGGCCAGGATGCGGTTGAAGGTGCCGGGTTGCATCACCTGGCCCTTGGCAAAATTGATATTCAGGGTACGGAGGAAATCGGAAAAGGCGAAAAGCTTCTCTCGCGATGGTGTGTCGTGGACGCGATAGATGAGGGGGGTGCGGGCGCTCTCCAGCGCCTCGGCGGCGGCGACATTCGCCAGCACCATGCATTCTTCGATCAGGCGCATGGATTCCAGGCGTTCACGGAATGCGATGGAAGCCACATGGCCATCAGCGCCGAGCTGAATACGCCGCTCCGGCAGGTCTAGGTCCAGCGGGCTGCGCTTTTCCCGCGCAACGGTGAGTGTCTTATAAGCCGCCCACAGATCGGCCAATGTCTTGCGCACCGTTGCGTTCAACTCCGCATCCGGCTTGCCATCGAAAGCAGCCTGGGCGCGCTGATAGGTGAGCCGCGCCGCCGAACGCATGATGCCGCGCAGGAAGGTGTGGCCACGTTTGCGGCCCTCGGCATCGAATACCATGCGAACCGCCAGACAGGGGCGATCGACGCCTTCTTTCAAGGAGCAGAGATCGGCGGACAATTCTTCCGGCAGCATCGGCACGACGCGGTCGGGGAAATAGGCGCTGTTGCCACGCTTCACGGCTTCGCGGTCGAGCGCGGAGCCGGGCGTCACATAATGGGCGACGTCGGCGATGGCGACCAATACGACATAGCCGTCTTTGTTGGCCGCATCGTCGTCCGGTCCTGCCCAGACCGCATCGTCGTGATCGCGCGCGTCTTCGGGATCGATGGTGACTAGCGGAACTGCGCGCAGATCGGTGCGGCCGCGCGGATCGGCGGGTCGGGCGGCGCGAGCTTCCTCCAGCGCGGCGTCGGGAAATACCGTAGGGATGCCATGCGCATGGATGGCAATGAGGCTGATGGTGCGCGGGCTGTCCATGCTGCCGATGCGCTCGACCACGCGCACGCGCGGAAATCCCGCAGCCCGTCGGCCCATGGGCTCGCACAGCACCAGTTCGTTGTTCTTGGCGTCTGCCGCATCTGCTTTGTCGAGTGCATATTCGCCGCGAACTTTGCGATCGACCGGCAGGACGCGAAAGCCTGTTCCCGTCGCACGCAACACGCCCAATATGCGCTCGGTGCCGGGCTCATTTTCCAGGCGGCGGATGATTGTGGCGTCGTAATTTTCGCCGCGCCGCTCCAGACGCGCGAGAATTCGGCTTCCTTTTCCGGGTGCACCACCACTCTTGGGCGGCGCGACGTAAATTGCGGGTGGTTCGGATTCGGATTCCCAATTCAGCGGGCGCGCCAGCAATTCGCCGTCACTATCGGTGCCGGTAACTTCCAGGACCGCGATTTCCGGAAGTTCGCCCGGCCGGCTCAATCCACGCTTGGCTTTGCCTGCAACCGCGCCGTCGGCTTCCAGCTCGCGCAGAAGCCGCTTCAGCACAATGCGGTCGGAGCCTTTCAGGCCAGTCAGCTTCGCCAGATCCCGCTTGGTGGCGCCGGGATGTTCGGCGATCAAAGCGAGCAGGCGGGCCTTGTCCAGCGGCGGAGCGTTGGCGGCGCGGCGGGGCAATTATGCGTCCGCCACGGGCTCGGGCTTTTTCTTCGCCTTGACCGCTGATTTCTTTTTGGCGGGCGCTTTTTTAGAAGCCGTTTTCTTTGCGGGCTCTTTCTTCGCGGGCGCATCGGCTTTCGCCGGGGCCTTTTTCGGCGCCGCTTTCTTTTTCTTCTTGCCGCCGCCTTTGGCCGCGCGCTCCGCAATCAGGGCGAGGGCCTGTTCGAGCGTGACTTCCATCGGGTCGATGCCTTCGGCAATCGTGGCATTGACGTCGCCATCGCTGACATAGGGGCCATAGCGGCCCTTCAGCACCTTGATGGCATTGCCGGCAGCGTCATTGCCCAATTCCTTCAAGGCCTCCGGACCGCGGCGGCCGCCGCCCTTGGCTTTCTTTTCCGCCAAGATGGTCACGGCGTGATTGAGGCCGATATCGAAGACATCGTCCGGCGATTCCAGCGAAGCATATTTTCCGTCATGGGCGACATAAGGCCCAAAGCGGCCGAAATTCGCCGTGATCATCTTGCCGTCTTCGGGATGGGCACCGACTTCGCGCGGCAGGGACAAAAGCTTGACCGCCAAGGCCAGCTCGACCGTAGAAGGATCAGTGCCTTTGGGCAGACCCGCACGTTTGGGTTTCTTGTCTTCACCCAATTGCACATAGGGCCCGAAGCGGCCAGAGCGCACGGTCACCTGCTGCTCGGTGCCCGGGAAGAGGCCAAGCTCGCGCGGCCCGGCATCGCCTTCGCCCGGCTTGGCGCCGATCTGACGGGTGAATTTGCACTCCGGATAATTGGTGCAACCGACAAAGGCGCCGAAACGGCCCAACTTCAGATTGAGGCGGCCTTCGGCGCAGGCGGGGCATTTGCGCGGATCGACACCCTCTTCGCCGGGCGGGAAAATGTGCGGGCTCAGCACGGAATCGAGCTCGTCGATCACCTGGCTGATTTTCAGATCTTTGGTTTCGCCCACCGCGGCGGAGAAATCCTTCCAGAAATCCCGCAGCAATTGCTTCCAGTTCAGATCGCCGGCGGAAACCTCATCCAGCTTTTCCTCCAGATCGGCGGTGAAGTCGTAAGCGACATAACGTTTGAAGAAACTGTTCAGGAAGGTCGTGACCAGACGGCCCTTGTCTTCCGGATAGAAGCGGTTGCGATCCATGCGGACATAGGCACGGTCCCGCAACGTGGAAAGAATAGTGGCATAGGTCGAGGGGCGGCCAATGCCCAATTCTTCCAGTTTGCGCACCAGGCTCGCTTCGGAATAACGCGGCGGCGGCTCGGTGAAATGCTGGGCCGGATTGACCTGATCGACCTTGCTGGTATCGCCTGCAACGACTTTTGGAAGCTTGGAGCCTTCCTCGTCGGAAGTATCGTCTTCGCCTTCCAGATAGAGCGTGAGAAAGCCGTCGAACAGCGTAACCGTGCCGGTGGCGCGCAGGGTGATCTGCTTGTCGGTGGAAATCACATCGACGGTGGTGCGTTCCTGTTCCGCCGATTCCATTTGGCTGGCGACAGCGCGCTTCCAGATCAACTCATAGAGACGGGCGGCGTCGGCATCGAGATAGCGGGAAACATCGTCCGGAGTGCGGGCGAAGCTGGTGGGGCGGATGGCTTCATGCGCTTCCTGCGCGTTCTTGGCCTTGCTGGAATAAACGCGCGGCGCCTGGGGCACATAACGCGCGCCATATTTTTTCCCGATCACATCGCGGGCCTCGGTGACCGCTTCGGGCACCATGGTGATGCCGTCCGTACGCATATAGGTGATCAGGCCGACGGTATCGCCACCGATATCGACGCCTTCATAAAGGCCTTGCGCCACCTGCATGGTGCGCTTGGCGGCAAAGCCCAGTTTGCGCGAAGCTTCCTGTTGCAGGGTGGAGGTAATAAAGGGCGGCGAGGGATTGCGCTTGACGGGGCGCGCTTCGACGCTGCCGATGGTGAAGCTTTGTGCCTCGATGGCAGTGACGGCGCGGCGGGCATCCGCTTCATTGTCGAGAGACAGTTTCTCCAGCTTCTTGCCGTCCAGCTGGATCAACCGGGCGCCGAAATCACCGTGGCTCGTGGAGACGTGCGCGTCGATGCTCCAATATTCCTGGGCCTTGAACGCTTCGATTTCGGTTTCCCGTTCCACCACCAGGCGCAGCGCGACGGATTGCACGCGTCCGGCTGAGCGGGCGCCGGGCAGCTTGCGCCACAGCACGGGCGACAGTGTGAAGCCCACCAGATAGTCGAGCGCGCGGCGCGCCAGATAGGCGTCCACCAATTCGGTGTTGATTTCGCGGGGATGTGCGATGGCGTCCAGGATCGCGGATTTTGTGACCGCGTTGAAAACCACCCGTTCGACGGGCATCTTGCCCAGCACATTCTTCTGCTTGAGCACTTCGAGAATATGCCAGGAAATCGCCTCGCCCTCGCGATCAGGGTCGGTGGCCAGGATCAGTTTGTCGGCGCCCTTCACGGCGCTCGCGATATCCTTGATCTTAGGCTGGGCACGGGCATCGACGTCCCACACCATCGAGAAATCGTCATCGGGTTTGACCGAACCGTCCTTGGACGGGAGGTCCCGAATATGACCGAAACTGGCCAGGACCTTATAGTCGCTGCCCAGATACTTATTGATGGTCTTGGCTTTTGCGGGGGACTCAACGACGAGAACGTTCATACCGGCTGCTTTGAACCTTTGGGGGGCTTATCTGGGGTCGCGGAGCCGTAAGACAAGGCTGGAACCGCGGAACAGGGCCTTTTTTGGGAAATGCGGCGGGACACTGATGGAAGCGGGACGAACCTGTCAACGTCCGTCCGA
>DASYDX010000247.1:0-2945 GCA_036499345.1 Rhizomicrobium sp.
CCGTCTAGGTAAAGCGCGCTTCGCGCGCATTACGTGGACGGTTGGCTGGGGCGGAAGGGATCGAACCTTCGAATGCTGGAATCAAAATCCAGTGCCTTACCACTTGGCGACGCCCCAAAGCTGTGGTCCGGGCCGGGACCATATAGAGGGGGCTCCGGGCTTTCAACGCGGCGAAAATGCCAAAAATGCCGCGCGCCCCCTCAAAATCCCGGCATTTTGCTTGGTTGCGGCCCCCAAGGTGCATCGCTATAAGGGCGCTCCCGCGAGGTGGCCCCAAAGGCCCTCGAAGATGTCGGAGAGTAGCTCAGCCTGGTAGAGCACTACGTTCGGGACGTAGGGGCCGGAGGTTCGAATCCTCTCTCTCCGACCATTTCACCACTGCCAATACAAATTTAGAGGTTCGACAAAGCCCGAAGGGCTTTGGGCGGACGCGCAGCGTCCGATCCGAGGCGCAGCCGAGGACGGCCGCAGGCCGCAATCCTCTCTCTCCGACCATCCCCGTTTTTGTTAGTGAGCGAAGCGAACTTACAAAAACGGAAGACCGCACCGAGCGTAGCGAGGGCGGATTCGTAAAAATTAGGCCACCGCCCCCTTCTCGTCATCCTCCACCACAATCACCGGATGTCCCGCCTGGGCCCAGGCTTCGATGCCGCCCAGCAAGGGCCTGATCTTGCGAAAGCCTGCCGCGCGCAGATGCTTGGCCGCGACCGCCGCCGTCGCCTCATTGGGACAGGCGCAATAGACCACGATCTCCGCATTGCGATCATGGCCCGCCAGAATGGGATGCATGTCTTTCGGGTGCGCGGGAATGGCGCCCGGAATGATGCCTTCGGCCCGCGCATTGCGGGAACGCACATCCAGCAGCAGCGGTCTGGTCTCGCCGTCGATCAGCGCCGCCAATTCGCCGACCGTGATGCGGTCCATCCGCAATTGCCGGATGAACAACAGCCGCTGGAACCAGCGCACCAGCAGATAGAGCACCAGCGCCAGCGCGATCAGTATGATGCCGATGATCCCCAGCCGCTCCAGCGTGTCGAGCAATTCGGACACGGCGCTGTGGAAGATGCGGCCCAGCAGGATGGGCGTTCCCAGATAGATCGTGGCGCCCAGAATCTCCAGCGGCAGAAAGATCGCGAAAGGTACCCGCGTGATCCCGGCCAGCGCGATGGTGACATTGCCCAGCGCCGGAACGAATTTCGCAAAGAGAAGCGCGGACGGGCCCACCCGCACGAACAAAGATTCGGTTTGCCGCACACAAGAGTCGGGCGAGAGTGACAGCTTGCACAGAAGACCCAGAACGCCCCGGCCCCGCCGCCGCGCCAGCCAATACCAACTGTTATCGGCAACGAAGGACCCGGCAACCGCCGCCGCGATCACCCAGGTCAGGCTGAGTTCGCCCCGCGCCGTCAGCGCGCCCGCTACCGCCAGAAGCGGCGAAGCCGGAAGCGGCAAGCCGCCCTCATCCAGCAGCACCATCACGAAGACGGCAAAAAGGCCGAACTGTTCGATCAATCTGACGGCGTCTTCCATGGCGCGACGTTAACAGGCATGGGCGGCACGCGAAACGACGATCCGGCATGAGAGACAAGCGCTGGCTTTGGCGGCGCGAATTGGATTGAATGCCCGCGCATCATTCGCGAGGACGTCATGCCGAAAGCCTATTGGATCGCCACCTATCGCGCCGTCCACGATCCGGCGAAGATGGCCAAATATGCAGCCTTGGCAGGCCCCGCGATTACGGCCGGCGGCGGCAAGTTCCTGGCCCGGGGCGAAGCGGCCCAGGTTTATGAGGGGGGAATCAAAGGGCGCACCGTGCTGATCGAGTTTGCCAGTGTCGGCGCCGCAACCGGAACCCATGACAGCCCGGCGTACCAAGAAGCACTGATCGCCCTGGACGGCGGTGCGGACCGCGAGATTCGTATCGTCGAAGGCGTGGAATAACGCCGCCTGAGACGGCTAATTCAGACTGGCCGTGGGCAGTTGCCAATGTTCCAGCGATGAAATCAGGCGCAGCGCGCAGCATATCGCGCCGCCCAGCAAGGCTGCCCATTCCGGCCGCAGCCTGAGGGCGCGCGCCGTTACCAGCACGGTTGCGCCGATCAAAGCCGATGAGGCGATGAAATCCACACGCAGCACGGCCGGTATCTGCATCAGCAGAAGATCGCGCACCGTGCCGCCGCCCACGCTCGAAATGCCGCCCAGCATCACCGCGACCGGCGCGGTGAGACCGTAATCGAGCGCCTTTTCAGTTCCCGCCACCGCCAGCAACGAGAGACCGACGGCATCAATGGCCAGAAGCAGACCTTCGGGAATCTGCACCACATAACGATAGGCCAGAAACGTCACCAACCCGCCGGTCAGCGCGACGGCCAACATCTTGCGGGTCCGCAAGGCTTCCGGCGGCTGCGCCCCGATCAGCACATCGCGAATGATGCCGCCGCCCATCGAAGCGACCATCGACACCACCAGCACGCCCAACATGTCCAGGCCTTTGGCGGCGGCAATAGCCGCGCCCTGAATGGCGAGCGCAAAGGTGCCCGTCAGATCGACGGCAGTAAGAAATGGCCTGACCTTGATCTTCATCGCTGCGCCCCTTGCCCGCGCTGCGATGATATTTTTCAAACCAGGCCGCGTATACAGGCTTTACGGCGCCACGCTCTCGATCATCATCGTGTCGATGGTGAAAGAACCGTTTTCCTTGATCGCAAAATGCCGCCGCACCTCTTCCGGCGCACCGGATTGCAGCGCGCGGATGGCGTTGGCGAACACCTCCGGCGTGCGCATGCGCGCGATCCAGCTTTCATATTCCAGATGCAGCCGCCAGGTGTGGACGCCTGTCACCGTCAGTCCCGCACGCGCGAGTGCGGCTGTCCATTCCGCCAAAGTGTAGTTGCGCACATGCGAGGTGTCGCGCAGCAACTCCACCGATTGCAGATGCGTGTCCA
>DASYDX010000248.1:0-75625 GCA_036499345.1 Rhizomicrobium sp.
CCCCTATATCGGCGCCGGGCCACACCTCCCCAACGAGGTGCTATCATTCTGGAAGGAATGAATTGACATGACTGAAGTGAAGCAACCGGCTGTGCGTCCCGCGCGGCCTTTTTTTTCGTCCGGACCTTGCGCCAAACGCCCCGGCTGGACCCCTGAAGCTCTCAATGCCGCGCTGGTGGGACGTTCTCACCGCTCCAAGCCCGGCAAAGCCAAGCTGAAGGACGCGATCGAGAAGACCCGCAAAATTCTGGGCATTCCCGCCGACTATCGCATCGGCATTGTTCCCGCCTCAGACACCGGCGCCATGGAAATGGCGATGTGGTCGCTGCTGGGCCCGTTGGAAGTCGATCTCTTCGCCTGGGAAAGCTTTGGCGAAGATTGGGTCACCGACACCGTCAAGCAGCTCAAGCTCAAGGCCAATGTCCATAAGGCGGGCTATGGCGAATTGCCGGAGCTGAAGGTCGCCAAGAATCGCGACACCGTCTTTTTGTGGAACGGCACGACATCCGGCGTGAAGGTTCCCAATGGCGATTGGATTCCCGCCGACCGGGACGGCCTGACCATTTGCGACGCCACCTCGGCAGCGTTTGCGATGGACCTGCCCTGGGACAAGCTCGATGTCACCACCTTCTCCTGGCAGAAGGTGCTGGGCGGCGAAGCCGCACACGGCATGCTGATCCTGTCGCCCAACGCTGTTGCGCGCCTGGAAAGCTATACGCCGCACTGGCCGATGCCGAAAATCTTCCGCATGACCAAGGGCGGCAAGATCGTCGAAGGCATCTTCGAAGGCGAAACCATCAACACCCCGTCCATGGTGGCGGTCGAAGACTATCTCGACGCGCTGAACTGGGCGGAAAGCGTGGGCGGCCTGAAAGGCCTCATCGCGCGTTCCAATGCCAATCTGGCGGTGCTGGATGCCTGGGTGCAGAAATCCGGCTGGGCCGGCTTCCTGGCCAAGGATACGGCCAGCCGTTCCAACACTTCGGTCTGCATCAAAGTCACCGATCCCTGGTTCCAGGGCCTGTCGGATGACGCCAAGGCCGATGCCGCCAAGAAGATCGCCAGCCTTCTGGATAAGGAAGGTGTTGCGCTCGACATCGCCGGTTATCGCTCCGCCCCTGCGGGCCTGCGTATCTGGTGCGGCGCCACGGTCGAAACGGCCGATCTGGAAGCGCTCACGCCCTGGCTCGACTGGGCCTGGGCGAAGGTCAAAGAGACCGCGTCCGCCTGACCCCATCCCGGCGCGCGAATCGTGCGCCGGGATTTTTCTTTTCCCCGAAATTCCAACATGGAGCTTTCCATGACCAAAGTTCTTATCGCCGACAAACTTTCTCCCGCCGCCGTGGCCATCTTCAAGGATCGCGGCGTCGAGATCGACAACAAGCCCGGCATGACCAAGGAAGAATTGCTGGCCGTTGTCGATCAATATGACGGCATCGCCATCCGCTCGGCCACCAAGATCACTGCCGATGTGATCAAGGCCGCCAAGAAGTTGAAAGTCGTGGCCCGCGCCGGTATCGGCGTCGACAATGTCGATATTCCGGCCGCCACCGCCGCCGGCGTGATCGTGATGAACACGCCGTTCGGCAACTCCATCACCACCGCCGAGCATGCGATCTCGCTGATGCTGGCGCTCGCCCGCGAACTTCCCGCCGCCAATGCTTCCACCCAGGCCGGCAAGTGGGAAAAGAACCGCTTCATGGGCGTGGAAATCACCGGCAAGGTGCTGGGCCTGATCGGCGCCGGCAACATCGGTTCCATCGTTGCGGACCGCGCCAAGGGCCTGCGCATGCGGGTCATCGCCTATGACCCCTTCCTGTCGGTTGAACGCGCCCAGGATCTGGGCATCGAGAAGGTCGAGCTGAGCGACCTTCTCGCCCGCGCCGATTTCATCACCCTGCATGTGCCGATGACGCCGGAGACCAAGAATATTCTCTCCGCCGAAGCCCTGGCCAAGACCAAGAAGGGCGTGCGCATCGTCAATTGCGCGCGCGGCGGCTTGATCGATGAAAAGGCGCTGAAAGCGGCCATCGATTCCGGCCATGTCGCGGGCGCGGCCCTGGACGTGTTCGAAGTCGAACCGGCCAAGGAAAATGTCCTGTTCGGCAATGAGAAGGTCGTGGCGACGCCGCATCTGGGCGCGTCCACCACCGAAGCGCAGGAAAATGTCGCTTTGCAGGTCGCGGAACAGATCTCCGACTATCTGCTCACGGGCGCCATCACCAACGCGCTGAACATGCCGTCCATCTCCGCCAGCGAAGCGCAGAAGGTCGGCCCCTGGATCGCGCTCTCGTCCAAACTGGGCGCGTTCGCGGGCCAGCTCACCGACACCAGCCTGACGGCGGTGGAGATCGTCTATGAAGGCACCGCCAGCCTTCTCAACACCCGTGCTCTGACCCAGGCCGCGCTTGCCGGGCTTCTCAATCCGGTTCTGTCGGGCGTGAACATGGTCAATGCACCGACCATCGCCAAGGAACGCGGCATCAAGGTGAGCGAAGTCCGCCGCGGCCAGGAAGGCGCCTATGAAGGCTATGTGAAGATCACCGTCACGCTGGGCAGCGGTTCGACCCGCCGCGTCGCGGGCACGGTGTTCTCCGATGGCCGTCCGCGCCTGATCCAGGTCAAGGACATCAACCTCGACGCCGAGTTCGCGCCGCACATGCTCTATGTCGTCAACGAGGACAAGCCGGGCTTCATCGGCAAGTTCGGTACCTTGCTGGGCGACGCCAAGGTCAATATCGCCAACTTCACCTTGGGCCGCAGCGCCCCGGGCCAGGACGCGATTGCCTTGATCGAAGTCGATGGCCAGGTGCCGGACGCGGTGGTGGAACAGCTCACCAAGCTGCCGATGGTCAAGATGGCGAAGGCGTTGGCGTTCTAATTTTTGCCCCCATCTGTCTTCCTCAGGCAAGCCATCGGAAGACATCTTCCCCCGCCAATGGCTTCGCCATGCGGGGGAAGAAAGCTGGAGCAAGCTTCGACATGAACTAATGAAGGGCGCCGGAAACGGTGCCCTTTTTTATTGCGGTTCAGCGTCCAAATTTGCCATGCGCCGGAGATGGTGATCGGGCGAACCGTACAGCGTCTCGAGCAGCATCAGACGCTTGAAGTAATGGCCGACATTCAATTCATCGGTCATGCCGATGCCGCCATGAATCTGCACCGCGCTCTCAGCCACCGCGCGGGCATATTTGCTCATCGCCGCTTTGGCGGCGGAGACGTTGCGGGCCCGGCCTGGATCGTCGAGCTGGAGATTGGCCATCAGACTGGCCGACTGGGCCTGCTGCTGGGCGATATACATATCCACCATGCGATGCTGCAGCACCTGGAACTTGCCGATCGGTTGACCGAATTGTTTGCGGGTCTTGGCATAATCAACCGTCGCATTCATCAACACTGAGATCGTGCCGATGGCTTCCGCCAGATGTGCGGCGATGGCGCGATCCACCGCTGCTTCCAGTGCGGGGTGCGCCGCGCCTTCCTCGCCGATCAGGCGCGCGGGCGTACCTTCAAAAATAATCTCGCTGGCCCGGCTGCTGTCCATCGCCGCATAGTCTCGCGACGAAAGACCTTTGGCGGATTTTTCCAACAGAAAAACACTGACGCCTTTTTCTTCGCGCTGCGCACCGCCGGTACGCGCCGTGACGATCAGATGATCCGCCCAGGGCGCACCCAAAACCACACTCTTGCGGCCATTAAGAACAAAGCCACTGCCTTGCTTTTTCGCCACTGTCGTCAGGTCGGCCAGATTGTAGCGGCTCTGCGGCTCGGCAAACGCGAAAGCCATGACGGCTTCGCCGCCCGCGATCTTGGGCAACATCTCTTCCGCCAGCGCGCCGCCCGCCGCCGTCAGCAAACCACCGCCGATCACCACTGTCGGCACGAAAGGCTCGACCACCAGTGCGCGGCCGAACTCCTCCATCACCACCATGGTTTCGACGGCGCCGCCGCCCAGCCCGCCCACGGCTTCCGGAAGCGGCGCGGCCAGCAGACCCATCTCCGCGAATTGGCGCCAATGCACGGGATCGCGGCCTTCCGGCGTAGCCGTAAGTTTGCGCCAGGCTTCGTAGGAATAGCGGTCGGCGAGATAGCGCGACAATGCATTGCGCAGCAGCGTCTGTTCTTCGGAGAGGGAGAAATCCATCAGAGCCCCAACACGGCTTTGGCGATGATGTTGCGCTGGATCTCGTTCGAACCGCCATAAATCGAGACTTTGCGCAAATTGAAATAGCGCCCCGCGATACCGCGCGCATGATCCGGACCGATTTCGTCATTACCGCCCAGAGGCGCCGCATCAGGCAAGGCGTAATAGCCCACCGCTTCCACCGCCAGATCGGAAACCCGTTGCAGGATTTCACTCCCCGCGACTTTCAGAATGGAGCTTTCGGCATCCACTTTTTCGCCTTTGGCTTCCTTGCCGAGAATGCGCAGTTCGGTGAATTCCAAAGCCATGAGATCGGCTTCCAGCGCCGCAAGTTTGCGGGAAAAATCCGGATCGCGAATCAAGGGCTCGCCATTCAACTGCTCGGCCCGGGCGATGACTTTCAGTTCCGTCAGCGCCGCGCGCGAGCGCGAAGCCCCCGCCAAGGCAGACCGCTCATGCGCGAGAAGAAATTTGGCGTAGGTCCATCCTTTGTTTTCTTCGCCCACCAGATTTTCGGCGGGCACGCGGACATCGTCGAAAAAGACCTCGTTCACTTCCCGCGCGCCATCCAGAATGATGATCGGCTTGACGGTAATGCCCGGCGATTTCATGTCGATGAGGAGGAAGGAGATGCCCTCCTGCGGTTTGGCATCGGGGTCGGTGCGGACCAGACAGAAAATCCAGTCCGCATACTGTGCCAGCGTCGTCCAGGTCTTTTGGCCGTTGACGACATAATGGTCGCCATCGCGCACCGCGCGCAGGCGCAAAGACACCAGATCGGACCCCGCACCGGGCTCCGAATAGCCCTGGCACCACCAATCGTCGCCGGACAGGATGCGCGGTAGAAACTTCTTTTTCTGGGCGTCATTGCCGAAGGTGAAGATCACGGGCCCCACCATGCCCAAGCCGAAGGGCAAGGTGGTGGGCATGCCGGCTTTGGCCGTCTCAGTCGCGAAGATGTATTTCTGGGTCACGCTCCAGGCGCAGCCGCCCAGTTCTTTCGGCCAGCCCGGCGCCACCCAGCCCTTTTTATAAAGCAGCCGGTGCCAGGCCAGATAATCATCCTTGGACAGGCGCGCCTCTTCCGGCGGGCCTAGATCCGGCGGCAGCTCGCGCTTCGCCTCGGCGATAAAATCGAGGACCTCTTGCCGGAAAACCTCTTCTTCAGGCGAAAAGGACAGGTCCATGATTGCCTCGTCCTATTTCGCCGCCCGGATGGCCTCATGGTGCCGGATCACTTCCTTGACGATGAAGCCCAGGAATTGTTCGGCGAAATCCGGATCCAACTTGGCCGTCTGGGCCAGCGCACGAAGCCGGGCGATCTGAACCTGCTCGCGATTGGGATCGGCCGGGGGCAGCCCGTGCTTGGCCTTATATTCTCCGACCGCTTGCGTACATTTGAACCGCTCCGCCAGCATATGCACCAGCGCGGCATCGATATTGTCGATGCTGTTTCGCAACCGCAAAAGCTCGGGGTCGGTGGCCGTCATGCTTTTCTCCTGGGTCCCGCTATTTCGCGCTCGCCACCTAGTCTTAAGCGATGGCGGGTGCGCCGCCAAGTTCCGGGAAGGCCACCAGAAAATTCCATGAACCGGTTAACCGGATCGATTTTACCCGGAGACAGCTCGCTGCAGGCATGCCTATAGTTTGCAGGTCACGAGTGGGGGCTTGTGTTCGAGCGGTCAGCGGACCGGCGCAAGCGTAAAGGGTATGGACGCGAAGAGTCTGTTGCTGATTTTCCTGCTCGGCGCCGGCGTTTCTGGCTGCGCCTCCGACGATAATCTGGCGGCACAAGAAGCGAATGATCCGCTGGAACCGATGAACCGGTTCTTCTTCGATTTCAACCAAAGGCTCGACCGGCACGCCGCCCTGCCCGCGGCAACCTTCTATGCCTCAGCCGTCCCGCGCGGCATACGCGGCAGCGTCCATAATGTGCTGACCAATCTGGGCGGCCCGGTCGATGTCGCCAACAATCTTTTGCAGGCGGAATTCGAGTTTGCCGGAATCGCGGGCGCACGCTTTCTGGTCAACACCACGCTTGGTGTCGCCGGTATCTTCGATGTCGCCACCGATTGGGGCATGCCGGAACGCAGCCGTGACTTCGGCGAAACCATGGGCGTTTATGGCGTGGGCCAGGGCCCCTATCTGGTCCTGCCGTTCCGTGGTCCGACATCGGTGCGCGACTTTGCCGGCGGTTATGTCGATGGCTATTTCTCGCCGCTCAGGCTTTTGCATTATAGCGGCAGCAACTATGTGGGCCTGGTGAAGTCCAGCCTGGGATCCGTGGACAACCGGTCCGCCAATCTGGTGACCTACCGGGATATCGAGCGCGCGTCGGTCGATTATTACGCCACCATGCGGGCCTATTATCGCCAACGGCGGGAACGTCAGGTCGAGGACCGGGCAGTCCAGACTGCGGAACTTCCCGACTTTTAGAACCGGCCGGAACCGGGTAAGCATCGGACGACATGTCCGCCGCCCCCACCACCCTTCCGCTGATAGAGCGCATCGTCGCATTCTGCTGCCGTTGGCCCGCCCTTGTGACCTTGGGCGCACTGATCCTGACCCTGGGCGCGGGCGCCTATACCAGTGCGCATTTCGCTATGAACAGCGACAGCACCAAGCTGATATCGCCCGATGTCGGTTGGCGGCAGCGCGAGATCCGCTTCGACAAGCATTTCCCGCAGCAATCCAATCTCACCGTGGCGGTGATCGACGGGCAGACGCCGGAACTGGCGGAAGCTGCCGCCGCCGGACTGACGGCGCGTCTTTCACAGGACAAGAAACTGTTTCCCGATGTTCGCCGGCCCGATGGCGGCGCCTTCTTCGACCATAATGGTCTTCTGTTCCTGCCGGTCGCGGAGGTCGAAGCCACCACCCAGCAGCTTTTCAAGGCGCAACCATTTCTGGGCGCGCTGGCCGCCGATCCGTCCTTGCGCGGCGTCATGGACAGTCTTTCGACCGTGCTTCTGGGCGTCTCCCAGAACCAAGCCAAACTATCCGACATTGATGCCCCCATGACGCGGCTGGAACAGGTTTTCAGCGCCGCCGCGCAGGGCCGCACCGATTATCTGTCCTGGCGCGCGCTCATCACCGGAGCCGCGCCACGGCCCGAAGAGATCCGTCGTTTCATCGAGATCAAGCCCGATCTGGATTTCGATGCTTTGGAACCGGGCGCTCGCGCCAGTGCCGCCATCCGTGACGCCGCGCGCGCTATGGGCTTTACGCCCGAGCATGGCGTGCGGGTGCGGCTGACCGGGGATGTGCCGCTGTCCGACGAAGAATTCGCCACACTCACCGATCGCGTCGGCTTGATGGTGGGCGCTATGATGGCGGGTGTTCTGGCCACGCTGTGGCTCGCGGTCCGATCCTTCAAGATCATTTTCGCCATTCTGATCACCTTGGTGGTGGGGTTGGCGCTGACCATGGGGCTGGGCCTTCTGTTCGTCGGCGTCTTCAACATCATCTCCATCGCCTTCATCGCGCTGTTCGTTGGACTGGGGGTGGATTTCGGCATTCAGTTTTCGGTGCGCTACCGGGCCGAGCGGTTTCATTACCCGCAACTGTCCAAAGCGCTTTGCCATACCGGGCGCAGCGTAGGGCTTCCGCTGGCCCTGGCGGCGGGCGCGACCGCCGTCGGCTTCTTTTCGTTTCTGCCCACCAACTATATCGGCGTCGCCGAACTGGGCCTGGTGGCCGGCATCGGCATGGTCGTGGCGTTTGTCATCGCCATCACGCTTCTGCCGGCCTTACTCATGCTGCTTCAGCCCGCTGGCGAAGCCGATGATGTGGGTTTCGCAGCTTTGGCGCCGCTTGACGCCTATATGACGCGCAACCGCCGGATGATTTTGCGGATCGCAGCGGGTGCAGGCCTGATTGCATTGCTGCTGACCGCGTTTCTGCGTTTCGATTCCAATCCTCTGGATCTTCGCAGCCCGAAAGTGGAATCGGTCTCGACCCTGTTCGATCTGATGGGCAATCCCCAGACCTCGCCCAACACCATCAACGCGACGGCGCCTTCGCTGGCGGGCGCGGAACAATTGGCCAAAAAACTTTCAGCCTTGCCCGAAGTCGCCCAGGCGCTGACCTTGTCCAGCTTCGTGCCGGACGATCAGGACAAGAAGCTGGCACTGCTGGCCGACGCCAACAATCTTCTGGATACGACACTCAATCCATTTGACGTGAAGCCAACACCCAGCGACGCGGAAATCGTGGCGAGTTTTCGCGATCTGGCCGCGAAGCTGCGCGCCGCCGCGGATGAACAGAAGGACGCCGCAGCCACCCATGCCCGCGCGCTCGCGGCTGCGCTGCAAAGGCTCGCGGACGGTCCAGCCGCCGCCCGTGCCCGCGCAACCGAAGCGGTGGTGCCCGGCCTCAAAACCATGCTGCGGCAATTGTCGGACGCACTGACACCGTCGAAGATAAGTCTCGCCACCATGCCCGCCACGATGCGGGAAGAATGGGTCGCCGCCGACGGCACCGCGCGTGTGCAGGCCTTCCCGAAAGACACGCGCAACGATCCGCGCGTCCTGTCGGATTTCAGCGACGCCATACTGAAGGTCGCACCCGACGCCACCGGCGCGCCGATCTCGATCCGTGAGTCGGGCCGCACCATTGTCGGCGCGTTCACCGAGGCCGGTATCCTGTCCTTTATCGCCATTCTGGCGCTTCTGGCGCTGGTCCTGCGCCGCTTGTCCGATGTGGTCGTAACCTTGGCGCCGCTGATACTGGCTGGGCTTTTGACCACCGGAAGCTGCGTGCTTCTGGGCCTGCCGCTCAATTTCGCCAATATCATCGCGCTGCCCCTGCTTCTGGGCATCGGGGTCGCGTTCAACATCTATTTCGTAGTCGCCTGGCGCGCAGGAGCCAGGAATTTCCTGCAATCGAGCCTGACACGCGCCGTCATCTTCAGCGCCGCCACAACCGCATCCGGCTTCGGCACCTTATGGCTCTCACGCCATCCCGGCACCGCCAGCATGGGCGAGCTTCTGATGATCTCGCTGTTCTGGACCATGGTGACAACGCTTTTCGTGAGCCCGGCGTTATTGGGGCCGCCGCCCGCGCGCGAAGACCGCGCGCATGAAAAGCTAATCTAACGATTGTTGAAACATGCCGAGGCCCGCCTCCCCCGCGCGCGCGATAGCGCGCTGGCGGGGGAGATGCCGTAGCAGCGCTTATTGCACGCCGGCGTAAGCCGACGTGCAAAAGCAAGCTGCGCAGGCAGAGGGGGTTAGTTAAGAGTCTGATCCGCCAGCGCATCGATCTTCTTCGCCAGGCCTTGCGGCCCACCCGTTTTCAGGGTCGCGCCGAAATCGGAACGTTTCTGCGCGAGCTGGCTGATATTGCCGTTCAGATAGACGTCCACGATCTTCCAGCCGCCATTCGCCGCTTCGTGGACCCGGTAATTGAAGGGAATCGCGTCGCCACTGGCAGGCTTGAGCGAGCTCTTGACCAGCTTTTCCGGTCCACGCGCGATCACCGCCGGATCGACGATGAATTTCTCGCCGCTATAGCTGTCGAAATTGCCGGCATAATTGGCGATGGTCATACGCTCGAACGCGTCGGTCAGCGCTTTCTGATCGGCGGAAGAAATGGAGGACCAGCTCGGTCCCACCGACAGCGCCGTCATGCCGGGAATATCGAAGGCCTGTTCCACCGCGGGCTTCAGCTTTTCATAACGGCTCTTGGCCGTGCCGCCCGCCTTCATGCTGGCGACCAGCGAATCGTAAAAGCCTTGCACCGTGGCTGCGGCGGGATCGCTGCCCTGCGCCCGGGCGGGAACGGCAGCGGCAAGAACCAGAACGGCCAATGAGAAGGCCTGCGCGAAACGATTGATCATCCAAATGCCTCGTCAAATAGGACGCGTCCAAATCGGGGAACGCATGAGACCGCCAATATGCTGCGGCATGCGGGCAAAAATTCGGTGAAAAAAGGACAGAATATCTCCGCCCGGAACCCTGTTTCAGGACTCCCGGTCGAGCAGGAACAACGGCAGACCGGACAATTCGGGCGACTTGTCCGCATAAGGCCCCAGCGCCGCGATGGCGGCGCGGGCACGCTTTTCGGCTTCGGCACGCGCCCCTTCAACGCCCAGCAAAGTCACAAGCGTGGCCTTGCCCATATCGGCATCCTTGCCCACGGCCTTGCCGGTCTTCTCGGCGGTCGAGGTCACGTCCAGAAGATCGTCGGTGATCTGGAACACCACGCCCATCTCGCGCGCATAGGCGCGGAGCCGCGCACGGTCTTCCGCGCTGGCCCGACCCAGGATCGGTCCCGCCTCGCAGGAGAATTCGAAGAGCTGGCCGGTCTTCAGCCGCTGCAGATTGACGACATCCTCCAGGCCGAAGCTCTGCTCCGCCAGCATGTCGATCACCTGGCCGCCGATCATGCCGTCATGACCGGAAGCCTCGGCCAGCCTGGCCACCAGCGCGATGCGCACATCGGCATCGGGATGGGTTTTGGCATCGGCCAGAATCTCGAACGCGACGGTGAGCAATGCGTCACCCGCCAGGACCGCCGTCATCTCGTCGAAAGCGATATGGGTGGTGGGGCGGCCCCGCCGTAGATCGTCATCGTCCATGCAAGGCAGATCGTCATGGACCAGCGAATAGGTGTGGAGCACTTCGATGGCCGACCCGACCCGCAGGCTCAAAGCGTCATCGACCCCGAACAGTCGTGCCGAGTGCAGCACCAGGAAGGGTCTGAGGCGCTTGCCCCCGGCAAAGGTGGCATAACGCATCGCCTCCTGGACCCGGCCCTGGGGGCCGTGGGGGCGGGGCAACACCGTCTCCAGCACCGAATCGACGGCCGCCGCGCTGGCGGCGATGGCCCGCGGCAAGGCGGTCTTGTCCAAGTCCTTGGTCGTATCCAAATGTCCCATGCACTGCCCTATGGCTGGCTTGGCCCCCCAAATCCAGCCTCGGGGTGCGCGATGCGACAATCTGGTCTGGCAACCCCCGGGAAGGCAACGAAAAATGACGGTTCAGACCCCTGGTCCATAGGGGTTGATTTCAGGGCGGCCTATGCGGGACAATGCCATGCTGCGTTGCGACGAAGCCGCCGCCCCTTCAGGTCCCTGGAGGAGCCGTCAGCGGCATCAAGGAAGAAATATGCGAGTCATTCTTGCCCAACCACGCGGCTTCTGCGCCGGAGTGGTCCGCGCCATCGATATCGTGGAAAAGGCGCTCGATAAGTTCGGCGAGCCCGTCTATGTGCGCCACGAGATCGTGCACAACAAGCATGTGGTCGATGCGCTGAAAAGCAAAGGCGCGCGCTTTGTCGAAGAATTGGACGAAGTGCCCGAAGGCGCCGTCACGGTGTTCAGCGCCCATGGCGTGCCCCAATCGGTGGTGAAGACCGCGGCCTCGCGCGGCCTGCCGGTGCTGGACGCCACCTGCCCGCTGGTGTCGAAGGTCCACAATCAGGGCAAGCGCTATGTCGCCCATGGCCGGACGTTGATTTTGATCGGTCATGCCGGACATCCCGAAGTCGAAGGCACGATGGGTCAGGTCGGCGCCCCGGTGCATCTGGTGCAGTCGGAAGGCGATGTCGATGGCTTACCGATCCCCGTCGATCAGCCGGTCGCCTATATCACCCAGACCACGCTTTCCATCGACGACACCAAAGGCATCATCGTGGCGCTGAAGAAGCGCTTCAGCGATATCGTCGGCCCGGAAACCAGCGACATCTGCTACGCCACCCAGAACCGCCAGACCTCGGTGCGCGAACTGGCCAAGGTGGCCGATGTGATCCTGGTGGTCGGCGCCAAGAACAGTTCCAACTCCAACCGTCTGCGCGAAATCGGTATCGAGGAAGGCATTCCGTCCTATCTCATCGCCGATGGCAGCGAGCTGATGGCGGAATGGGTGCGCGGCAAGGGCGTGGTGGGACTGACCGCAGGCGCGTCGGCGCCCGAAGAATTGGTGCGTCATGTGATCGACGCCCTATCGAAAATCGAGACTGTCGAAGTCGAACAGATGGACGGCAAGAAGGAACATATCGAGTTCCGTCTCCCGGCCGAATTGAGGGCATGACATGGGTCTTCCGCTGAGACAGGCCGCCAAGATCGGCGCCTATGTAATGAAGAAGCATCTTTCCGGCGGTAAATATCCGCTGGTGCTGATGCTGGAGCCGTTGTTCCGCTGCAATCTGGCGTGCGCCGGTTGCGGCAAGATCGATTATCCGGACGAAATCCTGAACCAGCGTCTGTCCTATCAGCAATGCATGGACGCGATCGATGAATGCGGCGCGCCCGCCGTCTCCATCGCGGGCGGTGAGCCCCTGCTCCACCGCGACATGGCCAAGATCGTCCAAGGCTATCTGGAACGCGACAAGTTCGTGATCCTGTGCACCAACGCGCTGCTGCTGACCAAGAAGATCGACCAGTACAAGCCCGATCCGAACTTCACCTGGTCCATCCATCTGGATGGCGACAAGGCGATGCACGACAAGTCAGTCTGCCTGGACGGCACCTATGAGAAGGCCGTCGCCGCCATCAAGCTGGCCAAGAGCAAGGGCTTCCGCGTCCAGATCAATTGCACCCTGTTCGACGGCACCGATCCCGAGCGCACCGCCACATTCTTCGACGAGATGATGGCGATCGGCCTGGACGGCATCACCGTCTCGCCGGGCTATGCCTATGAGCGTGCGCCCGATCAGCAGCACTTCCTGAACCGCGAGCGTACCAAGACGATGTTCCGCGAGATTCTGGCGCGCGGCAATGGTGGCAAGAATTGGGACTTCACCAATTCCTCGCTGTTCATGGACTTCCTGGCCGGCAATCAGACCTATGAATGCACGCCCTGGTCGATGCCGCTTCTCACCGTCTTTGGCTGGCAGAAGCCCTGCTATCTGCTCGGCGAAGGCTATGTGAAAACCTTCAAGGAGCTGATGGAAGGCACCGAGTGGGAAAAATACGGCGTCGGCAAGTATGAGAAATGCGCCAACTGCATGGTGCATTGCGGCTTCGAAGGCACGGCGGCGACCGATGCCATCAAGCATCCGCTCAAAATGCTGCCGATCCTGATGCGCGGCGTGAAGACCGAAGGTCCGATGGCGCCCGATATCGACCTGTCACATCAACGGCCGGCGGAATTCGTCTTTTCTCGCCATGTCGAGACCAAGATGTCACAGATCCGGACGGGCAAGTCCGACACCACAGAGGCCGCGGCAGCGGAGTAATTCGCAAAAGGCCCTGCCCGATGTCCGCGCGGTGCGGATCAGGGCGGGGACCTGCAACGGATGACGCAGCAGCGAGCCCAGCACACGCCCCAGAGCGATGCCGCCATCCGGCTTCATCGCCACCAGAGCGGCTTCCGGCAGCACATGCCGGGCATCGTCCGAGATCACTCTGAGCACCGCGAAGGGCAATTTGCGCGCTGCCGCGAAACGCGCCGCCACCGCACTTTCCATATCGACGACGAACGCGCCCGTCCTGGCGAAAAGCGCGGCTTTGGAGTCCGCATTCTCCAGAATGACATCACTGGCAGCGACCGGCCCCTGATGCGCGCCGTTCAGCCGGGCGGCCAACGATACGCGCCAATGGTCATCGCAGCGCCACTCCTCGCCGCCCGCGATCACGCGGTCACCGATCACCACATCGCCCACCTTGAGCAAGGGCGAGAGGCCGCCGCCCAGGCCGATGGAAATCACACCTTTGATGTCGCCATGCAGGGCATCAAGCTTTTGCGAAAGCGACCCGGCATCGCCGCCGCCCGCCATCGCTACCACGCCATCGCCGCCCGCGATCTCTGCTTCACGCTTCAATCCGGTGACGGCGAGAACGGTCATCTACCCCTCACAAGCCTACCTCGACGCGGCGCGAATTGCCGGCCTTGAGGTTGCGATAGCGCGCCAGCGCCCAGAGCGGGAAGAATTTCGGATAGCCGTGATAATTGAGATAGAAGACGCGCGGAAAGCCGCCGCCGGTATAATGCGCCTGGCTCCACAAGCCATCCGGCTCCTGCGTGCGCTTGAGATAGGAAATGCCGCGCGCGACCGCCGGATGATCCACTTGGCCTGCCGCCATCAGCCCCAGCAGTGCCCAGGCGGTCTGTGACGCGGTTGAGGGCGCAGGCTCATAGCCTTTGTAATCCAGCTTGTAGCTGTCGCAATTCTCGCCCCAGCCGCCGTCCGAGTTTTGAATGGCGGCCAACCAATCCGTGGCTCGGCGCAGCGTGTCGTCATCGGGCGCAAGTCCCGCCGCATTCAGGCCCGCCAGCGCCGACCAGGTGCCATAGATGTAATTGACGCCCCAACGGCCGAACCAGGAACCATCCGCCAGTTGGGTCTTGCGCAAATAGGCGACGCCAGCATCCAGCCGTATCTTGTCGCCGCCCAGCTGCGCGATCATGCCCACACAACGCCCGGAAACATCCTCGGTGGGCGGGTCCAGCAACGCGCCATGATCGGCGAAGGGAATATTGTTGAGATAATAATAGGAATTGTCGGCGTCGAAGGCGCCCCAGCCGCCATTGCGGCTTTGCAGGCCATCGACCCATTCGGCGCCGCGCGCGATGGCATGTTCATAACCGGCCGCCACACCCGCCTTGGCGGCGCGGTCCATCGCCATAACCACCACCGCGGTATCGTCAAGATCGGGATAGTGATCGTTGCGATATTGGAACGCCCAACCGCCCGGCTTCACATCCGGCTTTTCCTCGGCCCAATCGCCTTTCAGATCCAGCACCTGCAGCGGCTTCAGCCATTCCAGCCCGCGCGCGGCGGCGGCAAGCGCTTTCTCGTCTTTTGTTTCCAGCAGTGCATGCGCCACCAGGGCCGTGTCCCACACGGGAGAGACGCAAGGCTGGCAATAGGCTTCGCCTTCCTTCACCACCAACAGCTTCTCGACCGAAAGGCGGGCAATGGCGCGGTCGGGATGGTTGGCGGGATATCCCAGCACGTCGAACATCATCACGCTGTTGGCCATGGCGGGATAGATCGCGCCCAACCCGTCTTCGCCGTTCAACCGTTCGGTCGTCCAAGTCCGGCATTTCTCCACAGCCCGGGCCCGCAGGCTTTGGGGCCAGAAGGGCTCGAACCGCTTCAAGCCCCAATCCAGGGCCGTGAAGAACGCCGACCAGCCCGCGCTCTGATGCGGGGCGCGCGGGCTTACCGCCGGTACGCCCGGCAGGAACAATTCGGCGATATGCACCCCGCGCGGATTGCGCGCCAAAGGACGTTTGGCCGTCAGCACCAGCAACGGCACGATCACCGTGCGCGCCCAATAGCTCATCTTCGACAGATGAATGGGGAACCAGCGCGGCAGAAGGATCAGTTCCACCGGCACCGTGGGCACATTGGCCCAACTGGTCTGGCCATACAGCGCCAGAAGAATGCGGGTGAAGACATTTGCCCGGATCGCGCCGCCCCGCGCATGGATCGCTTCGCGTGCCCGCACCATATGCGGCGCATCGATATCGTCGCCGATCATTTTGAGTGCGAAATACGCCTTCACCGTCGCGGAAATATCGAAGGCGCCTTCGTGATAGAGCGGCCAGCCGCCATGCGCGCCCTGAATGCGGCGCAAATAGACACCGATCTTGCGTTCCAGTTCCAGATTGGGCGTCTCGGCCAGATAATGGACCAGAAGCACATACTCCGCCGGAATGGTGGCGTCGGCTTCCAGTTCATAGACCCAATGCCCGTCCGGCCGCTGTTCGCCCAGGACGGCGTCGGTGGCGGCGCGAATGGCGCCTTCCACTTCCGCGAAATCATGGGGCGAAAGCTGGTTCATCGGCCGACTATAGGGCGAGGCTGCGCAGCGCCAAAGCGGCCGCCGTTTCGCCGGAGCGGACCGCGCCTTCCAGCGTGGCGGGAAGGCCCGTATCGGTCCAATCGCCTGCCAGCGCCAGATTGCGCCATTCCGTTTTGGCGGGCGGCCGTTTCATGTCTTCGCCGGGCGTCGCGGCAAAGGTGGCCCGCTTCTCTTTGACGATCTGCCAGGGCGGCAAGTCTGCCGTAATCCGCAAGGCGGCACAGACATCGCTCCAGAGCGTGCGCGCCAACTCTTCCCGGTCGCGGTCCACAATGGCGTCAGCGCCGGACACGGTGACCGAGATGCGGTCATGAAAAGCAAAAACCCATTCCGCCGTGCCGCCGACCACCCCGAGGATAGGCGGCGCCCCCTTGGGTGGCGGGAAATTGAAATGCCCGTTGACGATGGCGCAGAATTCGGTGGGAACCGTGAGATCTGGCAGCAGGTCTTTCGCCACCCAGGGCGGCACAGCCAGCACCACCATGTCATTTCCGTTGAGCGGCACCGTGGCATCGGAAAATTCCAGCGCCAGAACCTTGTTGCGGTCCATCACCAGATTGCGCAGCCGCTTGCCCAATTCGACTTTCGCGCCTTTGCCTTCAAGATAGGCCAGTGCGGGATCGATGAAAGCGGCCGCCAGCGTGGGCGTGGCGATCCGCGGACGGCAAGCCCGGCCGCCGCGCGCAAAGGTTTCCCGCATCACCTGCCCCGCCAGCTGTGCCGAACCGGATTCCGGCTCGGTGTTCAAAGCGGCCAGCAGAAAGGGCCGCATCAACCGGTCCCACAAAGCGCCTTTGACCGGAACGGTCTGCGCCACGGTGGCGCGGCGGTTCGCGAACATGAGCGGCGCATAGGCCAGATAATCACCGGGCCCGGTGCCGGGCACGCGCCGCGCCCGCGACGTGATCCACCAGGGCAGCGGCCCGCCATTCAGACGCAACACCCAACGCAGATCGGATTTGAGATCGGCAAAAGGAAAGATGGCGCGGCGCGGCCCCACCAGCGAGCCGCGCGCGCCGATGCGATCCAGATAGCGCCCGACGGCGGCATTGCCGGAAAGAACCAGATGATTGCCATTGTCGATCACTTGATCGAGCGTCGGATCGTAATAGGACCGGCAGCGACCACCGGCCTGGCCCGCGGCTTCAAACAGCGTCACCGCGACCCCGCGTGCGGCCAATGCGGTGGCTGCCGCCAACCCGGAAATCCCGGCGCCGATCACAAAGGCGCGCCGGGGACCATGCGGTTTTACGATCTCGCTTCCAGCCGCCATCGCGCTAGCCGAAGCCCATGCGCAACAACAAGGACAAAAGCTTGCCGCGCGACAGCGAAACACGGCGGCGGGGCGGCGCAAACCCAGCCGCTTCGGTTGCGGTCAGGATTTCTCCATATACGGCGCCCATCAGACGCGGTGTCACGATCCGTCCCTTGGGCTTTTTGGCCAGTATCGCGGCCGCCCTGTCATAATAAGTGTGCGCCAGCTCGGCGACCTTGCGGCAGACCTCATCCACGCGGGGATCCGACACCACCATCTTAGGATCGAGTGATTTGAACCCCGCGGCGAAAAGATATTCGCGCGGCAGATACAAACGGCCAATGCCCGCATCCTCATCGATATCGCGCAGGATATTGGTCAGCTGCAGCGCGCGGCCCAGATGATGCGCCAGCTCGAAGCCAGCCCCCTCCTCCATGCCGAAGACCTTGATCGACAAACGCCCCACCGCGCTCGCCACCCGTTCGCAATAAAGATCGAGCGTGGGCAGATCGGGCGCGACAATGTCTTCCGCCACATCCATCTCCATCCCATCCAGGATGGTGAAGAAGTCTTCTTTGCGCAGACCGAATTGCGTTACCGCGGCGGTCAGAAACGCAACCCGCGGCGGCACCTGGCCGCTATAAAGCGCTTCCAGATCGTAGCGCCAGGATTCCAGCTTCTCATGCCGTTCGGGCCGCGTGCCTAACCCGTCATCGGCAATGTCATCGACCTTGCGGCAGAAGGCATAGATCGCGAACATGGCATCGCGCTCGCGCTTGGGCATCAGCCGCATGGCGAGATAAAAAGAACTGCCGGACGCTTTTTTGCGGGCGGCGGCGACCTGAGAGGGTGTCAAATTTTCTTGCATGCTCATCGGCGGCGCATCATGCGGGAGAGTGCGAAACCCGGCAGCCGCTTGAGAAACAACGCGACCATGTCGGTTTTGGAATGATGGACATTTTCCGACAAAGGATCACGGCGGATCAAAAGGGCATTCAGGTCTTCGGCCAGGGTTTGAATGAGATCGACTTCCAAGGCAAGCCTGCTGTCCCGGATCTGCCCGGCAAAGGGGCGGGATTGCGTCAAAAACAGGCCATTGCGCCCGGCAAGACCGGCAATGACCTCGCGTAAAGCCGGGGCCGCCATCGGTTGATCCAGGGCGGCGGTATCCAGCCCGTTCTTGGCCAGGGCGTCCTCGGGGATATAGACCCGGTTCAGATCGCGGTAATCCTTGGCGCAATCTTGCAAGTGATTGATGATCTGCAAAGCCGCGCACAGCGCGTCATTGGCGGGCCATGTGGCGGGGCTCTCGCCATGCACATCCAGCACAAAGCGTCCCACCGGCATGGCGGAATAACGGCAATAATCGATCAGCTCGTCCCAGTCGCGATAGCGCAGCTTGGTGACATCGCGGCGGAAGGCTTCCAGAAGATCGAGCGCATGCTGATCGGTGAGGCCATGCTCGATCTGGACTTTGCGCAAAGCCACCGCTTCCGGCGACGCCTGACTTGTCCCCACCAGACTGGTGCGCATCTCTTCCAGCAGCCGGAGCTTTTCGCTTTCAGAGGCCGACGCATTGTCGGCGATGTCGTCGGCAAAGCGCGCGAAACGATAAAAGGCCATCACCGGCGGACGATGCCGGGGCGCAATCAAAAAGGACGCGACGGGAAAATTCTCGTCGTTATGGCCTTTGCCCGATTGAAGCGTTTGGGCTTCGCTCATGCGTTCTTCCCGTCCGGCGCTTGCGCCCGCCCCTTCCACATTCCGCCTTTGCCCGCCCAATGCTGGAGCGCGGAATCAAGCGTGAAGGCGGCATAAAATGCCCCGATCAAAGGCAGCACAAGGCCCCACAAAGGTGAGAGCCGATAGAAGCGCAAGATGGGCTGGAACATGATCGCCATGATCACCCAGGCCAGATAGGCGGCGAGCTGGACATAATACATCGCGAACAAAGCCCCCAGGACCGGCGCGATATAAACGGCAAACAGGCCCAGAAGCGTGCCCAACAGAAGCAATGGCGAATACCCCAATTGGGCATAGGCCGAACGCGCCACCATCTTTCGAATATCGGACAGCTTTTCATAAGGCCTGAGGCTGACAGAGCGATCAGTCAACCCCAACCAGATCGAGCCTTGCTTTTTCATCACGCGTGCCAAGGCGCAATCATCGATGATATTGTGCCGGATGACGTCCAGGCCGCCCGCACTTTCCAGTGCGCGCGCCCGCGCCAGCATGCATCCGCCCGCCGCCGCCGCCACCTTGCTTTTCGGATCGTTGACGGCGCCAAACGGGTACAGCATGTCGAAAAAGAACACGAAGGCGGGAATGAGGAAATGCTCCGCGGATGTGCGGCAGGAGAGCCGCGCCATCAACGACACCATTACGCGGTTCTCGGTTTCGGCCCGCGCCACCAGCTGACGCAGATTGTCCGGCGTGTGCGCAATGTCCGCATCGGTAAACCAGAGAAATTCCGGTGACGATACGCTGGCCTTCTGTGCGCCCTGGCGCATCGCCCACAATTTTCCCGTCCAGCCTGCGGGACGCGGCTCGCCGCCGATCACCGTCAAACGTGGATCGTTCAAGGCCTGCGCCAGGTCACCGGTGCCGTCATCCGATTGGTCATCCACTAGGATGACGCGGAAATCGCCCGGATAATCCTGCGCCAACAGACTGGCGATACTGTGCTGAATCACATCGGCTTCGTCGCGGGCGGGTACCACCGCCACCACGGCGGGCCATGCCGCAGGTTCGGCAACCGGATTGGTGTCGCGCTCGCGCATCAGCCAGAAACCACGCCGCGCCAGCAGCAGTGTGAGCCATATGGCCAGCGGCAGAAAGCCGAACAGCACAGCTCCGGCGATCATCGGATATAACCTTGGGTGACGAACCAGGCATGGGCGTCTTTCAAACCTTCGCGATAGGGGCGCGCGGCATAACCCAATTCGCGGCGCGCCTTCTGCGATGAGAAATACATCCTGTAGCGCGACATGCGCAGCGCATCGGCGGTGAGGAACGGTTCCTTGCCCGTGATCCGCGCCACGGCTTCGGCAGCGTAGGCCAAGGGAAATAATGGTCCGCGCGGCAGACTGATGGTGGGCGGTCGCCGGCCCGCCAAGCTCGCAATATCCGCCAGCATCTGCGCCAGGGTCACGTCCTCGCCGCCCAGAATATAATTCTCGCCGACCCGGCCTTTTTCCAGAGCCAGGAAATGTCCCTCCGCCACATCATCGACATGCACCAGATTGAGGCCGGTATCGACAAAGGCGGGCATGCGTCCGCCCGCGGCTTCCACGATGATACGTCCCGTGGGCGTGGGTTTGATATCGCGCGGACCGATGGGCGTGGACGGCGCCACGATCACAGCAGGTAACCCTTCTTCCGTGATCATGCGTTCGACTTCACGCTCGGCCAGGAGCTTGCTGAGCTTGTAAGCCCCGATCACACTTTGCGGGCTATGGCGCGAAGTTTCGTCCACGGCCTGGCCATTGCCCGGCTTCAACGCCGCGACCGACGATGTGTAAACGATGCGCTCCACACCCGCTTTCCGTGCGCCCGCCATGGTGGCGCGGGCGCCCTCCAGGTTGTTGCGCGCGATCTCGGACGGGTCGCGCGCCCAAAGCCGGTAATCGGCGGCGACATGAAACAGATAGCGCGCGCCTTTCAGCGCCTGCGTCATGGAAGCGGCATCGCGCATATCGCCCGGCGCGATCTCGACATCCAGCCCTTCGATATTGGCGCGGCTGGCGGTGGGCCGCATCAGCACCTTGACCTTGAAGCCGCGCGTCAGCGCCTTGCGCGCGACTGCGGCGCCAACAAAGCCGGAGGCGCCAGTCACCAGAATGGTATCACTCACGATGAAGCTCCGGTCCGGCCGCTCGCTTAAGCTCGCGGCGCTCGCCGCTTTCGCCGGTTCGCTGGACCGGCTCATGCGCTTCGCGCAACGCGGCTCGCCCTTCGACGCTTTGCCAATACAGCAGCGCCGGAATGCCGATCACAATCTCGCGCGCGCGTTTGAGCAGAGACACCGCCAACCCCATTTCGGCCGGGAGCCCGAACAGCGGCGCCAGCATGGCATAGCCCGCTTCCTGAACACCCAATGCGGCCGGGACGAAGGCGGCGATGGAGCGTAAGGTGCAAAGCAGCGCCTCCAACGCCAGCGCGTCGGCAAGACTGATATCGGCCCCCACCAGACGGAATGAAATGAAGGTGCCGCCACCCGCGCCGATCCAGGCCAGAAGATGCAAAGAAGCAGACGCCGCCAGCCGTGACGGCGCATCATAAAGATCGTGGATCGCATCGCGGAACGAGGTGCCGCTTTTCATCTGCGGGAAGAATTTGAGCGCGATCCGTTCCGCCAGATTGGCGCCCTTCTTCTGCAGCAGGATCAGTGCGGCGATGCCCGGGATCGCCAACAATAATGTTGCCACCATCGCTTCCGTCAGGGGACTGGCGCTGTCCAGATCGCGAAAATGCGCCACGCCCAACGCGATGCCGAAGGCCAGGAAGGCCACTTGCGCCATGGCCTCGGTGGTGGCGTCGGCGGCGACGGAAGCGGCGGCATAGCCTGCATTCATGCCGCGCAGGATCATCAACCGTGCCGCGGCAACCATGCCGCCGACCGGCGAGAAGGGGGAAATTTCCGCGATGGAATCGCGCACCAGCCGGGCAAGATAAAAGTCGCGCACGTCATGGCGTTCGGATTGCGGCAAAAGGAAAATCCACGCCGCCGTCAGCACCACGAAAACGACAAGCGCATAAAGGCAAAGAAGCGCCAACCCGCCGATGCCCGCGCGCGTGATGGCGCCGAGAACGGCGTCAAAGCCGATTGCCCAGACCAGCCAAACGGCGGCAACCAGCCCGGCGACAAGCGCGGTGACAACGCCCCACTTCATGGCCGATTTCCCGACAAGCGTCAGGCCGGCAGCGGCTTGGCGCGGAAACTCCAGAGGCGCAACGCGCCCAGCGCGGTCTCAGCCAACTGCGGCAGGAAGCTGGGGCGCAGCAATTCCGCATCGAACGCGCCCATGCGGCGCTTGTTTTCGGAATAGCAATCTTCCAGGAAGCGGCGGAAGGTGAACCCGTCCAGGAAGACCGACGCCTGGGTGGCGGTGAAATCCTTGCCGTCGTTCAATTCCTTGCCGCGCTGGGCAGTGCCGACCATTCGGCCAACCGCGCGCATATAATAGCGGAACGAAGTGAGCGGCAGCAGCGCTTTAGCGAACGCACCCTTCTGTGCCTGGGAATAGGCCATCCAGTTGACGAAGAAGACGATGTGGCGCGTCTCTTCGTACATCAGGGTTTCGAAGATCTGGAACATTTCCTTGGGAAGGAATTCCGACTGCATCGCGATCTTGAAGACGCCGAAGCCGAGAAACGAATCCATGCACTCGCCAAAGCCGAAATCCTTGAAGCGGGTTTCGACATTGTCGCTGACATCTTCCAGCGGCCGCTCGGCGGCATCGATGCCGTATTTCTCGATCATCACCCGGATCAGCTTGGCGTGCCGGGCTTCCTCGAAGCCTTGCAGCGCGATGGCTTCCTTCAAGACCGGGTCGGTGACGGTTTCGGTAAAGGCCGCGACAATCGCCCCGGCGCGGCGCTCGGTATAGAAAACCTCTTCCCAGAAGGGCACGGATTTGAGGCGCGCCAGCGCCGCCTCGTCCAGATCCGGCCAGGGCAACGTATCCGGATCATACTCCGTATAGGTCTGCATGAAATGGCGGCAGAAAGTGTCGCGATGGTCCTGCGATCCGATTTTCATGCGCCAACCTTCTTTTTCTTGGATCCGACGAATTTCAGCGCCAGGCGCGCCATGAATGGCACGAAGCGGGGACGCTTCAGGCGTTGATCATAAGGCGCCAGCCGCCGGTCGTTTTCCGACACGCAGATGGCGATAAGCTCTCCGATGTCCACGTCGGCGCCCAATTGGCTCGCGCCATTGACGGTGAAATTCCAATCCTGCTCGCCATTGCCGACATTGGATGCGATGCCGATACGCTCCCAGACCAGGAACGCCCAGACGGCCAACACCTTCAACTCGAAATAGGGCCGGCGCCACAAAGGCATGTTGCGGCGATGCCAGGCGATCCAGTTGACGAAGAACAGGATGTGCCGCGCTTCTTCATTCACTACCGGATCGAACGTCCCGACCAACTCGGGTGGAAAATAACCGGTGTCCTTCGCCGCCTTGAACAGGCCGAAAGCGAAGAAGGAATCGATGCACTCGCTATAGCCCGTGACCATGAAAGACCATTCCGGGTCTTTGGGCCGCTGATAAACCGGCTCGGGCGCCAATTTGATGCCATACGCCTCGACCAGATTGGCCAGCACATGGCGATGGCGGCGTTCTTCAAAGCCGTTCAATTCGACAGCCTTGCGCAGCAGGGGATCGGGAATGCCTTCGGCATAGGTGCAGACATTCAGGCCCGCGCGATTTTCGGTCTGCACCGCGATATCCCAGATCGGCAGAGAGGTAATGCGCCTCTCCGCTTCCTCGCCCAACCGGGGCCAGTCCAGCACCGCGGGCCGATAGGGATCGAAGGTGTCCAGCAAGGTTTTGCAGAACAACCGTTTGTGTTCGTCGCTGCCGATCCGGATCGGACCATCGTCCGGCCAGATGCCGGTGTCGCGGGAAAGGTCAGGCGGAATGGCGAAAGCCGGACTGCTCATCGAAATGCTCTTAAGTCCTTGAATTTCTTGGCAGCCAGCCCGGCTACCGAAGCAAGCTATTGTACCGGAAAGTCGCAAAAGCCGCCAAGGCGAATATCCGCCGCAGCGATGATGGCAGGCATGCCCGGATCGGTCAGCGCCTGCAATTCCTTAGCGTAAGCATAGCCGGGCGCGGAACCGGGATAGGACCCCGTTGCCGGGTGCATATAAATCTCCGAAAGCCCCTCTGGCAGGTGTTCCAACAGCCCTTTCAGCCGGGGTCCGGTCATGGCGCCGGACCAGGCCAGACCAAAGACTTGATCGGGCGCGGCAATTCCGGCCCGGCGGAAGCGGGCGCGCAGGGCCCGGGCAAAGGGCGCAGTCAGCGCCACGGTCGCGTTGGCCGGATGCTGCTCGATCCGGCGCAGGACGGCCTGCGGTTCCAGCGGCACGCGCGCGCCCTTCACACCATGGGCCCGCGCCATGGCGATCATCGAACCGGCGATAGTGGGATGCAGATGGAAATGCTTGTGCGCGTTGACGTGATCAAGCTTGAGGCCGGTCGCGTCAAAGGCCGCGAACTGCGCCTCGATCTCCGCCGCAAGTTGGGCCCGGACCTTGGGCAGGAAGAACATCGCCGCGCCGGCCCGCGCCATGTCGGTGCGGAAAAAACCCTGCGCATCCACCAGATCGGGCACCGCGCGGGCGGGAAGAACCGGCCTGCCCTCCACCAATACCAGATGCAGGCCGACCCGGAGCGATGGCATGGCGCGGGCGCGGGCGACGGCATCCTGCGCGGCCGCGCCCGAGACCATCAGGCTGGCAGCGGTGAGAATGCCGTCCTGATGGGCACGCTCTACCGCCTCATTGACCGCGATGGCGGCGCCGAAATCGTCCGCCGTGACGATCAAGCCCTTCAAGTTCAGGAAACGATCATGTCTTCGCGGTTGCGCAGGAACTGGAAGAACTCCACGCCTTCACGCAAACGCCGCACCAGCATGTCGCGCGAGGTCAGCATCTCGCCCACAATTTCCGCGATCTTGGAGGGGCGGAAATAGAATTTCTTGTAGAAATCCTCCACCGAATTGAAAATCTCGGTGTGGCCGAGATGCGGATAATTGAGCGGCGCAATCTGCGTGCCGTCATCGGTCAAAAGATCGACATCCGACGCGAACCAGCCATTCTCCTTGGCCTGTTTGTACAGGAAGGTGCCGGGATACGGCGCGGCCAGCGACACCTGCAAGGTGCGCGGATTGACTTCCTTCGCGAAGGCCAGCGTTTCCTGAATGGTTTCGCGGGTCTCGCCCGGCAGGCCCAGGATGAAGGTGCCGTGCACGACGATGCCCAATTCGCGGCAATCCTTGGAGAAGCGTTTGGCGACGTCGACCAGAAGGCCCTTCTTGATGTTGTGCAGAATCTGCTGGTTGCCGGATTCATAGCCGACCAGCAGCAGGCGAAGACCATTGACCTTCATCACTTCCAAGGTCTTGCGCGGCACATTGGCCTTGGCATTGCACGACCAGGTGACGTTCAACGGACCCAGCGCCTTGGCCAGTTCTTCCACGCGGTCGTGATTGTCGGTCAGCGTGTCGTCGTCGAAGAAGATTTCGCGCACTTCGGGGAAATTGTCCTTCACATACTGGACATCCCGGACCACGCGCTCGATCGACATGAAGCGGTATTTGTGGCCACCGATGGTCTGGGGCCAGAGGCAGAAGGTGCAGCGCGATTTGCAGCCACGGCCGGTGTACCAGCTCATATAAGGGTGCAGCAGATAGCCGCCAAAATACTTCTTCACCTCGAGCTGCTTGTAGAGCGGCAGCACCGAGGGCAGCTTGTCCATGTCCACCAGGATTTCGCGTTCCGGATTGGAAACGATCTGGCGATTGGCGTCGCGATAAGTCAGGCCCTTGATGGTGGACCAGTCCGCGCCTTCCGCCAATTCCTTGATGGTGAAGTCATATTCATTGCGGGCCACGAAATCGAGTTCGGGGCAGGCTTCCATGCTTTCGTTCGGCTCGACCGCCACCTTGGCGCCGATGAAACCGATCTTGGCGGTGGGGTTGATGCCGCGCACCAGGCGCGCGGTCTTGCAATCGGATTTGAAGCTGGGCGTCGAAGTGTGGATCACGATCAGCTCGTGCGCCTTCACATCTTCCTCGATGTCCTTGAAAGACAGATTGTGCGGCGGCGCATCGATCAGCCGCGAACCCGGCACCATGGCGGCAGCCTGCGCCAGCCAGGTGGGAAACCAGAAGGATTTGACCTCCCGCTTCATCTGATAGCGCGCACCGGCGCCGCCATCGTAACCGTCGAAGGACGGGGCCTGCAGAAAGAGGGACTTCATCGTCATGAACAACTACCTTCAGGATTGTGACAGGGCACCGCTGGGTTCAACCGAAAAGCGGCTTCCCCGCCAATGCACGGTCTCGCCGAATTGCGACGCCACGAACACTGCAAAACTCAAAAGGTCCCGCACCGGCAACAGCCAGAAGGGACCCGCATAGGTGCCAAAAATACCATCGACGCGATATTTGAGGAATAGCCGCGCCGCCAGGGTCACTCCCACAATCGCCAGGCTGGGCCAGGAGAAATCCAGCAACAGCGCCGATAACAGCGCAATCGGGAACCCGAATGTCACCACGCTGCCCAGATGCCCCAGGGGATTAACGGTCCGGATGGTGCGTGTCCAGCGCAGCTCGTGGCGGAACAGGTCGCGTGCGCTGGCTTCGGTCGCGGTATGGCCCACTCCCATGGCCGGGATGGCCAACCGGTGCCCCCGGACCCGCACGGCGCGGCCGATTTCATAATCGTCGGCGAGGTAATCGGCGAAGGCCATGAAACCGCCGATCTCGTCCAGCATGGCGCGGCGCAGTGCGATGGTAGAACCCATGCAGGGCTGCGCCAGACCCAGGCTGGTGCCCAGAACCACATTGGGCAGGAAATCGTAAGAGGTGCCCATCGCCGACAAGGTGGACCAGAACCCTTTGCCGTCTTGCGCCACTTCGCCCGTGTAAAGGCACGTCACCAGCCCTACGCCCGGCGCCGCCAGCGCGCTGGTAACTTGGCGCAGCCAGTGGGGTGACACGGTGATGTCACTGTCCGACAGAACCAGCACATCATGGCGCGCCGCCGGCAGCATATTGATGAGATTGGAGACCTTGGCGTTGGAACCATGCAACGCGCCATCCGCCACGATCACGGTGTCACGTTCCGGATAGCGAGCCTGCAGCGCCTTCACGATCCCGATGGCGGGGTCGTTCTGATCGTGTACACCGAAAACGATCTGCACCGGGCCCGGATAGTCCTGGGCAAAAAAGCTTTCCAAATTTTCAGAAAGGCCGGGTTCGCCCAGATGCAGGGGCTTGAGAATGCTCACGGCGGGATAGGTCGCGGCACCAGCCGCCCGCCCCCGCATGAAACGGTCTGCCAGAAAGGCAGCCGCCAGGGCATAGCCCGCGCCCAAAAGCGCCAGCCCGGCCAAAACCTCGCCTGCCCAAAAAACCAGAGACGCCATCTTCTATCCGGCCCCCGCCGAAGCACTCTATTTAGTGGAGGGGGCAGGCAGGGAGAAGGCCCCGTCTGAAACAGCGCGCGACAAATCCGCAATGTTGCCGGGATACCGCACCGCAACAGGGGGATTTCCCCTGGCGCAGGGCAGGTTTGCAACAGGCGCCGGATGGAACCTTGGCAAGGTCAGGGAGATTTGTGCTGAACCGCCGCTGCGCGGCTGGCACGGCGGCGGGGCTTGTCGGCGGCGATACCCGCGATCCAGTTGGAAAACAGCCTGAGCGTATGACTGCGCCAGGATTGCAGGGGCACAGCGGCCATCACCACGTCATTGTAATGGGCGATCGGCGCCTGGCGGGCATCAAGCGCTTGAAGCGCATTCTCCGTGACGCGGTCGAAATAATTCTCCGGAATGGAGGGGCGAGTCCCCTTGCCTTCCAGATATCGCCCCATGTCGCGCAGATATTCCCGGCCCAAAGCCTCCGCCCCATATTCGGGATGGCCCTGCAGAAAGACGAAGCGGCTACGCCCTTCGCGCACGAACAGATCCACCGAACCGTCGGTCAGCCGGGTCAGGATCTTATAGCCACGCGCTGTCAAGTCGCTTTCCGTAAGACCGTTCTTGCGGGAATGCGGCGTGGCGGCACGTGGCGGAATACCGGTGAGCAGAACGTCATCGACGGTCCGAAGACTGTCGAAAACGCCACTCAGCTTCTTCGGCAAGGGACGGCGCGCGATACCGTCGAAATGCAGCACCGCCGCATGGGCCGCCAGACAGGAAAACAGGGTCGAAGCCGTTCCGCTTTCCGCCCAATCCATCAACCTTGTGAGAGCATGCCAATAAGGCTCTTCTTCCAGACCTTCCTCACGCGGCTCGGCGCCGGTGATGATCAAGGCATCCATGCCTGACGTCGGCAGATCGGCTGCGTCCCCGTAAAAGCCTTCCATGCGGGACCGCGCCACCTCGCCACGCGGCACCTCCGCCATGGCGAAAAGATGCAGCCGGACATCGAAATTCCCGGAAGCTTCCTTCACTAGGCGGGCGAATTGCAGCTCGGTGGCGCGAAGCGCGGAATCCGGCATGTTGTTGACCAGCGCGATATGCAGCGTGGCCCGGGTGCCGCGATGACCAAAGGCAAAATTCTCGAGATTCCTGCCGCTATCCGCCATCAGCCGATCCTGCGCGCGATCTGGGATTGCCCCGCCACGGCAAGCGCCTGGGCGATGTCGGCGATGATATCGTCCTTGTGCTCGATGCCAATGGAAAGCCGGATCGTTTCGGGTGTGATGCCAGCCTTTTTTTGCTCTTCGGGCGGCATCTGGCGATGGGTGGTGGAAGCCGGATGGCAGCACAATGATTTGGCATCGCCGATATTGACCAGCCGCTTGATCAGCTTGAGCGCGTCATGGAAATCCTTGCCCGCCTCGAAACCGCCCTTGACGCCAAACGTCAGAAGCGACGGGACGCGGCCATTCAGATATTTCTGCGCCAGCTTATGATAGGGGCTTTCGGGAAAGCCCGCATATTGCACCCACTCCACATTGGGATCGGCGCGCAGGAATTCGGCCACCGCACGCGCATTCTCGACATGGCGCTCAACCCGCAGCGCCACGGTCTCGATGCCTTGCAGAAGCATGAAGGCGCTCATCGGCGACAGAATGGCGCCGGTGGCGCGCTGAAGCACGCTGCGAATGCGGCCGGTAAAGGCAGCGCGGCCATAATGATCGGCATAGACCAGACCGTGATAGGATTCATCGGGCCGGGTGAATTGCGGGAAACGTTCGGCATGCGCCATCCAATCGAAGGTACCGCCATCCACCACGATACCGCCCATCGCCGTGCCATGGCCGCCCAGAAATTTCGTCAGAGAATGCACGACGATATCGGCGCCATGATCGAACGGCCGCTCCAGGATCGGCGTCGCCACGGTATTGTCCACGATCAGGGGCACGCCATGGGCATGCGCCACCTTGGCGATGGCCTCTATGTCGCAGATATTGCCCGCGGGATTGCCGACGCTCTCGCAGAACAAGGCGCGGGTATTTTCATCGACCAGTGCTTCCATTTCCGCCGCCGTGCCATTGTCGGCAAAACGCCCGGTAATGTTCGAGCGCGGCAGCAAATGCGCCAGCAGCGTATGGGTCGTCCCGTACAATTGGGCGGTGGAAACGATATTCCCCCCGCCATCCGCGACATTGGCGAAAGCGTAATGCAGCGCCGCCTGCCCCGATGCCGCGGCGATCGCCGCAACCCCGCCTTCAAGATCGGCAACGCGCTTCTCCAGAACCGCGACCGTAGGATTGGATATGCGGCTATAGCGGTAGCCCGGCACTTCCAGGTTGAACAGCGCGGCGGCGTGATCGGCGCTGTCGAAAACGTAGGAAGCGGTCTGATAGATCGGAACCGCCACGGCCTTGGTGGCGGGATCGGCATCGAAGCCAGAATGAATCGCAATGGTTTCCGCGCGCATGACCCAAGCCCGTATTGAATGAGACAAGTCTAAGACACAGGTGTTTAACGAACCTTGCCGACAAGACCCCATCGCATTAACACGATGGCAGTGTGAGGCTGTTAATTTCACAGAATTCCGTTTCGTTTCGAGACAAAATGACGAACGCGTCACTCTCCCCACCGGACAAAAATTCCGGCTCCAAGGCCTGGCTGAGCGCGCTGGAAATGACCGCTGCCATCGGTGTGCAACCGGAGCGGGTCTATCCGCGCGTAATCGAAGAGCTTGGCGAGGCATTTGCAGGCGCCCCCGCTCTGCTCGGCACAAGCGAAAATTTCAGCCATGCCGATCTCGCCGCGCAGATGCGGCGTTATGCGCGCTGGGCGCTGACGCACGGCGTGCGCAAAGGCGATGTGGTGGCGCTGCTGATGCCAAACCGCCCAGATTATTTCGCCATCTGGCTGGGCATCACGCGCATCGGCGGGGTCGTGGCACTGATCAATACCAATCTGTCCGGCCCGGCCTTGGCGCATTGCATCGCGGTTGCCGCGCCCCGTCACATTATCGTCGCCGAAGCGCTGGCACCGATACTGCCGGATATAGGCTCCGCCGCCCCGATCTGGATTTATGATACGGCTTTCACCCAGGCCGTCGCGGATTTTCCTGGCGAGCCCCTCGCGGAAACAGAAGAGCGCAACGTCACCCTGAACGACCCCGCCCTGCTGATCTACACCTCCGGCACGACGGGCCTGCCCAAAGCGGCCCATGTCAGTCACCACCGGGTGATGATGTGGACGCACTGGTTTGCCGGGATGATGCAGGCGCAGCCCACCGACCGGCTTTATAATTGCCTGCCCATGTATCACTCGGTGGGCGGCGTGGTCGCATCGGGCGCCGTGTTGCTCAAAGGTGGCGCAGTCATTCTGAGAGAGAAATTCTCGGCCAGCGCCTTCTGGTGCGACGTCGCGGAAAGCGGCGCCACCATCTTCCAATATATCGGCGAGCTTTGCCGTTATCTGCTGAAATCGGGCGCCACCCCAGGAGCGCACAAGCTTCGCCTGGCCTGCGGCAATGGTCTTTCCGGCGAAATCTGGGAACGGTTCCAGCAGCGCTTCGCCATTCCCGCGATCCTGGAATTCTATGCCGCCACCGAGGGCAATTTCTCGCTTTACAATGCGGACGGAAAGCCGGGCGCAATCGGACGCATCCCCGGCTTTCTCCGCCATCGCTTCGGGATTGCGCTGGTCCGACGCGGCGAAGATGGCGAGCCGTTGCGCGGCGAAAACGGCTTCTGCCAGAAAGTGACCACCGGAGAACCCGGCGAGGCCATCGGCCGTATCGCGGATGGCGCTTCGCGGTTCGAGGGCTATAGCGACGAAGCGGCGACGGCGAAAAAAATTCTGCGCAATGTCTTCGAAGCGGGCGATGCCTATGTCCGCACCGGCGATTTGATGCGACAGGACGCACAAGGCTTTTTCTATTTTGTCGACCGGCTGGGCGATACCTTTCGCTGGAAGGGCGAGAATGTCGCCACCACCGAAGTGGCGGCAGCGCTGGCGCAATATCCCGGCATCATCGCGGCCAATGTCTATGGCGTGTCCGTGCCCGGTGCCGACGGCAAGGCCGGCATGGCGGCCCTGGAAACAGGGCCGGATTTTCAGATAGATGGCCTGAAAGCCCATCTGAAAGCACGTCTGCCCGGCTATGCCTGCCCGCTTTTCTTGCGGCTGGTCGAAAGCTTTGCCCTCACCGAAACCTTCAAGCCGAAAAAGACCAACCTGGCGGAAGAAGGATACGAACCGGCGGACGGGTCCGGCAGTCTTTATGCCGATCTTGGCGATGGCTATGTGCCGCTCGATGCAGCGCTTTATGAGCGGATCAAGTCCGGTCTCGTCCGCTTCTGACGGCGGCGCTCGACCGGTGGCGGCAATTGCGCCGCATAGCGGATTTCCGCGCCCATGATCTGCGCTGCCTGACGCGCATAGGGGATCATGCGTTGCATGCAGTAGAAAAAATGGATCATGCCGGGATGGTTGCGGCCATGCACGGCAATACCGACATCCGACAGCTTGGCCGCATAGGCCTCCCCTTCGTCTCCGAAAGGATCGAATTGCGCGGTATGGATATAGGCGGGCGGAAGCCCCGTACAATCGCTCGCCAGAAGCGGTGACAAACGTGAATCCGAAAGATCGGCGCCGGAACAATAAAGCTCCAGGTCACGCGCGAGCGTTTCCGCGTCCAGAAAATAGCCATCGCGCAATTCGGTTCGGGCTGCCGATTCACGCGCCACATCCAGGATGGGGCAGATCAAAAATTGGAACGCGATCTTGGGACCGTTCCGATCCCGCGCCTCCCGGCACAGCGCCGCCGCCAATCCGCCACCCGCAGAATCTCCCGCTACGCCCAAACAATCGGGATCGATGCCGAACTCCCGCGGATTCGCCGCGACATGGGACAGCGCCGCAAACGCATCATCCAAGGCCGCTGGAAAAGCATGCTCGGGCGCCAGGCGGTAATTCACCGCGATAATCCGGCAGCCGCTTTCATTGCAGAGGCGTCGGCAGAGTCCGTCATGGGTCTCTAGATTTCCCGCCACCCAGCCGCCACCATGAAAAAAGAGAAGTCCGGGCAGGAGACGTTCGGGCTTGCCGAGCGGCGAATATGTCCGAAGCGTAATGATTCCGTCATTTACGTCGAGCGGCTGATCGCGCACACCGCCGATGGTTTCCATACCGGGTGGATCGACCAGATCGACCAGATCGGCCAAAGCGCGCCTGCGCTCGATTACATCGCCATAGCGCCCACGGGTCTGCCCGGCAGCAGCCAGCATCTCCAGAAAACGGCGCGCGTGACGGTCGAGCGGCATCGCAGCCTGTCTTTCACATCAGCGAAGAAAAATGGGAAACCAGGGCGACCATCGCGGCAATCGTGTCAAAATTCTCCGGTGTCATAGCCGCTTGCGGGATTTCAATGTCAAATTCCCCCTCGACGGCAAGGATCAGATTTACCATGTCGAGCGAGGTCAATCCCGCCTCGCGCAGATTGGTATCGGGTGCCGGAAAACTGGTACTCCCGCGCTTGGCAAGCATCTGGACCGCAATAGCCGCGATCCGTTCTAAAGCCGACATAACAAACCCCCAAAGCGCGGTGCGCCTTACGAACCGACCGTAAAGCTATGATTCCGCGTTAACGCTGCGCCCATTTTAGCAGTGCAGTTTCATCGTTGTTTCAGTATTTCCCAATATGGTTGATCCACCGGCCGCCTAGGATTTCCATGCTGAACACGCTCTCGCAACCCCGTATGCAAATCGAACCCTTGACCGAACGGATGGAGAGAGCAGCCGCCATCGCGGCCGCTCATGCCGGCGCGGTGGATGCGGAGGCGCGCTTCCCGTTGGAAGCCATCACCGCCCTGAAAGCCGAAGGTCTGCTGGGTATCATGGTGCCGGCCGCGCTGGGCGGTGAAGAGAAAAACGTCAGCGAGGTTGTGGACGTTTGCTACCGGCTTGGCCGCGCCTGCTCCTCCACCGCCATGATCTACGCGATGCATCAGGTGAAGGCCGCCTGTGTCGTGCATCACGGTATGGACAGCGCCTGGCATCGCGACTTCATGGTGCGGATGGTGTCCGAGCAATTGCTGCTGGCCTCCTCCACCACCGAAGGCGGCGGTGGCGGCAATGTGCGCTCGTCCGAAGCGCCCGTGGAACGGAGCGGCGACGCAATCCAGCTCTTACGCAATGCCAGCGTGATCTCTTATGGCGCCCAGGCCGATGCCATCGTTTCCACGGCGCGCCGCGCGGCGGATGCGGACAGCTCCGACCAGGTTCTGGTCGTGCTCGAAAAGAAAGATTATGTGCTGGAAAAAACCGGCGGTTGGGACACGCTGGGAATGCGCGGCACTTGCAGCGCCGGCTTCTCGCTCAAGGCCGAAGGTCATGTGGACCAGATCATGCCGGTACCCTATGGCATGATCCATACCCAAAGCATGGTGCCGACCTCGCATCTGATGTGGTCCGGCGTCTGGTGCGGCGTGTCGGCAGGTGCGGTGGAACGGGCCCGCAAATTCATGCGCAAAGCCGCGCGCGCGGGCGGCGACCTCCCGCCGGGCATGCCGCATTTCGTGAAATCCTTGGCCGCGCTGCGCTCGCTGCGCGCCCTGATCGCCCAATCCCTGGCGCGCTACGAAAACGCGGCGCATGATCCCAAAGCATTGAGCACGGTGGATTTTCAGACCGCGATCAACCTTTTGAAAGTCGATGCCTCGGAATTGGCGGTGGAAACCGTGATGGCCGCGATGCGGGCGACGGGTCTTACCGGCTATCGCAACGATACCGACATTTCTACGGGCCGAGCGCTGCGCGATATCCTGTCCGCGCCGATCATGATCAACAATGACCGCATCCTGTCGAGCCTGTCTTCCTCGACCCTTCTCTCCGATATCCCTTCCTCCATTCGCGATTGAACCATGAGCCTCGCCAACTCCGCCCCGACTTGCGGGCATCATCATGATGACGGACATCTGGAAGGGCTGGCGGCACATCTGTTCCAACCTTCGGGCGTCGACGGGGTCTATGGCCGCACCGGCGCTTATGAAAGCGTGGTGGAGGCCTTGGCCGCGCTGATCACGCGCCATCGTCCGGCGCGCGCCGAAGTCTTTCGCTTCCCCCCGGTGATGAGCCGCGCGTCTCTGGAAAAGCAGGGCTATCTGCATAGCTTCCCCAATCTGGTCGGCGCTGTCGCTTGCCTGGAAGGAAGCGAACGCCAGATCATGGCGTCTGCCGCCAAGGATGAAGCCGGAGGCAGCTGGACCGAGGACCTCAAGCCGTCTGACCTCGTTCTATCTCCGGCAGCCTGCTATCCGATCTATCCCATCGCCGCGGCGCGGGGCGTGGTGCCGGACGAAGGCTATATCTTCGATGTCGCCAGCGATTGCTTTCGTCATGAGCCGTCAAAAAGCCTGGACCGTTTTCAGACTTTCCGGATGCGCGAATATGTCTGTATCGGCACGCCGGACCAGATTCAGGAATTCCGCCAGCCCTGGATTGCCCGTGCGCAGGAAATCGCCGACTCCATCGGGCTTCGCTACAAGGTGGATGTCGCCAATGATCCCTTCTTCGGCCGCGTCGGTGCGATCATGGCGGCCAGCCAATTGCAGCAGGCGCTGAAGTTCGAACTTCTGGTGCCGGTCCTGTCGGCGGAAAAGCCTACCGCCTGCATGAGCTTCAATTATCACCTGGAGCATTTCGGCGAAGTCTGGGGCCTGCACAACCGGCAAGGCGAAGTGCTGCACACCGGCTGCGTCGCCTTCGGTATGGATCGCCTGGCAGTGGCGCTGTTCGTCCTGCACGGCCCGAAAATGCAGGACTGGCCGCACAGCGTGCGCGAGACGCTGGCGCTTTAAGCCGTGTTGCCCGCATCCACCGTGATGGTGGTGCCGGTGATGTTTTTCGCGGCGTCGCTCATCAGATAGCTCACCGCATTCGCGACATCTTCGGGCTCTGCCAATCGCTTGAGCGCACTGCGGGTCCCGATTTTGGCGCGCTGCTCGTCAGTCATGCCTGCCGTCATCTCGGTCGCGATAAAGCCGGGGGCAACCGCGTTCACGGTGACGCCAAGGCGCCCCACTTCCCGCGCCAGGCTGCGCGTAAAGCCCAGCATCGAAGCCTTGGTGGCGCCATAAACGCTGAGGCCGCTATAGCCGGTAAAACCGATGATGGAGGCGATATTCACAATCCGCCCCTGGCCCGTCGTCATCATCCCGCGCACGGCATATTTGGTGAGCAGGATGGGCGACAGCGTGTTGAGCCGGATCAAATTTTCGATATCGGATCTGTGCATGTTCGAGAGCAGGCCCTCGCTCCCAACCGCGGCATTGTTCACCAGCCCGAACAGAGGCCCGTGTTCGGCTTTCAGTTCCCGGATCAGTTCGGAAATGCCGTCGATTTGCGACAGATCAAAGGGGACGAAATTTACCGCACCCGAGGGGGCTGCGGCGATGGCCGCATCCAGTTCAGCGGTAGACCGGCGGGAAAGCGCGAAGACCTTATAGCCATCGGTGGCAAGCTTGCGGACGATGGCAAGACCGATGCCGCGCGATCCGCCTGTGACGAGTATGTTACGCATGGCGCACCAATTTCCCCCCCGCACTCAATTCCAGCTTCGCGACCGGCCGCACCATGGCGGGAACCTGGAACGGCTTCAGATTGGCACGGCAAAGACGCAGGATTTCTTCTTTTGCCTCTTCCGGGTTCTGCCCATCCACCAACACGATCTCGGCCACGACAATGGCGCCGGTGATAGGGCTTTTGCGGCCCGAGACCCGCGACTGGCGCACGGCAGGATGGCGGTTGATCACGGCTTCGACTTCCTCGGGATGAATCTTCAATCCGCCGACATTGATGATGCCGCCACGCCGGCCCGCGAAATAATAACGGTCGCCGCGCAACTCGACCATATCGCCGGTATCGACGAAGCCTTCTTCGCCCAACCGGTCGGTGCTGCCGACAAAACCCGACGCAATACGCGATGAGCGGATCTGCAAAGAGCCGTCCACCACCCGCATTTCCACCGGCCCGGTGCCGCCGACGAAAGAGTCCGGAAAGCCCTCGCGCCCGTCCGTCACTTCGAATCCCACCCCAGCCTCCGTCGAAGCATAGGCATGGCCCATCGCAGCATCGGGGAACCGGGCTTTGAGACTATCCAGCACAGCCTGATCGGCGATTTCGCCAGATAGGCGCACATAGCGCGGCGCGATTTGGGCCATGGCCGGGCTCATCAGCGCACGGCGCCAATGCGATGGCGTTCCGGTCAGATGGGTCACGCCATCCCGGCCCAGACGTTCCAGAAACTCCGCGGCACTCTCCGCAGTGTCCGACAGGATCAGCGAAGCCCCGCCCAGCACCGCGCGCAGGAATATCTGCAGGCCGCCATAGCGGCGTATGTCATAAAAGGTGCCCCAGATGATTTTATCGTCCGTCGGCCGGATGGCGCCGGTGAGCGCCTTCAGCGTGTGGCCCACCATCTTGGGCGCGCCGGTGGTGCCGGAGGTGAACATCACCCATTCGGTTTCCACCCCACCACTCTCAAGCGGAGCGCCGGAACCCGCCGGAACATCGCGGGATACCAAAACCCGGCGCAATTCCGAGCCGGCTTCATCTTCGCCGACCAGCGTGTCGATTTCCGCCCGGCGGATCACATCGGCGAGGAAGTCCGGTTTGAGATCCGGCGGCGCGATCACGATGCGAGCCGCGATACCGTCCAGAGCGATCAGGGCCAGTCCGGCCTCAAGCTGATCCGCGGTGCGAAGCAAGACATGAGCCCCCTTCAGCGACAGGGGGTCGACCGAAAGCGGATTGCCGGCAATAAGCCGCTCGAACGGCACGGTATGGCCACGCGCGGCAAGAACGCCTGCGCCACCAGGCTTCAGCCACCCGCGCAGATCAGGCGGCGGCGTTTTCATAGAATTTCACGAACTCGCCCAATGTGACAGGAAAGTAAACATCTTCCGATGCCGTGAAGGGGTCCACACCCAGAGTGTCTTCCAGTCTTGCCACCACGATCGCAAAGCAGAGCGAATCCAGACCGCAATCCAACAGGACCAGATCGTCACGCAGAGGGGCCAATTGCTTTTCCTGCTCGCGGGCGACTTGCGCGAATTCGGCGTAGATTTTTTCCTGGATGGACATGTCGAATGCCTGGATTATGCCAACCCAGAGTAGCTGTGGAACTTTAACGTTCCGCTAATGCGAAATGCGCGATAAGGCCCTGTCTGGAAGGGATTTTCATGCCCCCGCCCACCGAAACTTCTACCGCGCCGCGTGTGCGTTGCCGTCAGATCGCGGAAAGCGACCTGGACAGGCTTGCCGCCATGTTCATGATCGGCTTTCCCCACCACACCCGCGATTTCTGGGACAAGGGCCTGGCGCAGGTGGCCGCGTTGCCGCCCGTCGAAGGGCTGGCCCCCATCGGCTATGCGTTGGAAGCGGATGGAACGATTGTGGGCGCGTTGCTCACCATCTCGTCGCGCCGGGGCGACACCATCATCAGCAATGTTTCGGCCTGGTATGTGGAGCCGGAATTTCGCACCCATTCCACGCTGCTGACCGCGATGGCGACCAAGCACAAGCATGTCACCTATCTGAACACATCGCCCGCCGATCATACCGTCAAGACCTTGGCGCCGTTGGGTTGGAAGCCGTGCAATTTCGGACGCAGTATCACCGTGCCGGCACTGAGCCTCAGCGGCGGTGCCGTCAGCCGGAAAATCCCCGCAGATCTTCCCGAACGCAAGCTGCTGGAAGATCATCGCGCCTGGGGGCTTATCAGTTTGGTCTGCAAGAAGGACGGGCAGATTTCGCCCTTCGTGTTCCGGCGCCGCGCCTTCACCAAGCTTCATTTGCCGATCATGGAATTGATGTATTGCCGGTCGACCGCAGATTTCGAACGTTGTGCCGGTGCGCTTGGCCGCCATTTCCTGTTGCGCGGCGCGCTTGGCGTCCTGCTGGACGGAAAAGTCAGCGGCATTGTTTCACGATATATGGATGGCCGGGACCCGCGCCTCTATAAGGGCCCTCGCCCACCCGCCCCGAATGATTTCGCGTATACGGAAAAAGTGTTCTTCGCATGAGCTTGCCTGCCTCCCCCCCATCGCAATCCGAACAGACCGCCGCACAGGCTTTGGTCGCCCAGTTGATCGCGCAAAAAGTGCGCCATGTTTTTTGCGTGCCCGGAGAATCCTATCTCGCCGTTCTGGATGCGCTTTACGACAGCGGCATCCAGGTAACCTCGTGCCGCAATGAAGGCGGCGCCGCGATGATGGCCGAAGCCTATGGCAAGGCGACGGGGCGGCCCGGCATCTGTTTCGTCACGCGCGGTCCCGGCGCCACCAATGCTTCGGCAGGCATTCACATCGCGCATCAGGATTCGACGCCGCTGATTCTTTTTGTGGGACAGGTCGAGCGCAAAGCCAAAGACCGCGACTCATTCCAGGAACTGGATTATCGCGCCGTGTTCGGCAGCATGACCAAATGGACCGCCGAAATCGGAGATCCTACGCGCATGGCGGAATATGTCGGCCGCGCTTTTTCCACCGCGATGGCGGGACGGCCAGGACCAGTGGTGCTGGCCCTGCCGCGCGATGTTCTGACCGGCAAGGCGCAAGCCCATGATCCCCAATTCATCGAAGCCTTGGAAACCGCACCTGCCCCGGCCCAGATCGCGCATCTTGCAGATCTGATCGCGGAGGCGCGCCGCCCGCTGCTGCTGTTGGGCGGCGGCCGCTGGACACCGCAAGCCTGCGCCGCCGCCACGCGCTTTGCAGAGCGGTTTCAGATGCCGGTCGCGACCAGCTATCGTCGCAGCCCTTTGTTTCACCCCGCACATCCAAATTATGCGGGCGATCTGGGCCTCGCGCCCAATCCGAAATTGCTGGCACGCGCCAAAGCCAGCGATCTGGTGATCGTGGCGGGCGCGCGCCTCAACGAAACCACCAGCCAGGGCTATACGCTATTCGATATCCCGCAGCCGCAGACCAAGCTGGTGCATGTCTATCCGGGCGCCGAGGAACTGGGCCGCATCTGGCAAGCCCATCTGGCGATCCATGCCTCCCCGCAGCGCTTCGCGGAAGCGCTGGACGGTCTGACGCCGCGCAGCACTCCTGTCTGGGCAGATGAAGCGCGTACCGCGCACGAAGACTATCTCGCCTGGTCGGAAACACCCGTGCCGCAACCGGGCGCGGTCAATCTCAGCGCCATCATGATCTGGCTGCGGGAAAACCTTCCCGACGATACGATCCTGTGCAATGGCGCGGGCAATTACGCCTCCTGGATCCATCGCTTTTATCGCTTCCGGCATTTCGCCACCCAGATCGCGCCGATATCGGCCTCCATGGGCTATGGCGTGCCCGCGGCGGTGGCGATGCAGCAGCTGCATCCCCAGCGCAAAGTCATTTCGATCAATGGTGATGGCGATTTCCTGATGAACGGTCAGGAATTTGCGACCGCCGTTCAGTACAAGCTGCCGATCATCGTCCTGGTGTTCGACAACAGTCTTTACGGCACCATTCGCATGCATCAGGAACGCGAATATCCCGGCCGGGTCATTGCCACCGAACTCGTCAATCCCGATTTCGCCGCCTATGCCAGAAGCTTTGGCGGCTTCGGCGCGGTGGTGGAAAAGACGGAAGACTTCGCGCCTGCTTTCCGCGCCGCGGAAACCTCGGGCCTGCCCTCGATCCTGCATGTCAAATATGACGGCGAAGGGATTACGCCGGTTTCGACCCTGTCCGGCATTCGCGCACAGGCCACCGCCCGTCAGGCGTGAGCGAAATCCCAATACAGCTTGCGCGCGCGGCGGCAGACCGGCCCGACTTGCATTACGCGATCTTCGATGCGGGTCATCGGCGCGACTTTGCTGAAATTTCCTGCTGAGAAGATTTCATCGGCACCGAGAAAGTCTTCATAGCGCAATGTCTTTTCGATCACGGTGACGCCATCGTCACGCAAGAGCTGGATCACGCGCGCTCGGGTAATTCCAGATAAGAATGTGCCGTTGGCGGCGGGCGTGAAAGCGACGCCGTCCTTGACCATGAAGACATTGGCATTGGCCAGCTCTGCGACATTGCCCAGCATGTCGCGCAGGACGCAATTGTCGAAACCCCGCCCCGCTGCTTCCAAAAGCGCATGGCCATTGTTGGGGTAAAGGCACCCCGCCTTGGCCCCGACTGGCGCGGTTTCCATGGTGGGCCGTCGATGCGGTGAAAGCGTGATCGATGCGCCCTGAGGCTCGGGCATCGGGGCTTCATAGATGCACAGACACCAGCGCGTGCTCGCCGGGTCGAATTTGACGCCGCCACCCACGCCGGCATCGGCCCAATACATGGGCCGCACATAGAGCGCAGTCTTGCCGTCGAACTTTTTGATTCCGTCCTTGGCCAAGGCCAACCATTCTTCATCGCTGACAACCGGCTTCAATTTGAAGGCCAAAGCCGAATGGTTCACGCGCGCGCAATGCAGATCCAGATCGGGCGTCACGCCTTCAAAAACGCGACCGCCATCGAACACGACCGACGCCAACCAGGCGCTCTGGGTGCGCGGTCCCATGATCGCGACATTGCCTTCGTGCCAATCGCCTTCAAAAAAGGTCCAGGTGCGCGACATATTCGCGGTGGCAATCCGATGCGTCATGACCTTCCTCCAACAGCAGCTTTCACCGCGTCTCGCATGGGCAGAACCTCGATACGCGCTTCGGCCAGACGCTCCAGCACCTCCGACAACATGGCGGGCGTGGAATCATAAGGCCCCGGCTCGGCGCTGACACCATGGGTATAGAACACGATCCAGGCCCGGTCGTGACGGGCTCTGAGAATAGCACGCGCGATAGCCTCGCTGTCCCAGCAGCGCTGTTCCATCGAAATGGCATTGAGCAGCGCCAGATCGACCCGGCCATTGTTCAGCCTGGGATGCACGCCCCGCACATTGGTGAAACGGTGAGCATAGAAGCGCTTGGTGCGCGGCGACGCCAGGCCATAGGGGAAAGCATAGCTCTCGGCCGCACCGCCTTTGAGGAAGGGGCGCAGAAATTCCGCGTTGCGCGCCCAATCCTCTTCCAGCACCACCGACGCAAGTTCGGGTGTCGGCTGATGAGCATAGCCATGGCAGGCGATTTCATGCCCGGCGGCAGCCAGCGCCGAAAGATCGTCTGTATCGTAGAAAACACGCCCTTCCTCGGTGCGGCCGCAGAACCGGCCCGACGTGTAGTAAGTGGCGCGTACCTTGTACTGGTCCAGGATGAGGCCACCCACGGTCCAGGCGGATTTGGGGAAATCGTCGAAGGTGATGCTGGCGATGGGCCGCGCGCCGTCCAGGCGAGCCGGACGCACCGGCATCAGACGGGAGACAAGACGATTGAGCCGAACCGGGATCATGCGCGGATTTTTGCCCCGAAAGCCTTAACTATTGGAAAAATACAGGAAAAAGGGCTAATGCCGCGCCATGGAAAGCTTTCGGATCGGCGATGTGACCATACCCGGCCGGGTGCTGATTGCGCCCATGACCGGCGTATCGGATTTGCCATTCCGCCAGGCCGCGTCGCGGCAGGGCGCGCCTTACGTCGCCACCGAGATGGTAGCCTGTGACAGCTTCGCGCGCGGGCGCCCCGATGTGGTGCGCCGTGCTGCCATCGGAGAGGGTCTTCCTCTGATGGTGATCCAATTGGTCGGGCGCGAAGCCGAGTGGATTTCCAAAGGCGCAAAATTGGCCGAACAAGCGGGCGCGGACATCATCGACTTCAATATGGGCTGCCCCGCCAAAGAGGTGACAGGCGCACTGTCCGGATCGGCCTTGATGCGCGATGAAGCTCTCGCATCGCGTTTGATCGGCGCCGCCGTCGAAGGTACGAGCCGCCCTGTCACACTAAAGATGCGTCTGGGCTGGGACGAGCATTGGAAAAACGCACCCGAGATCGCGGCGCGTGCAGAGCAGCTGGGCGTCAAAGCCATTACCGTGCATGGCCGCACACGGCAGCAATTCTACAAAGGCAAAGCCGATTGGCGCGCCATCGCTGACGTCAAACAGGCGGTGAAAATTCCCGTCATCGTCAATGGCGATATCGTCGATCTGGACAGCGCGCGCACCGCGCTTGCGCAATCAGGCGCCGACGCAATCATGATCGGGCGCGGCAGTTACGGACGGCCTTGGGTTGCATCCAGTCTGGCCACTGCTTTGGCGCAAGGTACCGTGATGGCTGAGCCTGATGCGCGAACCCGTCTCGCCATATTGCTGGAACACATGGCGGCGTCTTTGAAATTTTACGGCGATGCGCTCGGCCTCAAGGTCTTCCGAAAACACCTGGGCTGGTATGTCGAAAACGGCCCCCTCGGCACGGTTGCAACACGGCGTGAGGCCAAAGCAACACTTTGCCGGATCGAAAACGCCGCGATGCTCGAAAAAGCGGTTTCCCAATTCTGGCTGGATCCGGACTTGGCCGCTTCCGCGACGTCGCCTTTGTAAAACATCTGTAAAGGCACAGGTCTTTGGTGGGGAACCCCTTACAATTCCTCGCCTGCCTCCTATGTAAATCATCCGTAAAGGCTGGCGTGCGGGCGGGATTTGTACGCGCGGCAGGTTGGGGTTCGGCGCGGCTTCTGGTAGGAGAACGCGCAAATCGGGGCCGGCATCGCCGGAGTTTTGAGGGGAATTCATGGTGCGCAATTTATCGGTCATGGTGTTCGTCGCGGCCGTCGTCGCGGCTTGCGGGCAGCAGCAGCAACCGCCGCAGATGACGCCGATGGCGGGGTTCGTTGTCGTCAAGGAACAGCCGGTCCAGCTCACCGCCGAACTTCCCGGCCGGACCGATCCCACCGCCGTCTCCGAAATCCGCCCGCAAGTCTCCGGCATCATCAAGAAGCGCCTGTTCACCGAAGGCAGCGTGGTGAAGGTCGGACAGCCGCTCTATCAGATCGATCCCGCGCCCTATCAGGCTGCGTATGACAGCGCGGCGGCAACGCTTTCTGCCGCCAAGACCAAGGCCGTCCGCTTCGCCGAATTGTTGAAGGCAAGCGCCATCGCGCCTCAGGACAATGACAATGCCCAGTCGGCCTATCTGCAAGCCAAGGCCAATCTGGAAACGGCCCGGATCAATCTTGCTTACACCCGCATCACCTCGCCCATCGGCGGGCGCATCGGCGCTTCGAGTGTGACGGAAGGCGCGCTGGTCACTGCGAACCAGGCCAACACGCTCGCCACCGTTTCAACTCTTGATCCCATCTATGTGGACATCGACCAATCGTCTTCGGAATTGCTGGCGCTGGAACGCGCCGCGCAGGGCGGCCAGATTGATCGCGGTGGCGCACTGGCCGCGGAAGTCACACTGGTCCTCGATGATGGCAGCGTCTACCCGCTTAAGGGCAAGCTGCAATTCACGGATGTGACGGTCGACCCGACCACCGGCACCGTGCGCCTGCGCGCGATTTTCCCCAATCCGAACAATTTCCTTTTGCCCGGCCTTTATGTCCGCGCCACCGTCAATCAGGGCACCGATCCGCACGGCATTCTGGTGCCGCAGTTGGCGGTTGGCCGCACCCCCAAGGGCGAACCCACGGTTCTGGTCGTGGATGGTGAAAACATGGCCCGCCTGCGCACGATCAAGACCGCACGCGTGGTGGATGGCAATTGGCAGGTCGTTGACGGCTTGAAGGCCGGCGACAAGGTGATCGTGCAGGGCCTGCAAAGCATCCGCCCCGACATGAAAGTCAATCCGATGCCGGCGCAGGCTGCGCCAGCCCAGGGTGGTCCGTCCGCGCCGCAACCTGTCCCCAGCAAGTAAGGAGCGCTTATGTCGCTGTCGCGCTTCTTTATCGACCGGCCGGTTTTCGCCTGGGTCATTGCCATCGTCATCATGCTGGCCGGCGGCATCGCCGCCTTCAGCCTGCCGGTCGAGCAATATCCCACCATCGCCCCGCCGGCGGTGGCGGTGAACGCCATGTATCCGGGCGCCGACGCGGCGACGGTGCAAAATTCGGTCACCCAGGTGATCGAACAGCAGCTGACCGGCCTCGACAATCTTCTCTACTTCTCATCTTCGTCCAATTCGGACGGGTCGGTGGTGATCACCGCCACCTTCGCGCCGGGTACCAATGCCGACATCGCCCAGGTGCAGGTGCAGAACAAAGTGCAGCAGGCTGTGGCGCAGTTGCCCAGCCAGGTGCAGCAGCTTGGCGTCACCGTAGCCAAGGCGCAGACCAACTTCCTTCTGGTCGTCGCCATGTATGATGACAGCGGCCGCTACACCACGCTCGACGTTTCCAACTTCATGGCGTCGCGCATGCAGGACCAGCTCAGCCGCGTCACCGGCGTGGGCAACATTCAGAGCTTCGGCGCCCAGTATGCGATGCGCATCTGGCTCGATCCTTACAAGCTGCACAATTACGGCCTGCAGCCGTCCGACATCCGCAACGCCGTCCAGGCGCAGAACGTTCAAGTCTCCGCCGGTTCGATCGGCGGACAACCTGCGGTTCCCGGTCAGGCGATGAACGCCACCGTCACGGCGCAGTCCCAGCTTCAGACCCCCGAACAATTCCGCGACATCATCCTCAAGACCACGCCCGATGGCGCGGTGGTGCATCTGTCGGATGTCGCCCGCGTCGAACTGGGCGGCGACAATTACGCCGTCATCAGCGAAATGAACGGCTATCCGGCCGCCGGTTTCGCCATCATGCCCGCCCCCGGCGCCAATGCGCTGAAACTGGTGGACGCCGTGAAGCAGCGTGCGCTGGCGATGGAGCCGACTTTCCCGCCGGGCATGAAGCTGATCTTCCCGGTCGACAATACCGAATTCATCCGCCTGTCCATCAAGGACGTGGTCAAGACCCTGATCGAGGCGATCCTGCTGGTCGTTTTGGTCATGTATGTCTTCCTGCAGAACTGGCGCACCACTCTGGTACCTGCGGTCGCAGTGCCGGTGGTGCTCTTGGGCACTTTCGGCGTCCTGGCGGGCGTGGGTTATTCGATCAATACACTGACCTTGTTCGCCCTGGTGCTGGTCATCGGCCTTCTGGTCGACGACGCCATCGTGGTGGTGGAGAATGTCGAGCGCATCATGCGCGAAGAAGGTCTGCCGCCCCGCGAAGCCACTTTGCGGTCGATGCAGGAAATCACCGGTGCCCTGATCGGCATCGGTTTGGTGCTGACGGCGGTGTTCCTGCCGATGGCGTTCTTCGGCGGATCGACCGGCGTGATCTATCGCCAATTCTCGGTCACCATCGTCTCTGCCATGGCGCTATCGATCATGTGCGCCTTGATCCTGACCCCGGCCCTCTGCGCCACCCTGCTCAAGCCCGTCGAAGGCGGTCATCATCAGCATGGCGGCGGAATTCTGGGGCGCTTCTTTACCTGGTTCAATGCCAGCTTCGACGCCACGCGCGACGCCTATCATCGCTATCTGGGATCGTTTCTGAATCATTCTCGGATCGTGATGGTCCTTTATGCCGTGATCGTGCTGGTCATGGTCGGCCTGTTCTATCGCCTGCCCACCGGCTTTTTGCCCGACGAAGACCAGGGCTTCATCATCAACCTGATCAATCTGCCGTCGGGCACGACCCAGCCCAAGACCCTGTCCGTCGCCCGTCAGGTTTCGAACCATTACCTCAAAGACGAACAGAAGAATGTCGACATGGTGTTCACCGTGGCCGGCTTCAGCTTCCTGGGCGTCGGTCAAAATGCCGGCATCACCTTTGCCCGTCTGCGTCCCTGGGAAGAACGTCCCGGCGCCGACCGAAGTGCCTCCATGATCGCGCGGCGCGCTTTCATGAATTTCATGGCTATTCCCGATGCACAGGTCTTCCCGATCGTGCCGCCTTCGGTGCCGGAATTGGGTATCGCCACGGGCTTCGACCTTCAAATGGAAGATCGCGGCAATCTTGGCCATGAAGGCTTGATCCAGGCCCGCAACATGCTTCTGGGTATGGCGGCGCAGAACCCGCTGCTCGCCGGCGTGCGCCCTGCCAGCCTGGACGACGCCCAGCAACTGCACATCGATATCGATCAGGCCAAAGCCAATACGCTCGGCATTGCCACCGCCGATATCGACGCCACCCTGTCGGCGGCCTGGGGCAGCTCCTTCATCAACAACTTCATCGATCACGACCGCGTCAAGCGCGTCTATATGCAAGGCGATGCGCCCTACCGCATGTCGCCGGAAGACTTGAACCGCTGGTATGTGCGCAGCAGCACCGGCACCATGGCGCCCTTCTCCTCCTTCGCCACGGCCAGCTGGGCTTTGGGCCCTGCGACGCTGACCCGGTACAACGGCCTGCCGTCGATCGAAATTCAGGGCCAGGGCTCGCCGGGCATCAGCTCGGGCACGGCGCTCCAGGAAATGGACAAGATCTTCAAGAAGCTGCCCCAGGGCATCGGCTATGAACTGACCGGCCTGTCCTTCCAGGAACAGCAGTCCGGCGCCCAGGCGCCCGCGCTTTATGCGCTGTCGATCCTGATCATCTACCTCTGCCTTGCGGCCCTTTATGAAAGCTGGGCAATCCCGCTTTCGGTGATGCTGGTCATTCCGCTGGGCGTGATCGGTGCGCTGGCCGCCGCCAGCCTGCGCGGCCTTTTCAACGACATCTACTTCCAGGTCGGCCTGCTCACCACCATCGGCCTTTCCGCCAAGAACGCCATTCTGATCGTGGAGTTCGCGGTGGATGCCGAGAAGAAGGGCATGACGGCGCGCGCAGCAGCGTTGGAAGCGGCGCGGCTGCGGCTTCGCCCGATCCTGATGACCTCCATCGCCTTTGTGGCGGGCGTGTTCCCGCTGGCGGTGGCATCGGGCGCAGGCGCGGGCAGTCAGAACGACATCGGCACGGGCGTGATCGGCGGCATGCTGACCGCCACGATCCTGGCGATCTTTTTCGTGCCGGTCTTCTTCCAGTTGATCAACCGGGGCCTCCAGCACCACGACTAGCGGAAACGGAACCGGGCCAACCGGCAACAGTGTCGCAAATGTACAAAGGTTGACATCAACATTTTCCGCCGCTTGAATGCGGGGACAGGAGGTGCCGCATGGATCATCCGATTGTCAGCCGCGAGGAATGGTTGAAAGCGCGCAAGGCGCTTCTGCTTCGGGAAAAAGAAGAGACCCATTTGCGCGACGCCGTCCGCGCCGAGCGGCAGGCGCTGCCCTGGACGCGTGTGGAGAAAGATTATCACTTCGACACGCCCGCAGGCCGCCAGAGCCTGGCGGGGCTGTTCGACGGACGCAGCCAATTGATGGTCTATCATTTCATGCTCGGCCCGGGCTGGAAGGCTGGCTGCCCCGGCTGCTCGTTTCTTTCCGATCATGTCGATGGCGCCCTGCCCCATCTGAACAATCACGACGTCACCTGGACGGCTGTGTCGCGCGCGCCGCTGAACGAGATCGAAGCCTACCGGACCCGCATGGGCTGGAAATTCCCCTGGGCGTCCTCTTTCGGTGAGGATTTCAATTACGACTATCATGTCTCCTTCACCAAGGAGCAGATCGCGCAAGGTTCGGTCGAATATAATTTCCAACCGATACCGTCCGAACGCGCGAATGAAGAGCTCTTCGGCCTCAGCGCCTTCTTCAAGAACAAGAAGGGCGAAATATTTCATACCTATTCCGGCTATTCGCGCGGCGCGGAAGAAATAATGAGTACCTTGATGATTCTGGACCGCACGCCGCTGGGCCGCAATGAAACCGGGACGCTGAGTTTCGTTCGCCGCCACGACGAATATCAAAACGCCGCGGAATAGAGAGAGAAAGGAACCGGACATGACGGGTCAATTCTTCTGGCATGAACTGATCACCAGCGACGCCAAAGCCGCGGCGAAATTCTATGGCGACGTCGTCGGCTGGACCGCGAAGGATTCCGGTGTTTCGGGCCACGAATACACGCTGTTCCATATCGGCGACCGCGCCGTGGGCGGCATGCTGGCGATCACGCCCGATATGGCCAGCCATGGCGCGCGACCGGGATGGCTGGGATATATTTCCGTCGACGATGTGGACGGAACGGCCGCAAAGATCCGTGAAATGGGCGGCGCCATTCATATCGCACCGATGGAAGTGCCCAACGTCATTCGCTTCACGATGGGCGCGGACCCGCAAGGTGCGGTCTTCTATGCCGCCAAAGGCTTAGTTGCGAACGCGCCCCCGCCTTTGCCGATAGGCACGCCGGGTACAGTTGGTTGGAACGAATTGATGGCGTCCGATGGGCAGGCTGCCTTCACTTTTTATGCAAAGCTGTTCGGCTGGACCAAGGATCAGGCCATCGATATGGGCCCGATGGGCACCTATCAGCTCTTTGCCGCGGGCGGCCCGGCAATCGGCGCCATGATGACAAAGCCCGCCGCGGTTCCCGCACCCTTCTGGGGTTATTATTTCAACGTGCCGTCTATCGATGCGGGCATAGCAAAGATCAAGACCGGTGGTGGAAATATCCTCAACGGCCCGATGGAAGTACCCGGCAGCATGTGGGTGGTGCAGGCCATGGACCCGCAAGGCGCGCCCTTCAATCTGGTGGCGCCGAAGCGTTGATCTGCGCCAAGACACGGTCGGCGATGCGGCTGCAACGCGCGCCCATAAAGGGAAAGACACCGTCCACGCCGCTGGCGAGTTTCGCCGCCAGCGATTGACGCAAGGACTGCCGCGCCCGGAACAGGCGCGTCCGCACGGTTTGGGCATTGACCTGCAATTGCGCGGCGGTTTCTTCGACCGAGCATCCCTCGACTTCCCGCAGTATGAAGACGATGCGAAAATCCTCCGGCAAGCCGTCAATCGCCTTCTCCAGCAGGCCGCGCACTTCCGACCGCAAGGCTTCGGCTTCCGGGTCCGGTATCTCGGCCAGACCGGGAAAAGGAATGACGCGGACCCCGATTTCTTCCATGACATCCAGGCTCGTGGTTGGGCGGCGGCGGCGCAACCGGCCGCGGGCTTCGTTCAACGTGATGGCGGTCAGCCAGGTGGCCAAACCCGACTCGCCGCGAAAACCTCCAATCGCGGCAAAGGCCTTGAGATAGGCTTCCTGCAGCACATCTTCAGCTTCGTCGTCGCTGTGCACCACCGCCCGCGCCACCCGAAACAGCCGTTGATTGAAACGCTGCATGATGGCGCGGAACGCGTCATGATCTCCGCGCCGGGCAAGCGGCAGCAATCCCTCTTCCGCCATCGCCGCATAATCTGTCGCCGTCTGCCGCATGCAATCAATCGGCCTTTCTGATTGTCAGGCGCAGAACCATGTTGGGATGATAGCGGCAAATCACCTCCAGCACGCCGGGATCGCGGAGGGTGATTTCGCCTTGTGCGCCGGGCGCAAGATCCAGATCGAAGCTGCCTTTACGGTCCGTGGCGGTGTGCCGGAACATGTCCATATTCTTCCACAAAATAGTGTCGCCCGCCTTCAGACCAGCCGGCGCCTTGCCGAACGCCATATCGCGGATTTCGATCACCTGGCGCGCGGCTTCGGCGGGGAGAGGATTTGCCCAAGCCAGAAACAGCGCGCCAAGCAACGGCCATGCGCTCACGCGATAGGACATGTCTTATTTCGCCAAGCTCATGGCCAGATGTTCGGCATGTTGCTGATGGGCGGTGAACAGCGACAGGCCGGTTTGCAAGAGCGATTTGAGTTCTGCGTTCTGCGAGTCGGGGATCAACGTATCCTTCAGCGCACCGTTGACGGTCTTATGGTAGGCGACCTCGTTTTCGACATAGGCACGGTCATAGGCGGCGCCCGACAGCTTGCCCAATTCGGCAAGTTTGGTGGCTGCAGCCTTGGAAAGCGCCTGGCTGGTGGCGTTGTCTTCCGGTGTGACGTTCAGCTTCTTCACCAGTGCCAAGGCCTTGTCGTTCACGGCCTGATGATCGCGCACCATTTCACCGGCGAAGGCCTTGACCTCGGCACTACTACTTTTTGCCAGCGCCTGTTTGGCGGCGCTGATGTCCAGAACCCCGGCGGTGTAGGCGATATGGGCAATCTGGGCGTCGTTGGGCTTCTGGCTTTGCGCCAGCGCCATACTCGGGCTCAGCAAAAGCGCGGCAAAAATCAATCTCTTCAACATGATGCTCTCCTTTGGCGAAACGCATCCGCGTCCCGTTCCGCCATTGGATGCAGCACGCGAGAAAATGTTCCCGCTGCTGAGCTATCTTTTTTGCCGCGCTAGACCGCGTTCGCCTTGGCCCAGCGCACCACCTCTTCATGGGTGGCGAACCAGACATCCTTTTTCGACCGCGCATAGCGGATCAACTCATCCAGAATCCAGATGCGCGAGCGATAGCCGATGATATGCGGGTGGCAGGTGAGCTGGAAAATCCCCCCTTCGTCATAAGCGGCGTCGAATTCGCGGCGGAAAATGTCGAACACATCTGTCGGCGGGGTATAGGGCCGCTGCGCCTGGAACCGGTTCATCATGAAATAGACCGCATCGTCGCGCACCCATTCCACCGGCAATTCCACCACGCCGCTAGGCTCGCCATGAAGCAGAAGCTCATAACAATCCTCATCCGCCATCAGGGATGAATCGTAGAGCAGCCCCATCTCCTTCTGGATCTGGAGTGTGAAGGGGCTGAAATCCCAGGATGGCGTGCGAAGCCCGACCGGGCGCATACCAGCGATTTCCGTCAGCGTGTCCGAGGCTCGCAGCATCAAATCCCGCTCATCTTCATAGGACAAAATCGAATTAAGTTCGTGTATCCAGCCATGAATGCCGATTTCATGCCCCGCCGCGACGAGCGCCTTTTGCTCTTCGGGATGGATCAATGCCGTCACGGCCGGCACATAAAATGACGCCCGCACGTCATGGCGCTTCAAAAGGCCCATGATACGCGGCATGCCCACGCGGGCGCCGTACTGACCCCAGGACAGCCGCCCGATGGATTTTCCGCCATCGCGCAATTCATTGGTCTCGTGATCGGAATCGAAGGACAGCGCGAAGGCGCAGCGCGCGCCTTCCGGCCAAGCGTTCGGCCTCAGCCGCCGTCCCGCCCGCGCTTGATCGAGAATTCCGCGCCAATGCGCTTCCGGCCATTGCCAGGGCTGCAATTCCTTATCCGTCATCACGCGTTTCCTTGAGTGGCACGATCACCGCCAGCGAGAGCAAGGCGCAGCCGGCGATATAAAGAACCGGCGACAAGGGCGAGCCGGTGGCCGCAACCAGCCAAGTCGAAATATAAGGCCCGAATCCGCCGAACAGCGCCACGGTAAGACTGTATCCCGTGGACATCCACAAGACCCGGGACGCCGATGGAAAAATCTCGGTCACGGCGGCAGGCGCACCACCGGAATAGATTGCCGTCAGCAACGCAAAAACGATCTGGGCCAAGATGGCGGGCGCGGCGCTCTGGCTTTTTACGATCAGCAAAAACAAGGGATAGGAAAGCAGCAGAAAACCGGCCGCGCCGATCAGCAGCAAGGGTTTGCGCCCGAAGCGGTCGGCCAATCCGCCAAAAAAAGGAATGGTCACGGCCAGAATGAAAAGACTGAGCGTATTGGACCAAAGGGCGGCGCTGGCGCCCAGATGCGAATAGCGGGCCGTGAACACCGGCATGTAAGTCAGAATGGCGTAATAGGCGACCGTCCAGATCACGATGATGCCGCCAGCTTGGAGCGCCAGCCGCAGCCCGGCGCGCGCGGTCACCGGCGGGCTCTTCTGCGCGATGAAGACAGGCGTCTCTTCGACATGGCGCCACATATAGAAGCCGATGGGAATGATCATCGCGCCGAGCAGAAACGGAAGCCGCCAACCGAAATCCGACATCTGCGCCTTGCTCAGCATCGTACCGAACAGGGCGGCGATAGCGGACCCCAACAACATGCCCGCTGCGACGCTGGATTGCTGCAGACTGGAGAAGAAGCCCCGGCGATGGCGCGGCGCCCATTCATAAATGAAAGCTGTAGAGCTTCCCCATTCCCCGCCGGCGGAAAAACCCTGCAGCAGGCGGCAGAACACCAACAGCCAAGGCGCCGCCATGCCCGCCACATCGCGGCCCGGAACCAGGCCGATGCCTGCCGTTCCGACCGCCATCAGCAGGATGGTCAGCACCAGTGCGGTCTTGCGGCCGTTGCGGTCGCCAAGGCGCCCGATCACGATTCCGCCGAGCGGCCGAACCACAAAGCCCAGACCGAACGTGGCGAACACCGCCAGCAATCCGGTCAGGGGATCATCCTGTGGAAAAAACTTCTCCGCAATATAGGGCGCCATATAGGCGTAGACGGTGAAGTCGTACCACTCCAGCACATTGCCCGCGGCGGCCGCGAGGATGGAACGCCACAGACCAGGCCGTGCCTGCTCCACCCTTTCCATCCTCTGCATGGTCCCCGCGCCCCGACACTGTGACGGCGACGACCCTAACCCAGGCTCCGCCCGGGGCAAACTGGGGTTGGCCCTGCGATAGAAGCGGCCCCGACAGCGTGGTCTTGCAGGGCCGGGAGCTGACCGCCCAGTCTTAGATCTCGCGCAAATAAGCGTCGAAAATCGGCGTCACGACATTGGGTGAAGCAGCCTCCACCGCATAAGTGAATGTCCCCTTGGTGGACATTTCCTCCGCAGCGCGCAGGAAGGCCCCCAGCGCCGCGCGCTGCAAAGAACTGCCCACACTGATGCGCCTCACCCCGATCTTGGACAATTCTTCCAGGCTGAGCGGCGCGCCCACCAGCCCCATCACCACATTCACCGGGCGATCCACGGACGACACAAGGGACGCAATATCTTCGCGCGTCCTCAGACCCGGTGCATACAGCACGTCCGCGCCCGCATCCTGATAGGCTTGCAGCCGCTTGATGGTGTCGGCGAGATCGGGCCGGCCCCAGAGAAAATTCTCGGCGCGCGCCGTGAGCGTGAATTTGTACGGCAGCGCCCGCGCTGCTTCGACGGCCGCCTGTACCCGTTCTTTCGCCAGGCCGATATCGTAGATCGGCGCGGCGCCGTCGCCAGTGGCATCCTCGATGGAACCACCGACAATGCCGCTGTCCTCAGACAGACGGATGGTGTCAGCCGCGTCTTCCGGCCGGTCGCCAAAACCGTTCTCTAGATCGGCGCTCACGGGAAGGTCGGTTCCGGCCACGATGTCGGCGGCGTTGGCCAGGGTCTGCTCCCGCGTCAGACTATTGTCCCGCTGCCCGATGGAAAAAGCATAGCCCATGCTGGTGGTGGCCAGCGCCTTGAATCCCATATGCGCAAGAATACGGGCGGAACCGCGATCCCAAGGATTGGGAATGATAAAGGTTTCCCGATGAAGCGCGTAAAAAGCGTCGGCTTTTGCTTTGGTCTCGGCGAGAATTTTGGCCATGGGTCATGTCTTTCCGGCGGACAGGGAAGTACGAATTGGAACCGCGACCGGCAGGCTAACCACTGGAGCCTTTCGCGAAAAGCCTTCGCCACCGCCCCTGACGGTATCTTCGGGCATCAAGCCTTCTGGATCCAAAACCGATACATACCCGAAAAGGCGCTCGGGTTTTCTTCTTCGAATATATGCCAAAATCGGAGATTGGTGGCGGCGGAATCCTCGGGAAATCGCTGCCGATAGGCTTTGAGCGTGCCAGGATCGGTTTCGAATCCCAGAAATATCAGGCCATTCTCCCGCAAGAACGTATCGATAGCGGGAAGTTGGGTCCGGGATTCTTGGACATGGAAAAGCAGGTCGCGGCAAGAACTGACACCAAAGAAGTCGTCGGAGGCAGCGACGCCAAAATCCTGGCACGCAGGCGAATTCAGCAAATCCTGCCGGCAACGCCGGATACCGTCCATCGATGTTCCATATCCGCCTTGCGTAACGAAATGCTGAGCTGCGGCAATGCCTTTTCGCGCTGCCTCGCTATAAAGCCCAACCGTCATGAACCCGCCGGGACGTAACAGCGGCAACAACGCTTTCCAGCCCACAAAAGCGTCGGCCAAGTGATGCAGCACGCCGGAGCATTCTATGACGTCAAATGTGCGCCCCAGCACACCAAGTTCCAGCAAGTCTGCTTGCGCGAATTCGATTCCGCTTAGCCCCAATTCCAGCGCTTTGCGTTTGGCGTAACCGAGGCTGGCGGTGCTGAGATCCACCGCCAGGGTGCGCGACCTGATGCCTTGCGTGATTTCGAGAGCGAGCTGACCGGTACCGCAGCCCGCACTGAGAATATACGCGACATCGCTTTCGCCTTTGGGCTCGAAGCAAGCCAGCGGGAATCGCTTACGCAAATAGGCGGCAATTGTGATCGCTTGATCCGCGCATGGAATGCGAACCCAGCGAGGATATGGGTTTTCTTCATATTGCTGCTGGTTCAGGCGGGAAACAGCATTCTCGATCCGCGTCGCTTTCGGAATGGCGGCACGAAGGCGCGCTTCTTCCCGCGGCTCGCACAATTGCTGTGCCAGAAGGACGGCAACCGGTTCCGGCCATGTCATGTCCAGCAACCTGTCAGCGCCGGAGATGGTCTCTAGCGGGAAATAAGACGCGACCGCCAACAGATGCCAGACGGGAACCGGCGCGCTCAAATCGAGCGCCGCCGCCATTGCATCGCGCAACTTGGCCGCCTGGCCCATCTCTGCTTCATCACAAAAGAATACATATTCATTGATGAAACACTGGTGCGCCAATGCGGCGATGAAGCCAAGCGCGGCCTCATCAACGCCTCTACCGTCCCCTATCTCATCGAGCAGGGCGCGGCGCGCCATGGTGAGAAAGATTTCGATTTCGAGATCCGTATTCTGCGCCGACGTCAAAAAAACAAGAAGCAGCGTGTCACGCGCCAGCGCCGCGAGGCCTTCAGGCCCGAACAATTCCTGCGCCGGCAGCGCCACCGGCCACGCCTTTGCAGCCCGCGCTATGCACGCGCCGGTCTCTGCCCCTTGCTTGATCAAACTGGCGGCACTGCGGGAGAGCATACCCGGCCGGGCCCAAGCTTCGGCGAGAGCACGCTGCATGGTGCTGCGGACCAGCGCATTGTCGCCTCCCCATCGCAAGGGCTGGGTGATTTCGGCGAAAATTCGCTTGGCATCCACGGTGTCGCCGATGCACAGGGATTGCAGGATCATTTCCACTGCCGTCACGGCATCGCCTTGCAGTGCCAGCGTTTCCGCCAGACCGTTCAGACCCTTGCAATCCTGAGGCAGGATGACGGTCAACCGCCGATAGACCGTAACAGCCTCGGCAAGTCGCCCTTGCGCTTTGAGTATCGCGCCCAGATTGCTGAGCGCCTGGGCGTAATCCGGCACCAGCGCCAGGGCCCGGCGGATGCTCGCCTCGGCCTCATCGCGCTCACTCAGTTCAAAAAGCGCCGCGCCAAGATTGTTAAGCGCTTCGGCGAAATCCGGCTGCAACGCCAGCGCCTCGCGATAGCTGGTCACCGCCTCGCCCGGCTTCCCGCGATCAAACAGAACCGTGCCGAGATTGTTATGCGCTTGTGCCTGCTCCGGCTGGAGCGCCAGCGCCTGCCGATAGCTGACCTCAGCCTCCTCCAGCATATCAAGCTCGCAAAGCGCGGTGCCGAGATTGCTGTGCGCCCCCGCCAGGCTCGGCTCGAGCGCGATTGCACGGCGATAACAGGCTATGGCGTCATCCAGGCGCCCGGCCTGGTGATACCCCACCGCCTGTGCAAATAGGCCCCGAGCGTCCGGCGGCGCATCGTGCTTCACGCAGCTGTTCGCTTTTCCGGGGTGGCGAAAGACCGCCGACAGTCTTTAGGAATATCCTGCGCGGGATCATACCGCGCAGGATCGCCATTTCAATCCGGGCCGCTGCATGTGGCAGCCCGCAATCACTCAATAGGTGAACCGAATCCCCGCATGCCACATCCGGCCGAGAACGTCATAGATGCTCGGGTTGGTCGTGGTGTAGGCGTTGTTGCTGGGGCTGTAGCTCACAGTCGAAGGCGGCGGCGTGCCGAGTGCATTATCCACCGCGCCGTAGAATTGTATTTCGTCATTCCATTTATAGCTGGCGCGCAAATCGAGATAGGCGATTTGCGGGACATCATTGTTGTCCACCTGCACGCCGGAGGTCCAGCCATTGACCAGATGCGCCGAGCTCAGATAGCGGGTTTGCACCGTGCCGGACCACGGACCTTCGTCATAGGTGGCCGACAGGTTGAAGTGCAGCTTGGGAACACCCGCGAAGAGTGAGCCATTGCTCAGGCTACCGGCAAAGTCATAGGTCGCTTGCGAACCAGTTGCCGGATCGGTGACACCGAACAAGGTTTCGGTTTCCTCGTCGGTGTAGTTGCCGGCCAGATGCAGACCGAGCTTCCCGCTGAACAAATCCATCTGATAATCGGCATTGAAATCCAATCCCGACGTCATCAGGAAGCCGTTATTGTACGGGAAGGTATAGAGATATTGCAGGCCGTTCGGATTGGACGCCGTCGCAAGCGCCGGATTTGTCGGATTGTAGCGCCAGTTGGCGCAATACCCGGTGCCCGAATTGGGATTGCCGAGGCCACCATTATAGTTGGTCCCTTTAACAGAAGCGATGCCATCGGGCGTCGGCGAGCCTGCCAGACAAGCCGTCCGCTCAAAGGTCGTGCTGGGCGACACGATGATGTTCTTCACATTGATATTGTACCAGTCGAAGGACAGGCTCAGGCCCGGGATCCAATGCGGCGTCAGAACGATACCCGCCGACCAGGTGATCGCCTTTTCCGGCTGCAGCGACGTGTTGCCGGCCGCCATGGAAAGCGCCGCCGCCGCGGTATTACCGGTCAGATAGTCCACCTGCCCGCCGGACGCCGGAATGACGTTGAACAATTCGGCCAGATTGGGCGCGCGAATGTCGAAGGATAACGTACCGCGCATACGGATATCCTCATTGATCTGACTGGTGAGGCCCAGCTTCCAGGTTTCCACCATGCCGCTGGTGGAATAGTCGGTGATGCGGCCTGCCATGTTACCGTCGATGCTGTCGACGAAGCCGTTCTTGAGGATCGGGATATTCAGTTCGCCGAAACCTTCGATGATGTTGTACTCACCCCTCACCGGGATGAAGTTGCCGCCGCCCAGAGCGCCTTGCGCGCCCAGGGGATCGGCCGTGCTCACCATGGTTTCCTTGCGATATTCCACGCCGAAAGCGGTGGAAGGCGCGCCCGCCCCGGTCACATCCCAAGGCAAAATACCCTGCATGGAGGCACCCGCCGTGTCTTGTTGCATATTCAAGAAATAATAGTCGTCATGGTCCACGATATAGTTGACGGCTTGCGGCGTGATCTGATTGAGGCCGAAGGGGTTCAAAGGCACGCAACCATTGGAAGGGCTCGTCAGACTGGAGCGGCAGACAATGGTGTTTGCCGGAACCCCCAGCGCATTGCCCGCCGGCGCAAACACGGAATCGATCGCATTGGCGTAATTCTGTGTGATTTCGATGGAAGTATAACGCTCGTGCAGATGGGTTTCGCTGTGCTGAATGTCGGCGTTCCACGACCAATCATTGCCGAGTGCGCCATTCAGACTGAAGGCTCCGCGGTATAGTTGGCGGTTGGTGATTTCCACTGGCGTGCCGACGGAGTTTGCAAATTGCTCCATGCTCTCGCCGGGAGTGGGCTGTATAAACCCACCTTGCGTACTGGCCGTGCCGACGCTTGTGACGGTAAAGGTCTTCAAGTTCGCCGTCTGCATCTGCGCCAGAAGGGACGGCGGCAAGAAGGCATTGTCCCGCTGAATCACAGCATTCTGCTGAATGGTGAGACTCGAACCCTTGGCGCGAACCTTGCTGTACTGCAGCATCAAACCGGCCTGGATATCCGAAGTGAGTTTGTAGCTGCCGTAAAAGAATCCGGTTTCGGTCAGAAGCGGATAGGTCGCCAGGCCAATCTGCGACGGAGAAAGAGATTGGTTGGTCGAACCGCCATAACAGCCGGTATTCGATTTTGACGTCGCCGCGGCCTGATAGGGCGGAAGATTGGCGTTGGCGTAAAAATTACAATTGGGCGCAACGAAGTTCGAAATCGCGCCGCCCGGCCCAAATTGGATGCCGTTCAAAGCCGTGCTCGCCGCCCCGGCATTCGTAACGCCGCCATTGATGATACCGCCCGGCGTGGTGCTGTTACCGGCGCCCTGCACGATAATGTTCTTCGGCACGTTGGGATTGGTCACGGCGTTGTAAGCGGGGTTCGCGACCTGCGCCGGATTGTTGAACCAAGGCAACTGCGCCATGTAGGCCGTGTCCGGGGAATGAGTGTAATTGACCGCCCATTCGACATGCGCGCGATCCCCCAGGAAATCGACACCATGGGTGACGGTGAAGCCATATTGACCGCGAAGATTCTGGCCGGTGTCCTGCAGATCGACAGAAGCTTTAAAGCCGGTGAAATTCTTGTTGATGATCAGATTGACCACGCCCGCGACGGCGTCAGAGCCCCAGGCTGCTGAGGCGCCGCCTGTGACCACGTCCACACGTTGGATCAGAGAATTGGGGATGGTGTTGAGATCGACACCATATTGCGTACCCGCCCACACCTGACGTTCGCCATCAACCAGAACCAAGGTACGGGTAACGCCCAGATTGCGCAGATTGATGCTGCTGATACCGACGGCGCCCGAATTGCCGGCATTGCCTTGGGTGCCGTTCGTGGGGCTTTGGCCGGTGCCCATCATGGGGAGTTGGCGCAGCGTCTGCCCGATATCCGCGTTCGCGGCTTGCTGCAGCTGTCCGGAGTCGATCACGGAAACCGGCGTCGGCGCCGTGTAACCGGCAATGGAAATGCGCGATGCGGAAACAATCACCGTCTCGGCACTATCCGCCGCCGGTTGTTGCGCTGGAGCGTCCTGCGCGAAAGCGGCCCCCGCCGTAAGAGCAAACAGACCAACGCTGGTAACAAGATGGGCACGAATCTTCCCGGTCCTGAAATTACGCATCTTTTCCTCCCCTTGATCAGCGGCCGTTGATTGCGGGCCGCCTTTTGTTTCGATCTCCTCAAAAACTCCTTCTTCACTCTGGGCGGTTACGAACGAACTGGATCAATGCGTAATCATGGAAAAAGCACCCACGCTTTCCCAAATCGATTCACGGCTTCGGGTACGACGCATAACAACAACGTCATCTTGAAGCTGGGCAGAAGCTTCAAGCTGTTTGGTTATTTCTGTGTTACGGGAAGCTCTCAAATCGTTGAGATTGCCCGCATGCTGCACGCACTTCGGATTGTATACGCGTGCGCAGATCGCGATCTGGCGAACCAGATCGCCGCGAAGAGCTGTTCCGGCGCCAATGTCGGCCATGCCCATCCCCCCGAGGGCTTATTCACCCTCGCGGTCACTGTAGACGAACATTTATTGCTGTCTAAAAATTATATTTTGCCGCGCGACTGAGGTTTTTGTTTTTTCAAACGTCGCATCATCCATTTCGCTTGCAGGTTGTATGCGCACTCGCATTTTATCTAACCGATTGAACGCTCGCGGACAGATTGTTGTCACTGGAAGCATCGAAATATTCCAATTCGCGATGCCGCTATCGGCCCGCTTGGCCCGAGGGTACAGCCCCTTCATTGGCAAAGAGCTTTCCGCACAACACATTCGGATCGCAATACCCAAGCATGATCGCGCGCACCAAAAGACGTATTCCTGTCTGGTCAAAGTAGGACCCCATGGCTTGTGAGGAAAACAATGATGAAAATTCTTCGGCGGCGCCTCGATCACGCCATTGCGCTGGCTGCTTGCCTGTCCATGACAACGCCCGCACTGGCGCAAATGAACTCCATGATCCTCGCGGGACCGCAAAATAATGCGATGGGACAAGTGATGGCGTTGCGCGCCAAGCAGATGCAGCAGCAATTCGACAGGAACGCTTCATCTCAGGCGAAATCAGAATCGTCCTCGCGGCAAAGCCTGGCCTCGCAAAATCTCGCGATCGAATTCAACCCCGCCGTGACCAAGCAGGTGCATGATCTCTATATCGATGGCTTGAAGCAGTCCGGCGGAGCAACGCAAGCCTCGCTGGTTGATCAAAGATTGGGCAATATACGCGCAAGCTTTGCAAGAATGGTCAGCCCTTACGGCTTGCGCGCCGACGATCTAAGCGATGTGATGGCTGCCCATATGATCGTCATGTGGATGGCGGCCAACCAGCAATCGGGACTGCCGACACCTGCCCAAGCGCAGGCCGTACGCCGTCAGATGCAAAATGTCTTTGCATCGAGGACCGGCGCGATCTCAATGCCCGCGGAAAGGCAGTCAACGGCCGAGTATGTCATGTATGAGACCTGCATGACCCTCTTGGTCCGCGGTGAATTGGGCTCGCGGCCCGACCTGGACAAAAGAGTCTCCGATGCGGTGAACATAAAAATGACCGGACAGGGATACTCCCTGCGCGACCTGAGGCTGACGGATGAAGGGTTGGTCAAAAATTAGGCGACGGCTTTCATGCTCAGCCTCTTCCCGCAATCCCGCCGGATCTTCCGGACCCGCTCTCTAATATCTCGCCCGCGGACCGTCACCGTTACAAACGACAGGCCCATCAATCGGGACTTCCAGTCTTCGCGCGGGCGTTACTACGGCGAAATCTTCGATTCGACAGGATGCCGCCGGGACAGCGCGCCGGCCGGGCGATTTTGCGCCGGTTGGCGCTGCTTCCGCTTGGCCACATCTTTGCAAATGCGGAAAAACCTTTGCCGCAAATCCAGCAGCGAAATTTCCACGACCTTGTCTTTGGTGCGGCGAGCATTCGGCGCGGAAAAGCGAACCGCCAAAGGCGAGACCGAAACCACGCCTTCGCAATAGGAGCAAGCGCGCAGATACAGCCGCAGCTCGGTCAGTCCGATGCCTGGCCGCCGCGTGACGATATCCCGGATCAGGCCATCCAGCAGGTCTTCGCCGGCGCGCGGCAGTGTCTCTTGCGGCTTGGCGGCAGCCTGAAGCTTGGCGACCGCGCGAAGCACGGTGACGGCATCGCGCAGAGCCATCTCATGCGTGCGCGTGCTGTCGGACCGGCCCCGATGCATGTCGTCCCGGATCAGCGCATTGGCCGCCGCCGCGATTTCCGCGATGGCAATCTGCTTCCGGACACCCCATTGCTGAGCTGTCCGGAAGCGAAGATCGCGTTTTCCTGCGGGACTGCCCGCGGCCACAGACAGTCCTTCCTTGCGGGCCGCGCTCAGGGCGTGACTTTCAAGGTCTGCGCCCAGGACGCTTCGATCGCCTTCACTACCTTGTCGGGGAACGGCACATAATCCAGCGCTTTGGCGTCGGTGGCGCCGTCCTTAAGGGCAAAGTCCAGGAATTTGAGGACGGCCTTGTTCTTGGCCGCGTCATAGTCGCTTCGCAGCAGCATGTAGGTGGCGGCGGTGATCGGCCAGCTCTTAGCGCCGGGCTGGTTGGTCAGGATCAGATAGAAATCCTGCACCTTGGAGAAGTCAGCATTGGCCGCCGCGGCCTGAAAGCTCTCCATGGTCGGCTTCACGCGCTTGCCATCGGCATTGATCATGTCGGTCCAGATCAGACTGGACTGTCTGGCATAGGCATATTCGACATAGCCGATCGCGCCGGGGGTCTGCTGCACGCTGGCCGCGACGCCGGCATTGCCCTTGCCGCCGACGCCGGTGGGCCATTCCACGGCCGTATCCGCCCCGACCTTGCTCTGCCAGGTCTCATTCACCTTGCCGAGATAGTTGGCGAAATTGAATGTGGTGCCCGAGCCGTCGGCGCGATGCACGACCAGAATAGCGGTGGCGGGCAGCTTGGCTTTGGGATTCAGCTTCACCAGCGCGGGATCATTCCATTTGGTGATTTCGCCCAGAAAGATCTTGGCCAGCACATCGCCCGACAGCACCAGCTCGCCCGGCTTGACACCAGGCAGGTTGACGATGGGAACGATGGAGATCACCACCTGGGGAAATTGCACCAGGCTGTTCTTCTCGATCTCGTCATGCATCAGGGGCTTATCGGAATTGGCGAAATCGACCGTCTTGGTCTCGATCTGCTTGATGCCGCCGCCCGAACCGATGGCCTGATAATTCACCTCGTCGCCCGTCTTCTGCTGATATTTCTGCGCCCAGACCTGCAGCACGGGATAAATCGCCGTGCCGCCCGCGCCGGTGAGCTGTTCGGCGGAGGCCGCGCTGCCAACCAGCGTCAGGCCGGCGGCAAGAAGGGCACGGGAATAACGAAACATGTTCGTCCTTTCTAAGACGCGAAGCAAAGCGCGCCGATGGGTGAGAGCAGCGCCGGACGGTCACGGTTCTTGCCGCCCGCCAACACACGCTCAGAAGCGAAGCGCCCCCAGTTGGTTGACGGTTCTACTCAGGTGTCTGCGCAACGAATTTTTTGTGACGATACCGGCACCAGCGGGCGCCCGTTGCGGCCATTGCAGGCCGGACACCCGCAATTAGTGCCAACCTGTGCCGGCCTGCGTTTTCAGAAACGCGCGTTCGGGCCCGCCTCTTACTGCGCCGCGCCCGATTTCGTCTCATCGGACTTTGCGGCGAGCCGGATGGCCAACCGCATCGGCTGGAGCATGCCTTTTGGGGGCGTTTTAATGTTCTTGCCGAGCAGCAAGATGCGCAGATCCGCATCGGCATCGGCGCTACCGGTCGATGGGGCCTCGATCCTGGAAATGGCGCCGGACGGCGACACCCACAGGCTGAGCGCAATTGGCGGCAGCGGCTGATCGTTTCTGGGTGTCAGCTTGGTCATCGCCTTGCGCATATGGGCTGCCGGGTCTCTATCGGCGTTCAGCCAGCCGGTGATGGCCATAGTGGCGCTCTTGGCATAATCGACCCAGGCAGGCGGAGCCTTGTCCAACGGCACAGCTTGGGCCGGCGTCAGGGTGCCGGCCAGACCGAAAGCCAAGCCTAGCCTGGCCAGAAGACTATGCGCGCTCATTTCTGAACTGCGGCAGTGTTTTGGATGGCAGACAGGTCTTCTTTGTCGAAGGTGATGGTGGTGATCTTGGCATCCAGCCCAGCCACCACGCTCGCCGTCAGATCATTGGCGAAATTGCCGCCCAGTGCCGTGTTGCGATTGAACAAGAGGCCACAATTTTTGGATTTATAAACCTCCGCGATCACAGGCTGGGCGGCGGTGGCGATACGGCCCAAGGCCTTTTGGCGTGTGACCTCGATCTCCCGGTTGCGCAGGGCAGCCTTTTGCTCCAGCGCCTGCAGACGGGCCTGAAGCGCCAACTGTTTCTGCTGAAACTCTTCCGGCTTCAATGCTGCCTGCTGGCTCTGGACCGCCTTGACGTCGAAATCGAACTGCGAGCGGTCGGCGCCGATTTCGCTTTGGGCGAGATCGGAGATTTGCTTCAGCCTGGCCGTAGCGGCCTTACCCACCTTGGCATTGGCCACCACCGCTTCCTGCGACAGAAGGCACACACCAGCGATCACCGGGCCGCCCAGCGGCTGAATGACGGGGGTAGCCTCTTCAGCCCATGCCGTGGAAATCCAACCCGCGCCGATCAGAGCGGCCAAGACAATGCGCTTCATAAGGGGATGACCTATCTGTGACTCTGCATTTGGCGGCGGCGTTTTCACCGGCGGCGCCTTCGCTAGCCTCATTGGATGACGATTGTTTGACGGCTGACCTTACCGGTTCGACAGGTTGCCCGGGCGCAGCCCCCACACATATGCCGGCGGCGAACCAGCCAACCCGGCCGACACACCCCGACCGTGCATCACACCATCGTTGCAAATCCTCCGCGCTGGCTCATCTGGCAGGCGCGATCTTTTTTTTCAATCGTTAGCGTGAATTAGGGAAGCCGACACAAAATCGCAGCCGAACACCCATAAACAGCGCGCGGTTCCACACGCGATTCGACATGAACGATTATGAAATCCGCATTGTTCGCGCCCGCGACAATTCCCAACTCGTGATCACCGCGACCCTTTTGGGAGATCACGCCGCCGTGCGGCGCGCCCAAATGCTCGCCGGTCACCGCGATCTTGTCGAAGTCTGGCGTGGCATGAAATGCGTCTATTCCACCGCGACGGACAATGCCTGGATTCACTAAGACAAAGTGATTCACCCCGGCCAAATTACGCCAAATGTTCAAACGAACGCTCGTACGGAACATCCGGCCATTCTGACTCTTCAAGCAGACATCTTCTTGACGTTGAAATAGAGCTGGGCGCCGGTCACTCTGACTTCGAAATTGTAGGCGGCTTACTTTCCAGGTCGTGACGTGGCCGGACGGCTGTAATTGGTCGCTCTCGTGTCGACATCAATACTCAGATTTGGACCTGCCGACGCCAGATGGTAATTGTCTGGCCACGGCGATAAGCGACCCTCGTTTCGAGCAGGAGTGGTGCCGGTTGGCATCAGAATAATGCAAGAAAATCAAAGATATACTTTCTCCGTCGCACCGATGATGGACTGGACGAGAAACCCTTTGTTTTCAAGCATTTCCTGAGAGTCGTGTGCACGGTTTGCACACACGCTGTTCGCGTTTTCGCTTCTATCCGTTCTTTTCCGTTCCCATCCGGCGGCGCGAATTCGCAATTGCGCGTCCCTACCCGCAACGCTTCATCGCAGCCTGTTTGACAATCCGGCTTAACTCACGCGGAGTTGCGCTCGGGGAATCGCAGCCACAAAACCGTGGCCAGCACGCTAGGGCCAGAACGTTATGGGCGTGAGTCTTCTCGTCATCCAAATCGCAATCATTTTCTTGCCCGGCATCATCTGGGCGCGGCTGGATCTGACCTACGGCAAGAAGGGGAAACTTAGCGATACTGAGTTTCTGATCCGTGCCTTCATGTTCGGCATGGTCACCTATGCGATCACATTCTTGATCTTCACCGCCTCGGGCCACCCCTTTGCGATGCTGAATTTCGACGACCAGGCGAAGGGCGCATTGGTAACCGGGCAGATCGCCTGGGAGGTCGTGTGGGCAACCGTTACCAGCATCGTTCTGTCCGTCATTTGGCTTTACGTCACGAACTACAAAATCCTCACCCGATTTCTCCAATTCATCAAAGCCACAAAGACCTATGGCGATGAGGATGTGTGGGATTTCACCTTCAACAGCGCCCAGGCGGCCGTCGAATACTGCCATTACCGCGATTTCGAGCAGAAAATCGTCTATTCGGGCTGGGTGGATACGTTTTCCGAAACCGAAAAGCTGCGAGAGTTGGTCCTTCGGGATGCTCAGGTCTTTGATTTTGATGGAAAATTACTGTTCGAAATCCCGCTTTTGTACCTTGCAAGAAAGCCCGATAATATCCACCTTGAGTTTCCCTATAAGGCTTCGAAAACGCCATGACCGGCCCAAAATTCGCAAATGACGGCTATAGTCGGCTTTTGTCCGAAGGCACCCTGCGCAAGGGCGGGCAAAACACTAGCTCGCAAATCCAGACGCGCCCTGCCGCCCCCGCGCCGATGAAGCCGGCTTCCAACAGTGGGTCTTCCGGCGGGAATTCGGGTTCTACGTCGACTTCCTCTCCTAAAAAGCCCTAAAGTCGCCCAGGCCCATAGCGAAGGGTATGCCGCGTGGCGTGGTGCCCCTTTTATTGGAATAAACGAGTGATGGCGCATTCGCGCTTCGCCGGATTTCTGCAATCGTAAGCCACGTTGCGCTGATCGTGCCTAACCAGAACGCGTCGTCAGCGGTACCGAGTTGTGCTTTGACCGTCCGCGCCATCGACCAGCCCGAAGCGCGCAAATCTCACTCCGGTTTGTATTCCATCCGGCGGCTTTATAAGCCTTCAACAGTGTACCGAAGCGCCGGTTGACGTAAGACGAAGACGGTAGATACGGGGCGGCTTCGATCAGCACAGCGGACAAATAGCCGTACCGGGCACGCAAACGCTTCAATCCAGCAATCAGATCCTTCTTGCTCCAGTGGCGTCGCACGCCTTTTTTGCCTGGGCGGCCGATCATCTTCAGGGCGCCACGCGATCGGGCCTCCGCCATAATCTCGGCCTGGCTTTTCGGCGGCAGCCCGGCAAAGGCGTATAGGTCGGGCATCTTGCCAATTTTCTTACGAAGATGGGTGGCGCTGGGCAGCGTGGCATCTTTATCGATGAGCGCCACCGACAGATATCCATGCTGGTCGTACATTCCTCGCAATTGCGCCTTTAGGCCGGTGACGGACCAAGCGGCGTCTTTCCCGCTGATGCAGAGTGGCGCGTTATAACCGATCAGCTTCAACGCAGCCTCGATACTGCCGAAATGCTGTACATAGGTCTTGATCGACGGGACGCCGCCCGCGCGACTGATAATACCATGAGAGACGCGGCCTTTGGCGAGGAAAAGTGCCTTGAGAACCTCAAGCATCCTCTGGTCGGTATGGTGATAGTGGGCGCGCCTGTTTATGCGCTCCTGGGCCGCCGCAAACAACGTTTCCGAGATCATAGGCTCAACCACATCCGACGCGGTGGTCCAGAGAGCCTGCGGATTGTTACGCTTGGGCGTATGCAATTTTTGAGTGGTGCGATTGTAAATGTAACGGCCGACGACCAGTTCGTTGGTTAGAGCCTTGCGCACGGTCGGTCCGCGCCAAGGTCGCCCGCCGTCCGCTTTGATTCCTTTGCGGCGCAGGTAAGCCGCTATCTGCTCCAAGTTGCGCTTCTTGCACACATAGAGATCGAAAATCTTTCGAATCACAGCCAGCTCTTCTGGCGGTCCAAGGCAAAAGCGGACACGATCTGAGCGCAGCGCTTTGTGCTCTCCGGGCCCCAACAGCATCTGCGGTACATCTTGGTCATCGACCAGCAGCCGGCGAAATCCATACCGGCGCGAGCCGCCCTGCCGATATCCCTCGCGGGCGTGCTCCAGATGCGCCCGCGACAGCTTGACCGACAGCTCGCGGCTATACTCGCTCGCCATCACGCGTTTGAGATGCTTGACGACCGAGGTTATGGAATTGGCGTTTTCCTCGAACGGTTCGCTGCAATAAGCGATCCGGACTCCTGCCTGACGGCAAATGAACTCGTAATGCGCCGATTGATCGGGGTCCTGGAACCGGCCCCAGCGGCTCACATCCTGGACCAGGATGGCATCGAAAGCGCGGTCGGCGCTGAGGGCGTCCGACAGCAATTGCTGAAGCGCGACCCGCCCTTTTAGCGACAATCCGCTTCGCCCTTCGTCGGCATAAGTTTTCACGATCTCAAACCCATGCGACTTCGCATAATCCGCAATGACCGCTTTCTGGGCAGCGATAGAAAATTCCTGCATATCGGTGGACATGCGGACATATTGAACCGCCCGCACAGGTTTGGGCGCAAGAGTGCCGGTCGCCGTCATGACCGCCCCGCGGGCAATTTCCGGCGCGCCTTCGTCGTAGCCCTATAGCAGCGATTGTTCCGCAACGTGGCGAGTTTGCTGCGATCAACGTCCCAGCCGGCCGCCCGATAAGCATTTACATAAGACCCGAAGCGCTTCTCAATGGTGGCGGTGCTGGGCAAGTGCGGATCGGCCTTGACCAGCGGGACAGACAGATAACCGTGCAAGCTAAGAAGCTCCTGCAGGCGCTTGACTATGGCGGCGCGTTCGAAACGAATCTCACGCATGACGCGGGGAAGCGGCTTGACCTGCTGCACATGCCGTCGCCACGCCTCCTTCATAATATCGCTGTGAGTCTTGGGGGCTGCTCCAACGAAGGCATAGATTGCGGCCCGACCGCCCAGTTTCCTGCGCAGCCAGTTGGTCGACGGCACGGAGATGTCATCATCGATCAACTTGTAAGACAGGAAACCATGGCGCTGATAAAGGGCTGAAAGAGATTGCCGCAACTGGTCGCGGGTCCAAGCCCGCTGCGAGCCACTGATGCAATAAGGCTTTTTGTAGCCGATCTGTCGGTAGACTTCCGCCATTGTCCCGAAATTGTCTTTGTAGGCGGTCGCGGACGCGATGCCGGGCGCATTGTTTATAATCCCGATCGAAAGACGTCCCTTTTCCAGAAGAAGCTGGCGCAAATCAGACAGCAGCTTTTCCTGGGGTATCTTTGTCGACTGGCGCAACGCGCGGCAGACCTGCGCCTTCGCAAAAAGCTCTTCGGAAATGAGCGGTGGAAGAATGTCCGGCACCCGCACCCACAGGCGTTCGGGATTCTTGCGTTGTGGTCCCTGCAACTTGGCGCTCACCTTGTTGTAAGCGTAGCGGCCGACGCAAAGCTCGCTAGCCATCACCCGCGACACCATCGCTGCCGTCCAAGGCCGATTACCCGTCGCCAGGATCCCCGCTTCGCGGAAACTGGCAGCGATCTGCTTGAAACTGTATGCGCCATGCACATACAGCTCGAATATTGACCGGATGACCTCTTGTTCTGCTGGCGTTCCAAGGACAAAGCGGACACGATCCGACCGGATGGCCTTGCGCTGTCCCGGTCCGAGCAGAAATCTCGGATTTCCGTGCTGGTCCTGAAGCATCCGGTGAAAGCCATAGACCGTGCTGCCACCCATTTTGTGACCCAGTCGCGCTTGCTGAAGCTTGGCGCGCGTGACTTTCTCGGAGATCTCACGGCTATATTCGTGTGCCATAACACGTTTGAGATTTTTCAGGATCGACGCCATAGGTGACAGGTCGTTCTCGAAAGGCTCAGCACAATAGTGAACGGCCACACCTGCGTCGCGGCAGAGAAATTCATAATGCGCCGCCTGATCGGGATTTTGAAACCGACCCCACCGGCTGACGTCGCGCACCAGAATTGCCTGAAACTGGCGGCCGGGATTGAGCGCGTCCGATAACAGTTTCTTGAGCGCGTCTCGTCCGCGCAGACTGAGGCCACTTTTTCCCGCATCGATATAGCTGTCGATGATTTGGTAGCCGCGTTGGGCCGCATATTCCGCATTGGTCTGGATCTGACTTTCAATTGAGTAATTTTGGTTGTCCATCGACATGCGGATGTACTGGACGGCAGGCACCACGGTGGCGGTGACTGGCATAATGGCTTTCACGGTGTTCGGGCCTTTCTAGTGTCACACGGGCTCATGGAATGCCCGCCAACGAGAGCGTAGCGGGCCCGTTCGCAATGGTTTTTGGCCAAGCGTGTATTCCCTAGACTAAGGCGCACACCGAATATGAAAAGCACCACGGTCGCGCGTGGGAACTCGCGCCTTTGATTTCTTCATAAGATCGCCGTCGCCGCTCTATGCGCTGAGCAGAAGTTGCCGGGTTAAGGCTTTGGTCACCTGCCAAAAGATCGTGGAGTCGTTTAATCCCAGCGTTACACCATATCGAAGCTCTTTGGCCGGATGGACGAAATTCCGGTATTCCTTGAGCTTGTCGGCAACATCTCTCGCCGACTCTGTGATCCAGCGAAGCTCAAAGCCTACTTTGATATATGAGTCCAGCATCCAATCTTGATAGTTGGTGGTCTTTCCAGTTGCTTTGTCCTTCGGAGCATTCGCAGCCGAGGTCAGAGGTGTCTTGTCAGGCATCTTATTGGCGCGGGCGACAAAAAGCGCTTCAAGTAGCCCGCCCATCATGACAATTGCAGCGAGGTGCGCATCAACCTCGACGCACTTCGCGCATTCGGTCCAACGCCTGGTTAAAATATCGCGCATCTCTTGGTTCCCAGCCAAGGGAGAGAAGTCAGGTGCGACATCGTCGGTGTCTGCAACACGGGCTGCAGGTGGCGCGGTCAAGGCGGCGGAACGCACAGCGATCAAGGCCATCTTTGCGCTTTTCAGGGCGACTACATACGTTCCCTTTGCCGCGTGCTTCGCCGTTGCATCCAAGATGGTTTTGAAGGGCTCGTCTATTGAGCTGAGATCGACCAGCGGGGCAGAGTTGACGATCAACGGCCTATTGGTATGAAACCAGGTGTGTGCCGTCGCCTTAAGAGTGGCGATTTCGTCCACCCCTCGCACTTGGTTCGTTTTTATCTTTGCAACGCGCCGCAATGCGGCATCCGTTTCGCCGATAGCCGCATCAATCGTTTCATGGACATTCGGCATGATACCGCGCCTGTCGTTGCCGGCCGTCCCACACTACCGTTTTTTTGATTTGCGCTTTGCAGCCTTTTTCGCGGGCTTCCTACCCTTGGTGGCTTTGCTGCCCGCTGCCTGCTCGCTGCCCGGCAAAGTGATCGCGACTAGATTTTCACCGACAGCGCTGAGCTTAAAGTTTCCACTTCCAACCGCGTCGAGGTAACCCGCATTTTTTGCGTTCGTCAGCGTCATGCTCCAGCGTGTAACTTGCGGCCAATTTGCTAGGCGCGCTGCCTCTTTCATTATTTCAGCATTGATTGTTTCGGTCCTGGCCTCCGGCTTCGCTTCGAATTGATAGAAGTACGCTACCACAGCGGTAAATTGCCGATCGCTCTTGGGAGCTTTCATGGCGGTAAACGAGCGAATGTCCGTTGAATGATCTGGATTGCCTTCCCGTGACACCACTGGCGGTGAATGCGCAGGTGCGGCTGGCGATGTGGGCGTCGTCGGCAGCTTCAGGCCGAGCGTCTCAATTGCGAATTTTATCGCAAGAGACTGATGGTCCGGCGTCATGCCAGCTAATTCGGTGACAATTTTTTGAGCCGCGTCCAAAGGGCTCTTTTCACTGTTCGCTGGTGACGACATGTGACCTCACGTTAAACAGATTTCGGATATAAAATTTTTGGCTATGGCATGAGCGATTCTATACAATCACTGGTAGTATAGCCCCTATGTTGCCGGTCGGCTATTGCAAGCCAAAACCAATCACCGTCCGTGCCGCCGCTTAGATGGTTTGGGCTCCGCCAATTGGGCCTAGGAATGCGTGAATTCGCCATAGCATAAGCCTCAACTTGAGCTTGAGACAGACCGGTGTGCAATGTGGGAGACGTAGCGAATTACGAAGGCTGCACAAGCCTCCACTTTGTCGCCGAAATGCAAGCACACACCGTCAGAAAAGCTCTGAACCCGGTAGTCGTCCTCCGCGCCTTCGACGCCCCAGCCACCGGAAATCCGTTGATCGCTGCCCCGCGCAAACCAAAGGTCGATGAGCTGGGGATCAGCGCGCAGCACCTGGGCGATCTGGGATTCGGAGATTTCCCGTAACGCATCCGGATGGGCGACATCGCGCAGGAGCCGGGCCGTGGATTTCTCGCTTTGCGCATAGGTGGCCGGCAACATGCCTACCTGCTTCGCCAGTTCAGAACTCATGGGATATTCGCCACTGTGTTGGGCCGAAGCCGGGTCGCTGAAACAAACCGGGCACCGCCAGGCTCAATACGCAACACGCCCGGCGACAGGGCGGTTCCTACCAACCAACTGTCGCAAAACTGTCTTACTCTGGCAACCCAGTGGCCGTTTGTGCTTGGCCCTTGATTGCGAACTGCGCGGCCCGGACAGCCTCGTCCCGCCCGCCCTCGATTTCCCCGACTTCCGGCTTCAGCCCCAATATACAGGCCGGCGACGATACCCGCCAGCGCCAGCGGCGTTCACCGGCTGGCTCGACCGAATATTGGATTCCCCGATACTCCAACGTCCCGCTCATGTCGGCTCCATCCCCATGTCGCCTCCGATTACATGATCGTAATCCCATCTGCTTGCGCGTGCCAAATCCTTCCACAGGCACGCGCCGATGATTCATCGCCCTGTCGCAATTATCTCCTATTCCCCGCCCCGCAAGCGCGCCTCCCGCGCTTTGTGCTTCCCCTGAACTTGGCCGCGCATCACATATGATTGCGCGGCTTATTTTTTCTCAAGGGTTAGCGGGAATTAGGAAAGTCGACACAAAACCTGCGTCGAACATCCCTACATAGCCCGCAATACAATCTGTGATCCGTCATGAACGAATATGAAATCCGCATCGTCCGCGCGAGCGACAAGAGCCAGCTCGTGATTACCGCCAAGCTACTCGGCGATCACGCTGCCGTGCGCCGCGCCCAGATGCTCGCCGGCGAAATGGACCTGCTGGAAGTATGGCGTGGCATGACCTGCGTGTATTCCACGGTTCCGGACGCCATTCGCGTCCACTAGGGTTGCACGCACATCGCAGTCACACATGCCGATGCCGGCCAAGGAACGGGTTGTATGAGCGGCGTCGTTGTCGTCACGGCCTCGGGTTGCATTCGGGTAGCTCACCAAGCCGCCAGGAGGCCTATTTCTTCTTCTTCATCGCCGCCGTGACATACGGTTTCTTGGCGGCCTGCGCCATCCACGACAGCACCTGCTTTTTGTCGAGTTCGTCCATGGCGCTCAACTCGATGCCGCGGGTGGCCTTGCCCATTCTGATCGGTGTCACGGGCGGTTCTGGTTGCAGTTCGTTACCGCGGATGAACATCAGCTTCAGATGACCGACGAAGGCGCCGGAAGAGAAGCACCACCCTTCAGGAACGCCATAGTAAGCCATTCCCCATTTCACCGCGCGTTTGAGGTCCGGCAGCGCCTTGGCGGCCAAGGCATCGATATGTTTGGCGATGCTCTTCTGCGGTTCGGGAAGGCTCTCGATATAGACAAATACCGGCTTGTCGCCTTCGGCCGCTTTCGCGGGACTCGCCTTGCCGGTCATCGCGACCAGAAGCTCGGCACTTTTTGCCTGCGGCGTTCTCGTGGCCTTTTTTTGTGTCATACCGCTTATCACTCCTTGTTACTCGAATCTTCTTAGTTGACCGCACCGCGCAGCGCGGTTTCCATTTCCGCGCGATCAAACGTATGGCTCATCTCTTCGCCATCCTCGCTGGGCAAATCGCGCAACGGCAAATGCGCGGCGGCACGGCACAATTCGGCGCCGGGATATCCATCAACGAACAGTTCGGCCGACATTTCATTCTCGCCGCAGAAATACGACAGCGCGAGGGCGCGTTTGAATAGGGCAAACGTTGTTGCATCATCGGTTTGGAACGTCCGGGCCAGCCGATTAAGCAGATCCTTCAAATCCAATGCCGGCATCGTGTCTTCACCGTCTTCCAGATCACCGGCCTCCAGCCACTGAAACAGCGGTTCGATGGCCAGCCGAAGATGGTCGGGATCAACCGCCATCACAGGTGTATCCGTCTTGTCCTGTGTCATTGAAGATCGTCCTAGCTCTCGGTCCAATCAGCATAGAACGCCATATCTGGCATTAGGTCTTTGGCTTTGCTGAAATTCGGCGCCGAAATCTTCGGCGCGCCCTCGCCATACTTTGCGGCAAGCCGCGCGCCATACTTTTGAAGGGATTCGGCTATGAGCAGGCTAAAGGCGATGCAATCATCGGTTTGCAACCCGATTGCCTTCATGAAATTCGGATAGCGCTCATCTGTCCGTCCCGGGGTCAACTCCAATCCGAAGTACAACCGCCCCTTATAGTCATCGGTATTCGGGGGCAGATGCTTTAACTCCTCAATCCATTCGTTTCGCTGTGTGACGGTATCGGCAAATCCACGAAGGCTCTGAATGAGCGGCGTCATAAGAATGAGCGCCTTGCCATCCGGGGCAATCTTGTCACGCATAAGCTTTTGAAGTTCTTCGATAGGCGTGAATGGCGGAAATATCGTCTTGAGTTCCAGGCCGTAGGTGAATGGCGTTCCCGCTGGAATTGTGCCGACCGCCATGCCAGCGTAATGCGCTGTCCGGGCGGCACATTGGCCGTCATAATGCGCAACAATCTGCCGGATATGCTGCTTCTTTGTCGCGAAATAGGTATTGGCGATATTGTACGTCAGTCCGATGGCCATATTCGTACCGCGGATTTCATCGAGCAATGCCTTTCGACGCGCAGTGCGATCCGCAAGTCTTTGGGCGCCCCAGGTTCCCGCGAATGCCGCTATAAAAGTGCTGACGACCGCAATTGTTATCGGATGCTCAGCGACTGACCACGCTCGGGCCGCCAAGCCTAGTTTCGGCACAGCCGCAGGCGCAAATGCCACCAAGACGATGGCAACCAACGCGGCCAGCAGCGCGCCCCCGAGAATATAGTCGTCCCGTTTCAATCAAATATTCCTCTTTAACCCGCGATTCCCGTCAAAATCACCTGCGCATCGCCGACCTTTGAAATATCGTGCAAATCAAACCCGCGGTATTTCATTTTGACCAGCGGCTGGCCGACGGGATCTCCCACCCTTAACGGCTGGACATCGTAGCTCAGCTCGAAGCCCGCTTCGGTTAGCACCCCCAATTGCACGCCGCCGCCGACCGTGCCCTCCCGGTCGTGTTTCAGGTTTTGGCGGATCATCTCCAGCGGCTCGCGCCGCCAATGCGGCGCTGCCCGGTGGCGGGCATAATTTTCAAGCGTCGCAAGCGCATCCGTTTTTCCGGTTCCGAAAATTTCGATTTCGTCCGGACCACGCAACTGGAGTTGCCTTGTGGTGACCACCGCCTTGTTCTCAAGGACGCTGGCCTCGATAAGCCAGCCGTCCAGAACGCCAGAGGAATCATCGTATCCGATTAAGACACATTGGCAGGCGCTTTCCGCCTCTCGAAAATAGCCTTCAACGAATTTGCTCAGGTGGCGCGCGCAATCCTGGATCGAAGGCAACACCTGCGGTCCAGCGATCTCCAAACGCGACCAGAGCGGCAGAACGGCCGCATACGCTTGAAGCGCGATAAGAGAACTCCCGGCGTATGCGAAGCCTAATATGGTGGAGCGGCCAGGCGTGCCGACTGCCTTGCCGACCGTGCTGTCACGCAAAATGAGCGGCGCTTCGAGGATTTTGGCGGCGCGGTCGGTCAACCGTTGCGGGCCGCTATAGCCGGAAGCCGAAAGGCGGCTGTCGCTCACCATCCAGAACCGCTCGATGCCCAACTCCTTCCAGACCATTACAAGCGTCATGTTCAATTTTCTCTGCCGGGGCCATTTCAGATCGAAATGACGAGACCGCATAAGTTATAGCGGATTTGCCCGCCCCCAGGATGGGCGATCCCCTGCGGGTACGGCTCTAGGCGCGCAATGCGCGCCCCAAGCCCCGCCCGCCCTGGCGGGCGCGCGGGTCTCGGCCACCGGGGGTAACGATCCTCTCGCAAGGAAGAGGCTTGGAGGCCCGCTAGAGCGGGCCGCTTTGTTGAGAAGGGCCTCCCCGGAACGCGGGTGGGCGGCGCTCCCGTGTAGGCGGCTGGTCCAGCCCCACGAAACCATCCGCCGGGGGTGTCCCCGGCCTTCCTGCGCTGCGCTCCGTGCAGGCCGGGTGATCCCCCTCCCCCGCCATCCAGTCCTCCGCTGCGCTTCGGCCGCTACGGGCTGTCACACGCAGCCCTCCGCGGTTCGCGGCCGGCGACGGCCGCAAACGGTCGCAAAACCGCCGCCCACCCCCCTTCCGGGGGCTGGTGCGCGATTTTGAGAGCGAGGCACCAGCACATGAGCGACAGCAATCAGCAGCAGAGCCGGGCATCAAGGCCGGGGCTTTATCAGGAAATCACCGACAAGATCGTCCGCCAGATAGAGGCGGGGACCATCCCATGGGCCCAGCCTTGGGCGGACGGACCGGCCCTTTCAATGCCGGTCAACGCCAGCACCCATCGCGGCTATTCCGGCATTAATATCCTTCTCTTGTGGGATGCGCTGTTCGCGCGTGGCTATGACCGCAATCGCTGGCTGACCTTCAAACAGACATTGGCGTTGGGCGGC
>DASYDX010000249.1:0-30952 GCA_036499345.1 Rhizomicrobium sp.
ACGTAATAGGTGTCCTGCAGCACGACATCGACGCCGGCATTGGCCAGCACCACGCCGGTAACGCCGCCGACTGTGAACAGGAACACGAAGCCGATCGCCCACAGCATGGGTGTCTTGAACTCGATCGAGCCGCCCCACATCGTCGCGATCCAGCTGAACACTTTGATACCGGTAGGCACCGCGATGACCATGGTGGCGAAGACGAAATAGGCCTTGGTGTCGACGCTCAGGCCCACCGTGTACATGTGATGCGCCCAGACCAAAAAGCCGATGAAGCCGATCGCGACCATGGCGTATGCCATGCCGAGATAGCCAAAGATCGGACGCTTGGAGAAGGTGCCGATAATGTGGCTGATCATGCCGAGGCCGGGCAGGATCAGAATGTACACTTCCGGGTGACCGAAGAACCAGAACAGATGCTGGTACAGGATCGGGTCGCCGCCACCGGCCGGATTGAAGAAGGTGGTCTGGAAGTGGCGGTCGGTGAGCAGCATGGTGATGGCGCCCGCCAGAACCGGCAGCGACAACAACAGCAGGAACACGGTCACCAGGATCGACCACACGAACAACGGCATCTTGTGCAGGGTCATGCCCGGCGCACGCATGTTGAAGATGGTGGTGATGAAGTTGATCGCGCCCAGGATCGAGGATGCGCCCGCGATATGCAGCGAGAAGATCGCCAGATCCATCGCCGGTCCGGGTGAACCATAAGTGGAGAGCGGCGCATACAGCGTCCAGCCGCCACCCACCCCGATGCCGCCGGAATCGCCTTCCACGAACATGCTCATCACGAGCAGCGCGAAGGAGAAGGGCAACAGCCAGAAGGAAATGTTGTTCATGCGCGGGAACGCCATGTCCGGCGCGCCGATCATCAGCGGCACCAGCCAATTGCCGAACCCGCCGATCATGGCGGGCATGATCATGAAGAACACCATCACCAGACCATGGCCGGTGACGAAGACGTTGAAGGTATGCGGCTCTTTGAAGATTTGCAGGCCGGGATACATCAGCTCGGCGCGCATCATCATGGAAAAGAAGCCACCGATTATGCCCGCGCAGATCGCGAAGATAAGGTACAGCGTACCGATATCCTTGTGATTGGTGGAATAGACATAGCGGCGCCAGCCCGTGGGATGGTGGCTATGATCTTCGGAATGGTGGTCGCTGTGCTGGTCGAAAGCGAGATCGGTCATGACATTTATTCCTATTTCGCCGCGACTTGGATGTTGGTTTCGAGGGCGGCAAACTTCTTCTTCGAGGCGGCCAGCCACTCCGCATATTCCGCATCGGTGACCACACGGACCTCGATCGGCATATAGGCGTGACGCGCGCCGCACAGTTCCGAACACTGGCCGTAATAGACGCCGGTACGTTCGGCCTTGAACCAGGTGTGATTGATGCGACCCGGAACGGCGTCCATCTTCACGCCCATCTGGGGCAGCGCCCAGGAATGGATGACGTCAGCGCCGGTGGTCTCGACTTCGATGACCTTGCCGACCGGCACGACCACTTCATTGTCCACGGCGAACAGGCGCGGCTTGCCGGCCTTGGCGGCATCGGCGTCCGAAAGGCCCAGCGAGTCATAGGTGAAGCCCGCATTGGCGCCCGGATATTCATAGGTCCAGAACCACTGCTTGCCGACCGCCTTGATGGTGACGTCGGGCTTGGGAATGGCCGCTTCGAAATAGAGCAGACGGAAGCTGGGCACCGCGATCACCACCAGGATGATCACCGGAATGATGGTCCAGGCCACTTCCAGAAGGGTGTTGTGGTGGACCTTGGACGGTACCGGGTTCGCCCCGGCGCGGAACTTGATCATGATGTAGAGCAGGAGCGCCGCAACGAAGAGGCACACCGCGGTGATGATGTAGAGCAGCTCCATATGGAAGCTCTCGATCTGTTCCATCACCGGCGAGTTGGCGGCCTGAAAGCCCATCTTGAAATTTTCAGGCAAGGCGAAGGCAGCCGTGCCGGCGGCCGCCCACAGGGCAGCTGCGGCGGCAGCAATTTTCACGTTCCGCCAGGACCGGGGTGTCAAAGACATGGATAGCGACCTCGCAAATGCCCGCAGGGCATATTCGAAAAACCCCCGCGCGTTTCAGATTCTTGGCGGGGATTTAGATGGGTTAAGCCCTTAAAGTCATTGCGACCTTATGGCACGGTCCATTTGCCGCAAAATGGCATGGCCGCATGGCACGCCGCAGGGCCTTGCCGACAGGCCCCAAGTCCCCGATATCTAGGGCCTAAGCATCGGCGTTCGCTGGTTTTTTGCCCGTCCGCCGCATCCGGAGACCGCCATGGCCGACACCGATTTGTTCTTTTCCCGCACCGGCATGGACCGGGCCCGCGTCCAGTCCCAGCTGGATTCGGCCCTCCGGGAGGCCGACGACGGGGAACTTTTCCTGGAATACAGCCAATCCGAATCGTTCAGTTTTGATGACAATCGGCTCAAGGCGGCCAGCTTCGACACCTCCCAGGGGTTCGGCCTGCGGGCGGTGGCGGGCGAAGCCACCGGCTATGCCCACGCCACCGAACTTTCCGAAGAGGCGATCGCCCGAGCCGCCGCGACCGTCAAAGCGGTCGCCTCCGGCCATTCAGGCACGGTTGCCGCCGGTCCGGCCCGTACCAACGTCAAGCTCTATACCGACCTGGACCCGCTCCAGACCGCCCAGTTCGGAGCGAAGGTCGGGCTTTTGGAGCAGATGAATGAATATGCCCGCTCCAAGGACAGCCGGGTACGCCAGGTTTCGGCCTCGCTGTCCGGCGAATGGCAGCGCATCGAGATCCTGCGTGCGGGCGGCGAACATTATTCCGATATCCGCCCCCTCGTCCGCATCGGCGTCTCGGTGGTGGTCGAACAGGATGGCCGCCAGGAGACCGGCAGCTTCGGCGGCGGCGGCCGTGGCGGTTATGAGACCTATCTCGACCCGAGCTATTGGAAAGCGGCGGTCGATGAAGCGTTGCGGCAAGCCCTGGTCAATCTGGACTCAGTGCCCGCACCGGCGGGCGAGATGACGGTGGTGTTGGGGCCAGGCTGGCCCGGCATTCTGCTGCACGAAGCCATCGGCCATGGGCTGGAAGGCGATTTCAACCGCAAGAAGACGTCCGCGTTCGCTGGCCTGCTCGGCGAACGGGTCGCTGCGCCCGGCGTGACCGTGGTGGATGACGGCACCATCGATGGGCGGCGCGGTTCACTGTCCATCGACGATGAAGGCACGCCAACGTCGCGCACCGTGCTGATCGAAGACGGCATTCTCAAAGGCTATATGCAAGATCGCCAGAATGCGCGGCTGATGGGCATGAAGCCCACCGGCAATGGACGGCGCCAAAGCTATGCCGCATCGGTCATGCCGCGCATGACCAACACTTACATGCTGGCAGGTGACAAAGACCCTGGCGAAATTCTCGCCAGTGTGAAGAAGGGTATCTACGCCACCAATTTCGGCGGCGGCCAGGTCGACATCACCAACGGCAAATTCGTTTTCAGCTGCACCGAAGCCTATGCCATCGAGAACGGAAAGCTGGGCGCACCGATCAAGGGCGCAACCCTGATCGGTTCAGGCCCCGAATGCCTGACGCGCGTTTCCATGATCGGCAACGATATGAAACTCGACACCGGCATCGGCACTTGCGGCAAGAATGGCCAGAGTGTGCCGGTCGGCGTCGGCCAGCCCACTTTGCGGCTGGATGGCCTCACCGTCGGCGGAACCGCGGCATAAGCATCACCCGATGAGCGAACCCGTCTTCAAGATCGTTCCGCGCGCCGATTGGGCGGAGGCGACCGATGCCTATGAGGGCTCGGCGCATGACCGTGCCGATGGCTTTCTGCATTTCTCCACCGGCCCGCAATTGCCCGAAACATTGCGCCGTTATTATGCGGGCCAGGACGATCTGCTGCTGGTGGCAGCAGATCCCAAACATTTGGGCAGTCTGTTGCGTTGGGAGCATTCCCCTTCGCGGGGCGAGGATTTTCCGCATCTGTATGGTGTGCTGCTGATGAGCGCGGTTCTTTGGGTGAAGCCCATTGCAAAAAACGCAGATGGTGAATTCGTCCTTCCCGGATGACATTCGTCACGGATGGGGTTTAAGCTTGGCCGCATGATCCCCATCATCGGCAAGACACACGATCTCGGCGACGGATTCGTGGTGGCGCGCCTGCTGCCCCAGGCGGCACGGCGCAGCATCGGTCCCTTCATCTTCTTCGATTATTTCGGACCGGTGGAATTCGCGCCGGGCAAGGGCGTGGATGTGCGCCCCCATCCCCATATCGGGCTCGCCACCGTCACCTATCTGTTCGACGGTGCCCAGATGCACCGCGACACGCTGGGCTCGGTTCAAGAGATCAAACCCGGCGACGTCAATTGGATGACAGCCGGCCGCGGCATCGCCCATTCCGAACGCACCGGACCGGAAACGCGGGCCCGCGGCCATCGCCTGCACGGCATTCAGACCTGGGTGGGGTTGCCGCAGAAAGACGAAGAAGCCGATCCGCATTTTCAGCATTTCGCCGCCGCCGATTTGCCGGAGCGCATGGAAAATGACGTTCTGCTGCGGATGATCGTGGGCGAAGCGTTCGGCCTGGCGTCGCCGGTCAAGACATTCTCCCCGATCTTCTATGCCGAGGCACGGTTCGAAACCGGCGGCAGCTTCACGGTCACCGCCGATCATGAAGAGCGCGCACTTTTCATCGTGGAAGGCGAAATTCAAATCGGCGGCGGTGCACAGGATGTGCAAACCCATGGCCAAGGCGCGATGCTGCTTCTGGACAAGGATGAAATCGTCACGCTTTTTGCCAACGGACCGGCACGGGTGATGCTCTTGGGCGGCGCGCCGCTCGACGGGCCGCGGCATATCTGGTGGAATTTCGTGTCGTCTTCCAAAACCCGCATAGAACTCGCCAAATCGGACTGGCGTTCGGGATTGTTCGGAAAAGTTCCGGGCGACGATCAGGAATTCATTCCCCTGCCCGAGGATCGCCGGTGATCCTGCGGCGCGCACTGACTATTGTTGGCGCCCTGCTCATTCTGTTCGGCCTGTTTTTTGCGCTGCAAGGCGCCAATGTCATCCATTGGCCATTGGAAAGCACCATGCTGGGGCGTGGCGTCTGGATCCGCAACGGCCTCATCCTTGCTGCGATCGGTGCGGCGATGGTCCTGGGCGCCCGGCGCGTCCGCTGAATTCAAAACCGGAGTAGACGATGAAATACAATCAGCTCGGCCGCACGGGCCTTCTTGTCTCCGAAATTTGTTTCGGCACCATGACCTTTTCCGGCGAAGGCTGGCTGGGCGGCGCCATCGGGAAGCAAAATCAGAACGAAGCCACCGCGCTGATCGAGAAAAGCCTGGCGGCGGGTGTCAATTTCCTCGACACCGCGGATGTCTACTCCGTAGGCCAGTCCGAAATCATGACGGGCCAGGCGTTGCGCGACATCGGAGTCGCGCGCAGTGACGTCGTGCTGGCCACGAAAGTCTATAGCCGCATGGGAAAGGGACCGAATGACGCGGGCTCTTCGCGCGGCCATATCATGGACGGCGTGGCGAAGAGTCTGGAGCGGCTCAAGACCGATCACATCGATCTTTATCAAATTCACGGCACCGACCCGATCACGCCGGTGGAAGAGATAATCAGTGCACTGAACGATCTCGTTCGCCAAGGCATGGTTCGTTATATCGGCGTTTCCAACTGGACCGCCTGGCGCATCGCCAAGGCCAATGGCATCGCAGACAAGCGCGGCTGGAACCGCATCGAAAGCCTGCAGGCCTATTATTCCGTGGCAGGACGCGACCTGGAACGCGAACTGGTGCCGCTGATGGAAGAAGAGCGCATCGGCTGCATGGTCTGGAGTCCCTTGGCCGGCGGCTATCTGTCGGGGAAATATAGTCCGGATGCTTCGGATGCCGGCAGCGCGGCCGAGGCGGAGAGCCGCCGCAAGACCTTCGACTTCCCCCCGATCGACAAGGCCAAGGCCGACAGACTGGTGGCAGCGATGCGGCCGATCGCAAAGGCGCATGACACATCGGTGGCACGCGTGGCGCTGGCTTATGTCCTGTCCAAGCCATGGGTGAGTAGTCTGATTATCGGCGCGCGCACCGAAGCGCAGCTCAACGACAATCTGGAAGCCGGAAAATTGAAACTCGATACCGCCGAGCTGGCGCGGTTGGACGAGCTTTCAACGCTGACCCCGGAATATCCCGGCTGGATGCTGGACCGTCAGACGTCCCAGCGCATGACCTTCTAGCGGCTAAAGGAAATTATACGCGGTGAAGAGGCGGCTCATGTCGCCTTTCCATTCGGTATTGAACAAATGGAGCAGCTCTTCCGCGCGGGTCTGACCGCGCGTGACTAGCTCGCGCAAGGGATTGAGGAAGCCGTCTTCGCTCATGCCCGCACCATCCAGGCTGGCGCGGCGGCGAAGGCCTTCGCCGGAAATTTCCAGCATCCGGCGTGCAAGTTCGCGGACATTGGTGTTGCGGAAGGGCGCGTGGAACCCCTGCTTGGGCACCATGTCACGCAACGCCTGGCGCTCTTCCAGGGTCCAATCCTTGACCATGTCCCAGGCGGCATCCAACGCCACCTGATCGTAGATCAATCCCACCCAGAGCGCGGGCATGCCGCAAATGCGGCGCCATTGGCCGCCATCGGCGCCGCGCATTTCCAGAAACTGCTTCAAGCGCACTTCCGGGAAGATGGTGGTGAGATGGTCGGCCCAATCGGACATGCTGGGCTCGAACTGCGCGACTTCCGGAATCTTGCGCTCTAAGAAATCGCGGAAGCTCTTGCCCGCGACATCATGATATTTGCCGTCGCGATAGACGAAATACATCGGCACATCGAGCGCGTAATCGACATAGCGTTCGAAGCCCATGCCGTCTTCGAAGGCGAAAGGCAGCATACCTGCCCGCGCATTGTCGACATCGGTCCAGATCTGCGCGCGATAGGAGAGAAATCCGCTCGGGCGCCCCTCACGAAACGGCGAATTGGCCAGAAGCGCGGTGGTGATGGGCTGCAGCGCCAGACCAACGCGGAATTTCTTCACCATGTCGGCTTCGTCGGCGAAGTCCAGATTCACTTGCACGGTGCAAGTGCGGAACATCATGTCGAGGCCATAACCGCCGACCTTGGGCATGTATTTGCGCATGATGCCGTAGCGCCCCTTGGGCATCACCGGCACTTCGTCGAGTGTCCAGCTCGGCGCGTACCCCAAGCCCAACACGCCCGCACCGATCTCATTGGCGACTTCGCGCGTCTGCGCCAGATGGGTGTTCACTTCGGCGCAGGTCTCGTGAATGCTTTTGAGCGGCGCGCCGGACAATTCGAATTGTCCGCCCGGCTCCAGCGACAGCGAGGCGCCGTTCAGGCTGTTGCCGATAATGTTCTCGCCTTCATTCACCGGCTTCCAGCCGAAGCGCTGCATGCCTTCCAGCAACTGACGGATGCCCGGCTTGCCTTCATAGGCGAGCGGCTTCAGCGTCTTGGGGCAATAGACGAATTTCTCGTGCTCGGTGCCGATGCGCCAGGCGTCTTTGGGCTTCATCCCCTTGGAGAGGTGATGCACCAGATCGTCGCGACTTTGAATCAAGCCACCGGCGGATTGCGGAATGGACATGCACTTTCCCTGACGAGCGTAAGACCCTGGTGGAATTGTGTGAATTGGCCCCGGCTCTGGCCCAACACTTAGGCATGCGGCCGCGGCAACACAAGGTGACAGAAGGTCAGAGTATTTTCGTATTTGCTTAATTAAGAAAAATACGAAATACTACCACCATGGCAACCGCGCATTTCTCCGCCCTCGCCGACCCCACCCGCCAACGCATCGTGGAAATGTTGGCGGGCGGCGCACTCTGCGCTGGTGATATTGCCGATCAGTTCGAACTCTCCGCGCCTGCGATTTCCCAGCACCTCAGGGCTCTGCGCGAAGCCAAGCTGGTCAAGGTCCGCGCGGAAGCGCAGCGCCGCATTTACGAGCTCGATCCTGAAGGCGTGGCGGAACTGTCCGATTGGGTGGCGCGCATCCGCGCTTTCTGGAATCCGCGCCTCGATGCCCTGGAACACGCGCTGAGGAAGACGCCATGACAGGCGACGGCCGGGTGATCGCGGAATCCGCCATTCAATTCGAACGGCTCCTGCCCGCGCCGCCGGACAAGGCCTGGTCTTTTCTCACCGAACCGTCGCGGCTCGTCGAATGGTATGGCGAAGGCCTGATCGAACCGCACGAAGGCGGCAAGGTCGCATTGATGGGCGGCCATATCCGCGGTGTGGTGACGGGGTGGCGGCCGCAGCAATTTTTCGCCCACACCTGGAACGTCTTCGATCCGGGCACAGCGATTTCGGGATGGCCGGTTTCTTATCTGGAATTCGCTCTTACTGCGGAAGGCGCAAACACCCGCCTCATCTTGACCCATCGCCCGATCCCAGCGCGCATGCAGCCCCAAACCATGATGGGCTGGCACACATTCCTCGACATGCTGGAAGCCGCGGCAAGCGGCCGGCACATCGGCCCACGCAGCGATCATATGCAAAGGAACGCCGCACTATACGGCGTCGATCTCAACAATCTGCAAAGGTGAGGATGATGGACAATTACGGCCAGCGCATCGATGCCCATACCGTCCGCTTCGAACGGCTTTTGCCGGGACCGGTGGAAAAAATCTGGGCCTATCTCACCGACGGAAAGAAGCGCGGCGAATGGTTCGCGGCGGGCGATCTTCCGGCCAAAGTCGGCGAGACATTCGAATTGCGCTTCAAGCACAGCGATCTGTCGCCCAACAGATCCGCGCCCCCTGAACAGTTCAAAGAAATGGACGTCGCCGGTCACCGCGCCACGGAAAAACTTCTGATGCTGGAGCCCATGCATCGGCTGACATACACGTTCGGCCACGATCACCCGCCCGCCTCCGAAGTGGAATTTCTTTTGACACCGGAAGGCGACAAAGTTCGCCTTACCCTCACCCATCGCAAAGTGCCGGATCGCGCTTATGCCGTGAATGTCTCCGGCGGCTGGCACAGCCATCTGGCGATTTTGCAAGACAAGGCCGAAGGCAAAGTGCCGCCTCCCTTCTGGGATGTGTGGCGCGAAACCGAGCACACTTACGAACAACGCTACGACTGATCATGGCGAAGGAAATCAATCCCTTCCTGATGTTCGCCAGCGGCGCGGAAGCGGCGATGAATTTCTATCTGTCTCTGTTTCCGGGCTCGAAGATCGAAACTCTGACCCGCTATGACGCGGAAGATCCAGGTGCTGCGGGCAGTGTCAAGCAAGCGACCTTGATGTTGCTGGGCCGGCGGCTGGAATTCTTCGACAGTCCCGTGCAGCACGCCTTCACCTTCACGCCCGCAATTTCCTTCGCCGTGGCTTGTGAGAGCGCCGGCGAGGTGGACCATCTGTTCGCGCAATTGTCGGACGGCGGACAAATATTGATGGGATTGGACGCTTATCCTTTCGCCCGCCGTTTCGGTTGGGTGAATGACAGATTTGGTGTGAGTTGGCAGTTGCGTCTGATTTGATCCAAATTCGATCGACCGGCCGGGCGACAAGTCGTGACAGCGACACTTTGCGAAACAATTTCTCGCAGGTTGTATTTTACACCTTACCCGCCTCCTCGAAACGCGACTAAGCTAGACGCCGGGCTTGGAGCGGGGATTGCGGTGTCTAAAATTCCGGTGGGAGCGACGATCTCCCATGCCTATCGTTTTGCTTTCCGAAATTTTGCACAGATCGCCAGCATCGTCTGGCTGCCTTGGCTGGTGCTTTCGGTTGGCGCGATCCTGATGCGCGCGCAGACCACGGCCTTTTCCAACGCCATCGCAATGCGCGACGCCTCTGCGATTTTCAGTGCGATGGGCGTTTTGGTGCCGTTCTATTTTCTGTCGCTCTTCCTGATGTTCATGCAGATCGCGGGCATCACGCAACAAGCGTTGGGACTGCGTACGGGATCGCCCTATTATTATCTCAATATCGGCAAACCGGTGTGGCATCTGATCGGAGCATTCCTGCTCGCGACCTTGGCCGTCATCATTGGCTATCTGCTGCTTCTGGCCATAGGCGTCCTGTCCGGACTGCTCATCGGATTGCTCAGTGGGGTTTTGGCCATGTCCGCCACACTTCGCACCGCTCTGGTAATCATCGTCTTCATCGTTGCTTTTTGTGTTTACGGCTATTCCATCGTTCGTCTCACATTTTTCCTGAATCCCATCGCCGTCGCCGAAACGCGGATCGACATCAAGCGTAGCTGGTCGCTCGCCGGTGGAAACTTCTGGCGGATCATCCTGGTTCTCCTGGCGGTCCTCGCACCCGTGATGGCCGTCACGATGTTTCTGGCGCTGCATTTCCTGCTTCGGGATATGCCCTCCGGCCTGCCACTTCACGCATCCCCAGATCAAATCGCCGCCTACCAGGCGTCGGTCAATGCGTGGAGCGCCGCAACGATGAAACGCAGTTTCGATAATTGGTATATCGTCTATCCCGCGTACGGCGTCGTGGCAGCGCTGCTGTATGGCCTCACCTGCGGCGCGCAGAGTTTTGCGTATCGCGCGTTGGTTCCAGAACCAGCTAGCGCCAGTCGCCCCTGACCGATTGCCAGACCGCCAAAGCGGCCAGCGCCGCGGTGTCGGCGCGCAGAATGCGCGGCCCCAATGTCACCGGCGTCACGAAAGACAGACTGCGCAAATGCTCGCGCTCCACGGGATCGAACCCGCCCTCGGGCCCGGTCAGAATCGCGGCAGGACCCGCACCGGCATCTCTGGCAGCATCCGCCAGAGGCCGCGCCTCACCGCCCTCGTCACAGAAAAAAAGTCGCCGTTCACCCGGCCAACGCGCCAACAATTTTTCCAACGTCGCGGCTTCACCGATCTCTGGAACAGATAACCGTCCGGATTGTTCGGCCGCCTCGACCGCATTGGCCAGAAGCCGTTCCGCATTGATGCGCGAGACAATGGTTCGCCGCGTGAAGACCGGCTGAAGTTTTGAAACGCCCAGCTCCGTCGCCTTCTGGGTGAGATAGTCGGACGGCGTCTTCTTCACCGGCGCAAAAATCAGCCAAAGATCGGGAACCGGGCTCTGAAGCGCCGTGCGTGCGCCAACCGTCAGCGTGATGCCGCGCTTGGCTGCCGTCGCAATCTCCGCCTGCCATTCACCATCGCGGCCGTTGAACAGCAGCACACGGTCGCCCGCATGGGCGCGCAGAACGTGAAGCAGATAATGCGTCTGCCCATCATCCAATGGCACGGTCGCGCCGGTTTCCAGCGCCGCCGCGACAAAAAGGCGGGTCAATCCACCCGCTTCTTTCAAATCAGAAGCCATGCCACACTTGTCCTCGCATGAGCCTTTCCTCGCAAGCCCCCGCCGACGCTGTTCCCAGAAATTGGGTCGAAGCGACACCACGCTGGATCAGACCCTGGCTGCAACTGATGCGTCTGGACCGGCCGATCGGCTCCTGGCTGCTGTTCTGGCCGGGCGCCTGCGGGCTGGCGCTGGGCGCCATGGCGGACGAGCGCGCCTTCACAGATTGGCGCGATCTTTATTATGTGGCGCTGTTCGGGCTTGGCACCGTCATCATGCGGGGCGCGGGCTGCGCCTTCAACGACATCGTGGACCGCAAGATCGATGCCCAGGTGGCGCGCACCCGCGGCCGTCCGATTCCCTCCGGCGCCATCAGCGTGACCGGCGCTGCGATCTTCGTCGTTTTTCTGGCGTTGCTGGGCCTTGTCATCTTGCTCCAGTTCAATCGCCTCGCCGTAATTCTGGGCGCTTCCTCGCTTCTGCTCGTCGCTGCGTATCCCTTCATGAAGCGGATCACCTGGTGGCCACAGGCCTGGCTGGGGCTAACCTTCAATTGGGGCGCGCTTCTGGGCTTCGCGGCGCAGACCGGCCGTGTCGATCTGCCCGATCTTATTCTCTATGCCGGGCTTTTCTTCTGGACCCTGGGTTATGACACGATCTACGCGCATCAGGACCGCGAGGATGACGAGCTGATCGGCGTGAAGTCCACCGCGCGCCTGTTGATGCAGGACAGCGGGAAATGGATTCTGCGCTTTTACGCGATCTGTTTCGCCCTGGTGCTGACCGCGGGCTTTGCCGAACATGCGGGCTGGCCCTTCGGCTTCATCATGCTGGCGGCGGGCGCGCATTTTCTCTGGCAGGTGCGCCACCTCGACATCGCCGATTCCGCCGGCTGTCTGACGCTGTTCCGGTCCAACAGCGTCGCGGGCGGATTGATGGCACTCAGCTTTGCCGCCGCAAGCTGGCTTGTGCCGCTATTCGGATGAACGCTGACGATTTTATCCGCGACAATAGCGAATTGCTTGCGCCCCCCCTGATCCCGGAGTTGCGCCTGCATCTTGCCAGCGAAGTCGTTCCCCTTTGGCGCAAGACCGAAGAAGAGCTGGCCGAGATCGGGCTGCCGCCGCCCTATTGGGCTTTCGCCTGGGCGGGCGGCCAGGCATTGGCGCGTTATATTCTCGATCATCCCGAGATCGCGCGCGGCAAACGCGTGCTGGATTTCGGCGCCGGCTCCGGGCTGGTCGCGCTGGCCGCGGCCAAAGCCGGCGCCGCGCATGTGATCGCAGCAGACATCGATCCCTTCGCCATCGCCGCGGCTGCGCGGAATGCACGGGCCAACGACCTGATCATCGAGACAACATCGCAGGACATGATCGGCAGCGGCGATGTGTTCGATCTGATCCTGGTGGGAGACATGTGCTACGAGCGCCCGTTGGCAGAACGCTTGCTGAACTGGTTAAAGGCATCGCGGGCCGAAGTGCTTCTGGGCGATCCCGGCCGCTCTTATTTTCCAAAATCGGGGCTGACATCACTCGCGGTCTATAGCGTGCCCACCACACGCGAATTGGAAGACCGGGAGATTCGCGAGACCGGCGTCTGGCGAATGAACCGGGACTAGGCGAATCCTCACCGCTCTGTCACAGTCCCCCGGTCAACAGGGGGAACTGCATGGCGGATATTCCGGAGAATCCCAACGATGAAGGCGATCTGAAGCGATCGCTGGGACCGATCCACCTGATCTCTCTGGGCATCGGCTGCATCATCGGCGCCGGCATTTTCGTCCTGACCGGCCAGGCCGCAGCCACCTTTGCCGGACCGGGAGTTGTCTATTCCTTCGCTATCGCGGGACTGGGCTGCTTGTTCGCCGGTCTCTGCTATTCCGAATTCGCCAGCATGATTCCGGTGGCGGGCAGCGCCTACACCTACACCTATGCCACCCTGGGCAAGTTCGTCGCCTGGATCATCGGCTGGAATCTGGTTCTGGAATATCTCGCCGCCTCTTCCACCGTAGCCGTAGGCTGGTCGGGCTATTTCAACGATTTCATGTCGCATCTGGGTTATCCGATCCCGGCCATGTTCAATGGCGCCCCTATCGCGATGCAGGGTTTCAACCATTTCGTCACCACGGGATCGCTGATCAATCTGCCCGCGGTGCTGCTGGTCGGCCTGATCACCACCATCCTGGTGATCGGCGTGACGGCATCGGCCAATTTCAACAACGCCATGGTGGCGATCAAGCTCACCATCGTGCTGGTGGTGATCTTCGCCTGCTATTCCTACATCGTGCCCGCCAATCATGTGCCCTTCGTTCCGCCCAACACGGGCGAAATCGGGCATTTCGGCTGGACCGGCGTGTTCCGGGCCACCGGCGTGCTGTTCTTCTCCTATATCGGTTTCGACGCCGTCAGCGTCGCCGCCCAGGAGGCCAAGAACCCGCAGCGCGACATCCCGCTCGGCATGCTGGGCTCACTGATCATCTGCACCGCGCTTTATATGGTGATGTCGTATGTGCTGACCGGCATCGCACCGTATCAAACCCTGAACGTCGCCCATCCCGTCAGCAAGGCAGTGGAAGCCCTGCCCGGCACGGCCTGGCTGACACAGTATGTCAATCTCGGCGCCGTGGTCGGTCTGGCCTCGGTTGTGCTGGTGCTGCTGCTGGCACAATCGCGCATCTTCTATGCAATGGGCCGGGACGGGATGATCCCAGCTGCTTTCCACAAAATTCACCCGCGCTTCCGCACGCCGTATAAAAGCTCGATCATCACCGGCATCTTCTCGGCGCTGCTGGCGGGCTTCCTGCCGCTGGATATCTTGGGCCAACTGGTTTCCATCGGCACCCTGGCGGCTTTCGCCATCGTCTGTTTGGGCGTCATGGTTCTGCGCATCCGCGCGCCGCATGCCAAGCGCCCGTTCAAAACGCCGCTGGTTTGGGTCACCGCACCGCTCGGTATCGCCATGTGCCTTTTCATGATGGCATTCCTGCCGCTCGACACGTGGCTGCGGCTGGCGGTTTGGACGGCGATCGGTTTGGTGGTCTATTATTTCTATTCCTCCAAGCACGCCAAGCCGAGCAGATATCAGGTCAAAAACCTGGCGCAGGAATAGCCGCGTGAGCGACAGCCCGGCGCTTTTGATCCCGGATCCCGTCGTCGCCGAGGACGTCAAGCTTCATCGTGCGTTGGGTCCGGTTCATCTGACGATGATCGGGGTCGGAGCGACCATCGGCGCCGGCATCTTCGTGATCGCCGGCACGGTCTCGGCCCAACATGCGGGCCCGGCCGTGTTGCTGTCTTTCGTGATCGCGGCGACGGGCTGTTTCTTCGCCGCACTCTGCTACGCCGAACTGGCGGCGATGATCCCCCAGGCCGGCAGCGCTTACACCTACACTTACGCCACGATGGGCCGCACCATGGCCTGGTTTATCGGCTGGAACATGGTGTTGGAATTCGGGGTTTCCGCTTCCACGGTGGCGGCGGGCTGGTCCGGTTATTTCCTCAACCTGCTGCGAAGTTTCGGGATCAACTATCCGGCGGCATGGGCCAATGCGCCTATCGCAGGCACCGGCATCTCCGATATGCACCTGACCGGTGCGATCGTGAATCTGCCCGCTGGACTGATCATGCTGGTGATCACTGCCATCCTGGTGGTGGGCATCAGCGAATCCGCCCGCTTCAATGCCGCCATGGTGTTGTTAAAAGTCACCATCATCGCGGTGGTAATCCTGTTCGGCCTGCCCTACGTCCACGCCTCAAATCTTCAGCCCTTCATACCACCCAATACCGGCACCTGGGGCCATTTCGGCTGGTCGGGCGTGCTGGCCGCGTCAGGCACCGTGTTCTTCGCCTATGTCGGCTTCGAGACTGTTTCTGTGGCGGCCCAGGAAACCCGCAATCCCGAGCGCGATGTCTCCATCTCCATCCTGGCGGCGCTCGCCATCTGCACCTTGCTCTATGTTCTGATGTCGATCGTGCTGATCGGCATCATCGATTATCATCTGCTGGATGTGGCCGATCCGGTCTCCTTCGCCCTGGAACGCCATCCCAACCTTAAATGGTTGGTGTTTCCAGTGAACATCGCCGCCATCGCGGGACTGATCTCGGTGGCGTTCGGTTCGCTCTACGGCCAGAGCCGCGTCTTTTACGGCATGGCCCGGGACGGCTTCCTGCCGCCCGCTTTCGCAAAAATTCATCCGCGGTTTCGCACCCCGCATCTGTGCACCATCATCATCGGCGTCATCGGCGCGGCGATTGCCGCGATCTTTCCGCTCGATCTTTTGGCCGACCTTGTCTCCATCGGCACCTTGATGGCCTTCATCTCCGTCTGTGTTGGCATTTTGATCCTGCGCAAAACCGCGCCCAAGGTCCGGCGCAAGTTCCGTACGCCCTGGGTCTGGGCCGTGGCGCCCGCGGGCATCATCACCTGCGGTGTGATGATGTTCAGCCTGTCCAACGGCACTTGGCTGCGTCTGGTGGTGTGGACCGCAATCGGGTTCGTCATTTACTTCGCCTACGGCATCCGGCATGCAGCGCCGTCGAAATGGTCCGTGTCTGACGAAAGCTGAACGCTATGGCCTACCGCTCCTTGCGGGACTTTGTTGCCCAGCTTGAGAAAGCGGGCGAGCTGGTACGGGTAAAAGAGCCCGTCTCCACCGTTCTGGAAATGACCGAAATCCAGACCCGCCTCATCGCCGAGGGCGGACCGGCGGTGATTTTCGAGCGCCCTGTCAAAGCGGACGGGACACCGTCCGACATTCCCGTGCTGGTCAATCTGTTCGGCACGGTCAAGCGCGTGGCCATGGGCGTCACCATGGGCGGCAAAGAGCGCACCACAGCGATGGACCTGCGCGAGGTCGGTGAAATTCTCGCGCAACTGCGCCAGCCCGAGCCGCCGCGGTCGCTGCGGGAAGCGACATCGCTTCTGCCGTTGATCAAAACCGTTCTGGCGATGAAGCCCAAGACGGTTTCCAGTCCCGCCTGCCAGGAGATCATCTGGCGCGGCAACGATATCGATCTGACCAAACTGCCGGTGCAGACCTGCTGGCCAGGGGAGCCCGCACCACTGATCACCTGGCCGCTGGTGGTGACCAAAGGCCCGGGAGACGCGCGGGAAGACAATTACAATCTCGGCATCTATCGCATGCAGGTCTTGAACAAGACCCAGACCATCATGCGCTGGCTGAAACATCGCGGCGGCGCGCAGCATCATCAGCGCTGGGCGAAGGAAAAGACTGCGCCCCTGCCCGCCGCTATCGTGCTGGGCGCCGATCCCGGCACCATTCTGGCCGCCGTGACGCCCGTGCCCGAAACTCTGTCGGAATATCAATTCGCGGGTCTATTGCGCGGACAGGCGGCAGTGCTGGCCGATTGCGTGTCGCAACCGCTGAAAGTGCCCGCCGAAGCCGAGATTGTGATCGAAGGCGAAGTCTCGCTGTCCGATTACCGCGACGAAGGTCCGTATGGCGATCACACCGGCTATTATAATTCGGTGGAACAGTTTCCGGTCTTCACCGTCACCGCAATCACCATGCGGAAGAACCCGATCTATCTTTCTACGTACACCTCGCGGCCACCGGACGAACCCTCGATCCTGGGGGAAGCACTGAACGAAGTCTTTGTACCGCTGATCCGCCAGCAATTTCCCGAGATCGTCGATTTCTGGCTGCCGCCGGAAGGCTGCTCCTATCGCATCGCCGTCATCAGCATGAAGAAGGCGTTTCCGGGCCATGCCAAACGGGTGATGATGGCGGTGTGGTCGTATCTGCGCCAGTTCATGTACACCAAATGGGTGATCGTGGTGGATGACGACATCAACGCCCGCGATTGGAAAGATGTGATGTGGGCGATCTCCACCCGCATGGACCCAGCCCGCGATATCACCGTGATCGAGCATACCCCAATCGATTATCTGGACTTCGCCTCACCGGAATCGGGCCTCGGCTCCAAGATCGGACTGGACGCCACCAACAAACTGCCGCCCGAGACCAAGCGCGAATGGGGCAAGAAGATCACAATGGATGAAGACGTCATCCGCACCGTGACGGAGAAATGGTCTCGGCTAGGTCTGCCCGGCAGCGGCAAACCGATCTGGAAATAGCATTCCCATCATTTTGAGGTGAAACTTTCTTCATCTCGCACCACTGCATGATGCCGCGATAAATTTGAGACAAATGGCCGACTACCCTCCGCCGAAAGCGGGGGCTTCATGCGCATTTTATTGGCAGCGTTTTTGACAATCGCCTTTGGCGGCACAGTGAATGCGGCCGATTGTTCGGCCCTGCACATCAAAAACTCTATCAAGATCGAGCCCGTCCAGCGTTACGGCCTGGCGATGATCCCCATCACCCTGAACGGTGTGGAAAAGAAATTTCTTCTGGATACCGGCGGCGGGTTGAACGCCATCTCGCGAGAGACCGTACAGGAATTGAAGTTGCCGGAATTGACCAGCCGCTATCGTTATATGGATCTGTACGGCAACGCTTCGCAATCCTATGTGAGCGTTCATGACGTCATTTTGGGCAGCGCAAACGCCGGAGGAGCTGAATTTCAAGTTTACAGCAATCCAGATTTGGCGGCACGCGTACCTTTTGACGGCATTTATTCAACCGGCCGATTTGTGCATGACGATATCGAACTGGATTTCGGCGCCGAGCGCTTGAATATCTTTTCCACCGATCATTGCGATGGACGTGTCGTCTATTGGCCGCATGACGCGGTGGCGGTGGCACCCATCGATATGACGCGCGGCCATCTTGAAATACAGGTCATGCTGGATGGCCACCCCTTGCTGGCGATGCTGGACACAGGTGCAACGCGTACGGTTTTGAATCTGGACCGGGCGCAGAGAAAATTGGGGTTCTCACCGGACGCATCGGCCGCGCCCAATTCCTTCAAGGACGATCCAGAACACAATATCTATCCCCGGCGCTTCACCAGCCTTTCATTTGAAGGGATAGCCATCGGAAATCCGGTGGTGGTGATACGTCCGCTACAATTCGGCGGCGGCAAGAATTCCGACAACCGCGCGACGCTGGGCAGCCGGGCCGAACGCCTGGACGACCAGACCAATCGTCTTAGCCCCGACATGATCATTGGGATGGACATTCTTCGGCATCTGCACATGTACATCGCCGTGGATGAGCGCAAGCTCTACATTACAGCGGCCAATACGCCGCAAACCGGCCCAGCGGCGCAAACTGCAGCCCCCGCAAACTAGGCCTGCGCGGCCCGCTTCCGGTGTGCTAGCGTCTGGCTGCGGAGGATCTCATGAATAAATGGGCGTTTGCTTGCGCGATAGCGGTATTGCTGTTGCCGCTCGGACCGGCCTGGGCTGCCGATTGCACGCCATCCTTGCGCATTCTCAACTCCATCCAGATGCAGACCACACCGGACCGGACCGTGATGCTCGTGCCGGTCACCATCGACGGCTCGGACAAGAAGCTGCTTCTGGATACCGGCGGCCTGGTCAGCCAGATTTCGCGCGCCACCGCCGATGCCTTGAACCTTCCGCAGCGCCACAGCCAAAGAAGGCTTTTCGATCTGGCGGGAAATGCCTCCGATGCTCAGGCGGTTTTGGGGCGGCTCACGCTGGGCGAACGCAGTGAGAGGGGAATCTCGATGCTGGTCGCGCCCAATCCCAATCTGGGAACGTCATTGCCGTATGACGGCTTGCTGGCGACGGATCTGTTTTCCGAAAACGATCTCGACATGGATTTCGGCGCGCGGCGCCTGACCGCGTTTTCGTCCGATCATTGCGATGGGCAGGTGATTTATTGGCCCGCCGACAAAGTCGCGGCGGTGCCCGTTACGATAAAGCGCAATCTGATATTTCTGCCGGTCACGATCGACGGGCATACGCTGAACGCCGTGCTCGATACCGGTTCGCAATATACCGCCATGAATATGGACGTGGCGAGCCGCCTGTTCGGGCTCACACCGGCTTCGCCCGACATGCGTCCCCTGTCCGCCGCCAATGGCGATAAAGAATTTGTCGCCTATGGACATCGTTTCGACAGCCTCACTTTCGATGGCGTCCAGGTCAACGATCTGCGGATTTACCTGATGCCGGACAAGATCGGCTCGCACGAAAAAATCCGCCGGATCGAGAATCTGGAAGCGTCCAACGATGTCGTTTTCCCCGATCTTCTGATCGGGATGGATGTGCTTCGGCATCTGCATGTCTATTTCGCGACCAAGGAAAAGCGGCTCTACATCTCCGAATCCTCTCGGGGCGAATCCGCTTTGTTCCGCTATCAGAACCGGTGATGGCGGCCATGAGTGGGCAAATGGCCCGCTTCGCTTGACTGTCCGGCCCCTTTGCGGCATCGGAACTGCCTTCTTGTCGCGGTCCCGCACGGAAAACCGCCACACGCTTTTCCTGGAACCGCTTGAGATGCCCCAGCCCCGCGATCTTCAGAATATCCTTGAAAACCTCTTGGACGCTGCCCGCAAACAGGGCGCCGACGCCGCCGACGCCTTGATGGTGGAAGGCGTGTCCTCCAGCGTTTCCTACCGGCTGGGCCGGCTTGAAGACATTGAGCGCAGCGAGGGCATGGATCTGGGTCTGCGCGTCTTTGTGGGCAACCAGGTCGCATTCGTCTCTTCCAGCGATTTCTCCGCCGACGCGCTGAAGGCGCTGCCGGAACGCGCCCTGGCGATGGCGCGGCTGGCGCCCGAAGACAAGTTCGCGGGCTTGGCCCCCGCCGAGCTTCTGGCGCGCACGCTCCCCGAACTCGATCTCGAAGATCCGGCCGAACCTTCGGCCGAGACCCTGGTGGCGTGGGCCCGCGATGCCGAGCAGGCTGGGCTGGCTGTTGCCGGCGTCACCAATTCCGAAGGCGGCGGCGCCAGCTTTTCGCGCTCCGCCATCGCGCTCGCCACCAGCACCGGCTTTTTCGGCCGCTATGCCGGCACCAGCCACAGTATCGGCGTCGCGGTCCTGGCGGGCGAAGGTACCGGCATGGAACGTGACTACGATCATGCCAACGCGCGTCATGCCAGCGATCTGGAAAGCGCGGAAGTCATCGGCCGCAGCGCCGGTGAGAAAGCGGTTCGCCGTCTCAATCCCCGCAAGGTCAAGTCGCAGAATGTCCCGGTGGTGTTCGACCCGCGCGAGGCGGGCGGACTGCTCGGCCATCTGGCGGGCGCCATTTCCGGCTCCAGCGTCGCGCGCGGCACCAGCTTCCTGAAAGACAGGATGGATACCGCAATCTTCGCACCGCATGTCACCGTGATCGACGATCCGCACCGGCGGCGCGGCCTGCGCTCCAAGCCGTTCGACGGCGAAGGCGTCGCCAATACGCGGCGGGCGCTGATCGACAAGGGAAGGGTCACCACCTGGCTTTTGGATTGCGCCAGCGCGCGCCAGCTTGGGCTGGTTTCCACTGGCCATGCCGCGCGCGGCACCGGCGGACCGCCGCATCCCTCGGCGACCAATCTCTATATGGAAGCCGGTACGCTCTCGCGCAAAGCCCTGATCGCCGACATCAAACAGGGCTTCTATGTCACCGAACTGATGGGCATGGGCGTCAACGGCGTGACCGGCGATTACAGCCGCGGTGCGGCGGGTTTCTGGATCGAGAATGGCGAAATCGCGTTCCCGGTGTCGGAAGTCACCATCGCGGGCAATCTCAAGGACATGTTCCTGCAATTGACGCCCGCCGACGATCTGGAATTCCGCCACGGCACCAACGCCCCCACCTGTCGCATCGAAGGCATGACGATTGCCGGAGCCTGACGATCTTGCGTTGCTCGAGGCCTCGGTTCGCGAGGCCGGCAAGATTGCGCGCAATTTCTTCGGCGGCGACTACAAACGCTGGAGCAAACCCGGTGGCAGCCCCGTCACCGAAGCCGATCTGGCGGTGGACAATTTTTTGAGAGAGACGTTGCGGCGCGCACGCCCCGCTTATGGCTGGCTGTCGGAAGAAAGCCTGGACGATCCGGCGCGGCTGGGCGCGCAACGCGTCTTTGTCGTCGATCCGATCGATGGAACGGTCGCCTTCATGAAAGGCCGGCCGCATTTCACCATCTGCGCCGCAGTAATCGAGAACGGACGCCCGGTGGCAGGCGTCGTGTTCAACCCCATGCTGGACGAATGTTTTACCGCCCGGCGCAGCGGCGGCGCTTTCCTCAACGGGAAACCAATCCATGTCGGCGCCCGGACAGACATTGCCGGTTCCCGTTTTCTGGGGAACAAGCAGGTCTTCGAGGACTGGCCATCCGTGACGGTCGAAACCTTCTCCTCCATTGCCTATCGCGTGGTTCTGGTGGCGGCGGCCCGGTACGACGCCATGATCAGCCTCACCGCCAAGCGCGACTGGGATATGGCGGCGGCCGATATCATCCTGGAAGAATCCGGGGGGCGGCTGGTGGGGGCCGATGGCGGCCCCCTCGCCTACAATCGGGCCGCGGCGGTCCAGGGCGCGACCATCGGGGCGGGAGCCGGTCTGATCGGCCCCCTGCTCGCGGAACTGGCCGCAAAGAATTTGCTTAAACCGGCTGGCGATTCGCCTTAAGAACCCCCGCACCCAAGCGGAAGCGCTCATGACCACCTCCACTCCTCAGCAGTTATTGCATTTGGTTTTTGGCGGCGAACTGGCCTCCACCGACAGCATCGAATTCAAGGATCTGTCCAAGCTCGATATCGTCGGCATGTACCCCAACTTCGCCGAGGCCCGCCGAGCCTGGGCTTCCAAGGCCCAATCGAGCGTCGACAACGCTCAGATGCGCTATTTTGTGGTCCATCTTCACCGGCTGATGGAGCCCGACGCCTGAGGGCGAGGCTAAACCTTTGGCGAATCAAGGATTCCTGACCCTCGCGGGTCGGTGGAACCCGTGCTAAACGGGCTCCCGATGAAGGATATCGCCCCCAAACAGGCCAGTACCGGCGCTGTCATTCGCCGTTTGCTTGCCGATTACATCGGCGGGCAATGGGGTTTTTTGGCCCTGGCCGTGTTCTGCATGCTGTTTGCTTCCGCGATGGGCGGGGCGATCCCTTGGCTGGTCCGCAGCGTCACCGACCAGATTTTTGTGCGCCACAAGGCCGATCTGCTGGTGCCGCTTTCTTTGATGGCGTTCGGCATCATGACCTTGCGCGCCGGCGGCCTCTTCTCCGGCCGTATGCTGATCGACTCTTTGGGCGAGAAAGCCGTGGCCCAGGCCCAGCGCGATATGTTTGGGCGCCTGATCCGCCGCGATCTCGCCGATCTCAATGCCGTGCATTCCGGCCAATTCGTTTCCAACTTTCTCTATGACGCCACCTTGATGCGCGACGCGCTCACCCAAGGCGTCGCCGCGATCTTCCTCGAGCTGGTGCAGCTCATCGTCTATATCGGCATCGTGCTGGCCAGCGACTGGCAACTCGGCCTTCTGTCCATGCTGGCGTTGCCCGCCGTCGCCTGGGCGATGGAACGGCTGGGCGGTTCGATGCGCCGCGCCGCCACACGCGGCATGACCGAGACCGGTGATCTTTCCATCGCGTTGTCCGAAGCGATGGATGGCCGCCGCATCATCAAGGCCTATGGCCTGGAAGCCCATAGTGTCGAACGCGTCGATGCCCGGCTTGCGGCGCGGCTGAAGACCTTGCTGAAAGCGGTTCGTTTGCGCGCCGCCGCCGCGCCGATGACGGATATTTTCGCCGGACTGGTGATCGCACTGGTTCTTCTCTTTTCCGGTTACCAATCGCTGCACGGGCAACTAACGCTTCCCACCTTCGTCGGCTTCATCACTGCGCTGTTGCTGGCCCAGCAACCGGTGCGCAATCTGAGTCAGCTCTGGCCCACCGCATCGGCGGGTATCGCTGCCGCCAACCGCATGTTCGCCGCCATCGACACGCGCCCCAAAATCATCGATGCGCCGGGCGCCGTCACGCTCATGGTTCCGCGCAATGGCGGCGCCATCCATTTCGAGAATGTGCGCTTCGGTTATGGCGCGGAAACCCCGATCCTGGGCGGCGTCACGCTCGATATCCCGGCAGGCCGCAAAGTCGCATTGGTGGGGCCTTCTGGTGCCGGCAAGACCACGATCTTCAATCTCTTGCTACGCTTCTACGAGCGCGAAAGCGGTGGGATCGCCATCGACGGGCAGGATATTCACGGCGTGACCTTGGACTCGCTGCGCGCCGCCATCGGCGTGGTGACCCAGGAAGCCGTGTTGTTCGACGAAAGCGTCGCGGACAATATCGCCTTGGGCCGTCCGGGCGCCTCACGCGCAGAAATCGAACAGGCGGCGAAAGACGCGGCGGCCCATGATTTCATCACTGGCATGCCGCAAGGCTATGACACCCGGGTGGGGGAAGGCGGCCTGAAGCTTTCGGGCGGCCAACGCCAGCGCATCGCCATCGCCCGCGCCATGTTGCGCAATGCGCCGATCCTGCTTCTGGACGAAGCGACCTCGGCTTTGGACGCGGAAAGCGAACGTCAGGTGCAGGACGCCCTGACGCGTTTGACCGCCGGGCGCACTACCATCGTGATCGCGCATCGTCTGTCCACCGTGCGCGACGCCGACCAGATTTTCGTGCTCGACAAGGGCCGCGTGGTGGAAGCCGGAAAACATGAAGCGCTGCTGGCGCTGGGCGGTCTGTACGCCCAACTCTATCGCCACAACCTTGTCGACGAAGGCGTAAGCTGATGGCGGGTCTACCCCTGGGCCTCGTCGCCTGGCGCTGGCTGGGCGTCGCGGCGGCGCCGCTGGCGCCGCTTTTGCTGCGCGCGCGCGCAACGCGGGGGAAAGAAGATCCTGTCCGCATGACCGAACGCCTGGGCGTGGCGAGCCGTCCTCGCCCCGATGGGCGGCTGGTCTGGATTCACGGCGCCAGCGTGGGCGAAAGCCTGGCAGCTCTGCCTTTGATCGAAAGATTGCTGGCCCAGGATATTCGCGTCCTCGTCACCAGCGGTACCGTGACCAGCGCCGCCATGATGCAGGCTCGCCTGCCCGCCGGCGCCATTCATCAATATGTGCCGGTGGACATTCCCGGCGCCGCTGCCCGCTTTCTCGATCACTGGCGGCCCGATGCCGGCCTGTTCGTGGAATCCGATTTGTGGCCCAATCTTCTGCTGGAAGCGCGCAAGCGCGGCGTGAAACTGGCCTTGATCAACGCCCGCATCTCCGAACGCTCGGCCACCGGCTGGCAGCGGGCGCCACGCACTGCGCGTGCCCTGATGGGCGCGTTCGACGTTATTCTGGCGCAGGATGAGGATTTCGCCGCGCGCTTCCGGGCGCTCGGCGCTTCGCATGTGACGGTCACGGGCAGTCTGAAAGCGGATGCGCCGCCGCTCGGCTGCGACGAGAGCGCGCTGACCGCGATGAAAGAGATGATCGGCGGGCGCCCTCTTCTGCTGGCCGCGCAGACCCATCCCGGCGAAGACGAAACCATATTGCCGGCGCACGACCTTCTGAAAGCGCGCTTCCCGGACCTTCTCACCATCATCGTGCCGCGCCATGTCGAGCGCGGACCCGATATCGCCACCTTGTGCAGCAGCCGCCCATCGGTCCGGCGCGCGACGGGCGAGCGTGTTACGTCAGCCACAGCCATCTATATCGCCGATACGATGAACGAGCTGGGCCTGTTCTATCGCCTGCCGGCCTTCTGTTTTCTGGGCGGCACGCTGGTGCCGATGCAAGGTCATAATCCGCTCGAACCGGCCATCCTGCATTGCGCCATTCTGGCGGGCCCGTCGCGCGCCAATTCGGCGCGTGCCTTCGAAGCGGTCTTGGCCGCGCAAGGGTTCGGCGATGTTCACAGCGCCGCCGATATCGCGCGCGAAGCGGAACGGCTTCTCAGCGATCCCGAAGCCGCCCGCGTCGCAGGCGCAGCGGCGGCCGGGGGCGCGAGCCTGTTGTCCGGCGCGGTGGATCGCACCATCGCGACCTTGAAAAGTCTCCTGGCGCCCGATGCGCGCGCCTGATTTCTGGAAGCGGCGGAGTATGGCGGCGCTGCTGCTGGCGCCGCTGGGCATGCTCTATGGCGCCAGCGTGGCATGGAAAGCGCGGCATACGCTTTCTGCGCAGATAGCGGCGCGCGTCATCTGTATCGGCAATCTCACCGCTGGCGGCAGCGGCAAGACGCCGGTGGCGCTGGCGATCGGCGCGCGCGTTCAAGCCAAAGGCAAACGCATCTTTTTTCTCACCCGTGGCTATGGCGGCAGCGAAGCAGGTCCCCTGCGCGTGACGGCGCAAAACACGGTGCAACAGGTGGGCGATGAAGCGCTGTTGCTGGCAGCGGTCGCGCCGACCATCGTTGCGCGGGATCGCGCGGCGGGCGCGGCCTTGGCCGTGGCCGAAGGCGCGGAGGTCATCGTGATGGATGACGGCCATCAGAATTTCGGCCTGACCAAAGACCTGTCTTTGGTGGTGGTGGATGGCGAAGCCGGGTTCGGCAATGGACTGATGATCCCCGCTGGCCCCTTACGCGAACCTGTGGCGCAGGGCCTTTCCCGGGCCGACGCAGTGATCGTCATGAATGGCCGGGTCCCCGATCTTGCCGCCTATCGCGGCCCGGTTTTGCAAGCACGATTGGCTGTTTCGGGCGATATGTTTGCAAGACAGCGCGTGTTCGCGTTTGCCGGCATCGGCCGCCCGGAGAAATTCGTGACATCGTTGAAAGAAGCGGGCGCCGTCGTAACGGGGTCGCGGTTTTTCCCCGATCATCACCCTTTCCAGCCTGGCGAGATTGACGCCCTGAAGGCCAGCGCCGCCGGTGTGCAACTGGTGACCACGCAAAAGGATTTCGTCCGTCTGACCGCGCAAGACCGCAAAGACGTCGCCGTACTGCCCGTGGAGGCGCATTTCGCCGATACCGTCGCGCTCGACGCCCTGCTGGCCCGGCTTGCTTGACAGTTTTCCGGCCCGGGTTTAGCGCCGTCTAGCCCATGTCCACGCCGCGCCTCACCCTCTCCCAGAAATTGCGCTACGGCGCGGAGGCCGCAGCGTTTCTGGCTTTCATGGGCCTTTTCCGCCTTCTGGGCGTGGACGGCGCCTCGGCGTTTGGCGGCTTTATCGGGCGCGAAATTTTTGCCCGCACCCGGGTCAGTCGGCGCGCCCGCGACAACCTCATTTTGGCTTTTCCGGAAAAGTCCGAAGCCGAGCGCGAAGCGATCTTGCGCACGATGTGGGACAATCTCGGCCGCACCGTCGCGGAATATGCCCATCTCGACAAATTCGATATCACCGGGCCGGATGCGCGCGTTCAGGTTGAGAACATCGCCGAAGCGGAAAAAATGCGTGGCAAGAGCGCGTTGATCCTTTCCGGGCATTTCGCGAATTGGGAGATCATGCCGATTGCCGCCGCCCGCTTCGGCCTGGACGGCGGCATCGTTTATCGCCCGCCGAACAATCCCTATGTCGATCGCTATATCGCCCGGGCCCGCGCGAAGAAGGGCTATTCGGAACAGATCAGCAAACATCAGGGCACGCGACGCATCTTCACACTGTTGCGGAGCGGCAAGGCGATCCTGCTTCTGGCCGATCAGAAGACCAATGAAGGGATCGCAGCACCATTTTTCGGACGCGATGCGATGACCACGCCCGCACCGGCAGCACTGGCCTTGAAGTTGAAGGTTCCGATTGTTTTCGCATCCAATAAGCGGCTGGGCGGCGCGCGCTTCGCCGTCACCGTTCATCCGCCATTGGAATTCACGCCCAGCGGCGATGACGATGCCGATATGCGGGCGATGACGGCTGCAATCAATCAGCGCCTGGAAGAGATGGTGCGCGCCGATCCCGGCCAATGGCTGTGGATTCACCGCCGCTGGCCCACCGCGCGCGATGTCACCACGAGCAAAAGGTTGTAACGCGCACAGGCCCGCCTCCCCCGCGCGCGCGTCAGCGCGCTGGCGGGGGAGATGGCCGTAGCAGCGCTTGCGATGCGAAGGCCAGAGGGGGAAATTTAAAGCGGATCGGGCTTAGGTTTGCGGGTAGAGCGCGAAGGATCAAGCCGCATCTCGAACCAGTTCATCGCCCAATGCAGATGCGGACCCGTGGCGCGGCCGGTCTGACCGATCTCGCCGATCTTCTGGCCGCGTTTGACCACATCCCCAACACGCACCAACCGCTTGGACTGATGCAAATAGGCGGTCGAAACGCCCTGTCCGTGATCGATCAGCGTAAGCCCGCCATTCAGGTAATGATCCGCCGACAGCGACACCACGCCGCTCGCGGGCGCGTGAATGGGCGTGCCGATAGGCGCCGCCATATCGACACCGAAATGCGGGGCCATGGGCACGCCATTGTCGATGCGCTGGCTTCCGAACACGCCGCTTTCGATCCCCGGCGCGGGCCAGTCGAAGCCGGATAGAAAATCCGCGCCTTCGGTGTCGCGTTGGCGGGCGAAATAAACAGCTTCCGCTTCGGCCTTGATCCGCGCCAACACCTCCGGCGGCGGAGTCACGGTGTTCTGCGGCAAGCCTTCGACACGCTGAATTTCATATTGCCGCACGGCCGGCATGTAGGACTGCGTTTCCACAGTGCCGTCGCCCCACGTGACGGAAACGATACTGGCTTTGGTCTGATCGAAGGCGAAACCAAAGGCAAAGGCACCCTCTTCATTCAGCCTGACCGCTTTGCCGTCTACCCGGACACTCGCTTGCGGCTCGGCATAGCCCAGCATCAGGCAGCCCTGTTCCATCGCGCCCTTGACGACCAGCCGGCCATCCTTGCCCGTGGAAGAAGCCGCCCAAGCCGGCGTCGCGGCGAAAGCAAGTCCGGCGGCCACAAAGGTCCGCCGCCGCATCAGGGAACCAGACCTTTTTCCTGCATGCGCTGGGTGGCGATCGCGGGATTGGCATAGGCCTCCTGCAAATCCACGCTCCAATAGCGCAAGGCATCGAGCGGGATATGCGTGCCCGTCACCGCGCAGACGACATAGGCGCCCGGTTGCAACACATCGAAATCTCCATCCAGGAAACGGAGTTTCGCTTCGCCTTTTTCACGGTCCATGCGGTTCATCTGCCCATTCTAGAACAAGGTGCCCTGATCCGTCGCGGATTTTTTGCCCCGGGGGCCGCTGCCGCCCTCGGCATGGGCTTTCTTTTCGCCATCGGCAAAGACCAAGTCCAGCGCTTCGCCCGATTTAATCTCAGCGGCGCGGCGGCGGATTTTGCCGTCCCCACCCCGCACCAACGCGAAGCCGCGTTCCAGCACTTCGACATGGGACACGCCTTTGAGAAGGCGGGACAGGGAATCCAGTTTTTCCCGGTCTTTGGTCACGCGCGCGCGCTGACATCGGAGCGCCCGCGCATCCAGATTTGCCAATCTCTCACGGCCATGCGCGATGCGGGTCGCGATGGGCCGTGGACGCAACAGCGCCTCCATCTTGATCAACGCCGCACGGTGAATCTGCAAATTGCGCGAAAGGCCAAGACCAAGGCGCTCGCCCGCCTGATCAAGACGCTGGCGGGGATTGGCAAAAAGCTGCTCGGGTCGGGGCAACACGCGCGCGAGTTGCGCCAGGTGCCGCTTGCGGTCGGTCACGCCCTTATCGAAGCAGTTGCGCGACCGGCGTCCAAAATCGGCCAGCGTGGCTTGCAGATCGGCCAGAACCGGCACCGCCAATTCCGCTGCCGCAGTCGGCGTGGGCGCGCGCATGTCGCTGGCGAAATCGATCAAAGTGGTGTCGGTCTCATGTCCCACCGCCGAGATCAATGGTATCTTGCTCACGGCGGCGGCGCGCACCACGGCCTCGTCGTTGAACGCCATCAGATCTTCGATGGAGCCGCCACCCCGCGCCACGATGAGAAGATCGGGCCGCGGAAAATTCAAAGTCGCGGCATTGAAGCCGGTAATGGCGGCGGCGATCTCTGCCGCGGCTTTTTCGCCCTGCACCGCCACCGGCCATAGCAGAACCCGCCGGGGAAAGCGCGCATTCAGCCGGTGCATGATATCGCGGATCACCGCGCCGGTCGGCGATGTGATCACGCCAATGACTTCGGGCAGATAGGGCAGTTTCTTTTTGCGCGCGATATCGAACAGGCCTTCGGTGGCGAGGCGCTTCTTGCGCTCTTCCAGCATGGCCATCAGCGCGCCCAGGCCTGCCAACTCCATCTGCTCCACGATCAACTGATAGCGCGAGGAGCCGGGATAGGTCGTCACCCGGCCCATGCAGATCACGTCCAGCCCGGGCTCGGGTTTGATTTTCAGCAGCCGGGCGGTCGGCTTCCACACAATCGCGTTCAGAACCGCTTTGTCATCCTTGAGATCGAAATAGATATGACCCGAGGCCGCCGCTTTCAGTCCGGAAATCTCGCCGCGTACCCGCACAAAGGGAAAGCCCTCCTCCACCGCGCGCTTCAGGGCGGCGGACAATTCGGTGACGGAATATTCGGGGAGATTGGCCAGCCTTCCGGCGGCCGATTCGGCGGTTTCACTCATGGGACCCAGATGATACAGACTTTCCGGCAATTTGTGCGAGGCGCGCGAAGGTGAATATTCTTTTGGTGGGATCGGGTGGCCGCGAGCATGCGCTGGCATGGGCCTTGTCCGCCAGTCCGATGCTGACAAAGCTTTATTGCGCCCCCGGCAATGCCGGGATTGCAGAAATTGCCGAACGGATCGCCATTTCCGCCACGGATTTTCCCGCTTTGGTCGAATTCGCCAAATCCCGGCGAATCGATTTCGCCGTCATCGCCGCCGATGCCCAGTTGGTGGGCGGACTTTGGGACGCATTCGAAGCAGCAGGCATTCGCGCTTTGGGCCCCTCCAAGGCCGCCGCCGTGCTGGAAGGTTCCAAAGGCTTTGTGAAAGATCTGTGCGAGGAAATCGGCATTCCGACTGCCGCCTATCGCCGTTTCCGCGAACCGGCATCCGCAAAGTCGTTCGCCGACAGTTTGGGCTTTCCCGTGGTGATCAAGGCGGATGGCCTGGCAGCGGGCAAGGGCGTGATCATCGCCACATCCAAAGCCGAAAACGACCGCGCCATCGATTTCATGTTCGAAGGCGGCTTCGGCGACAGCGGGCACGAAATCGTCGTCGAAGAATTCATGGAAGGCGAAGAGGCCAGCTTCTTCGCGCTCAGCGATGGGCGGCATGTCATTCCGCTTGCGGGCGCACAGGATCACAAGCGTGTGGGTGATGGTGATACCGGCCCGAACACCGGCGGCATGGGCGCCTATAGCCCCGCGCCGGTTTTGACGCCATCGCTGGAAGCGCAGGCGATGGATGTCTTCATCCGTCCCACCGTTAAAGCCTTCGCGGCCAAAGGGCTCGCCTATATGGGCGTGCTCTATCTGGGCCTGATGATCACCAAGAACGGCCCCAAGCTGGTCGAATATAATTGCCGCTTCGGCGATCCGGAGGCGCAAGTGCTGATGCCGCGCCTCAAGGGCGATCTTCTCACCGCGCTTCTGGCGGCGCGCGATGGCGTGCTGTCGGGATTCGATCTGCGGTGGCGCGAGGACGCCGCCCTGACCGTGGTGATGGCATCCCAGGGCTATCCCGGCGCTTACGAAAAAGGTCACGAGATTTTTGGCCTGGACGCCGCCGCGTCCCTGCCCGGGGTCACCGTGTTTCATGCCGGCACAGAGAAGCGTGACGGCAGGATCCTGGCTGTGGGCGGGCGGGTGCTGAATGTCACCGCCACCGGCCGGGATGTCGCCGAAGCACGGCAACGGGCCTATGACGCGGTTTCCCGGATCCATTGGCAGGGCAGCTTTCACCGCAGCGATATCGGCTGGCGCGCGCT
>DASYDX010000250.1:0-1552 GCA_036499345.1 Rhizomicrobium sp.
CGCACCGTCTCCACCCCGATCACCGGCATATCGGTCTTGGCGTCTTGCGTGGGCTTCAACGCCTTGACCAGGACGCCGCGCCGTTTCTGCGGCGTGCCGCGCAGATTGTCGCGAAGCTGGCCGATGCGTGCGATCATCGCGTCGGTGCCTTCCGCGGCCTCAACCGCCAGTGCCAAGCCTTCGCATACGGCCGCGGCCTGCCCGACATCGAGTGCACCCAAGGCGCGAACGATGGCAAAAGCCCGCGCTATATCGTCCTTGTGATCGTCATTGGGAAGGATACGGCCAAGAGGCCCTGGATCCGCCACCAGACCCGGCGCGGCTTCGGCCACGCTGACCGCGCGAAAGCCTGCATCCTCGAACAGCCCCACCAGCATGCGCAGCAAAGCATCGTCGCCCTGGCGCGCCGCGGCGACCACGCGCGGTAAGATCATCACGCCTTTGGTGTCAAGCTTCAGTTCGGAGAATTTCGGCCGCTCGACCTTTCCGGCCAGAAGAACATCCTTCACACCCGCATTGCCGAGCGCCCTCAAGGCGCGGCCAGGTTCACCCAGCGATACCCATTCATGGGAGAATTCTTCGGCCCAATCGCCGCACATGCCGCGCAACGCCACGACAAATACAGGCCGACCGGCGGTGCGTGCACTATGGGCCACCGCGCGCGGCAGCTCGCCCCCGCCTGCGATAAGCCCCAGCATCATTCTTCGTCGCCGGCGCGGCGGCGGGCAAGGCAGAGTTTCTGTTTGGCGGGCGCCAGAACGAAATCGGCAATCTCGGCGACCTCTGCGATCCCCGCGAACTCCGCCTTGGCAGCAGCGGCGCGGCTTTTTATGTCGCCGTCCGCGCCGTAGAAAATTTTGCGGAACGTCGCGCGCATCGCATTGATCGCTTCGCGCGACAGGCCACGCCGCTTCAGGCCGATCAGGTTCAATCCCGCCAGCTCGGCATGATCGCCAAAGGCCATGGCATACGGGATAACGTCGCGATTCACGCCGGTCAGGCCACCCACCATCGCGCCTTTTCCGACGCGGCAAAATTGCTGAACCGCGGCCAGGCCACCGAAGATCGTGCCATCGCCGATGATCGAATGCCCGCCCAGCGCCACCGAATTGGCGAAGGTGACATCATCGCCCACCACACAATCGTGACCGACATGGCTCGATGCCATAAAATAGCCCCGGCTGCCGACGGTGGTAACGCCTTTATCTTTGCGGCTGCCGCAATTCATCGTCACCAGTTCGCGCATCACGCAGTCGGCGCCGATCTCCAGCCGTCCTTCGGGAAAATCATTGCCACGAATCTGGCCTTCGCCGCCCAGAACCGCGCCCGGATGCACGACGCTGCGCGCGCCAATCCGCGTCACGCCCTTCACCACGACATGGGAAAGAAGCCTAACCCCGTCTTCCAGCTCAACGCCTGGACCGACATGGCAGAAGGGCCCGATCTCGACACCCGCGCCCAATCGCGCGCCGTCTTCAATCAGCGCTGTCGGATGGATCATTGCCGGATACCGCGCCCGCGTGAATGGTGGCACTGAACTCTGCCTCGGCGC
>DASYDX010000251.1:0-3883 GCA_036499345.1 Rhizomicrobium sp.
CAAAGACGGCGCGGCGTTGTTCGTGTCTCAGTCGGGCGAGACCGCCGACACCTTGGCGGCGCTGCGCGATGCCAAAGCCAAAGGCCAGACCACCATCGCGGTGGTGAATGTCGCCGAAAGCTCCATCGCACGCGAAGCCGATATCGTGCTGCCCACCTATGCGGGCCCGGAAATCGGCGTCGCTTCGACCAAGGCGTTCACCTGTCAGCTGGCGGCGCTGGCCGCTTTCGCTATCGCGGCGGGTCAGGCGCGCGGCAAGCTCAACGATGACGATGAAAAGCGCCTTTGCGCTGCGCTGCTGGAAGCGCCGCGCCACATCGCCGAATTCCTCAAGCAGGAAGACAAGGTGGCGGTGCTGGGCCAGGCCATCGCCAAGGCCACCGACGTTCTTTACATGGGCCGGGGCCAGAGCTTCCCGCTGGCGCTGGAAGGCGCGCTGAAGCTCAAGGAAATCTCCTACATCCATGCCGAAGGCTATGCCGCGGGCGAGATGAAGCATGGGCCCATCGCTCTGATCGACGAGAATGTGCCGATCATCGTGATCGCACCGCACGACGCGCTTTACGAAAAGACCATTTCCAACATGCAGGAAGTGATGGCGCGGGGCGCCAAGGTGCTGCTGATTTCCGATGCGCGCGGCGTCGCGGAAGCCGGACCGGTCTGGGCCTCGATCACGGTGCCGGACGCCGATCCGTTCCTGGCCCCGATTCTCTACGCCATTCCGGTGCAGCTGTTGGCCTATTATGCGGCTATCGCCAAGGGCACGGATGTCGATCAGCCCCGTAATCTGGCGAAGTCTGTAACGGTGGAATAACCGGAAATCTGTCTTGGCCGGGTCGCAGCGGCCCTCTATGGTCGCCGTCATGAGCGATTTTACCCAGTACAAGCGCGCCGCTGCGGCCAAGGCGTTGGACTATGTCGTGGACGGTATGAAGCTGGGGCTGGGCTCCGGTTCGACCGCCGAACTCTTTGTCGAATTGCTGGCGCCGCGGGTGCGCGGGGGGCAGAAGCTGCTCTGTGTGCCGACCTCCGAACGCACGGCCGCGTTGGCGCGCAAGCTGGGGTTGACCCTGGCCAGCCTGGACGATCTGGCGCCGCTGGATCTGACCGTGGACGGCGCGGACGAGGCCGACCGCAATCTCGATCTGATCAAGGGCGGCGGCGGCATGCTGTTGCGCGAGAAGATCGTGGCGGCGTCTTCGCGCAAGATGATCGTGATCGCCGATGAATCCAAGCTGGTGCCGCGATTGGGCAAATTCCCACTGCCGGTCGAGGTGGTAGAGTTCGGCCATAAGGCAACCGCCGCGCGCCTTGCCGGAACCTTGGCCGCGCAGGGTTATCAGAATGCCGCAACTGTGCTGCGCCTGAAGGATGGCGCGCCTTTCAAGACCGACAATGGCAATTTCATCTATGACTGCCATCTCAACGCGATCCAGAGCGCCGAGAAACTCGGCAAGGCGATCCATGCCGTTCCCGGCGTGGTGGAGCATGGCCTGTTCGTGAACACGGCCTCGATCCTCCTGATCGCCGGCCCCGGCGAAATCGAAGTGATTGAACGGTAGTAATGGTGCGTCTTGGTCATGACCTTCCTCCCTCACGCGTGCGCAGCACGCTGGCGGGGGAGGTGGTCGTAGCTCGCCCTTGGGCGAGCGAAGACCGGAGGGGGAATAAATGACCAAATACGACTACGACCTTTTCGTCATCGGCGGTGGTTCGGGCGGCGTTCGCGCGGCGCGCATGGCGGCTTTGGCGGGCGCGCGTGTCGCGCTGGCCGAGGAATACCGCATGGGCGGCACCTGCGTGATCCGGGGCTGCATTCCCAAAAAGCTTCTGGTCTATGCCAGCCAGTTTTCCGAGAATTTCATGGACGCGCCCGGCTATGGCTGGACCATTCCCGGCACGCCAACTTTCGACTGGGCGACCTTCATCGCCAACAAAGACAAAGAGATCGACCGCCTCGAAGGCCTCTACAACAAGAATGTGAAGGCGGCTGGTGTCACCATCTTTTCCGACCGCGCGGTGTTCGAGGATGCGCATACGCTGCTGCTGCTGAACGAAGGTCGCCGCGTGACGGCGGAAAAAATCCTGATCGCGACCGGCAACCGGCCCACACGCGAGATGGGCACCACCCACATCATTCCCGGCGGCGATCTCTGCATCACCTCCAACGAAGCCTTTCATCTGAAGGAAATGCCCAAGCGCGTGCTGGTGGCGGGCGGCGGCTATATCGCGCTGGAATTCGCCCATATTTTTCACGGGCTGGGGGCGCATGTTTCCCTGGTCTATCGTGGCGAGAAGCCCTTACGCGGCTTTGATAATGATATGCGCGACGCGCTGGTCGATTCCATGGCGGCCCGCGGCCTGGATGTGATGCTGGGCTGCGAATTCACCAAGGTGGAAAAGCGCGGCAATTGCCTCCATGCCGAAACCAACAAGGGCGGCGTGATCGAATGCGATCAGATCCTGCTCGCCATCGGCCGCCAGCCCAATACCGAGTCCCTGCATGTCGAAAAGGCGGGCGTCGAACTGGGCAAGAAGGGTGAAGTTGTGGTGGATGCCTATTCCCGCACCAGCGCACCGCATATCTATGCCGTGGGCGATGTTACCGACCGGCTGCAATTGACGCCGGTGGCGATCCACGAAGCCATGTGCTTTGTCGAAACCGCCTTCAAGAACAATCCCACCCGGCCCGACCATGAACATGTGGCCAGCGCGGTCTTCACCACGCCGGAGCTGGCGGTGATCGGCATGTCGGAAGAGAAGGCGCTTCTCACTGGCCATTCCATCGATGTCTACAAATCCACCTTCCGGCCGCTGCTGCATACGCTGGGTGGGCGCGCCGTGCGCACCTCCATGAAGATGGTGGTGGATTCCAAGACCGACAAAGTTTTGGGCGTCCATATTTTCGGCGATCACGCCGCCGAGATCATTCAGGTCGCCGCCGTGGCGCTCCGCATGGGCGCGACCAAAAAGGATTTCGACCGCACCGTGGCGCTGCATCCCACCGCCGCCGAAGAGCTGGTAACCATGCGGACCAAGAGTTATTCCAAAAGCGGTGTGTAAAGCCGTATCTGAGGGGCGGAATGGGAACGAAAATCCTCACGCTTCTCGCGCTTGCCGCCGCATTTTCGGCAGCGCCCGCACGCGCCGATGAACTGCCGGCCGCACCAAAATGCGGCGATCCTTCCTTTGTTCCGACATCGATCGCCGCGACGCACCGGGTCCCCGAATATCCCCCGCAATCCGTTTCCAAGAACGAGACCGGCGTCGCCGTGTTGCGTGTTCTGATCGGCATGGATGGAGCGCCGGTCAGCGTCGCGATTCTGAAATCCAGCGGCTTCGATTCATTGGACGCGACAGCGGCAAAATATGTGAAAGAAAATTGGCGGTGGGAACCCTTGCCGCAAAAATGCGCGCCCGCCGGTTTCGGGACGGAAGTAACGGTTCGGTGGGCCACCAAGGATGTTCGCCATGTGATCGACTTTTCCCGGTTCATGCAACGCTCCGAGCTGGTGGCGGTGAGGCCGGAAGATTTTCCTGCCGGTTCTTTCGAAAAGAAAGAAAAAGGCGTTACGGCAGTTCTCGCTTTCGTGCCCAAGGACGGCAAGATCGTCGAAACCCATGTCATCGCGAGCAGCGATCATCCGGATCTGGATGCGAGGGCGGAAGAGCTTGTGAAATCACGCTACACAATGTCTCCGGTCATGAGAGACGGCGCGGCGATGGAAAGTTGGGTCATCCTGGCGGTCGATTGGAACGAAGCGGTCGAGTTGGCCGAGATAAATGAAATAATGAAGAAAATGGGGTTGCCGCCGCTCTCGTTTCCGCCCGGCCCCAATAACATCAAGCCCGCATCACCGGACGCTCCTGCCCACTGACGGAC
>DASYDX010000252.1:0-3613 GCA_036499345.1 Rhizomicrobium sp.
GTGCAGCACATCGCGCGCGATCAGCACCTGAGGATGGCCATCCGAACCATGCTCGACAATGCAGGCGCAGGCATATTTGGGCTGGGCCACGGGCGCGAAGGCGATGAACAGGCCGTGGTCGCGCAGCTTCCAATCCAGCGCGGAATTCTTGGTCACGCCGCGCAGATGTTCTTCGCGGCTATAGGCGCGCACCTGGGCGGTGCCGGTCTTGCCCGCCATCTCGAAGCCGGGCTCGCTGATGCGAAAGGCATAGGCCGTGCCGCCCGGCACGTTGGTCACTTGATTCATGCCTTCACGCACCCGCGCCAGACCTTGCTCCGACAGATCGAGGGGCGTGGGCGCTTCGCGGCGCGTCAATTCGCTGCCGATCATATGCACCAGGCGCGGACTGACATTGAGGCCGGATGCGATGCGGGAAGTTTCCAGCGCTAATTGCAACGGCGTGGCGGTGACATAACCCTGACCGATGCCGCAACTGAGCGTATCGCCCTGCTGCCAGGCGACGCCGTAGCGCTTCTGTTTCCAGGCGCGGGTGGGAATGAAGCCGGAGCGCTCGCCCGGCAGCTCTATTCCGGTCGGCACGCCCATTCCCAGCTTTGCTGCCACTTCCTGGATTTTGTCGATGCCCAGGCGCCGTGCGGTCTCATAGAAGAAGACGTCGCAGCTGTTCTTCAGCCCGCCTTCCATATCGAGATAGCCATGGCCGCCCTTCTTCCAGCAATGGAAGGTGTGGTTGCCCAATGTCAGCGAACCGGTGCAGGGCACGCGATAATCCGGCGTCGCCAGACCCGCTTCTACGGCCGCCAGCGCCACCACGGGTTTGAAGGTGGAACCGGGCGGGTAGACACCGTCCATCACCTTGTTCAAAAGCGGCTTGTGATCGCTGCCGGTCAGCGCCCGCCAATCGTCGCCGGAAATGCCGACATTGAAGAGGTTGGGGTCATAGCCCGGCGTCGAGGCCATGGCGATGATATCGCCGGTCGCGACATCCGTGACGATACAAGCCGCGCTTTCATTGCCCAGGCGTTGAGAAACATACTGCTGCACTTCCTGATCGATGGTGAGCCAGATATCTTTTCCCGGCACGCCGGGTTCATGGCCCAGTTCGCGGATCACCCGCCCATAGGCATTGACCTCGACGCGGGACGCGCCCGCGGTGCCGCGCAATTCCGTATCGAATTGCCGTTCGATGCCGCGCTTGCCGATCCGATAACCGGGAATGTCCAGCAGCGGATCTTCTTCGTTCTTCTTATCCTCCTGCGAAACCTGCGCGACATAGCCCAATATGTGCACCAGCTCGTCGCGGAAAGGATAATCGCGGGTCTCGCCGACATCGGGCTGCACGCCGGGCAGATAGGGCAGATGCATATTGATGCGGGAGAATTCCTCCCAGGTGAGATTTTCCGCCACCGGCACCGGCACGAATTTGCGGTTCTGCGCCAAAGTGGCGATCACGCGCTTTTTCTGCACATCGGTGAGCGCAATCACCTCGCCGATCATGTCCAGGGCTTTTTCCACGCCGCCCGTCGCCTGTTCGGCCACCAGCAGCACGCGATAATTGCGCCGGTTGTTGGCGAGTTCGACACCGAAGCGGTCGAAAATGCGGCCCCGCGGCGGCGCCAGCAACCGCTCATTGATGCGATTGTCTTCGGCCTGGGTCATGTATTGATCGCCGTCGCGGATCTGCAATTGGTACAGACGGCCAGCCAGAACGGCGAACACCAGACTCATGCCACCGCCCAACCCCAATGAGCGGCGGGTGAAAGTGGCGTAGCGGGATTTGTCCTTCTTATCGAACAGCGGCATCAGGGGTCACTCCTGAGCGGTCCGACCAGACGGTGGTGGATGATCCCCGCGAGATACGCGCCAGGGATATAGAACAGCACCGTCATCGCCAGCTCCGCCACGATGGGCGAAACCAGCGGCATATGAAAGTAATAGAAAGCGACGATGAAATAGGCGCAAGCGCAAGCGATCAACGCCGCGATGCCGAAGCCCAATACGGCGCCCAGGCCCGGAAGACCGGCAAAGACATCGCGCTGGCGGTCGATCACGGCGTAGGTGATCACAAAAGACAGGGTCCAGATTCCCGGTGGTCCACCCGCCATGACGTCCTGCAGGATACCGATGCCGAACACCGCCGCCGGTGTCATCAGGTCGGGACGCACCAGGCACCAGAAATAGATCGGCACCAACCCCAGCAACGGCGCGGGCACCAGGCCGTTGGTCAACGACAAAGGCAGGTTGGAGACCATCACGGCGATGAGCCCGCACAGAAACGGCACAAGCGCAGAGAGAACTCGCCAGCCCATCACAGATCCCGTGCGCTCGGCGATATCCATGCCCCGCTCATCGATCTTCTTCGGCGTCTGCCGAAGGGGGAGAGGTTGGCACGGCCGGTGCCAGTGGCTCGGGCGCGATGTTGATGACAGGTGGCACAGCCGTGACGGGCGGAAGTCCCGCCGCCACGGCCGGAAGCTCTATGGTCCCAGGCAAGCTTTCGGGCGGCTTGCGGAACGCCAGTACCTCGACATCCTCGCTGGAGGCGGCATCGGCCAAAAGCGCGACGCGGTATTTGCCGCCCTGCTCGATCACCGTTCCGATGGGAAGCCCCGGCGGCAGAAGCCCGCCATCGCCGGACGAGACCACTTGATCGCCAGGATGCAAGGTCACGATCTGGGACATGGTGTCGAGCGTCGGCATGGCGGTGTTGTCACCCACCAAAATGGCCTGGCGGTTGCCCGGCGACACCGAAACCGGGATACGGCTGTTGAGATCGGTGAGCAGGATCACCCAGCTGGTACGGCTGCCCGCCAGATAGATGCGCCCGATCATACCGCGCGCATCCACCACCGCCTGGCCGGGCTTGATGTTATGGGCCGAGCCGGCGTCCAGGATCATGGTCTCCAGAAAGGGGCGGCTGGCACGCCCAATCACGCGCGCCAAGACAGAATCGACATCGAGATCGGGCACGGCATGGAGAAGCGACTGATACCGCTTCACCCGGTCCTGCATCACCACGGCGACATTGCGCCATTGGCGCAGCCGCGCATTCTCTTCCTTGAGGCGCAGATTTTCCTGATAGACGGTGAAAAGCTCGTCCACCGAACCGATCCAGCGGTCGAACTGCACCAGCGGCGCATGCGCCACCGACAGAACCGGCTGCATCCAATCCGTCATGGTCACGCGGGCACGATCAAACAAGGTGCCCTGCGCCTTGCCCAGGAGCACCAGGACCACCGCAAGCGCCATGACGATGACCAGCGGAAGCTGGGCATTGCCACGACGAGCGATCTTCCAGGTGCCGTTGGCCATGAACGGTGGGCCCCTTCAGCCCAAGCTTTTAGAACGCGGTCGAGAGGACGTGACGCATACCCTTGGCATTCTCGAGAACTCGCCCTGTCCCCAACGCGACACAGGACAGAGGGTCGTCGGCGATGGAAACCGGAAGCCCGGTTTCGTTGCGCAACACCGAATCCAAATTGGCCAGGAGCGATCCGCCGCCGGTCAGCACAATGCCCTTATCGACGATGTCGGCGGCCAGTTCCGGCGGCGTGGCTTCCAGCGCCACTTTGACCGCTTCGACAATGGCGCCCACCGGTTCGGCCAGAGC
>DASYDX010000253.1:0-62326 GCA_036499345.1 Rhizomicrobium sp.
TCCGCTGGCGGGCGATCTGCCCAACCAATATGCCGGGGCCGACGGCCATCTCCACGCCGCCACCCTGATCAACAGTTTCGGGCTGGGCAACGGCAAGCGCTCCATCTTCGACCGGGACGGTGTCGCCATCATTGTCGATCAGCGCGGCGACGATTACCGCAGCCAGCCGCTGGGGGAATCCGGTGCCCGCATCGCTTGCGGCGTGCTCGTCCGCACCCAGGGCCCGTTGCCCCGCCCACCCCAGACCGGAAAATCCTGATGGGATTGGAGCGGCCCATCACCGAATTGCCGCTGACGGCGTTGATCGACGCCGATGCGCTGCGTCACGCCCTCACCGCGTTGGCCAAGGAAAATTCCGACACCGGTACCTTGCGCAAGGACGGCCTGAGTTTGATCAAGGCCGCGTTCCAGGCCGGACGCGCCACCGTGCGCGAGGCCGTCGAGCAACAAGGCCTGCCGGGACTGGAAGCGGCCCGCGCGCTGTCGGCATTGCAGGATGCGCTGATCCAGGTGATCTACGATTTCGCCGTCAAGCACGTCTACTACGCACAAAATCCCACCACCGCCGAGCGTCTGACCATCGTCGCGACGGGCGGCTATGGCCGCGGCGAACTCGCGCCCGGCTCGGATATCGATCTTCTGTTCGTGCGCCCTTTCAAGCAAAGCGCCTGGGGCGAGAGCGTCATCGAATTCATTCTCTATATGCTGTGGGATCTGGGCCTGAAGGTCGGTCATGCCACCCGCAGTCTGGCCGAATGCGTGCGGCTGGCCAAGCAGGACATCACCATCCGCACCGCGCTTCTGGAAGCGCGTTTCCTGTGGGGCGACCGCGCGCTCTACGATCAGCTGCGCACGAATTTCTGGAAGGAAATCGCCACCGGCAACGGTCAGGATTTCGTCGAAGCCAAGCTGGCGGAGCGCGATACGCGCCATTCGCGCCAGGGTGAAAGCCGCTACCTGGTCGAGCCCAACATCAAGGAAGGCAAAGGGGGACTGCGCGACCTGCAGACCCTCTATTGGATCGGCAAATATCTCTATCACGTCGATGAGACATCAGAATTGATCCGGCACAATGTTTTCACCGCCGACGAATATCGCATCTTTCAGAAGGCCGAAGCCTTTCTGTGGAATGTGCGCGTCCATCTGCATTATCTGCTGGGGCGCCAGGAAGACCGGTTGTCCTTCGATGTCCAGACCGGTCTCGCCGCCGCGCTGGGTTACAGCAATCCCGAGAAACCGCGCCGGGCCGTCGAAGCCTTTATGCGGGCTTACTTCCTGGTCGCCAAGGATGTCGGCGACCTCACCCGCATCTTCATCGCCGCATTGGAAGAACAGCACAAAAAGCCCAAAGCCTCGCTCACCCGCATGTTGCCGGGCTTCCTCAAGCCGCGTGAATCCGGTGACGCCTTCTATGTCGAGAATGGGCGGCTGACGGCAGGCCCGCAGACTTTCACGCGCGATCCGGTGAATATTCTGCGCATCTTCCAGATGGCAGACGAAAAGAGCGTGGACATCCATCCCCACGCCTTGCGCACCCTTACCCGCTCGCTGGATCTGATCACCGATGAGCTGCGTGGCGATCCGGAGGCCAACCGGATTTTCCTGGAAACGCTGACCTCGCGGCACAATCCGGAATGGGCGCTGCGCATGATGAACGAGGCGGGCGTGCTCGGCCGCTTTGTGCCCGCCTTCGGCCATGCCGTCGGCCTGATGCAGTTCAACATGTATCATCACTATACGGTGGACGAGCATCTGATCCGCGCCGTGGGCAATGTCGCCGCCATCGAGCGCGGCGAACATGGCGAGGAAAACCCGCTTTCCACCGAAGTCGCCAAGCGCATCCAATCGCGCGCGGTTCTGTACTGCGCCATTCTCCTGCACGATATCGGAAAGGGATTGCCCGGCGATCACAGCGATGTCGGCGCCGCCATCGCGCACGATCTCTGCCCCCGGCTGGGCCTGTCGCCCGCCGATACCGATGCGGTGGCGTGGCTGGTGAAGAACCATCTGGTGATGAGCGACACCGCTCAGCGCCGCGATCTGTCCGACCCCAAAACGGTGAAGGATTTCGTCGCCCAGGTGCAGACGCCGGAAATGCTGCGGCTTCTGCTGATCCTCACCGTCGCGGATATCCGTGCGGTGGGACCGGGCGTGTGGAATGGCTGGAAAGGCCAGTTGCTGCGTGAACTTTATCACGCCGCCGAACAACAGATGGCGGGCGGCGATCAAGCCCCCACGCGCAGCGCCCGGGTCGAAGCGGCCAAGGCGGCCCTGTCCGACAGACTGTCGGACCTGCCCGAGACGGAGCGCACGCAACTTCTGGCGCGGCATTACGACAGTTACTGGCTGGCCTTCGATGCCGAGGAGCAGGCCCGACACGCCCGGCTGATGCTGGCGGCGGACCGCGCGAACGATCTTCTCACCGTGGCGGCGCTGCCCAGCCCATTCCGCGATGTGACCGAGATCGTGCTCTATACCCCCGACCATCCTGGCCTGTTCTCGCAATTCGCGGGCGCCATCGCCATGTCAGGCGGCTCCATCGTGGACGCGAAAGTCACCACCACCTCTCACGGCTTCGCACTCGACATCTTCTCGGTGCAGGATATGGAAGGCCTGGCCTTCGACGATCCCGACCGGCTGGCGCGCCTCAAACAGACCATCGAAAAGACCGTGCGCGGCGAGATCTGGCCGCGCCGCGCCTTGACCGGCCGCCGCCCGCTGAAAAGCAAGACCAGCGCCTTCACCATCACGCCCAAGGTTCATTTCGACAATGAAGCCTCGCAGATCGCCAGCGTGATCGAAGTCGAGGGCCTGGACCGCCCCGGCTTTCTCTATGACGTCACCCAGGCTCTGTTCGAATCCGGGCTTTCGATCTCCACCTCCATGATCGCCACCTATGGCGAGCGGGCGGTGGACGTTTTCTATGTCCGCGACGGGTTCGGCCATAAGATCCGCCATCCCGACCGCATCGCCGCCATCTCGACGCGGCTGAAACAGGCCCTGGAAAGCTGAAACCGCCCCGCTCTTGAAGGGCTTTGCCGCCCAAGGCATAAGGCCGCCCGAAGGAAACGCCCATGACCACGCACAAATCGCTCGTCCTTTCCGGCATGCAGCCCACCAACACGCTGCATCTGGGCAATTATCTGGGCGCGCTCAAAAATTGGGTGCGGATCCAGGACGAGATGCCGTGCCTGTTCTGTGTGGTCGACATGCACGCCATCACCACCGACGCCGCCTATGGCAAGCCGGAAGAATTGGCCCGCGCCACCCGCGAAGTCGCGGCGGCCTATATCGCCGCCGGCGTCGATCCGGTGCGCAGCCCCGTCTTCAACCAGGGCCAGGTGCCCGAGCATGCGGAACTGTCCTGGATTTTCAATTGCGTCGCGCGTCTGGGCTGGATGGACCGCATGACCCAGTTCAAGGAAAAGTCGGGCAAGCACAAGGAACGCTCGTCGGTCGGGCTCTACACCTATCCGGTGCTGATGGCGGCGGACATCCTGGTCTACAAGGCCACGCATGTGCCGGTGGGCGAGGACCAGAAACAGCATCTGGAGCTGTCGCGCGATATCGCCCAGAAATTCAACAATGATTTCGGCGCGCCCGATTTCTTCCCCCAGCCCGAGCCGGTGATCACGGGCGCGGCGACGCGGGTGATGTCCTTGCGCGACGGCACCAAGAAAATGTCCAAGTCCGAGGAAAGCGATCTGTCGCGCATCAACCTCACCGATGATGCCGACTCCATCGCCAACAAGATCCGCCGCGCCAAGACCGATGCTGAGCCCCTGCCGGACAGCAAAGACGGCCTCGCGGGCCGGCCGGAAGCCGAGAATCTGCTCAATATCTATGCGGCCCTGTCCGACCAGGACCGGGACGCTGTGATCGCGGAGTTTGCAGGGCAGCAATTTTCCGGCTTCAAGCAGAAGCTGGCCGATCTCACGGTCGCCAAAATCGGCCCGGTGACGGCGGAAATGCGCCGGTTGCTGGCCGATCCCGCCGAGATCGAACGGACCCTGAAATCGGGCGCACAACGCGCCCGCACCATCGCCGTGCCGGTGATGGAAGAGGTCAAGCGCCGGGTCGGCTTTATACAATAGCGGAGCTTATTCAATAGAAGATGGGCGGGCGGGTTTGTCGCAAGCCTGTCTTGCCGGATTTGCGCTAGGCTTCGGCCATGGCGCTGGATCCTGTCCTTTTATCGCGTCTGCAATTTGGCTGGGTTATAGCCTGGCATATTCTTTTGCCTGCCTTCACGGTCGGCATCGCTTCTTATATTGCGTTGCTGGAAGGCCTGTATTTCGTCACGGGCAAGGAAATCTATTTCCGCATTTCCAGTTTCTGGATTCGCCTCTTCGCCATCGCGTTCGGCATGGGCGTCGTCACCGGCGTGGTGATGCCGTTCCAGTTCGGCACCAATTGGAGCCGCTTCTCCGACATCACCGCCAATATCGTTTCGCCGCTGCTGGCCTATGAAGGCCTTACCGCTTTCACCTTGGAAGCGGGCTTTCTGGGCGTGCTGTTGTTCGGCCGCAAGCTGGTGCCGCAATGGGCGCATTTCTGTTCGGCGCTGCTGGTGGCGTTCGGCACGCTTTTGTCGTCTTTCTGGATTCTCTCCACCAACAGCTGGATGCAGACGCCCGCGGGCTATCGCATGGTCGATGGCCGCTTCGTGCCGGTCGATTGGATGGCGATCGTCTTCAATCCCTCCTTTCCCTATCGTCTGGCCCACACCGTCGATGCCTTCTATGTCACCACCGGCTTTGTCGTGCTGGCGGTGGGTGCGTGGCTGATCCGCAAAAAGACTTTTGCCGCCGAAGGCAGAGTCATGCTGACCACTACGCTGACTCTTTTGGCGGTGCTGGTGCCACTGCAAATTCTGCTGGGCGACATGCATGGCTTGAACACGCTGGAACATCAGCCCGCCAAGCTGGCCGCCATCGAAGCGCATTGGAACCGTGAAGCGCGTGCGCCGCTGGCGTTGTTCGCCATTCCCGATCAGAAAGCCGAAACCAACCACGCCGTCCTGGAAGTGCCGCTGCTGGGCAGCCTGATCCTGACGCATGACGTGAATGGTGTGGTGCCGGGCCTGAAAGATTTTCCGGCCAGCGACCGGCCGCCCGTCGCTGTGCCCTTCTTTGCCTTCCGCATCATGGTGGGACTGGGCCTGTTGATGTTGGCCATAGTGGCATTGGGCTGGGCGCTGCGTTTCGCCGGACGCCTGTTCACCAGCGACTGGTTCCTGAAAGCACTGATCTGGTGCGGGCCCATCGGATTTCTGGCGGTGCTGGCAGGCTGGACCACCACCGAAGTCGGACGTCAGCCCTGGACCGTCTACGGCCTGTTGCGCACCAGCGATTCCGTCACACCCTCGCTCACCGGCACCGATGTGCTGATCTCGCTGCTGGGTTATGCGGTGGTCTATCTGATCGTTTATCCGGTCGGCGTGTGGTTCCTGGCACGTGCGATCAAGCGCGGTCCGGGTGATATCGCATCTCCCGTAGGCGGCGGACGTCCCGCAGGTCCCGTCAAAGCGCCGCCCGGCGCGATGGGGGCACCATGAGCATCGTTCCGGTCTGGACCCTGATTCTGGGCGCCGCGGTATTCTTCTATGTCGTGCTGGACGGCTTCGATCTGGGCATCGGCATTCTCTACAATTTCGCCAGGGGCCGTGCCGACCGCCAGACGATGATGAACTCCATCGCGCCGATCTGGGATGGCAACGAAACCTGGCTGGTGCTGGGGGGGCTGGGATTGCTGGCCGCCTTCCCGCTGGCTTTCGCGATCATCCTGCCTGCGGTCTATTTTCCCATTCTGGTGATGCTGCTGGCGCTGGTGTTCCGCGGGGTCGCGTTTGAATTCCAATTCCGCGACGCCGAGCATCGCCATTTCTGGGACCATGCCTTCGGCATCGGCTCAGCGGTGGCGACATTCGCGCAAGGCGTGGTGCTGGGCGCCTTCATTCAAGGCTTCGATGTCGAAGGCCGGCATTTCGTGGGTGGGTCGTTCGATTGCTTCACGCCCTTCTCGCTCTTCACGGGGTTGGCGCTGCTGTGCGGCTATAGCCTGCTCGGCGCCTGCTGGCTGATCTTGAAAACCGAAGGCGCGCTGGGCGAACAGGCGCGCCGCTGGGCGCAGCAGGCCTTCCTTGCCACTTTCGCCAGTGTCGGCGTGGTCAGCATCTGGACGCCGCTGATCGATGCCGACATTGCACGGCGCTGGTTCTCGTTCCCTAACATTCTGTTTCTGGCGCCGGTTCCCATCGCCACCGCCTTTACCGGTTTTTTGTGGTGGCGCGCGGTGGCGAAGAAACAGGAGTTGCGGCCATTCCTCTATGCGATCCTGCTTTTCTCGCTGGCCTATCTCGGCATCGCGATCAGTCTGTTCCCCATGATCGTGCCGCACCACTTCTCGCTTGAGCAGGCAGCATCCGATCCCAGCACCCAGATTTTTCTGGGCGTCGGCACCTTGTTCCTGCTGCCCGTCATCTTCGTCTATACGGGGTGGTCTTATTGGGTGTTCCGGGGCAAGGTGCGCGGCGATATCGGTTATCACTGACGCCCCATGACGTTTGCCCGCAATGTTCTGATCACCGGCGCTGCCAAAAGGCTGGGGCGCGTCATCGCGCTCGATCTGGCGGGTGCGGGCTGGAATGTGGCGATCCATTATCATGGCTCCGCCGACGAAGCCGAAGGTACCGCCGCCGAAGCGCGGGCGCTGGGCGTGAACACCATCGCCCTGAAAGCCAACCTCTCGAAAGAAGCCGAAACACAAGGCTTGATCGGCCGCGCGGCGGAAGGTCTGGGCTCGCTCACGGCGCTGGTGAATTCCGCTTCGCTGTTCGAGAATGACGATTGGCAAAGCGCCAGCCGCGAAAGCTGGGACGCGCATATGGAAACCAATCTGCGCGCGCCTTTCGTGCTGTCGCAGAATTTCGCGCGCCAGGCAAAAGGCAAAGGCGCAATCGTCAATATCGTCGACCAGCGCGTGTTGAAACCGACGCCGCAATTCGTGTCCTACAGCCTGAGCAAAGCGGGCCTCTTTTGGCTCACCACGACCCTGGCCCAGGCGCTGGGCCCTGATATCCGCGTCAACGCCGTGGGGCCGGGTCCAACCCTGCGCAATGCGCGCCAGTCGGAAGACGATTTTTCCCGCCAGCGTGACGCCACCATCCTGAAGCGTGGCGCCGAGCCGGGCGATGTCGCCAAAGCGGTGCGCTATCTCTTGGAAGCCGATGCCGTGACCGGCCAGATGCTGGCGGTCGATGGTGGCCAACATCTGATCTGGCAGACCCCTGATGTACGGGTAAGTGAATGAGCAAGCCGCCCTCTCCCATTATCGCCGACGCCGCGCGCGGCATCCGCCATGTCTTCATCCGCAATCTGGAGCTGCCTGCCCAGATCGGCGTCTGGCGGCACGAGCATGGCAAGGAACAACCCATCTGCATCAATGTCGATCTGGCGGTCGAAGATCTGATCGATCTGGGCGACGACCTCGCCAAAGTGGTGGATTATGGGGTGATCGAAACCCGCATCCGGGAATTGATCGCCGAAGGCCATGTCCGGCTGGTCGAGACCCTGGCGGAACGCATTGCGGCCGCCTGTTTTGCCGATGGCCGGGTCAAAACCGCCCGGGTTCGGGTGGAAAAACTCCACGCGCTGTCGAATGCTGAATCCGCAGGCGTGGAAATCGAGCGGACCCGCTAATATATTGGCCGCATGGATTCCGAGACGCGCCCCTTGAAGGGTGCCGAGCGCATTGCCGCATATTTAAAGACCCTTCCCGACCAGCCCGGCGTTTACCGCATGCTGAACGCGGCGGGCGATGTCCTCTATGTCGGCAAGGCCAAAAACCTGAAGAAGCGGGTGAGCGCTTATGCCCGCGGCGGGGTCCATGCCGACCGGCTCACCCGCATGGTGGCGGAGACCACCGAGATGCTGTTCGTCACCACGGCATCGGAAACCGAAGCCCTGCTGCTGGAATCCAATCTGATCAAGCAGCTGAAGCCGCGCTACAATGTCTCCTATCGCGACGACAAGAGCTTTCCCAACATTCTGTTGCGCGAAGATCATCCGTTTCCGCAATTGCTGAAACATCGCGGCGCCAAATCCGCCAAGGGGATTTATTTCGGGCCCTTTGCCAGCGCAGGCGCGGTGACGCGCACCCTCAACACTTTGCAGCGCGCCTTTCTGCTGCGCTCCTGCTCGGATTCGGTCTTCGCCTCGCGCACCCGGCCCTGCCTGTTGTTCCAGATCAAGCGGTGCAGCGCCCCTTGTGTGGGTCGCGTGGACGAAGCCGGCTATCGCGAATTGGTAGAAGAAGCCGAAGGCTTTCTGCACGGCAAAAGCCGCGCCGTTCAGGATACATTGGTCAAGGAAATGACCGCAGCTTCCGACGCGTTGGATTTTGAGAGCGCCGCACTATACCGCGACCGGCTGAAGGCGATGAGCAACATCCAGTCCAGCCAGGGCGTCAATCCTTCGACCTTCGACGAAGCCGATCTGTTCGCGGCCTATAGCGAAGGCGACCAGACCTGCATTCAGGTCTTTTTCTTCCGCGCCGGACAAAATTGGGGCAACCGGCCCTATTTTCCCAAGCACACGCCCGATATGGCCCTACCGGAAATATTGGAATCCTTCATCGCCCAATTCTATGACGAGCGCACCGCACCGAAGCTGCTGCTCACTTCGGAAGAGATTCCGGAAAAAGAGCTTCTGGCCGAAGCGCTATCGCTGCGCGCGGAAATGAAAGTCGAAATCTCCATGCCCCAGCGCGGCGAAAAGCGCGAGATCATGGAGCGCGCACTCGCCAATGCCCGCGAACAATTGGGCCGTCGCATGGCTGAGAACAGCGCCCAGGCGCAATTGCTGGACGGTGTGGCCGACGTGCTGGGGCTGGATGCGCCGCCGCGGCGGATCGAAGTCTATGACAATTCCCATATCCAAGGTGCGCACGCCATCGGCGCCTTCATCGTGGCGGGCCCGGACGGGTTCGAGAAAAACCAATATCGCAAATTCAATATCAAAGCCGCCGAACTGACGCCGGGCGACGATTACGCGATGATGCGCGAAGTCCTGACCCGCCGCTTTGCCCGGCTGATCAAGGACGAATCCGAAGAGGTCGTGGATTCCAAATGGAAACGTCCCGATCTGGTGTTGATCGATGGCGGCCCGGGCCAGCTCTCCATCGCCTGTCAGGTCTTCGCCGATCTGGGCGTGGAGGATGTCGCGCTGGTGGGCATCTCCAAGGGCCCGGATCGCGATGCAGGCCGGGAACATTTCTACATTCCGGGCAGGGAGCCTTTCCGTCTCGAACTCAAGAGCCCCGTTCTCTATTATCTGCAACGGTTGCGTGACGAAGCGCATCGCTTCGCCATCGGCAGCCACCGCAAGAAGCGCAGCGCCGCCATCGGCGCCAATCCCCTGGATGAGATCGCAGGCGTGGGCGCGAACCGCAAACGGGCGCTGCTACAGCATTTCGGCTCGGCCCGGGCCGTGGCGGCGGCCAGCCTGACGGACCTGGAAACGGTCGGCGGGGTCAGCGGCACCCTGGCCCGGAAGATTTTCGACTTTTTCCATCCGAACTAACGCCCGGAAATCGCCCAAAAAAGAGTGACCTTCCCGGGCAGCCCCCCTAAACTCAGGCCAATGTTCGCCCTGCCCAACGCCCTGACCATCCTGCGCATCGTGCTGGTGCCGGTCTTTGCGGTCGCCTTCGTCCTGCCGGGCGATGCGGCGCGGCTGGTGGCGTTCGCCGTGTTCGTGATTGCGGGCGTGAGCGATTGGCTGGACGGGTTCGCCGCCCGCAAACTCAACGCCGGGTCGGAATTCGGCCGCATGCTGGACCCCATCGCCGACAAGGTGCTGGTGGCGGTGGCGCTGATGATGCTGGTGGCGGAAGGCGACATCCATCAGTTCAACCTTACCACGGGCCTGCCCTCTCTGCTGCGGCTGGTGCCCGCGTTGATCATCCTGTCGCGCGAAATTCTGGTCTCGGGCCTGCGCGAATTTCTGGCGGGCACACGCGTCAGCGTGCCGGTCACCGCCATCGCCAAACTCAAAACGGCGGTGCAGATGGTGGGCATCGGCGCGATGATCCTGACGCCCTTGGCCTACAAATTCGTGCCCGGCATTCCGGCTCTGACCTATGCCGCAATCGCCTACGGCCTGCTGTGGATCGCCGCCGCCCTCACCGTCTATACTGGCGTGATCTATTTCAAGAACGGCCTGACCCACATCCATCCCGGTCCCTCGCCGATCAAGGACCGGGCGTGAATCTACTTTATTTCGCCTGGGTACGGCAGAAAATCGGCAAGGGCGAGGAAATGCTGAATTTGCCCGCCGGCGATGTCGCGTCTCTGATCGCACATCTCAAAAGCCTGGGCTCCGGTTATGAAGACGCCTTCGCCGATCTTTCGCGCATCCGCATTGCAGTCAATCAGCGTCATGCCGGACTGGATGCGCCCGTCGGCCCGAATGACGAGATCGCCTTTTTCCCGCCTGTGACGGGAGGCTGACCATGCAGAGCCGCATCCGCATTCAGACCGAGGATTTCGATCTCAATGCCGAGGTCGCAGCACTGACCACGGACGGAGAAGCGGGCGCGGTGGCGAGCTTCACAGGCCATGTCCGCAAAGAGGGCAATCTTTCGACCCTGACCTTGGAACATTATCCGCACATGACCGAGGCGGAGATCACACGCCTGGTCGAAGAGGCGGGAAAGCGCTGGGCCCTTACGGGCGTGACCGTGATCCATCGCGTCGGCAGTCTGAAGCCCGGCGACCGCATCGTGCTGGTGGCGGTGGCGTCCGGGCACCGGCAGGCGGCATTTCAGGCCTGCGAATTTTTGATGGACTATCTCAAGACCCACGCGCCGTTCTGGAAAGAAGAAGCACGAAATGGCGAACGCCATTGGGTCGAGCATCGCGCCAGCGACGACGACGCGGCGAAAAGGTGGGAGTGAGCAGCGACCCGCTGGGGCGAAATGGTCCAGTGGACCATTTCGAGCTGCGAACGCCGCGAGCTTAGGCGAGTGGCCGGAGCGGCACCCCGCCGGAGCATCCCTCACCCTTCGACAAACTCAGGGTGAGGTCAAGAATACGAGCTACGCCGACACCTTCGCGACGCCGCGGACTTCGTCGGCATACGCGTTCATCAACGTCGCCGTGAGCGCACCGGGCTTGAAGCGATAGGGCCCGATCTCCGACACCGGGGTCACTTCCGCCGCCGAACCGGTGAGGAAACATTCCGAGAAATCGGCCATCTCTTCCGGCTTGATGTGACGCTCGATCACCGGGATCTGGCGTTCCTTGGCGATGGCGATCACCGATTGGCGGGTGATGCCGTTCAAGAAACAATCCGGGATCGGCGTGTGCAGGCTGCCATCCTTGACGAAGAAGACATTCGCGCCGGTCGCTTCCGCCACCAGGCCGCGATAATCATACATCAGCGCATCGGCATAGCCTTTGGCTTCCGCCTCATGCTTGGAGATGGTGCAGATCATGTAGAGACCCGCAGCCTTGGCATGCACCGGTTCGGTATCCGCCGCAGGCCGGCGCCAGCGCGAAATGTCGAGCCGGATGCCCTTGAGCTTTTCTTCCGGGCTGAAATAGGACGGCCAGGGCCAGCAGGCGATGGCGACATGAATCTTGGTGTTCTGGGCCGAGACGGCCATCATCTCGCTGCCACGGAACACGACCGGACGGACATAGCCATCCTTGATGCCCTGCACTTCGCAGGCGGCGATGCAAGCGGCGTTGATCTCATCCTGGGTGTAGGGGATCGTCATGCCCAACTCCTTCGCGGAGAAGAACAGGCGTTCGGTATGTTCCTTCAGCTTGTAGATGGTGCCGTTATAGATGCGCTCGCCTTCAAAAACGCTGGAGGCGTAATGCAGACCATGGGTCAGCACATGGGTCTGGGCGTCCTTCCAGGGAACCAGCTTGCCATCGTACCAAAGGCTGCCTTCGCGCTGGTCAAAAGGGATCACGTCCGCCATCACACTCTTCCTCGACTGCCGGCCTTGCCGGTCTGCTGTACGCCACGGGGCATATCAGGCTTGCCCCGTCCTTGCTCTGGTTTTACGTATGTCAGCATGGCGGACGCAAAAACCGCAAGAGCCCAGGGCTTGGACAGGGCGAGCGAACGGGAATAGCAGCCATGACCCCCGCCAAACCCTCGCTTTCCGACCCACATTTGCTGGTGGTGGACGATGACGAGCGCCTGCGGGCCCTGCTCACCCGCTACCTTTCCGCCAACGGATTTCGCGTCAGCGCCGCCGCCAGCGCCGCCGACGCGCGCACCCTGATGAAAAGCATCGCCTTCGACTGCCTGACCCTGGATGTGATGATGCCGGGCGAATCCGGGCTGGATCTGGCCAAAAGCGTGCGCGGCCAGTCGCAGATTCCCATCCTGATGCTGACGGCCCGGGGCGAGCCCGCCGACCGTATCGCCGGATTGGAACTGGGCGTGGACGATTATCTGCCCAAGCCGTTCGAGCCGCGCGAACTTCTCCTGCGCATCAATGCGCTTTTGCGCCGCGCTACCCCGGTGGCGGAAAGTGCCAGCAAGCCGGTGCGGATGGGCGATGCGGTTTACGATCCCGCCGCCTCGCGGCTCACGCGCGGCGGCAAACCGGTCAAGCTCACCAGTTCGGAAGCGGCGCTGCTGCAACTTTTCAGCGCCAATGCCGGGCATCCTTTTTCGCGCAGCGATCTATGCGCCCGATTGGGCGTGGCGCTGGAGCGTTCCATCGACGTCCAGGTGACGCGCCTGCGCCGCAAGATCGAGGAAGATCCCAAACTGCCCCTGTACCTGCAAACGGTTCGAGGCGTGGGTTACGTGCTGGTGCCCGACCGCAATGGCTGAGCCGTTTCCCGCACCGCGTTTGACCCCGGGCCGTTTCGTCAAACGCTTCCTGCCGCGCGGATTATTCGGCCGCTCGCTGATCATCATCGTGGCGCCGATGGTGCTGCTGCAGGGCATCGTCACGTATGTGTTCTTCGAGCGCGATCTCGATACCACCACACGGCGCATGGCGCTGGATGTCGCGGCCGATGTCGCGCTTCTGGCGGCGCTGGAGGATTCGACACCGACCCTGGAGCGAGACGGGCTGCGCGCTCTGTCGTCACGCGAGCTGCGCTATCGCATCACCTTCCATGATGGCGACAAGCTGGCGCCGCCAAGCAGCCCGCCCAGCAGCACCATCGACAAGGCGCTGGACGATACCTTGGCCAGCAGTATGGGGCCCCGGCGGCAATTTCAGACCGGCCGCGTCGGCAACGCCTTCAACATCAAAGTCGATGTGAAGGATGGAATGCTGGAAATCGTGGTACCGCGCGACCGCGTCACGGTCTCGCAGCCCGACATCTTCATTCTCTGGATGGCGGGCTCGGCGCTGATCCTGCTGGCAGTGGCGATCCTGTTTTTGCGCAATCAGGTGCGCCCGATCGAACGGCTGGCCCGCGCCGCCGAGATGTTCGGCAAAGGTCGCCCAGTGCCCGACTTCAAACCCTATGGCGCCACCGAAGTGCGCCGCGCTGCGCAGGCGTTCATCACCATGCGCGAACGCATCGAACGGCATGTCACCCAACGCACCGAAATGCTGGCAGGTGTGAGCCACGACCTGAAGACGCCGCTGACGCGCATGAAGCTCGCGCTGGCCATGATGCCCGCGGACGAAGATGTTCAGGCTTTCAAAGCCGACATCGCCGAGATGGAGCATATGCTGGACGATTATCTCGCCTTCGCGCGCGGCGAGGGTGGTGAGGATGCCGAAGAAAGCGATCTGGGCGAGTTGGTGCGCGACACCGCCATCGCTGCCGCCAAGGCGCGCGCCGCTGATGACGACCGCCTGACCGTCACCGCGCCGGACACTATGATGGTGAGCGTGAAGAAGGCAGCGCTGCGCCGCTGTCTCACCAATCTGGTGGACAACAGTCTGAAAGCTGCGCGCCATGTTGCCGTCACCTTGCAGCGGGCGGAACGCCACGCTTTGATTTTGGTCGAAGATGACGGCCCCGGCATTCCCGAAAACCGGCGCGAGGAAGCCTTCCGGCCGTTCCATCGCCTGGACGAAGGCCGCAATCTTCAGAAGGGTGGTTCGGGCCTCGGCCTCGCCATCGCCCGCGACATCGCCCGCGCCCATGGTGGGGATATCACCCTCGACAAGAGTGCGATGGGTGGTTTGAAAGCGGTTATTCGCTTGCCGCTTTGATTGCCCCCATCTGTCCGCCACGCGGGCAAGCCCGCTAGCGGACATCTTCCCCCACCAGCGGCTTTGCCGCGCGGGGGAAGAAAGCCGGTGTCTTCGTTATCGCAATTCTTCCGCGCGCAACCGCGCGGCGTGAATGGCGCGCTGCATCAGCGCGGCCAAGCCATCATCCGCCATCAGCACTTGCAAGGCTGCTGCGGTGGTGCCGCCGGGGCTGGTGACGGCTTCGCGCAATTGGCTGGCAGGCGATTTGTCCGCCGCCAACAGCGCGCCCGCGCCCGCCACCGTGGCGCGCGCCAATTTCTCGGCCTGATCGCGCGGCAGGCCTTCGGCGATACCGGCCGCGGTCATCGCTTCGGCCATCAGGAACAGATAGGCGGGCCCCGATCCCGACACCGCCGTGACGCTGTCGATCAGATCTTCCTTGGTCACCCAGATGGTGTCGCCCAGCGCCGCCAACAATTGCGTGGCCTTGCGCTTGTCGGCAACGGTCGCACCCTTAGCGGCATAAAGCCCAGTAATGCCTTGGCCGATAGCGCCCGGCGTGTTGGGCATGGCGCGCACGATCCGTGCTTTTTTACCCCAGGCCTGGAACAGCGATTTGGTATGCGTGCCCGCGGCGATGGAGATCATCAGCGCGCCCGCACGCGCGAAATCCGCCAATACCGGCGCCTCGCCTTTCAATATCTGCGGCTTCAACGCCACCACGCAGGCGGAAAGCTTTTTCGCTTTCACCTGTGACGGCGCATCGACCAGCGTGATCTTTTTTTGTTTGGCGAGTTTGCGCAGTTCCGGCGACGGCTTGGGTTCGACGACAATGACCGGTCCGATCTTGCGCGCGATCCAGCCCTTGAGCAGAGCACCGCCCATGCGACCGGCACCGATCAAAAGAAGCGGCGCACTCACGCGCGGCCCGCGCACTCCAGCACCGCGGCGGCGACAGCGTCTTCGGCGGTCTTGCCGCCCCACAGCACGAATTGGAACGCCGGATAGTAATGTTCGCAGGCTTCCAGCGCGAGATTGAGCAGCGCTTCACATTGCGAGGCGCTGGCTTCCGCGCCGGGGAAAATCATCGCATGACGAAACACGATGGCGCCGTCTTCATGCCAAAGATCGAAATGCCCGATCCACAACCGCGCATTCACATACATCAGAAGGTCGGCGACATTCTGGCGGCGCACATCTTCGGTCACGCGCATGTCGAAGGTCGATGTGATGTGCAGCGACTTCAGATCGTCGCGCCAGGAGAAACTGAAATGGTGATCGCTCCATTTGCCCGCGACCGACAGATTGAGTTCGTCGCGGCCGGCGCGTTCGAACGCCCAGCCATTATCCTCCACCGTCCGCTCGAGCATATCGATCGGATGCGGCGCCAGGGCGAACTCGTCCTGATGAATTACGGTCATGCCAAAAGGCTCCAGCCACAAAACGAAGCAGTTGCGGACCAAACTGGCACAAGATTTTGCGGCGGCACAAGAGTCCGAGGCTTTCCGTCACCATCATGGTTAAAGATTCCACAGCTTTGGTTGTGGATCGGACTCGCGCAGACGGCTTAAGCGCTTGATTTGGATTCCAGAACAGCGATCCGGGCTGCCAACGCGTCATTCTCGCTGCGGGCCTTGGCCGCCATCGCCTTGACCGCTTCGAACTCTTCGCGCGGCACGAAATCCATTTCGGCCACCAGCCGCTCCAGCCGCTGCTTCACAAATGTGTCGATCTCGGCCCGGACGCCCTGCGCCATGCCTGCCGCATCCGTGAACATCTTGGCCATGCCATCCAGGAACGGATTGTCGGTCTGTGCCATGGGCCATGCCTCTCGTATTTCTGTCGAAGGCTTAATACGCCTGCCGCCCGCCGTCACCCGGCATTTGCGATGCCCTTCGGCTTGACACTGGCCCCGAAGCACCGCGAGTTAGCGGCCATGTTCCTGGCGACGATCCCCTATCCTCAAATGGACCCGGTGCTGCTGCGGCTGGGCGGCCCCTTCGAACTTCGCTGGTATGCGCTGGCCTATATCGCGGCGTTTCTGTTCGCCTGGTGGGCGGTGGCGCGGACTTTACGCAATAAGAAATTGTGGGCCGATCCGCCGTTTCATGGCCGTGCCCCCGCCACCGAAGAACAGATCGGCGATCTGGTCGTGTGGGGAACTTTCGGCGTCATCCTGGGCGGCCGGCTGGGCTGGGACCTGATCTATGGTGTGGGCCTGTGCAGCGTCTCGCCGGATGCCGGTTTCTGCCGCGGCCTGCCTTACGCTTTTGTCACCAATCCCCTGAAGCTGTTCGCGGCCTGGGAAGGCGGCATGTCCTTCCATGGCGGCCTGCTGGGTGTGATCATCGCGGTCTGGTTGTTTTGCCGTAAACATAAACTGCCCTTTCTCACCATCGCCGATCTGCTCTGCGCCTTTGCGCCGATGGGTCTGTTTTTCGGACGCCTGGCCAATTTCGTGAATGACGAATTGTGGGGCCGCGTCACCGATGTGCCCTGGGCGATGGTCTTTCCGCGCGGCGGCCCTCTGCCGCGCCATCCCAGCCAGCTTTATGAGGCGGCGCTGGAAGGCATTCTGCTTTTCATCATCATGCAGGTCGCGCTGCGCGTCTTCCGCGCCCATGACCGGCCCGGTCTGCTGTCCGGTATTTTCTTCCTGGGCTATGGCACCTTCCGCTTCATCAGCGAATTTTATCGCGAGCCCGATGCGCCGTTTCTGGGTCCCGTGAGCATGGGCATGGCGCTGTCCATCCCGGTGTGGCTGGGCGCAGCCGCCCTGTTCGCCATCGCGTACAAGCCGCAAAAATGAACGCGTTAGGGACGCGCATCGCAGACCTGATCGCGGCCCAAGGCCCGATCTCGGTGGCGCAATATATGATGCTGGCCATGCACGACGCGGAAGCCGGCTATTATGCCACCCGCGATCCCTTCGGCCGCGACGGCGATTTCATCACGGCGCCGGAAATCAGCCAGATGTTCGGCGAAATGCTGGGCCTGTGGTGCGGGCAGGCCTGGGTCGATCAAGGTTGCCCGAAAAATACCAAGCTGGTCGAACTGGGTCCCGGACGCGGCACCTTGATGGCCGACGCCTTGCGCGTGCTCAAACGCGTGCCCAATTTCCTGACGGACGTGGAAGTGGTGATGGTGGAGGCCAGCCCCACCTTGCGCGACATCCAGCGCGAAAGGCTGAAGGATAGTGGCGCGCGGATTCGCTGGGCGACGCATTTCGACATCAGCGATGCGCCCCTGCTGCTTTTGGCCAACGAGTTCTTCGACGCCCTTCCGGTGCGCCAATATGTGAAAACGGCGCGCGGCTGGCGCGAGCGCATGGTGGTGACGAAAGGCGATGGGCTGGATTTCGCGCTGGCGCCGCAGGTCACGCCCGCTGCCGCGATCCCGGCCTCGCGCGCTGGTGCGCCGGAAGGGGGCGTCTATGAAGTTTCGCCCGCCGCCACATCTTTGACCGAAGAAATCGGACGCGTGATCGCGGCTCATGGCGGCGCGGCACTGCTGCTGGATTATGGCTATACCGCCATCGGTTTTGGCGAGACCTTGCAAGCGGTGGGCAAGCACCGTTTCGCGTCCCTGCTGGAAGAACCGGGAGCAAAAGACCTTTCCGCCCATGTCGATTTCACCGCCCTGGCCGATGCGGCACGCCATGGCGGCGCGGCTGTCTATGGCCCCTGTGGTCAAGGCGCTTTGCTGGAAGCGCTGGGGCTGAGCGCGCGGGCCAAGCGACTTGCCGACGCCAATCCCGCCGAGGCTGCAGCTGTATATGCCGCCGCCCAGCGCTTGACCGCGCCGGATCAGATGGGGACCCTGTTTCAGGGATTGGCGCTGACGCCATCCTCTGCCGCCCGGCCGCCGGGTTTCTGAGACAGGACAGGCATGCACTTCCATACCGCCGCCAATTTGCAAAATCGTTCCGAGCTGGCGCACGGCTTTTTCGGGCGCGATGGCGGTGTGTCGGAAGGTGTTTACGCCAGCCTCAATTGCGGACCGGGATCGCGCGACGATGCCGCAGCCGTGACAGAAAACCGCGCCCGCTGTGTCGCGGCGCTGGCGCCCGGCGCAAAGCTTGTGTCCCTTGCCCAGATTCACAGCGCCATCGTTCACACCGTGGATGCGGATTGGGATTTCGCAGCCCGTCCGGATGGCGATGCGATGGTCACGGCGTTGCCAAATGTCCTGTTAGGCATTCTCACCGCAGATTGCGTCCCGGTTCTTTTCGCCGACGCCAAGGCTGGCGTGATCGGCGCCGCCCATGCGGGCTGGAAAGGCGCGGTCGCGGGCGTGCTGGAAAACACAATTGCGGCCATGACGCGGCTAGGCGCCAATCCGGCGCGCATCGCCGCCGCCATCGGCCCCGCCATCGCGCAAGACCATTATGAAGTGGGCGCCGATCTGCGCGCCCAGTTCGGCGAAGATGACGCCGGCTTCTTTGTCGCATCCGACCGGCCGTCACATTTCTGCTTCGACCTTCCCGGCTATGTACACAAGCGATTGCGCAAAGCCGGTCTCACCGATATCAGCGCGATCGGGCTTTCCACTTATCCGCCGGAAAATGGCTTTTTCAGTTACCGCCGCACCACCCATCGCGGCGAGACGGATTATGGCCGGGAATTGTCCGCTATCGCGTTGGCGGACCGGCATAAAAACTGAACCTGACCGGATACCGTGCGACCCAAAGGTAACGGGTTGCGGGGGCCTGCCCGTCCCGCTAAAAGCGCGTCACCAAATCTTCGTGAAATTCAGTTGGGGGCTTGAGGCGCGATGACGGATCTGAACGGTTCGCGGGGCATGCGCCTGATTGCGGGCAATTCCAACCAAGCCCTGGCTGTGGCGATCGGCCAATATCTCAATCTGGCGCCGGTCAAGGCGCAGGTCCGCCGCTTCGCGGACATGGAAGTGTTTGTCGAGGTCCAGGAAAATGTCCGCGGCGAGGACATGTTCGTCATTCAGTCCACCAGCTTTCCCGCCAACGACAATCTGATGGAATTGCTGATCATGATCGATGCGCTGCGCCGCGCGTCGGCCCGCCGCATCACCGCGGTGATTCCCTATTTCGGCTATGCCCGCCAAGACCGCAAAGTCGGTCCGCGCACGCCGATTTCCGCCAAGCTGGTCGCCAATCTGATCACCGAAGCGGGCGCCAACCGGGTTCTGACGGTCGATCTGCATGCCGGCCAGATCCAGGGCTTTTTCGATATTCCGACGGACAATCTCTTCGCCATGCCGGTGATGGTGAAGGATATTCTGGACCATCTGGGCGACAATCTACCGATGGTGGTGTCGCCCGATGTCGGCGGCGTGGTGCGCGCCCGCGCACTGGCGCGGCGGCTGGGCACGGATCTGGCCATCGTGGACAAGCGCCGCGAACGGGCCGGCGAATCCGAAGTGATGAACATCATCGGCGATGTCGAAGGCCGCCCTTGCGTCCTGATTGACGATATCGTGGATTCCGGCGGCACGATCTGCAACGCCGCAGATGCCTTGCTGAAGAACGGCGCCACCGAAGTCTATGCCTATGCCACGCACGGCGTGCTGTCGGGCGGCGCGGTGCAGCGGATCAAGAATTCCAAGCTCAAATCCATGGTGGTGAGCGATTCCATCGAGGCCACGGCCGACATGAAGTCCTGCCCCAACATCCGTAGCATCTCCATCGCGCCGCTGATCGGCGAAGCCATGCGCCGGATCAACAATGAGGCCTCGGTCTCCAGCCTGTTCGATTGAACGTCCCGTAGCGGTACGATCTATCCTGAAAACGTGCCGCTTTCGGACAGGTTGGCGGCGATCCGTATGGCATAGCGGTTGCAGAACGTATTTTCGGGCAGGCACCCGAAACTTCGAGAGACCGTAATTCGATGAAACTCCGATTGCTGACGGGGGCGTTTCTCGCCCTCGCCGCGCCTGCCTGCGCGTCCGAAAATCCAAGCCTAGTCGCCACTCTGGACAATGATTCCTTCATCAACGGAATCGACCGGCACTACACCAACGGCCTTTACTTCTCCTGGACCGGCACGCCCGAGACGCGCGCCAATGGTCTGACCCATGCGCTGGAAGGGGTGATGCTCGCGGGCAGCCCCGGTGCGACCTGGCGCGAAGGTTATTTCTTCGGCCAGAGCATGTTCACGCCCGAAGATATTTATGCTCGCAATCCACCGCTGAGCGACCGGCCTTATGCCGGATGGCTTTATGGCGGCGCGCGGCTTTACCGCGACAATGGTTCGTCGCTCGATCGCGTCGAAGCCACGCTGGGCGTGGTGGGACCGATGTCGCTGGCAGGCGATCTTCAGGAATCCTGGCATTCGCTGGGCATTCCCGGAACCGTGCATCCCAATGGCTGGCATTATCAGCTGCGCAACGAGCCAGGCCTCATCCTGACGCAGCAACGCATCTGGCGCGTGAACCTCGCCGATGGTCCGCTGGAGATGGAAATTTTGCCGGAAGCCAATGTCTCGCTGGGCAATATCTACGACTATGCCGGTGCGGGCGGCATGCTGCGCATCGGACAAGGCTTATCCGCCGATTGGGGACCGCCGCGCATCGCGCCCGCGTTGACGGGCAGCGATTTCCAGCATCCTGAAAGTCTCGCCTGGTATCTGTTCGCCGGCGTGGAAGGCCGCGCCATCGCACGCAACATCTTCCTGGACGGCAACAGTTTCGGCGGCAGCCGCAGTGTGGGCCGTGAAGGCTTCGTGGGCGATTTCAATGCTGGTGGCGCCCTGCTTCTTCCCGGAGCGCGACTGATGGGCAGCTTCACCCATCGCACCAAGGAATTTCTGGGCCAGCGCGATGCCGACCAATTCGTCTCCATCACCATGTCTTTCGGGCTTTGAAGCAAGCGCGGGCGCAGTTAAGGTCCGGCTCTTTTCTGGGAGGCTCGGATGCTGAAGCTGTTTTACGCGCCCAATGCCTGTTCGATGGCGCCGCACATCGCGCTCAATGAAGCGGGCGCGGATTACGAAGCCATTCTGGTCGATACCAAGAATGGCGAGCAGCGCACGCCCCCTTATCTGGCCGTGAATCCCAAAGGCCGGGTCCCGGCACTGGCGACCGAACGCGGCATCCTGACCGAAGTGCCGGTGCTGCTGGGCTTCATCGCCCGCAGCTATCCCAAGGCCGATCTGGCTCCGGCGGACATGTTCGCTTTCTTCGAAATGCAGTCCTTCAACACCTATCTGGCGTCTACCATTCACATTACCTACGCCCATCTCTTCCGCCCCGAACGCTATGCCGATAGCGACGCGGCCAAGGCCGATATGCGCGCCAAGGTGGCCGGAAATCTGGGCAATCAATTCCAATTGGTGGAGGACCGGTTCGCGGATGGACGCGATTGGGTTCATGGTGGCCAATACACCACCTCCGACCCCTATCTTTACGTCTTTACCCGTTGGCTGGACCGGGACGGCGCCGGCGGCATCGCCCGCTTCCCCAAACTGGCCGCGCACCGCGCCCGGATGGAAAGCCGCGCCGCCGTGAAACAGACCTTGGAACAGGAAGGCCTGGCGCCCGCCTGAGGGGCGTTTTGACCCGGTTGCGCCGGTTCATTTCATCCGCTAAAAGCCTCGCCTTTCCCGGGCCCATCAGGGCTTTTCCGGGCGGTGAAGGATCAGGAAAATGGCGCAAGTTCAAGAACTTAAGGCGGAAGTGCGCGAAGGTCGCGGCAAGGGTCCGTCTTACCAGGCGCGTCAGAAGGGCCTGATTCCGGCCATCGTGTATGGCGGTCAGGGCGAACCCGAGACCATCAACATCGATTTTCGCACCGTGGAACGCCACATCGAAAAAGGCTCCTTCCTCACCACGCTTCTGATGCTGGACATCGCCGGCAAGAAAACCCGCGTGATCCCGCGCCAATTGCAGCTCGATCCGGTCAGCGACCGCCCCGTGCATGTCGATTTCATGCGCTTGGCCGAAGGCGCGACCGTGCGTCTGGAAATTCCCGTTCATTTCCGCGGCCAGGGCGAATCGCCGGGCCTGAAGAAGGGTGGCGTGCTCAACATCGTGCGTCACGAAATGGAGCTGGTCTGCCCTGCCGACCGCATCCCGAACGAAATCATTGTCGATGTCTCCAAGCTGGACATCAATGAATCGGTCCATATTTCCTCGCTGAACCTGCCGGAAGGCGTGAAGCCGACCATCCGCGGCCGTGACTTCACCGTTTGCTCCATCGTCGCGCCGACCAGCGTGCTGGAAGAGCAGCGCGCCGCGGCTGCCGCCGCTTCCGGCCCGGCTGCCGAAGCCGCCCCTGCCGAAGGTGCCGCCCCTGCTGCTGGCGCCGCTCCGGCCGCGGGCGCCAAGGCTGCACCGGCTGCCGGTGCCAAGGCTCCCGCCGCCCCGGCCAAGAAGTAAGCCAACGCCTGGGGAGGCGTTTCCGGGATGGATACGCCTATTCTCATCGCAGGGCTCGGCAATCCGGGCGCGCAATATGCGCGCAACCGGCACAATGCCGGTTTCATCCTGGCGGACGAAATTCACGCGCATCACCGCTTCGGGCCTTGGCGCGCCAAGTTCGAAGGCTTTCTGTCCGAAGGCGAGCTGGCGGGCCGCAAGACCTATTTGCTGAAGCCCCAGACCTACATGAACAATAGCGGCGTCAGCGTCGGCGCGGCGCTGCGCTTCTTCAAGCTGCCGCTGAAGGCGCTACTGGTGGTCCATGACGAGATCGACCTCGCCGCGGGCAAGATCAAGATGAAGACCGGCGGCGGCGATGCCGGCCAGAACGGCCTGCGCTCCATCACCGCCACCTTGGGCCCCAATTATCGCCGCTTGCGCATTGGTGTCGGCCATCCCGGTGAGAAATCACTGGTCGCCGCCCATGTGCTGCAGAATTTCAGCAAGGAAGACATCGACTGGCTGAGGCCGCTGGTCGAGGCGATGGTGGTATCCGCGCCGCTGCTGGCGAAGGACGATGATGCGGGCTTCATGTCCCGGGTGGCGCTGTTGACCGCGCCGCCCAAGCCGGAAAAACCAAGCAAAAAGCCAGAACAGAAGAAAGAAGACGAATAATGGGTTTCAAATGCGGCATCGTCGGACTGCCCAATGTCGGCAAGTCCACGCTCTTCAATGCACTCACCCAGACGGCTGCGGCGCAGGCGGCGAATTATCCCTTCTGCACCATCGAGCCGAATGTGGGCGATGTCGCGGTGCCCGATCCGCGCCTGGATACCTTGGCCAAGATCGCCGGTTCGGCGGAGATCATTCCCACCCGCATCACCTTCGTGGATATCGCGGGCCTGGTACGCGGTGCCTCCAAAGGCGAAGGATTGGGCAATCAGTTCCTGGCCAATATCCGCGAAGTGGATGCGGTGGCGCATGTGCTGCGCTGTTTCGAAGATGACGACATCACCCATGTCGAAGGCCGGATCGATCCGGTCGGCGATGCCGATGTGGTGGAAACCGAATTGATGCTGGCAGATCTGGAAAGCCTGGAAAAACGCATCAAGCCGCTGGAGAAGAAAGCCAATTCCGGCGAGAAGGAAGCCAAGGAACAACTCGCATTGATGACGAAGGCGGTGGTTCTGCTGCGCGAAGGCAAACCGGCGCGCCAGGCGGATCTGTCGCCGGAGGAACGCGCGCCCTATTCCCAGCTCGGACTGATGACCGCCAAGCCGGTGCTCTATGTCTGCAATGTCGAAGAAGGCTCTGCGGCGACCGGCAACAAATTCTCCAAGCTGGTGGAAGAAAAAGCCAAAGCAGAAGGCGCCCGCGCCGTTGTGATCTCCGCCAGGGTGGAAGAAGAAATCGCACAGCTTCCCAATGAAGAGCGCGCCGATTTCTTGTCTTCCATCGATCTGGAAGAGCCGGGCCTGAACCGCATGATCCGGGTGGGCTATGAACTTCTGGGTTTGCTGACCTTCTTCACCGTCGGCCCGAAGGAAACCCGCGCCTGGACCGTGACCAAAGGCTCACGCGCCCCGCAAGCCGCGGGCGTCATCCATACCGATTTCGAGCAAGGCTTCATCCGCGCCGAAACCATCGCTTATCCCGACTATGTCGCGGGCAAGGGCGAAGCGGGCGCGCGCGAACTGGGCAAGTTCCGCCTGGAAGGCAAAGACTATGTCGTCGCCGATGGCGACGTGATGCATTTTCGATTCAACAATTAGCGCCATCACACTCGGGCGCGATGGATTTTGCGATCTGGGCAGGAGCGTCGCGCGGAGCGTACGAAAGTACGTGAGCACGCGCGACGAACCCAGAGCGCAAAAGGCGCGCGCCTCCCTTACCGCAGCGACGCTTCGATGTTACCGCCATCGACCGTAACCACTGCTGCGGTCGTTTTCGCGGCCGTCGCGAGATACACGAACGCATCGGCGACATCTTCCGCCGTCACTTCGCGCTTGAGCAGATTGCCCGCCATATAATCGGCTTCGCTGAGGCCGCGCGCCTTGGAGCGGGACGCCACCATCTCGTCCGTCAGAAGTCCGGTGCGGATGCGGTCGGCATTCACGGCGTTGGAGCGGATGCCGTCCTTGCCATGATCCAGTGCATATTGCTTGACCAGAAACAGGGTCGCCGCTTTGGGCAAACCATAGGGCCCGAAATCCTTGCCCGGATTGACCGCCTGCTTGGAGGTGTTGAACAGCAAGCAACCGAAGGTGCCCTGCGCCTGCATGATGCGCACGGCGTTCTGCGACACGGCTTGATGGGCCCAGAAATTCAACTCGAAAGATTTGCGCAGCGTGTCTTCGTCCACGGTGCCGATGGTGCCTTGCCAGGCCGCACCCGCATTGGAAACCACGATATCGACACCGCCAAAGGCCGACACCACCCGATCGAACGCCGCTTTGACGCTGGCATGATCGGTGACGTCACACTGCACGGCCAGCGCCTTGCCGCCGATCTTTTTCGCCGCCGCCTTGGCCGCGTCCAGATCACGGTCCAGAATTGCGACTTCCGCACCCTGCCCGGCCATTGCTTTGGCCGTGGCCGCGCCAATGCCCGAGCCGCCACCGGTGATTACCGCCACCTGACGCGCCAGCGCCTTTTCATTCGACTTGCCCAGCTTGGCCTGTTCCAGCGACCAATATTCGACTTCGAACATGTCGAACTCGCTGATGCAGTCATATTCGCCGATCGCTTCGGCATCGGTGATGACCGCGATGGCATTCTCGGCGATGTCGGCGGCAATGGCCGCATCCTTGGCGGTACCGCCCAGGCCGAACATGCCCACGCCCGGCACCAGAATCACACGCGGCAGCGGGTCCAGTTCCTTTTTCTTCACCGCGCTCTTTTCATTGTTGCGCGCGAAATAGTCGTGATAGCGCGCGACAAAGGCATCGACCGCGGCGCGCACTTCGCCCGCCCATTCGCCCAGCTTGCCGGCTTCCGGCGCGGGCACGATCATGGGCCAGTTCTTGGTGCGGATGGTGTGATCGGGCGTCACCACGCCCTTCTGGCTGTAGCGCGACAATTCCGCGCCATTCACATAGGCCAGGATCTGTTCGTTGGTGCGGAAGTCCAAAATCTGGCGCTTGGCGGTACCGGCATAAGCATCTTTTTCCAGCGCCACCGCGCCGCGCAGGATCGGCGCGATTTCGGGCACCGAGGCCAGCTTTGCGGGCAGCGCGGCCTTGGCTAGCGGCTTGCGCTGACGGGTCAACCGCTCTTCCGCCATGGTGACGAATTCGATCATGCGGCCATAGGCCTGTTCGGCCGTATCGCCCACGGTGAAGATGCCGTGTTGAAGCAGCACCAGGCCTTCGACCTTCGGATTCTTGTCGAACACATCAGCCACCGACTTGGCCAGGGCGAAGCCGGGAATGGTGTAGGGCACATAAGCGACGCGGTCGCCATAAACCTCTTCCACCAGGGCCTTGTTGTCGGGCTGGTCGGTCAGCGCCAGCACGGCGGTCGAATGAACATGGTCGATGAATTTGTGCGGCAGGAACGCATGCAGCAAGGTTTCGACCGACGGATTGGGCGAAGTCGAATCCAACAGATTGATGCGCTGGAAATTGACCATGTCCTCGTCGGACAATTTGTCCAGCTTGCGCAGCTTGCGCAGGGGCGCCAGCCGCACGGCGGGCAGACCCGCAGGCTCGATCACGCCCATGTCCCAGCCGGAGCCCTTGATGCAGATCACTTCCACATCTTCGCCCAACTGGTCTTTCACGATGGTTTTGACGGAGGTGTTGCCGCCGCCATGCAGCACCATGCGCGGATCGGAACCCAGCAGCCGCGTCGTATAAGTGCGGATCGCCAGGTCGGCGTTGATGCCCTTGGGGGCGTAACGGGTGACGAATTCCTGGGCTTCGGTTTCAGACCAGCGCGATTGCATGGGGCACCTTTATGTCTTGGGAAACAGACCGGCCAGGCCTTCCACCGTGGCGGCACAGACGCCCCGTTCGGTGATCAGGCCGGTGACCAGCCGGGCAGGCGTGACGTCAAAACCGGGATTGGCGGCCGAAGCGCCGGGCGCGGCGATTTCCACCGTCGCGACCGAACCGTCCGGCAAACGGCCGGTCATTTTCAGCACTTCGTCCTGGCTACGCTCTTCGATGGGAATGTCGCGGCCGTCATGCATTGTCCAGTCGATGGTGGAGCTGGGCAGCGCCACATAGAAGGGGACATTGTTGTCCTTGGCCGCCAGTGCTTTCAAATAGGTGCCGATCTTGTTGGCGACATCGCCATTGGCGGTGACGCGGTCGGTGCCCACGATTACCAGATCGACCTGACCGGCCTGCATGTAATGACCGCCCGCGTTATCAGCGAGCACGGTGTTCTTGACGCCATGACCGCCCAGCTCGAACGCAGTGAGCGAAGCGCCCTGCCCGCGCGGCCGGGTTTCGTCCACCCAGACATGCAGCGGCACGCCCGCATCATGCGCCAGATAGATCGGCGCCAGCGCGGTGCCGTAATCCACCGTCGCCAGCCAACCGGCATTGCAATGGGTGAGAATGTTGACCGTCTTGCCCGGCTTCTTCGCCGCGATATCGCGAATGATCTTCAGGCCATGTTCGCCGATGGCCATGGACATGGCGACGTCTTCGTCCGCGATGGCGGCGGCTTCGGTCCAGGCCAGCTTGGCGCGCTGTTCGCGCGGCTGGTTCAACAGTGCGCCCTGCATCCGGCCCAGCGCCCAGCGCAGATTGATCGCAGTAGGCCGCGTTTCGGCCAGCATGTCGTGTGTGCGATTGAGATTGTCGTCCGACGGATCGGCCCGCATGGCCAGCGCCAGGCCATAAGCCCCCACCGCGCCGATCAGCGGCGCACCGCGCGTTTGCATGGTGGAGATGGCGCGCGCCGCATCGTCCGCACTCTTCAAAGTCAGGGTGACGAATTCGTGCGGCAACCGGGTCTGATCGATGATGCCGAAGGCATCTTCACCGAGGGGCCAGACGGAGCGATAATGTTGGCCGTTGATCTTCATTTGGGCTTGGCCGCCGTCGCCTTCATCGCAGGATGCTCGCAGAATTGCGCATACCAGGCGGCTAATCTGGGGCGGGAACGCTTCCAATCAAGCTCGGGCTGGCGAAAATCGATATAGCCCAGCGCGCAAGCGACCGAGATCTCACCGATTAGAGGCGGATCGCTGAACTCTGTATGTTCCAGCGCGTCCATCCCCGCCAGCATCGCCGCCATCTGACGGGTGCGATATTTGGCCGGCGGCGGCTCTTCGCGCCCCAGAATGGAGTAGATCACCGCCGCTTCGCCGACGCCGTCGCCCAGCGATTGCAGAGTCAGTGCCTTCCAACGCCCGGAACCTGGCGGGAAGAATTTCGAACCGCCCAATTGATCCAGATATTCGCAGATCACCCGGCTGTCGATCAGAACGGTTCCGTCATCCAGGGCCAGGGCGGGAATCTTGCCCAGCGGATTGACCTTGCGGAACCCCTCGTCGCTCAGCGGCAGAATATCGATCTGCTCCATCGCCAAGCCCAGATCGTGGGCGATGAAACAGGCCTTGCGCGCGAAGGGCGAAAGCGGATTGCCGTAGAGTTTCAACGCTTGCTCCTAATGACCTTCAAATGCCACCAGCGTGTTCACCGGCTTGCCCAGTGCGCGCAGCTTGTCGGCGCCGCCCAGCTCCGGCAGATCGATCACGAAAGAGCAGCCGATCACTTCGGCGCCCGCACGTTCCATCAAACGAATGCCCGCGCTGGCGGTGCCGCCGGTGGCGATCAGATCGTCGACCAGAAGAACATGGTCGCCCTTCTGGAAAGCATCGATGTGCACTTCCACCCGGTCCTGGCCATATTCCAAGGCATAGCTCTCGCCGATCACGGTGTAGGGCAGTTTGCCTTTCTTGCGGATCGGAACGAAACCGCAGGACAATTGATGCGCCACCGCGCCGCCCAGGATAAAGCCGCGCGCTTCCAGCGCCGCAACCTTGTCCACGCGAATGCCGGCATAGGGCTGCACCAGCTCGTCCACCGCGCGGCGGAAGGCGCGCGCATTGCCCAGAAGAGTGGTGATGTCGCGGAACATGACGCCAGGCTGCGGATAGTCCGGAATGGTACGGATGACTTCGCGAAAATCCATGGCGTCAGCCTTTCTTCAAGATGCGGCCTGCCACGGCGTCGAGCTTGGCGGCGAGTGCGGGATCGCGCTTGTCTGGCGCGGTTACGATGGCGGTGTCCAGCGTGGTTTCGACGTGCAGCGGGCACGGTTGACGGTCCGGCCCCAGCTTGGGCGCCACCGCCATGATCAGGCGCCGCGCGTTTTCGGCATTCTGATGCATCACCTTCATGACCGCATCGACCGTCACATGCTCATGATCTTCGTGCCAGCAATCATAATCGGTCACCATGGCGACAATGGCGTAAGGCAGCTCGGCCTCGCGGGCGAGCTTGGCTTCCGGCATCGCCGTCATGCCGATCACGCTGCAATCCCAGGAGCGATAGAGAAAGCTTTCCGCACGGGTGGAGAATTGCGGACCTTCCATGCAGATGTACGTCCCGCCCTCGGAATGGTCGATGCGTTCTTCCCGCGCCGCCAAGGTGAGTGCGCCTGACAAACGCGGGCAAACCGGATGCGCCATCGAGACATGCGCCACAAAACCGGGGCCGAAAAAGCTCTTCTCGCGCGCGAAGGTGCGGTCGATGAATTGGTCCGCCATCACGAAGGTGCCGGGCGGCAGTTCGGCGCGGAGCGAGCCGCAGGCCGAAACCGAGATCACATCGGTGACGCCGATGCGTTTCAGCGCATCAATATTGGCGCGGTAATTGATGCTGGAGGGCGTCTGGATATGGCCGCGGCCATGGCGCGGCAGGAACACCATATCGACACCATGAAAGGTGCCGGTGAGAAGCTGGTCGGACGGTTCACCCCAGGGGCTTTTCACGCTCTGCCAGCGGGCATTTTCCAATCCCGGAATTTCATAAACGCCGGATCCGCCGATGACGCCAAGAACCGTTTTAGCCATATTTTTCAAGCACTCCCGCTCGCGCAGACGCGCAGCAAAAAGGGCGCTCCGCGAAGAAGCGCCCTTTTAACATGGTCAGGTCGGCGGGCAATGCCCGGTTCTGTGACAGTGCAACGGTCTAGTGTTGGTCAGCCCAGACCTTGCGGTAGGCGGCGAACAACACGCCCGAGAGCACCACCAGGAAGATCAGAACGCCAAAGCCCATGCGCTTGCGCTCCTCCATCTTGGGATCGGACGCCCAGGCCAGGAAGGTGGCGACGTCATGCGCTTCCTGATCGATGGTGGCCTTGGTGCCGTCAGAGAAAGACACGGCATTGGCGGCCAGCGGCGGCGGCATGGAGATGTTCCAGCCTTCGAAATACGGGTTGTAATATTTGCCTTCGGTCACCTTGAAGCCCGCGGGCTCTTTCTGGTGGAAACCGGAAACGATCGAATAGACGTAATTCGCACCACCGGCACGGGCCTTGACGACCATCGACAGGTCGGGCGGCAGGGCACCGCTGTTGTTGGCACGCGCGGCTTCTTCGTTCGGATAGGGCGACGGGAATTTGTCGGCCAGGATTCCGGCGCGCGTCAGGCGAACGCCCTTGTCGTCGAACAATTCGCCCTTGTCGTTCGGTTCGGCCGGGATCTTGTAGCCCGCCGCAATTGCCTTGGCCTGCGCCTCGGTGAAGCCGGGGCCGCCGGCTTCATCCAGATTGTGGAAGGCGACATGATTGAGGCCGTGACAGGCGGCGCAGACTTCCTTGTAGACCTGGAAGCCGCGCTGCAGGGCGCCGCGATCATAAGTGCCAAACGGACCCTCGAACGAAAACTTGCCGTCCTTGGGATGGATGCGCGTGGTGTTGACCGCGGCATCCGGGGCCGCCAGCGCCGGCAAAGCCAGCGCCACCAACCCTGCCGCCAAGGTGAAACGAAGTGCAAAGCGCATGGTGTATCTCACTCGGCAGCGGCCGCGGCGGAGTCGCCGAGCACGGATTGGGCAATGGATGCGGGCAGCTTCTTCGGCGTCTCGATCAACCCGATGATCGGCATCAGGATCCAGAAGAAGGCGAAGTAGTAGAGCGTCGCCAGGCGCGCCACCCACAGGAGCGGAATTCCGGCGATCGCCGCATCCACACCTTGCGAGCCGCAATAGCCCAGGAGCACGCACACCACGACCAGGGCCCAGAAGAATTGCTTCATCAGGGGACGGAAGCGGCAGGAGCGCACGCGGCTGGTGTCAAGCCAGGGCAGGAAGAACAGGGTGACGATGGCGCCGCCCATCACGATCACGCCCATCAGCTTGTTCGGGATCGAACGCAGCATCGCGTAGAAGGGCAACAGATACCACTCCGGCACGATATCCGGCGGGGTCACCAGCGGATTGGCCTGCTCGTAATTGTCCGGATTGCCGAAGAAGTCCGGTGCATAGAAGACGAAGCCGGCGAACACGATCACGAACAGGCAGAGATAGAAGCCGTCTTTGATCGTGTAATAGGGGTGGAACGGCACCGTGTCCTGCGGGCTCTTCACATCGATGCCCAGCGGATTGTTGTTGCCGGGCACGTGCAGCGCCCAGATGTGCAACCCGACCACGCCCGCGATGATGAAGGGCAGGAGATAGTGCAGCGAGAAGAAGCGGTTCAGCGTGGCGTCACCGACCGCGAAGTCGCCCCACAGCCAGGTCGCGATGTGCGAACCGATCACGGGAATGGCGCTGAACAGGTTGGTGATGACGGTGGCGCCCCAGAAGGACATCTGGCCCCAGGGAAGCACATAACCGAAGAAGGCGGTGGCCATCATCAGGAGATAGATCAGGACGCCGATGATCCAGATCAGTTCGCGCGGGGCCTTGTACGAACCGTAATAGAGGCCGCGGAACATATGGATATAGACGGCGAGGAAGAACATCGAGGCGCCGTTGGCGTGCATGAAGCGGATCAGCCAGCCGTAATTGACGTCGCGCATGATGGCTTCGACCGAGTCGAAGGCCAGACCCGCATTGGCCACATAATGCATGGCCAGCACGATGCCGGTGAGAATCTGGACGGCGAGGCAGAAAGTCAGGATGCCGCCGAAGGTGTACCAGATGTTCAGATTCCGCGGAGTCGGGAAGGTCTGAATCGTGTCGTGCATGAGACGCGGCAGCGGCAAGCGCTGATCAATCCACTTCTCGAAACCAGACTTGGGATTATAGGTCGATGGACCGGACATTATTTATGCTCCTCAACCGACCTTGACGCGGGTGTCTGTCAGAAATGCGTAGGGGGGGACCGCCAGGTTCTCCGGCGCAGGTCCTTTGCGAATGCGGCCCGACGTATCGTACTGCGAACCATGGCAGTGGCAGAGCCAGCCGCCGTAATCGCCTTCGAAACCGGTGGGGGTGCAGCCCAGATGGGTGCAGACGCCGATCAGGATCAACCATTCCGGCTTGATCACGCGATCTTCGTCGGCGGCCGATGCGGTCTCGGGCTTGTTGGCGTTGCGCGCCAGCGGATCGGGAAGGCTGCTCACTTCAACCTTCTTCGCCGAGTCGATTTCGGCAGGCGTGCGATGACGCACGAAGAGCGGATGACCGCGCCACTTCACCACGATCTGCTGACCGGCGGCGACCGGCGACAGATCGACTTCCACCGTGGAAAGCGCCAGCGCGGCGGCCGACGGATTCATCTGATCGATGAAAGGCCATGCCGCAGCAGCGACGCCCACGGCCGCCATTGCGCCCGAGGCCACATAAAGAAAGTCTCGGCGTGTTCCATCCATTGTCGTTGCTGTCACCGGGATCACCTTCTTTAAAAACGGCCAGAGACTGGCGTAAGGAAAACTGTAGCGGCCGAAATGCAAGCCCCGGGCGAGGAAATAGCCCGAAACGCATCCGTTGGCGCGGTAAAATAGAGGCTCGAATTTCGAGGGTCTTGCGGCACGATGCCGCAGAAAATGCCTTATCCGCCCGTATCTTGGGCACAAGCAGGGAGTGAATTTTGCGTCTGGCCCTCTACCAGCCTGACATTCCACAGAATGCCGGCTCTCTGATGCGGCTCTGCGCCTGCCTGGGCGTGGCCATGGATATCGTCGAGCCTTGTGGATTTCTTCTCACCGACCGCAATTTCCGCCGGGCCGGAATGGATTACTGGGCCGGAACCGACCTGACCCGGCACGAATCCTGGGAGGCTTTCCGGGCCAAGGCCCCGGGCCGGTTGTTGCTGCTGACCACAAAAGGGGCCGAGCCCTATGCCGGGTTCACCTTTCGTCCCACTGACACCCTGATTCTGGGCCGGGAAAGCGTCGGGGTGCCGGAAATGGTGCATGATGCCGCCGATGCCCGGCTTCTGATTCCCATGCGGCCCGGGATGCGGTCGATCAATGTCGCTCAGGCCGGTGCCATGGTCTTGGGCGAGGCCTTGCGCCAGACTGATACCTTTCCGGGGGCTAACACGTGATTCATCTTACATTGTTCGACCAAGGCGGCCTGTTCGCCCTGGCCCAGGTCTTGATGATCGACGTGGTGCTGGCGGGCGACAATGCCGTGGTGATCGGCCTGGCCGCTGCCCGGGTGCCGGCAGAGATGCGGCGCAAAGTGATTCTGTTCGGCCTGTCGGCGGCGGTGCTGCTGCGCGTGGCGATGGCCTTCGTCGCCGTGCAGTTGATGCAGATCATCGGCCTGATGCTGGCGGGCGGCATTCTGCTTTTGTGGGTGAGCTGGCGCTTCTGGCGCGACATCTCGGCCGGGCACGCTAAGGATCATGCCGAGATCGACGCCAATGCGTCGCTGCGCAAAGCCATCATTCAGATCACCCTCGCGGACGTCTCCATGTCGCTGGACAATGTGTTGGCCGTGGCGGGCGCGGCCCGCGAGCATCTCGACGTCCTAATCATCGGGCTTCTGATGTCGGTGGCCTTGATGGGCGCCGCCGCCAATCTGATCGCGCGGCTGCTCGAGCGTTATCGCTGGATCAGTTATGTGGGCCTGGCCATCGTGGTCTATGTCGCGCTCAGCATGATCTGGTCGGGCAGCCAGGATGTGATAAAGGCGGTGAGTTAGCCGACGCGCAACAGCAGTGCCGTGGCGTCATCGCTCTTTTTGAAGCGCGGAAATTTTTCGCCCTCGGGATCGGCCTTTTCGGTCGCGCGCAAGATTGCGCCCAGCGCGGCCAGGCCATCGCTCTGTACGGCCGCCATCAGCGAATTGGCATCGTAAAGCGCGTAATCGCTGACCAATGCCAAAAACCCATCGCTGACGAGCAAAATGAGATCGCCTTCCGTCACCGCCAATTCCTGGCGCGCGACATGGGCGGCAGCGCGCGGATCGGGCGAGAACAACCAGTTGCGCCCTGAATTGATGCGATTGCGGGCCGCGCGCAGCAATGGCTCGATCTCGGGACGGTTCACGCCAATGGTGGAGGATTTTCCGATCATCTGTGCCGCCATGCGGGCACGCGCCGCTTCGTCCGCACGCTTGCGCAGCGTTTCGCCGACGATTTCGATCCCGTCGCCGCTCTGCACGATCGCCGCACAGTCTCCGAGCCAAAGAAATTGGGCGAGCCTTGGCGGGGACCCGCCTCCCTCGCGCGCGTCAGCGCTGGCGGGGGAGGTGCCCGTAGCTGGCTCTCGAGCCAGCGAAGGGCGGAGGGGGGCATGAACCATCATCATCGACGCACAGGGCGTCTGCCATTTCTCGCGGATAGGTTGGCGCGAAAGCCCGATGAAGCTTCGCGATGCGTCTTCCAGCGCATGTTTGAGGGCCTTGTCCGGCGCATCGCCGTCTTTCAGATGCGCGGCCAAGCGCCGGGCTCCAAATTGCGCAATCCAGGCCGCATCGCTAGGCCCGGGCAACAAAGACGGTCCCAAAGGTGTCGCGCCATCCAGCACCAAGGCTGCGGTCTCCAGATGTGCGAACGCATCTTCATTGGGCTTGGCGCTGTCGCCAGGCAGCGATAGCGAATCCAGCAATTCCAAATTCATGCGGGCGAACCGATCACGCTTTTCAACTTTTCCATCAGCGCGGCCTCATCGGGCAGAAAATCCTCGTTCAGCCACCAGGCTTCCACCGCCGCCAGCACACGGCCAACCTCCGGCCCTTCTTTCACACCCGCCGCCATCGCTTCACGCCCGGTCAGCGGAAAGCGCGGACGCTCCCAACTATCGGCAATGGATAGAAGCATGCGCCATTGGATCGCGGCGGCACCACGCGGGCACGCGGCCCAACTGAGCAGCACCCGATCGCGAAAGCGCGGCACGCCGATGCGATAAAGTAGCCGGCGCACATCCCCAGCCGACAGATGCGCGGCGATCTTCTCGCCTGCCGCCGACAAGGCTTCCAGACGCGCGCGTTCGGCGCCCGACAATTTCAGCCGCTCGCCCACCGCCGCCGCACCCGCGGCATCATCGGGCAACAGCGCCGCCAGACGCAGGATCGCATCGGGCGGAAAATCATTTTCCGCATCCAGCAGCACCAGATTTTCCAGACGCGGCATTTGCAACGCATAGGGCAAAAGCTCGGGCAGAACGCCCGACGCCGCCATCATGCGCAGCGACGGCACCGGATTGGTACATTCCAGAAGCCGCAGCATCTCCTTGGCGATGCGTTCGCCCGACAGGCGGCCAAGTCCCGCCTTGGCATCCGCGGCGGCACGCAACGCCTCGGCATCCATATCGCCCTTGCCGTACCAGGCATGGAATCGAAACAACCGCAGAATGCGTAAGTAATCCTCCCGGATGCGGGACGCGGCGTCGCCGACAAAACGCACCCGGCCGGCGATCAGGTCCTGCACACCGCCATGATAATCGAAGATCTCGCCATCGGCGGCGGCGTACAGCGCATTCATGGTGAAGTCGCGGCGCGCGGAATCTTCTTCCCAATCGTCGGTGAAAGCGACCACGGCATGGCGGCCATCGGTTTCGACATCGCTGCGCAGGCTCGTCACTTCGAAAGGCCGTCCATTCACGATGGCGGTGATCGTGCCATGCGCAAGCCCGGTCGGCACCGCCTTGATCGCGGCCGCATCCAGGCGGCGCATCGTTTCTTCAGGTCCGACAGGAACGGCGATATCGACATCCTGCACCGCCCAGTTGGCCAGCGCGTTGCGCACCGCGCCGCCCACAAAGCGCGCTTCGCCGAGCGCCGCCATCAGCTTTCGCGTCTCGGTTGCGGTCATCCAGGCGTGCTTGGCGGGATCGATTTTCATCGCGCCTCTATACCACCGGCGCGGTTCAGACGGGCCGCGAAATCCACCAGGATTGCCGCCGTCGCCCCCCAGATCAGACGTCCTTCCGGCTTGAAGACGTAGAAGCTGCGCTCCCGCGTCCCCCAGACCCGCGTTTCCAGCCGCACATTGGCGGGATCGAGGAAATAGGCCAGCGGGGTCTCGAAGGCCTCGGCCACTTCATCGGGGTTGGGCGTCAACGTGAAGCCTTCCGACAAAACGCCGACCACCGGCGAAATGTCATAGCCGGTGCCGGTGCGGTAGCGCGGCAGGTAACCCGCGACGCTGATGAAGGCAGAATCGATGCCGGTCTCTTCCCTTGTTTCGCGCAGTGCCGTTTCGAGCGGCGAAAGATCGGTGGCATCGACGCGCCCGCCCGGAAAACTCACCTGCCCGCTGTGCCGCGCCAGTGTTTCGGTCCGCTGGGTGAAAAGAATGCTGGGCTCGCGCCGCATCACGATGGGCAGAAGCACCGCCGCCCCCACCGCTTCGATCTGACCGGCGGGGCGCAATTCGGGATGCAAATCGTAATCGTCATGGCCGATCGTCTGCGGCGGGGTGTCGAACAAGACGCCGCGCAGCGCTGCCAACGGATCGCTTTGAAGCCGGGTTAGAATATCGCTCATAGCGCTGGGCCCAGAATAAAGAAGCTCCCGCCGCTCCACACGCCCAGATCCGTTCCCCGGACCACCGCACGCTCGACCAGATGGTAATAGACCGGCCGTGCCAACCGTGCTTCCAGCCCCTGGCGCACATGAATGTAAGGGATAGGCGCGCCACTTCGCGGATCGGGCGCAAAACGCAGGCCATGTTCCGGCCCCGCCGTGATGCTGTCGCCGACATTGGTGGTGAAGCTGAGCACCTGATCTTCATTTTCGCCGTCAGCCGTCATCAGCACCGCGACAAACGGTGCATCCTCGACGGTGACGGAGAGTTTCTCGGCTGGCGTCACCAGCATGAAACCCTCGTCATCTTTGCGCAGCAGGGTGGAGAAAAGCCGTACCAAGGCCGCCCGCCGGATCGGATCGCCTTGGTGGGTCCAGGTCCCGTCCCGCGCGATCCGGATCAGGCTGTCGCCGCAATGCGGGGGATGCCAATGCGCGACCGGCGGCAATCCGGGATGATTTTCGGCAGCGGCCTGAAAAGCCGCAAGCCCCCCATCGAAAGCGCGGCCGGGCGGAAGATCGGTAGCCATGGCGCGATTTATGCCGCTTCCGTATTATAAGTGAAGGCCGCAAAAGAGGCTTTTCGCTGTTGCCAGCGCTGGCCCAGGGTGCAGAATGTCCTTTCCTCCGGCAGATGGCGGCGAGAAACGGATGAGTACCCGCATGATCCAAGACGCCGAAATCTTAAACGAACAGGACGCGCCCGCGCGCCTGGACGCGGCCGCCCAGACCTTCGCGGCGGCGAAAAAGCGCCTGGGCCAGGTCATTTTCGGACAGGACGAAGTGATCGAGCAGTCGCTGATCACGCTTCTGGCGGGCGGGCATGGACTTCTGATCGGCGTACCGGGTCTGGCTAAGACCAAGCTGGTGGAAACCCTGGCCATCGTGCTGGGCCTGGACACCAGCCGTATCCAGTTCACCCCCGACCTGATGCCGACCGATATCACCGGCTCGGAAGTGATGGAGGAAAGCGCTTCGGGTAGCCGCGCTTTCCGCTTCATCCAAGGTCCCGTCTTCACCCAATTGCTGATGGCGGACGAAATCAACCGCGCCAGCCCGCGCACACAATCGGCGCTGCTTCAGGCGATGCAGGAAAAGCATGTCACGGTGGCGGGCGCACGTTACGACCTGCCGCGCCTGTTCCATGTTCTGGCGACCCAGAATCCGCTAGAGCAGGAAGGCACCTATGCCCTGCCCGAAGCACAGCTCGACCGCTTCCTGTTGCAGATCGATGTCGGTTATCCCGATCTGGAATCGGAGCGCCGCATGCTGCTCGCCACCACCATGGGCGAGGAAGCGCGCGCCAGCCGCGTCTGCGGGCCCGACGATCTGATCGCGGCCCAGGCCCTGGTGCGCCGCATGCCGGTGGGCGAAAAGGTGATGGAATCGATCCTCAGGCTGGTGCGCGCCGCGCGGCCGGATTCCGATCACGATGAAACCCGCGGATTGATCGCCTGGGGACCAGGACCGCGCGCCAGTCAGGCTTTCATGCTGGCCGCACGCGCCCGCGCGCTGCTGGACGGGCGGCTGACGCCTTCCACTGACGATATCGTGGCTCTGGCGGGTCCGGTTCTGCGCCACCGCATGGCGCTGAGTTTTGCGGCACGCGCCGAAGGCGCCACGACGGCCCAGGTCATCGAAAAGCTTTGCCGCGCATTGCTTTGAAGGAACTCTGATTGACCGGATTTTCGCCGCTCCAGCATGAAGCGGACGCGTTGGGCGCGGGCCTGCCGCCGCTGATGGTGGCTGCGGATCGTCTCGCCGCCTCCGTCAGCCTGGGCGCACATGGCCGGCGCAAAGCCGGCATCGGTGAGAATTTCTGGCAGTTCCGCCGTTACGGTTCGGCAGATTCGGTGGGCCGTATCGATTGGCGCCAATCGGCCAAGTCACAACACCTCTTTGTCCGCGAGCGCGAATGGGAAGCGGCCCAGACCGTCTGGTTCTGGCGCGACAGCGATCCGGGCATGCAGTTCCGCTCCGGCGATATCTCCAAGCTCGACCGCGCCAATCTTCTGCTGCTGGCGCTGGCCGCGCTTCTGGTGCGGGGCGGCGAGCGCGTGGGATTGATGGGCGCAGCGTTCCTGCCCGCGGCGTCGCGTTTCACTTTGTCGCGCATCGGCCATGCCTTGCTCGACAAAGCGATGCAAGAAAAAGAGCGCGCCAGAACAGTGCAGACCTCGGGCCCGCCGCCCACACCCGTGGCGCGCGGTTCGCGGATCGTCTGGTTCAGCGATTTCCTGCAACCCGATATCGAAGATCGCATGACCGCCTTCGCGCGGCTGGGCGTGGTCGGGCATCTGGTGCGCATCGTCGATCCGGCGGAAGAGGATTTTCCTTATACCGGCCGCGCCCGTTTCGAAGCGCCGCGCGGTCATGACAGCGCCTTGTTCGGCCGCGCCGAAAGCGTCGCCTCAGATTATCGCGCCCGCTTCACCGCACATGGCGAGAAAATCGCGCGCACTGCCACCAAGTTGGGCTGGAGCATGACCGCACATCGCACCGATCACGCGCCGCAGACCGCGCTGATCGCGCTGCATGCCGCCATCGGCCCGAGTTGACGCGCGATGGGGCTTTTCTCGGCATTGAGTTTCGGCGCGCCCTGGATTTTGGCAGCGCTGGCGGCGTTGCCGGTTCTGTGGTGGCTGCTGAAAGTCACGCCGCCTCAGCCGCGCCGCATCTTCTTTCCGCCCATCCGCCTGCTTCTGGGTTTGAAGGATGAAGAACAGACCCCGGCGCATACGCCCTGGTGGCTGCTTTTGCTGCGCTTATTGGCGGCGGGATTGCTGATCCTGGCGCTGGCCGAACCGATGCTGGGCCGCAACGTGAAACTTTTGGGCGATGGACCGCTGGTGCTGGTCGTCGATAATGGCTGGACCGCCGCCAAGAATTGGAGCCAGCGACAAAGTTTGATTACCGATCTGCTGCGTGCGGCAGATGATCGTCCGGTGGCGATTGTGCCCACCGCCACGCCAGGACCTGTGACCCTGCTGGATGCGGGCGCGGCAGAAAAAAGCGCGCGGGAATTAAAGCCTATGCCCTGGCCCGGCGATCGCGCCGCCGCCGCCGCACAAATCGCCCGCGCCCATCTGGCAGGACGGCCGCAATTTTCCTGGCTCAGCGATGGGCTGGAAGACGGTCAGGGCGACACGTTGCGCCGGGCGTTGGCGGGTGCGGGAAGTTTGCGCATCTTCGCGCCCGACCGCCCGGCATTGGGACTGCTTCCGGCGCGCCATGACGGCACGGGTTTTGCCGTCACCGCCATCCGCGCCAACAACCAAGGCGGGTTGCGCGTGCAGGTGGCGGCCGTCGGTTCGCGTGGTGAAACTTTGAGCGATGCACCACTCGATTTCCGCGCGGGCGACAAGCGCGGCCAGACGCATATCACGCTGCCCTTGGAAGTGCGCAATCAGACTGCGCGGCTAGAGATACGCGGCGAAGACAGTGCCGGCGCGGTGCAACTGCTGGACACGGGCGGCGCGGAGCGGCGCGTCGGGTTGGTCTCGGCGGCGGCGACCGAGAATGAGCAGCCACTTCTGTCGGACATTTATTATCTGGAACGCGCGCTGACGCCTTTTGCCGATGTGGAGAAAGGCACGATCAGCGATCTGATCGGACGGCGCGTCTCGGTTCTGTTTCTTGCGGATGTGGGACAGATCAGCGGCAGCGATGTCGATGCCGTGAAAAAATTTCTCAAAGGCGGCGGCGTCCTGATCCGCTTCGCGGGCCCGCGTATGTCGAATGGCACCGACGATCTTGTCCCCGTGAGTTTGCGCACCGGCGGCCGGTATCTGGGCAGCGCCATGGCCTGGAACCAGCCGCAGCATCTGACGAGCTTTCCCGCGCTGTCGCCGTTCAACGGTCTCGCCATTCCCGCCGAAGTCACGGTGTCGCGGCAAATCCTGGCGGAGCCGAGCGCCGAACTCACCCAGCGGGCCTGGGCGCGTTTGACCGACGGCACGCCGCTGGTCACCGCCCGGCAAAGCGGCGGCGGCTGGATCGTGCTTTTCCACATCACCGCCAGCCCGGCCTGGTCGTCGCTGCCGCTGTCGGGCCTTTATGTCGACATGCTGAAGCGGCTTCTGGCCTTGTCGGCGGGAACACCCGCTGCTGCCCTGGCGCGGCTGTCCAACCTTGCGCCCATCACCGTCATGGACGGCTTCGGGCATTTGCAGCCGCCCGCGCCGGATATCGCGCCCATCGCGGCGCGCGATTTTGAGCGCGTACAGATTTCAGCCAAACACCCGCCGGGACTTTATGGCGCCAAAGGCGTGGCCAGTGCGCTGAACGAATTGGGCGCGGCAGCGCGGCTGGAGCCGCTCTCACTCTCCGGCATGCAAAGCTATGGCGATGCACGCACCATCGTGCTCGAGCCCTATCTGCTGGCGCTGGGCGCACTGCTTCTGTGTTTGGATGCGCTCGCCTCGCTCTGGCTGCGCGGATATCTGCCCACGCGCCTGGCGGGCGCCGCCGCCATGCTGGCGCTTTTGTTCGTTGCCGCACCGCGCGCCCAGGCCGATGAAGCGATGAATTTGAAAGCCGCGCTGGACACGCGTCTTGCTTATGTCGTCACCGGTCTTGCCGACGTCGATCAAGTGAGCCGCGAAGGATTGAGCGGTCTCAATCTTGTGCTGAAGGCGCGCACTTCCTACGAGCCGCAGGACCCTATCGGGGTCGATATCCTGCATGACGACCTTTCCTTCTATCCCCTGCTCTATTGGCCGATGGACCCGCGCGAGAAGAATCTTCCGCCGGAGGCGATCTCCAAGCTCAACGATTATATGCGGCTGGGCGGCACCATTCTGTTCGACACGCGCGATCTGACATTGGGGGCGGTGCGCGGCGCCAACTCACCAGGACAGCAGACCTTGCGCCGTATCACGCAAGGGTTGGATCTGCCGCCGCTGGAGCCCGTGCCGGCCGATCATGTGCTGACCAAGGCCTTTTATATTCTCAAGGACTTTCCCGGCCGCTGGGCCGGCGGACAAGTCTGGGTGGAACGTTTGCCGCCCGCCGAAAAAGGCAAAGAGCGCGTACCCGCGCGCGGCGGCGACGGCGTCTCGCCGGTGATCATCGGCGGCAATGACTGGGCCGCGGCCTGGGCTGTGGATTCCGGCGGTCATCCCTTGAGTGAGCCGATGCCTGGCGGCGAGATGCAGCGCGAAGTCGCGTTCCGCTTCGGCGTCAATCTGGTGATGTATGCCCTGACCGGCAACTACAAGACCGATCAGGTGCACGCGCCCGCTTTGTTGGAGCGGCTGAAGTGACCCGGCTGGCGTTCGACCCCCATATCCCGATCCCCTTTCTGATCGCGCTGATCGCGGCGGCGCTGGCGGTCACGGCGTTCGGAATCTGGCGCGGCGCGCGCGGCGGCTGGGCGCGCGGCCTTGCCTTCGCCATTCTTCTGTTCGCGCTGGCTGGACCGATCCTGGTCAAGGAAACCCATGCGCCGCTGCCCGATGTGGTGGCGGTGGTGTTGGACCGTTCGCAGAGCATGAGCGTGGGGGACCGCACCGCTCAGGCCAATGCGGCGCTGACGGCGCTGCGCCGTCAGGTCGCCGCCCAGCCCAACCTCACTTTGCGCGAAGCCGATGTCACCACCACGGCAACGGGTGAGAATAACGGCACCGAGGCCTTCGCCGCCTTGAACAATGCCCTGGCCGATGTTCCGCCCAGCCGCATCGCGGGCGCGGTCATGATCACCGATGGCGAAGTGCACGACACGCCGCAAACGCTTTCCTTCAAAGCGCCGTTGCAGGTTCTGATCGCGGGCCAGCGTGGCGAGCGCGACCGCAAGCTCACCGTGCTCAACGCCGAACGCTTCGCCATTGTCGGCCAGCAGGCGCAACTGGTGCTCAAGGTTGAGGATTTCGGCGGCGGCAGCGGCGGCACGGCCGATGTGCGCTTGTCGGTCGATGGCAAACCACTGGGCAATCGCGTTGTGCCGGTGGGGCAGGAAACCAAGCTCACCATTCCGGTCACGCATGAAGGCGAGAATATTCTGGAATTGTCGGCGGCGCCGGGGCCGTCGGAACTGACCTTGCAGAACAACCGCGCCGTGGTGTCGATCTCCGGCGTGCGCGACCGGCTGCGCGTATTGCTGATCTCCGGCGAACCACATGCCGGCGAGCGGGTCTGGCGCAATCTGCTCAAAGCCGATCCGTCGGTCGATCTCATTCACTTCACCATCCTCAGGCCGCCGGACAAGCAGGATGCGACGCCGATCGAAGAACTCTCGCTCATCACGTTTCCGACGCGCGAATTGTTCCTGGAAAAACTGAAATCCTTCGATCTGGTGATCTTCGACCGTTACGGCGAGGCCGGGATCTTGCCGATGGCCTATTTCGAGAACATCGCCAATTACGTCGATGGCGGCGGCGCGTTGCTGGTTTCCTCGGGCACGGAATTCGCCAAGGACGAAAGTCTTTACCGCACGCCATTGTCGAGCGTGCTGCCGGCCCAGCCATCGGGCGAGATCGTCACCAAACCTTTCCGTCCGCGCGTCACCGCGGTCGGACTGGCCCATCCGGTGACGCGCGATCTGCCCGGCAGCAACACCGAGACACAGGCCGAACCGAGCTGGGGCCGCTGGTATCGCCAGATCGGCGCCAGCAGCATCGGCGGCCAGACCGTGATGAGCGGTCCCGGTAACATGCCCTTGCTGGTGCTGGACCAAGTGAAGAAAGGCCGCGTCGCCGAACTTCTGTCGGATCAAACCTGGCTGTGGGCGCGCGGTTTCGAAGGCGGCGGACCGCAAGCGGAGTTGCTGCGCCGTCTGGCGCATTGGCTGATGAAAGAACCCGAACTGGAAGCGGAAAATCTTTCCGCTGCTGTGGTCGATGGCGAGATGGTGGTGACACGGCGCACCATGGCGCCTGACGCCAAATTGGTGGAGATGACGCTTCCGTCCGGCGGACATTCGCGCATCACGATGAGCCGCGTAGAGCCTGGCACCTGGCGCGGCACGGCCAAGGTGCGCGAGCTGGGCCTTTATCGCCTGACCGACGGCACTTTGTCGGCGGTCACGGCGGCTGGCCCGCTCAATCCCAAGGAAGTCGCCGATATGCGCGCCTCCGCCGATATTCTGGAGCCCTTGGCGAAAGACAGCGGCGGCTCGGTGCATTGGCTGGCGGATGGCGCGCTGAGCTTACGCCGCGTCGCTCCGGCGCAGACCGCGTTCGGAAGCGACTGGATCGGCATCCGGCGCAACAATGCCTATCGCGTCACCGCCCTGGAGCAAGAACCGCTTTTGCCCGCTTGGGCCGCGCTGCTGCTGGTGGTGGGTTCGCTCTTCCTGGCTTGGCGGATTGAAGGCCGGTAGACCATTCGCCCAGTCTTGCGACTGTGCTGATGAATATCCCTTATCTCACCATGGCCGGGCGTGACCCGGCCATCCATTGCGGCACGAGACTGGATGAGCGGATCAAGTCCGCCCATGGTGAGATAAAATTTTTTGCACTATCGCCTATCCGGGTTGCTGTGCGTCAGCCCAACGGTGCGCCATCGGCGCAACGAGGCTCGTCGATCTGCGCGCGCCGGATGGGACCTGACAATGTGTCGAGTGCGCCATCGATCAGCGCCAGGCCGAGCAGACGGGTGATATCGACCGGCCCGGGAAATTGCAGACGGCCCGGCGGCAGTTTTACAAAGCCCACGCGCCCGTAATAAGGCGCATCGCCCACCAGCAGAATGGCGCGCCAGCCCGCATCGCGCGCCGCCGCGATTCCCGCCTGCATCAAAGAAATGCCGATGCCACGTCCACGTTGGGCACTGTCCACCGCCAAAGGTCCCAGCAACAGCACATCCTCAGTGCCAACCTTGATCGGCCAGAAGCGGACCGAACCGCGCAGCGTTCCATTTTCAATGGCAACGAAATTCAGGCCGCTCGCCGCATCTACGCCTTCGCGCAACCGGTACGCCGACTTGGCGTAGCGCCCCGGGCCGAAACCATCTTCGTTCAAAACCGCAATGCCGGGCGCGTCTTCCGGACGTTCCCGCCGGATTTCCCAATCGCTGGTTTCAACGGAGGACGGCATAACGTTCGACTACGCGGCCAAGTCTCCAAAGGCAAGACTTACCAATGCGGACTGGGCTCTGCATTCGTTGCAAGCTCCTTCAGGCGGCGCAAAGTCGCGGGCGCGGTATCGGGCGGCGGCGCATCCGGGCGCACCCAAAGAATGGCGCGCACTTCCATATTGGGGTGGAAATCCACGGTTGCGTTTTCGACCAGATACAGCGCTGTCACATGCGTGACCCACCACACTTTCCGGCTGTAGAGACCAAAGAGGCGCGCCGCCCCCCCGGTCAGGCCGACTTCTTCCTGCAACTCGCGGCGCAGCGACACTTCCGCCGGCTCGCCCCGGCCAATGCCCCCGCCGGGCAGACGCCAGCCGGTCATATAGGTCTGGCGCACCAGAAGAACCTGGCCTTGCGCGTCTTGGATGAAACCGGCCACCCCGAACGCAACCGGGTTGAGCACCCATTTGGCGCTGAGCAGCAGACCCGTGAAAATGCGTGAGAAATCCAAGCAGATTTTTCCGTCGTAAATTTGTAAAGGGATTGATAACCAAACTTATATAACGTGCGTTGGCAATTTCGGCGCCTCTGCCTCGTCGCCAGCCCCTACAGAAGGGCTGCTTCGAAGCACAGTGTACCGGATTTGGTATCGTGCCGGGGAATTGTATCGCCAATGCCGGGATCCGCCTTGGAAAGGCTGAGCGTTCTGATTGTGGAAGACAATCAGCATATGCGCTCGCTTCTGCGTTCGCTGCTCAATTCCATTGGCATTCGCGAAATCTACGAAGCGGGTCACGGGTCTGCGGCGCTGACGGTGCTGGCTGACAAACGATGCGATCTGGTTCTGTCCGATCTGTCGATGAAGCCGATGGACGGCATCGATTTCACCCGCGAGATTCGTCAGTCGCCCAAAAGCGCCAATCCCTTCATGCCGATCGTGATGATCACCGGTCATACCGAGAGACATCGCGTGGAAGCGGCGCGCGATGCGGGCGTGACGGAATTTCTGGCCAAACCGATCACCGCACAGAGCCTTTATGCGCGCATCGCCCAGATCATGGAAAATCCCCGCGCCTTTGTTCGCTGCGCCAGCTATTTCGGCCCGGACCGCCGCCGCAAGGCGCAAGAAGATTATGCCGGTCCCTGGCGCCGCAGTGACGACACGCAAGATGTGCATGTGCGATGAAAAAAGCCGATTTCATTGCTCCCGATGCCTATCCGCAGCCCGTCAGCCGCAGCGACGCGGCCAAGATATCGCGCGCCCTCAAATCGTCTGACGTGCTGGAACGCGGCGCGCGTGTCATCCAGCAATCCAGCTCGATCCTGCGCATGGGCGTTCTCGATTATGTCCGCGAGTTGGAACAGGCCGGGAGCAATCCTGCACTGGTCTTCGACAAAGCCCATGAGATCAGAGGATTTGCCGAAACCGCGGGCCTGCGCGCAACGGGGCGTATCGCCGACGGCCTGTGCCGTTACCTGGAAGAAGCCGCGAAGCGAAATCTCACAGCAGATGCCGCCGTGGTGGCGCTGCATGTTTCGGCCATCGTCCGCGCCGCCCATGCCAAGGATGAAGCCAGCCGCATGAGCGATGTAGTGGCCAAGGAATTGTCGGCACTGGCCGCCCACAAGCTGGCCGAAGCCAAAACGGGCGCCGCCGCGAATTGAGGAAGCGTTAAGCTTCGTAAACGCGTCCGCAAACCGGAATTCACCGCTCCTTAAACCCTGCCGTTAATAATAACCGCCAAGCCGGTTTGTCCGGCCATCGGATCAGGCGCGGGCGGACTTTTCTTTCATGCTTCAACTGGGTGGCATTGTCGTTCTTTTCGCGTGCGTGTTCGGCGGCTATATGATGACCGGCGGCTCGCTGGACGTGGTCATTGAAGCGGCACCCCACGAAATGCTGACGATCTTCGGCGCCGCCATCGCGGCGATGCTGATCGCGGGCTCGGTTTTCAACCTGAAGAAAATCGGCGGCAGCATGGGTCAGATCGTTTCCGGGCCGCGCTGGAAACCGGGCGATTATCGCGACCTGCTCTGCTTGCTCTTCCTGCTCACCAAGACAATGAAGACCAAGGGCCTGATCGCCTTGGAAGCGCATATCGAGAAGCCCGAAGAATCGTCCATCTTCAAGCGCTACCCCAAGATCCTGAAAGACCATTTCGCGCTGGATTTCATTTGCGACACACTTCGCATGATGACCATGAGCCTGGAAGACCCGCACCAGGTGGAAACCAACATGGAAAAGCAGCTGGAAAAGCATCATCACGAGGCCCTGATCGGCGCCAATGCGCTACAGGCGATGGCGGACGGCTTGCCTGCGCTGGGCATCGTCGCCGCCGTGCTGGGCGTGATCAAAACCATGGGTGCGATCACAGAGCCGCCCGCGGTTCTGGGCGGCATGATCGGCTCGGCGCTGGTCGGTACCTTTCTGGGCGTGTTTCTGGCTTACGGCATCGTCGGGCCGCTGGGCACGCGGCTGAAAGCGGTCGCGGACGAGGATTCGCTTTTCTACCACGTCATTCGCGACATCCTGGTCGCGCATCTGCACGGCAATGCGGCGCAGGTTTCGGTCGAGATCGGGCGCGGCAGCGTGCCGGGCGAGTATCAGCCCAGCTTCCAGGAACTAGAAACGGCGTTGAATTCGATTCCGCCAGAGGGCGCTTAATCGCGCCCGTTCCCGATTTTCGGACACCGTCACAAAGAAGATCGCCAGCGCACCGGACAGGATGCCCAGCGGCATCGCATAGGTGATGTCCATATCCGACCCGAAGACGACGATGCTGCAAACAATAACGCCCGTGACTTGCGCGAGGCTTTTCGGCATTCCCATCGACCCACCTGTTTTGTCCCAATTCAGGACATGTTTGGTGAGGCTTGGAAAGCGTTTTCTTAACGAAGGTTAACGACGCGCGGTAAGCACCGGAAATCCACCTTTTTCCAACCCGGCGCGGATTTCGGCGGCATGCTCGCCGTCGCGAGCCTCGATCACCATGCCCAAGGTGGCCGACTTGGCGGACAGCCCGCTCATCATGCGGTTGTGGGAGACTTCCAGGATATTGCCGCCCGCATCGCCCACCAGCGCCGCCACCCGCGACAGCGCACCGGGCTGATCGGCAATTGCTACATCCAAAGTCAGAATGCGGCCTTCGCGGGTCAACTCGCGCAAGATCACATTCGACAGCATGCGCATGTCGATATTGCCGCCCGACATCACGATGCCGACTTTGCGGCCCGCGAACAGTTCCCGATTTTTCAATACCGCCGCGAAGCCAGCCGCCGCCGCGCCTTCGATCACGGTCTTTTCGATTTCCAGGATCATGGCCAAGGCATGCTCTATCGCGGGCTCGCTCACCAACAGAATGTCAGTGACCAGCGCCTTCACAATCTGTGTGGTCAGCGCGCCGGGCTGCTTGACCGCGATGCCTTCTGCGATGGTCTGGGCGGGCGGATCTTCGGTGAGCGGTTCGCCGCGCATCGCCTGGCGCATCACCGGATAAAGTTCGGCCTGCGCGCCATAGATGGTAATGCCGGGTTTGATCGCCTTGGCCGCCACGGCGATACCGGAGATCAGGCCGCCGCCGCCCACCGGCACCATCAAGGTGTCAAGTTCGGGCGCATCTTCCAGTATTTCCAGGGCCGTGGTGCCCTGGCCCGCGATCACTTTGGTGTCGTCGTAAGGATGAATAAATGTGAGGCCGTCACGTTCAGCGATGGCGCGCGCGACACGATTGGCCTCTTTCAGATCATTGCCATCCTGAATCACAGTCGCACCGAAATCGCGGGTATGTTTGACCTTGGTGAAAGGCGCGGTCACCGGCATCACGATGGTGGTGGGAATGCCCAGGCGGCCCGCATGATAGGCCACGCCTTGGGCATGATTGCCGGCACTCATGGCGGCGACGCCGCGCTTCTTTTCGTCCGGCGACAGCGCCATCAAACGATTGAGTGCTCCGCGTTCCTTGAAGGACGCCGTGAATTGGCGGTTCTCGAATTTGAGATAGACCTCGCAGCCCGCGATTTCGGACAAGGTGCGCGAGGGTCGCGTCGGCGTGCGCACCACATGACCTTCGATGGTCCTGGCAGCGGCGCGGATATCCGCCAAGGTCACGGGAAGCGCTTCGGTCATGATCGCAATTCCACCGCAAGATTGGAACACCCGCTGCAGACGCTATCATGCGCGGGACGGCTTGCTAACTGCCTCTTTTGGCCCTCAGCCGAGCTCCAGATAGCAGGCCGACAAGGGGCCCATTTTTTTGTCTGCTTGCGAAACCGTGCCGAAGGAAAAGACGATCTGCCCTGCCCCAAGAGCATCGCAAGACATCACCTCGGGACCCAGATTGAACAGGCACCGCAATTTCTGCCCCGGCGCATTTCTGTCGAAGCCCAGAAGCGGAGCCGACAGCGCAAGCGGGCTGAATTCGCCGTCCTTCAAGGCTTCGCTGGAACGCCGAATCGCGATCAGAATCCGCGCAAGAGCGAGCACGGATTGTCCGTCGCCATCCTGTAGCGAAACCGCGCGCGCGACATGGTCCGCCGGGATCGGCAGCCAAGGCTCCATGGTCGAGAAGCCCGCGAACGGCGCATCTGAGGACCAGGGCATCGGCGTGCGCGCGCCATCGCGGCCCAATGTCAAGGGCCAGTTGGCGATGGCTTCGGGATCGCGCAGCCGGTCGAACGGAATTTCCGCCTGGGGCAATCCCAGTTCTTCGCCCTGATAGAGGAAAACATTGCCACGCAATCCCATTAAAAGCGCCAGCAGAAGCGGCGCCCAGGCGGGATCGGGATGCGCACCGCCCCAACGGCTGACCACGCGCGGTGCGTCGTGATTGGAGAAAGCCCAGCTCGGCCAGCCTTCTCCCGCCTTTCCCGGCCAATGCGCCAGCGCATCCACAATAAGCGCGGGGTCCAACCGGTCCGCATATAGAAAGTCGAAGCCGTATGAGGTGTTCAACCGGTTGTCGCCCGCCGTATAGACCTGACGCTCTGCGATGGCATTTTCGCCGCCCACCTCCGCCACGGTGAAACGGTCGGCGCCGAAGCTTTGCACCAGCGCCGAAAGATTTTCGATGAAGGGGATCAGTTCCGGCTGCGACTGGTTGTGCAGATGATGCTGATAATCGAAGGGGCGATTGCGGACGGCATTTGCGTCCAGCACCGGCGGATTGTCGGTCAAGGCCGCGTCATGCATGGCGAAGTTGATGGCATCGAGACGAAAACCATCGACGCCGCGCTCCAGCCAGAAGCGCGCCGTATCGAACAGCGCTTTTTGAACGTCCGGATTATGAACATTGAGGTTCGGCTGCGAGGGGAGGAAATTGTGAAAATAATATTGGCCGCGCCGTCCATCCCAGGTCCAGGAAGGCCCATAGAAGACCGATAGCCAATTGTTGGGCGGCGTTCCGTCCGGCTTGGGGTCCGCCCAGACATACCAGTCGCGCTTCGCATTGGCCCGATCCGAACGGCTTTCCTGAAACCAGGCATGCGCATCCGAAGTGTGGGCGTAAACCTGATCGACGATCACGCGAAGACCCAGCGCATGCGCGCGCGCCACCAGCGCGTCGAAATCTGCCATGGTGCCGAACATGGGATCGATGGCGCGGTAATCCGACACGTCATAGCCGAAATCCCGCATCGGAGACGCGAAGAAAGGCGACAACCAGATCGCATCCACGCCCAACGAAGCGACATATTCCAGCTTTGCCGTTATTCCCGCCAGATCACCTATTCCATCGCCATTGGAGTCCAGGAAGCTGCGCGGATAGATCTGATAGATGACGGCGCCATGCCACCAGGGCCGCGTGGCCGGCGCGAAAGACGAAATCGGATTGTTCATGACTTTGTTGCCGGGAGGATACGGTGTTGACATGAATGGCAGGTTTTAAGGCCGTTTTGGACCGATCGGCGGCCTTAAACGTTCCTGAAATCTTCCCCGGAAGATAATAAGCTTGTCAAACGTCAGCACCATTACAATCCCTTACCAAGGTCCAGGTTATGTCATCTTCTTCCGCGCCGGTATCCCATTCGCCACTGGCCGAGCAGATCCTGGATACGCTGGTGCATCGCATCGGCAAGGACGAAAACGCCGCCAAACCGCATGACTGGCTGTCGGCTGCAATTCTGACGGTGCGCAACCAGATCATCGAACGGTGGCTGGCATCGACCAAAGCGATGTATGCGGCGGGCGCCAAGCGGGTCTATTATCTCAGCCTGGAGTTCTTGATCGGGCGGTTGCTGCGCGACGCCTTGTCCAACCTCGATGTCACTCATGAAGTTCGCGACGCGCTGAACGAGCTGGGCGTCAATCTGGCCGAGATCGAAGCGCTGGAGCCGGATGCGGCGCTGGGCAATGGTGGCCTTGGCCGTCTCGCCGCCTGCTTCATGGAAAGCCTGGCCTCTCTCGACATTCCCGCCTGCGGTTATGGCATCCGTTATCTCAACGGCATGTTCCGCCAGCGCATCAAAGACGGCTGGCAGTTGGAATATCCTGAGACCTGGCTGTCGCACGGCAATCCGTGGGAATTCGACCGCCGCGAGACCGCATACCTGATCGGGTTCGGCGGCGAAGTCGTGGGCAATGAAAATGGATCGGTGCGCTGGCAACCCGCCGAAGCGGTGCGTGCGGAAGCGATCGACACGCCGGTCGTGGGTTGGCGCGGCAAGCGCGTAAACACGTTGCGTTTGTGGAATGCGCAAGCGCTCGATCCCATCCGGCTGGATGCGTTCAATGCCGGCGACCATCTGGGCGCGCTGGCGGGCGAGGCGCGCGCCGAAAGTCTGGTACGCGTGCTCTATCCCGCAGACTCAACGCCCGCCGGTCAGGAGCTGCGCCTGCGTCAGGAGTATTTCTTCTCCAGCGCTTCGATCCAGGACATCGTGCGGCGTCACCTGCAATATTACAACGATATCCGTACACTGCCGGAGAAAGTCGCGATCCATCTGAACGACACGCATCCGGCGGTCGCGGTGACCGAGTTGATGCGGCTGCTGATCGACTATCACAAATTCAGCTTCTCGGAAGCCTGGGATCTGGCACGCGCCACTTTCGCCTATACCAATCATACGCTGCTGCCCGAAGCGCTGGAGAGTTGGCCGCTGCCTTTGTTCGAACGGCTGCTGCCGCGGCATATGCAGCTGGTTTATGCGGTGAATGCCGATCTGTTGCGCGCGGCGCGCAAGAAGCATGGGCTGGACGGCGCGGCCATCTCCGCCATTTCCCTGATCGACGAAGCGGGCGAACGGCGCGTACGCATGGCCAATCTGGCCTTCGCGGGCTCGCACAGCATCAACGGCGTGGCCGCGCTTCATACCGAGCTGATGAAGGAGACGGTCTTTGCCGGCCTGCATCATCTGTATCCCGACCGGATCAACAACAAGACCAACGGCATCACACCGCGCCGCTGGCTGCAGCAATGCAATCCCGGCCTGACCGGACTCATCTCCGAAGCAATCGGGCCAAAATTCCTGGACAATGCCGAAGAGCTGACGGCGCTGAACGCTTTCGCCACCGATGCCGGATTTCTGGAGAAAATCTCTCAGGTCAAGCGCCAGAACAAGATCGCACTGGCGCAACATCTCAAAGATCAATTCGGCTTCATCGTCGATCCCAACGCGCTGTTCGATGTGCAGGTCAAGCGCATCCACGAATATAAGCGCCAATTGCTCAACATCATTGAGACCGTGGCATTGTACGATCAGATCCGCAGCCATCCCGAACGGGATTGGGCGCCCCGGGTCAAGATTTTCGCGGGCAAGGCGGCGTCCAGCTATCACAATGCCAAGATGGTGATTAAGCTGATCAACGATGTCGCGCGGCGGGTGAATTCGGACCCGGCCGTGGATGGTCTGCTCAAGATCGCCTTCATTCCCAATTATAATGTGTCACTGGCCGAGATGATCGTGCCGGCGGCGGATCTTTCCGAACAGATCTCGACTGCGGGCATGGAAGCGTCCGGCACCGGCAATATGAAATTCGCCCTCAATGGTGCCATCACCATCGGCACTTTGGATGGCGCCAATATCGAGATCCGCGACCATGTCGGGGCCGACAATATGTTCATCTTCGGTCTTACCGCCGATCAGGTGGCGTCGCGGCGCGCCGAAGGACACAACCCGCGTGCGATCATCGAAGATTCGCGGGAATTGTCCCAGGCTCTGGCGGCGATTTCCTCGGGCGTGTTTTCGCCCGACGATCCGGGGCGCTTCGCCGGCCTGATCGGCGGACTTTACGATCATGACTGGTTCATGGTGGCGGCCGATTTCGACGCTTATGGCGCGGCACAGCGCGATGTCGACCGGCGCTGGGCCGATACCCAGGCCTGGCAGCGCGCGGCCGTCCGCAACATCGCGAACATGGGCTGGTTCTCGTCGGACCGGACCATTCGCGAATATGCCAAAGAGATTTGGGGTGTCTTGTGAAGCCACCCGGCGAGGCGATTCAGGCATTGCTCGAAGGCCGCCACGCCGATCCCTTTTCCCTGCTGGGCCCGCATGCCGGACCAACCGGCACCTTCGCGCGCGTCTGGATACCTGGCGCCGATAGCGCCGAGGCCCATGACATCAGCGGCAAAAGCCTTGGCGCCCTCTCCCGCGTCGATGCGCGCGGCCTTTTTGAAGGCAAAATCGCCGGGACGCCGCAGCCGCTGAAATACAAGGCGCAAGGCGGTGGTGTCGAATGGTGGGTTACAGACCCCTACAGCTTCGGCCCGGTTCTGGGACCGGTCGATGATTTTCTGATGGCGGAAGGAACGCACAAGCGCCTTTACGACAAGATGGGGGCGCAGCCGATCCATCATCAAGGAGTGGACGGTATTCATTTCTCGGTCTGGGCCCCCAATGCCCGGCGCGTCTCGGTCGTGGGCGATTTCAATGATTGGGACGGGCGGCGGCATGTGATGCGTCTGCGCCGCGATGTCGGGGTCTGGGAAATTTTCATCCCCGATATCGCCGAAGGCCGCGCCTACAAATATGAGGTTGTGGGCGCGGACGGCGCTTTGCAGCCCGAAAAGGCCGATCCTTTCGCCTTTGCCGCCGAATACCGGCCCGCCACAGCGTCACTGACTACCCGGCTACCCAGCCATGTCTGGGACGATGCCAGCCATCGGGCCCATTGGGCCAAGATCGACCCGCGCCGTGCGCCCATCAGCATCTATGAAGTGCATGCGGGCTCCTGGGACCGCGACGCCAACGGCCATTTCCTGAGCTGGGATGCGCTCGCTGACCGGCTCATTCCCTATGTGGTGGAGATGGGCTTCACCCATATCGAATTTATGCCCATCAGCGAGCATCCCTTCGATCCCAGCTGGGGCTATCAGACCACGGGATTGTTCGCGCCCTCCGCCCGCTTTGGCGAGCCCGCCGGGTTCGCCCGCTTTGTCGAAGGCGCGCATCGCGCGGGCCTGGGTGTGATCTTGGATTGGGTGCCGGCCCATTTTCCCACCGATCCGCATGGCCTGATTCAGTTCGACGGCACGGCACTCTATGAACATGCCGATCCGCGGCTGGGTTTTCATCCCGACTGGGGCACCGCGATCTACAATTACGGCCGCCGCGAAGTTGCGTCCTATCTGATCAACAACGCTTTGTTCTGGGCGGAGCGCTATCATGTCGATGGCCTGCGCGTGGATGCCGTGGCGTCGATGCTGTACCGCGACTATTCCCGCAAGGCCGGGGAATGGATTCCCAACCCCGAAGGCGGACGGGAAAATTGGGAAGCGGTTGGCTTTCTGAAAGAGATGAACCGGGCGGTTTACGGCGCCAACCCCGGCCTCTTCACCATTGCCGAAGAATCCACCGCCTGGCCGGGCGTGACGCGTCCCGTTCATGAAGACGGGCTGGGCTTCGGCTTCAAATGGAATATGGGCTTCATGCACGACACGCTGCGCTATATGGCGCGCGATCCGGTGCATCGCGGACATCATCACAACGACATCACGTTCGGGCTTTTATATGCCTTCAGCGAAAACTACGTCCTAGCGCTCAGCCATGACGAAGTGGTGCACGGCAAAGGCTCGCTTCTGTCCAAGATGTCAGGCGACGACTGGCAAAAATTTGCGAACCTGCGGGCCTATTACACGTTGATGTGGGGATATCCCGGAAAGAAGCTTTTGTTCATGGGCCAGGAATTCGCGCAACGCCGGGAATGGAGCGAAGCCGGCCCCCTGGACTGGCACCTGCTGGACAGTCCCGCCCATGCCGGGGTCCGGCATCTGGTGCGGGATTTGAACCGGCTGTACCGGGACCGTCCCGCCCTGCATGGGCGCGATTGCGAAGGGGAGGGTTTCTCCTGGGCCATTGCCGACGACCAGCAAAATTCGGTTTTCGCCTGGATCCGGCGCACGCCGGGATCACCCCCTGTACTGGTGGTCTCCAATCTCACCCCGGTCGTGCGCGGAGATTACGAGGTCCCCGTCCCCGCCGATGGCCGCTGGAGAGAGTTAATTAACAGCGACGCTTTAATTTATGGCGGCAGCGGTCAGGGCAATCTGGGGGGGACGGAAGCGCGCAATGGCCGCATCCGGCTCACACTACCACCACTGGCCACAGTCATGCTGGAGTACGAACCCTGAAGACCGGGATAAAGCCGCGGGAGAACGGATATGGCTGAATGGCGGGGCCAGCCGCTTGCACGTGACGCCATGGCGTATGTCCTGGCCGGTGGACGCGGCACGCGTTTGGCGGAGCTGACCGACCGGCGTGCCAAGCCCGCCGTCTATTTCGGCGGCAAGACCCGCATCATCGATTTCGCCCTGTCCAACGCGATCAATTCCGGCATTCGCCGCATCGGCGTCGCGACGCAATACAAAGCCCATTCCCTGATCCGGCATCTGCAACAGGGCTGGAATTTTCTTCGGCCCGAACGCAACGAAAGCTTCGACATTCTGCCCGCATCACAGCGCGTGTCGGAACATCAATGGTATGAAGGCACAGCCGACGCGGTCTATCAGAACAGCGACATCATCGCGAGCCATGGGCCGGAATACATCATCATCCTGGCGGGCGATCATATCTACAAGATGGATTACGAAGTGATGCTGCGCCAGCATTGCGACCAGGGCGCGGACGTCACTATCGCCTGCATGGAAATTCCGCGCATGGACGCGACAGGCTTCGGTGTGATGGCCGCCGACGCCTCTGGCCGCGTCACCGCTTTCGTCGAGAAGCCCAGTGACCCGCCCGCCATGGAAGGCAAGCCCGACATCGCGCTGGCGTCGATGGGCATCTATGTCTTCAACACCAAATTCCTGCTGAAAGAGCTGGAACGCGACGCCAACACGCCCGGCTCGTCCCGCGATTTCGGCAAGGACATCATTCCGTATCTGGTGCGGCACGGAAAAGCGGTGGCACACAGCTTCTCGCAATCCTGCGTGCGTTCGGGAACGGAAAAGAATGCTTATTGGCGCGATGTCGGGACCGTCGACGCCTATTTCGAAGCCAATATCGATCTGACCGATGTGGTGCCGGAGCTGGATCTCTACGACCGCAGCTGGCCGCTTTGGACCTATGCCGAAATTCTGCCGCCTGCGAAATTCGTTCACGATATCGATGGGCGAAGGGGCACCGCGGTCTCCTCGCTGGTGTCGGGCGACTGCATCGTTTCCGGGGCCGCGATCACCCGCAGCCTTCTTTTCACGGGCGTGCGCGCCAACAGCTACTCCCATCTGGAAGAAGCTGTGGTGCTGCCGCGCTGCCAGATCGGGCGCGGCGCGCGGCTGCGCCGGGTGGTGATTGATCGCGGCGTCAATATTCCGCCGGGATTGGTCGTGGGCGAAGATCCCGCGCTGGATGCGCAGCGTTTCCGCCGCACCGAAAACGGCGTCTGCCTGATCACCCAAGAGATGATAGACCGGCTGGCATGACCCAGGTGCTGTCCGTCGCATCGGAGGCCTTCCCCCTGGTGAAGACCGGGGGGCTCGCCGACGTCACGGGGGCCCTGCCCGCCGCCGTCGCGCCGCATGGCGTGACCATGACGACACTGGTGCCCGGCTATCCCGCCGTGCGCGCCGCGCTGGGAGACGCGCGGGTGCTGCACCGCTACGACAATCTTCTGGGCGTGGAAGCGCAATTGCTGGAAGCGCAATTGGGCAGTTTTCCGTTGCTGGTGCTGGACGCGCCTGCGCTTTTCCAGCGCAGTGGCGGGCTTTACTGCGACAGCCATGGCGTGGACTGGGCGGACAATTGGCGGCGCTTCGCAGCGCTGGGCCGTGCGGCAGCAGATCTGGCTTCCGGCCTCCTCGCTGATCGCAAGTTCGATATCCTGCATGCGCATGATTGGCAGGCGGCAATGGGCGCGGCCTATCTGCAATATTCGCCGCTCGCCGCAGCCTCGCGCGCGGCAAGCATCGTCACCATTCACAACATCGCGTTTCAAGGCCGGTTCGACCGCGCCATTTTCGATTTCCTCGGCCTGCCGCCGCACGCCTATTCCATCGATGGCGTGGAATATTATGGCGGCGTGGGCTTTCTCAAGGCGGGGCTGTTCACCGCCGACGCCATCACCACCGTCAGTCCGACCTATGCGCGCGAGATCCGAATGCCAGAATTCGGCATGGGCTTGCAGGGCCTGATCACCACCCGGCAAGACAGTGTGTCCGGCATCGTAAACGGCATCGACCCCGCAATCTGGAATCCCCAGACCGATACCGATCTGGTCAAGCGCTACACCATTGCGACCTTGGACGACCGCAAGGCCAACAAGCGGGCCATCGAAACCGGCTTCAATCTTTCGCCGGGCGATGGCCCTTTGTTCACAGTGGTCAGCCGCATCACCTGGCAAAAAGGCATGGATGTGCTGGCGGGCGAGCTCGACGCGCTGGTGGCGGCGGGCGGGCGGTTGGCGCTTCTGGGCGCGGGCGACGCGGCCTTGGAAGCGCAATACCGCGCCGCGGTCAGCCGACATCCCGGCCGGATCGGCGTCGCCATCGGCTATAACGAGAAAGTCTCCCATCTCCTGCAAGGTGGCGCCGACGCGATCTTGATTCCGTCGCGCTTCGAACCGTGCGGCCTCACTCAACTTTACGGCCTGACCTATGGCTGCGTTCCGGTGGCGTCGCGCACCGGCGGCCTTGCCGATACCATCATCGACGCCAACGATGCCGCCGTGGCAGCGGGCGCGGCGACCGGCATCCTGTTCGAAGAGGTGACGGGCGAGCGCATTCGCGATTCGATCCATCGCACCATCGCGCTTTACGAGCAGCCATCGGTGTGGCGCGGGCTGCAGCGCCAAGGCATGCGCGGCGATTTTTCCTGGCAGCGCAGCGGCGCGCGATATGCGGCGCTGTATCGGGGCCTTTCGGAACGCGCGCCCTTCTGATGCGCAGGCTTGGCGCACATCTGATCCCAGGCGGCGCCGAATTCGCCGTACGGGCACGCGATGCCGCGGGGGTCGAGCTTTGCCTCTTCGATGGGGACAGCGAACGGCGCGTCGCGCTAGCACGCGAAGGCGATATCTTTAGCGCTTTCGTTCCGAACATCCGCGCCGGCCAGCGTTACGGCTATCGCGCATCTGGCCCCTGGATGCCCGAACAAGGCTATCTCTTCGATCCCGCCAAATTGCTGGTCGATCCTTACGCCCTGGTTCTGGATCGTCCGTTCCGGTTCGATCCCAGCCTGTCGGCCCATGGCGCGGACACTGCCGCCCTGGTTCCCAAAGCCATCCTCAGCACCGAACTGCCGGTGAAGGCGGCAACGCCGCCCATCTTCACGCCCGGCGGATTGATTTATGAACTGAATGTGCGCGGCTTCACGCGCCTGCATCACGAGATCGCACCCCATCTTCGCGGCACCATCGCCGCTCTCGCCCATCCCGCCATTCTTTCGCATCTGAAGAAGATGCATGTGAGCGCCGTCGAATTGATGCCGGTGGTGGCGTGGGCGGATGAACGCCATCTGCCGCCGCTGGGGCTGCGCAATGCCTGGGGCTACAATCCTGTCGTGCCGATGGCGCTGGACCCCAGGCTTGCGCCCGGCGGACCGCAGGAATTGCGCGAGACCGTGGAGACGCTGCGCGATCACGGCATCGGCGTCATTCTCGATCTGGTTTTGAACCACACCGCCGAAAGCGATCTGGAAGGTCCCACGCTCAGCCTGCGAGGGCTCGACAATCGCTGTTACGCGCGCGGGCCCGACGGTGCGCTTATCAACGATACCGGGACAGGCAATACCTTGAACGCAGCCGATCCGGCGGTGCAGGACCTTATCCTGTCCACGCTCCGCCATTTCGCGGGCGTTTGCGGGGTAGACGGGTTTCGCTTCGATCTGGCGTCCGTGCTGGCGCGCGAGCCCGGCTTCAATCCTCATGCCGCCCTGTTCGACGCCATCGCGCGCGATCCGCTTCTTTCCAGCCGGGCTCTGATCGCCGAGCCCTGGGACATCGGGCCCGGCGGTTATCAGCTGGGACATTTCCCTGCCAATTGGCTGGAATGGAACGACCGCTTCCGCGACGATGTCCGCCGCTTCTGGCGCGGCGACGCGGGAACGGCGGGGACCCTGGCGACGCGCATCGCGGGTTCGTCCGATGTTTTTTCCGGCATCCGTACCCGCTCGGTCAATTATCTGGCCTCGCATGACGGCTTCACCTTGGCGGATCTGGTGTCCTACGAACGCCGCCACAATCAGGCCAATGGCGAAGACAATCGGGACGGCCAGGGCGAAAATCATTCCTGGAACAATGGCGCGGAAGGCCCCAGCCGCGATCCCGAAATTGTTGCGCGGCGCGGAGAAGATTTGCGCGCCCTGTTGACGACATTGTTCGCATCGCGCGGCACCATCATGCTGGCGGCGGGCGACGAGTTCGGCCGCACCCAAAAGGGCAACAACAACGCCTATGCCCAGGACAACGCCATCAGCTGGCTGGACTGGAGCAATCGCGATACCGCGCTGGAAAATTTCGTTGCGCGCCTGGCCGCGTTCCGCGCCGGTTGCCCGCGCTTGCGCGATCAAGCGTTCCTGGCGGACGTGGACTGGCGCGATCTGGACGGCGCCGCCATGACGACAGAAAAATGGGAAACGCCGGACTGCCCCGGCTTCGAGCTGCGTCTTCCGGCTGCAAATGGCGATATGCTTCGCCTGCGCTTCGACCGGCGCGCACGGACGGCCAGCCTGGTTTGTGCCAAGGCCGCCCTCCGGAACGGGCCGCAGTCTTAATGAACCGGCATGTCGCTCCGGGAAACCGTGGGCAGATTCTCGCCATTGTCAAAGCGCTGAGACGCGATGCCCTGAATTTCCGTCTTGCGCGCGTAATATAATTCCAGCGCCTGCCCATCCGAGATATGGAAGCCGTTCAACCCGGCGGTCACGGCGGCACGGCGAACAACACAGCGCACCGGAACCTCACCAAGATAAGCGAGCACTTGCAGATCGCCCGTGGACTTTTCGACCTTGACGTCGCCCGTGAATTTCAGGGGCATGTGAACCACCTGATCTGTGAGGCATGTTAAACGCATTGGAAGAAAAATCGTTGCACGTTTTTCTTCCGTCAGACATCCCAAATGCAATGCTGCAAATACCTTTCCGCCCGCCCCTTATTTTCTTGAGATTGAGATGACCGACACCAGCGATCGCATCAGAGGCCAGCATTTGGAAATTCTTTCCGATGGCCACTACACCTTGCGAAAAGCCGGTTTCGAATATCGCCGGAACGACGGTACCTGGCAGCATCAGATGCGCGAATCCTACGATATCGGCGACGGCGCGGCTGTGCTGCCCATCGACCGGAGTAAGGGATTGATCTTGCTGATCCGCCAGTTCCGCTGGGCTGCGTTCGCTCATGGATATCGGGAACTTCTGATCGAGGCCATCGCGGGCAAGCTGGACGGCGATCCGCCCGATGTCTGCGCCATCAAGGAAGCGCGCGAAGAGGCGGGCGTGGAACTGTCCAACCTGCGCCAGGTCTTCGACACCTTCATGAGCCCGGGCGCGGTGCAGGAGCGGCTGCATCTTTTTGTCGCCGACTATGACGCGGCAAAGCCCCGCGCCACACAAAACGGCATCCATGCCGAAGGCGAAGATATCGAAACGCTGGAGGTGACCCTTACCGACGCCCTGGCGATGGTAAGCGCGGGCGAAATCCTCGACGCCAAAACCATCATGCTGATCCAGTGGGCCGCGCTGGCGCTTCGCTGAGGCGGCGGCGATAACACAGGCACCACGCCGCCTCATCTGGAATTTGGGCATCTCAGCTCCCCGGGCCGGACCTCCGGCCGAGACACCGACCGGGAAGATGCCAAGCTTCTTGAAAGGGAACCAGCGCCCGGGTTCCCGAAGGCATGCGGGGTGCGCCCCGTCGTTGTTTCAGACTTCACGCCGCCCCGGTCGTTTACACCGTTGCGGTAAAACCTCCCGTTGGCTATATGAAATAAAATTCATGTGGCGGGGCTGGGGTGTCTGAGGAAATTCGAGGGCGGCGTGCTGCCGCGTGTTGCGTTCGGCCTGCTCAGACCAATCAGCGATTTTGGGCCGCGTCCTTGCTGCTCACTTGTGCGGCGCTGGCCGCATATCCGGCGGCCGCGCAGGACAATGTCCAGGCCAGCGCCCAAGCCAGTCCCCAGGCTATCGTCCAGGACGGCGTCACCGCCTATCCGTCGGCCTATTTCGCGGCAAACCAACCCGCCACCGCCTATGACATGGTGGGCCTTCTGCCCGGATTTCAAATCAAGCTGGGCGACGCCACCGTGCGCGGCTTTTCGGGCACCGTGGGCAATGTCCTGATCGACGGCCAGCTTCCCACCAGCAAGGCGGAAACGGTCGAAGACCTTCTGCGCCGCATCGCGGCGTCCTCGGTCGAGCGTATCGAACTGATCCGCGGCGCCGCCGACATGCACGGCTATCCCATGCTGGCCAATGTCGTGCGCAACAAAAGCGAAACGCTGCGGGGGCGCGCCGAACTGGAAGGCGCCATCACCCATTACGGCACCACCGAAGACAAGGCGGCGATCCATCTGACCCGTCAGGGAGAGATTTCGACGGCGGAATTGTCCGCGAGCTGGGACCGCGAAATCGGCGGCAACAACCAAAACGGTTACGGTTCGCGCGACCGCTTTCTGCCTGACGGCACGCCGCTGCAATTGGTGGATTACGATTTCCCGCTGCTCACCAACAACACCGAAATCAGTTCGGCCTATCGCCAGCCCCTGATGGGTGGCGATCTTGCGCTGGGTTTGGCGCTGAAGCAGCAACGCGTCTATTCCAATGTCCAAGAGCATATCTATTACCCCGCGGTCGCGCTGGTGACTGGGCTGGAAAACAAACAGACGCGCACGGGCGAAGCGCGGCTGGACTATAAGCATCCGCTGGGCGTTTACGGCGAGATGCAGCTGTTTGCCGTGCACCGGCTGACGGAGCAGGACGAAAGCAGCCGCAAATCCAATACGGCAGGCACAGATCTGTCGCGGGGCTTTTTCAACCAGCGCGAGGATGTGGCGCGGCTGGCATGGCTGCGCGAAGGGACGCTGAAGCTGGAAGCGGGCGCGGAAGGCGCCATCAATGTGCTGAGCAGCCGCAGCACCTTGGCCCTGGGCGGCGTGCCGGTGATCCTGCCGGCGGCCAATATCCGGCTGGAAGAAAAACGCGTCGAGCTTTTCTCCACCGCGACCTGGCGCATCAACCCCGTGTTGATGTCGGAGTTTGGCGCGCGCTACGAAACTTCGAACCTTACCCAGAGCGGCGACAGCAGCCTCACCAAGGATCTTGCCTTCTTCAAGCCGCGCTGGCTGACGACATGGAACGCCTTACCGGGGCACGAACTGCGCTTGTTGATGGAGCGCCAGGTCGGCCAGCTGGTCTTCCGCGACTTTGCCAGCTCGACTTCGCTCAACAGCAACACGGTCACGGGTGGCAACAAGAATCTGGAGCCGGCGCGGAGCTGGAACGCCGCCCTGGCCTGGGAATGGCATTTCTGGAAGCGCGGCTCG
>DASYDX010000254.1:0-2791 GCA_036499345.1 Rhizomicrobium sp.
TGCACCGTCGAAGCCATGCCGCTGGAAATTGCCGTCGCCTGTCTGGTGGTGGACGAAATCCAACTTTGCGCGGACCCGGAGCGCGGCCATGTCTTCACCGACCGGCTGCTTCATGCCCGGGGTACGGAAGAAACATTGTTCCTGGGCGCCGAAAGCATGCGCGGTGCCATTCAACGCTTCATTCCGCGCACCTGGTTCATCACCCGTCCCCGCTTTTCCGATCTTGCCTATACCGGGGCGAAGAAACTCACCCGCCTGCCGCGGCGTTCGGCCGTGGTCGGCTTCAGCGCTGAGGATGTTTATGGCATCGCGGAAATCGTGCGGCGTCAGCGCGGCGGGGCGGCTGTGGTGCTGGGCGCGCTCTCACCGCGCACCCGCAATGCCCAGGTCGCGCTGTATCAGTCCGGCGATGTGGATTTTCTGGTCGCCACCGATGCGATCGGTATGGGCCTCAACATGGACGTCGATCATGTCGCCTTTGCGGGATCGGAGAAATTCGACGGCCGCGGCTTTCGCCCCCTCGCCGCATCGGAGATCGGTCAGATCGCAGGACGCGCCGGACGCTATATGAATGACGGCACGTTCGGCATTACCGGCACATGCGAGCCTTTCGACGAAGAAACCGTCGCCCGTGTCGAAAGCCACCGCTATGACCCGGTGAAGGTCCTGCAATGGCGAAATGCCGATCTGCAATTTCAATCCGTTGCCGCGCTGCTGGACAGTCTCGACGCGCCGCCGCCCGAACGCGGGCTGGGCCGGGCGCGGCCCGCCTCCGATGCGATCGCGCTTCATCATCTGGCCAGCGATCCCGACGTCGCCGCACTCGCCACATCGCGAAGCGCGGTCCAACGCCTTTGGGAGGTCTGCCAGCTGCCGGACTTCCGCAAATTGTCCGCGGACGAACATGCGCGCATGATACGCACGCTCTACCTCTTCCGCATGGGCGAGCCTGGATATGTCCCCGACGATTGGATGGCGCGACAGATCGCGCGGCTCGATGTCGTGGAAGGCGATGTCTCCACGCTGTCAGGACGCCTCGCCCAGATCCGCACATTCACCTATGCCGCGCACCGGCCCGGCTGGACGCGTGATGGCGCGCATTGGCAAAACGAAACCCGCGCCGTCGAAGACCGGCTCTCCGATGCGCTGCACGAACAGCTTACGTTGCGCTTCATCGACCGGCGCGCGTCCGTGCTGATGAAACATCTGCGCGAAGACGAAAATGGCGAAGTCGTGCTGGAGGAAGATGGCGGCGTCCTGATCGCTGGCGAAGTGATCGGCCGCCTCGACGGTTTCCGGTTCACGCCCGATCCGCGCGCCGCCGGCGAAGGCAATGGCGTGCTTCATGTCCGCATGGCCCGTACGGCAGCGATGCGTGGGCTGGAAAGTGAATTTCTGGCGCGCGCCCGCTCTCTGGAAGCCGCGCCCGACGCCGCGATCAGTTTGAGCGAGCATGGCAAGCTGTGGTGGGACGGCGCGATGGTCGGCCACCTTGCCGCCGGCGCTTTGCCGCTTGCACCGCAGATCGTGCTGGCGGCGGATGACAATCTCAAAGACGTAGTCCGCGACAATGTTCAAACGCGGCTCGAAACTTGGGTGCGCACGCGCATCGATACGCGGCTGGAGCCGCTGGTCGCGTTGGCGCGGGCGGCCGAGGCGCGGGCTGGCAGCGATACCGCCCTACCCGCCTATGCGCGAGGTTTGGCACATCAACTGGCGGAAAATTTCGGTGCGCTGGAGCGCGATGCTTTGGCGTTACCGGAAAAGCTCGGCCCCGTCTTGCGTGCACTCAAACCGTTCGGCGTCTGGTTCGGGCGGCGCACAGTTTATCTGCCGCGCCTTCTGCGTCCCGATGCGGCGGGATTGTTGGCCTTGTTGTGGGGCATCTGGACGCGCCAAGCGCAACTCGCCGGACCGCCCGCGCCGGGTCTGACATCTTTCGCCTGTTCCGGCGAAGCAAAAGCGTTTCTTCACGCCGCCGGTTTTGCGGTGATCGGCACGCGCGCCATTCGTTTCGATATGCTGGAGCGGCTGGAAGAGACGCTGGACAAAGCCACAATCAATGGCGCCGATGCGGCCAGTCTGCTGCCGCAGCTCGTCTCGCTCATGGGAACCGGCAATGACGAGGCCAAGGCGGTTCTCGCTGCGCTGGGATGGCGGCTGACCGAAGTTGCCGACGCGCCCCCGGTCTGGCGCCGTGTGAAAAAGAAAGAACCACGCAAACGCGCGCCCGAAAAGCCGCCGCCTGAAAACTCGCCCTTTGCCGGTCTGAAGGAACTGCTCGTCAAGTGAACGCGCCGGATGATCCTCTCGTGAGCACGCGGATCGACAAATGGCTGTTCCATGCCCGCTTCTATCGCACCCGCGCCCTAGCGCAGGCGGCAGCGGGCGCGGGCAAGCTCCGGTTGAACGGCGCGCGGGTGGAAAAAGCCGCCCAGCTCCTGAAGCCTGGCGATATCCTTACTCTGGGCAGGGGTAGTGAAGTCCTGGCGCTCCGGGTTCTGGCTTTGGCCGAACGGCGGGGGCCTGCGCCAGAGGCACGGCGGCTGTACGAAATCGTCGCGGACTGAATGCTTGCCATCGGGGGCGCACGGTCTTATGGACCTAACGCTTTCCTGGCCGTCACTGGAGCCTTGCCTATGACTTACGTCGTCACCGAAGCCTGCATCAAATGCAAGTTCATGGATTGCGTCGAAGTCTGTCCGGTGGATTGCTTCTACGAAGGCGAGAATATGCTGGTGATCAACCCAGACGAATGCATCGATTGCGGCGTCTGCGAGCCGGAATGCCC
>DASYDX010000255.1:0-1651 GCA_036499345.1 Rhizomicrobium sp.
GCCTGCGGCAATCCTACACCCAAGGAACCGTTGGTGATACAATTTCCCGTTGGTTTGGACCTGCAAATTACCGGAGGAATTCATGGACAGATTCTCTGCGGTGGGAAGAGCGCTCGCCGTTATCCTGGCAATCGTATCGGCCTTTGTTTCCAATCCCATTATCGCGCCGCTGCTGTTGTTGTTCGGCGGCATCGCGGCCATCGGCAACACACCGGAACGCAACACCAAAAATTATCAGATGGCGATCGTTCTGGTGGTGGGCGCGAGCCTGTTGGAAGCGGTGCCCTATGTCGGCTCCTATCTGGTGGCGATCTTCACCGGCCTGGGCTTCGCCTTTGTCGGCGCGTCCATTGTCGCGATCACCATCACTTTGGAACAGCGCATCGTGCGTGATTGGACGATGCACGCAAACGCCAAACCGGTCGGTCAGATCAAGACCGCTCTCTAGGTCTGTATTCCGCAAACGGACCCGCCGCCCCCAAAAGGGGCGGTGCGGTTCCACGCTTAATGCGCCAGGTGTAACTGGGGCGCCGCCGAACGGGAGATAAAGCCGCCGATCACGGTGGCGATATGGGCCCAGCGCTCGAAACCGGGCAGATCCTCGCGCTTCAGCGCCTTTTCGCAGCGGCGGCGGGCTTCGGTTTGCGCTTCCTTGCCGTACATCGCGATCATCATCCGCGCCGTGCCGAAGCCGTCCAGACTGGTCATGGGGTCCCTCTCGAAGGTCCGTCCGTCATCCAACGCGCCAGACCGGACTTCGGTGCCTTAAAAAAGCGCGCGGCCTGCCGATTTCAGCGTTTGAATCGTCCGACGCCGTTTTTTACGCCCGCAGTTTGTAACAATTGCGAATCCGGCATCGAACAAAGACAGGGAAAGGGCCATGCTGGCCGCCGCATTCCACACGACCGATGGAGCAGATATGAGAAACATGATCCTGGGCGCGTCCCTTATCGCCCTCACCCTTGGCAGCGCCGCCATGGCCGCCACCCTGCCCGATTACGTCACCAAAGCGGTCGCCGATCCCGCGCGGCCCACAAAGGATTCGTCGCGCGACGCCTTGCGCGCGCCGGGCGAAACATTGGCCTTTGTCGGTGTGAAGCCCGGCATGAAGGTGGCCGAGCTTCTGCCCGCGGGCGGCTATTTCACGCGCATGATCAGCGACATTGTCGGCCCCACCGGCAAAGTTTATGGCATCGAGAACCGCAAATGGGACAAAGGCGAAGACGCCAAGATGGCCGCCGAGCCCGGACACGGCAACGTCACCATCCAGTTCATGCCCAGCTTCGGCGGCTTCACTCTGCCGGAAAAAGTCGATGTCTTCTGGACGACGCAGAATTATCACGACCTGCATGTGAAAGAGTATGGCAACCTCGACATCGCCGACTTCAACAAGCGCGTGCATGACGCGCTGAAGCCGGGCGGGATCTATTTCGTGCTGGATCACCAGGCCAATCCCGGCACCGATGAAGCGGGCATCGCCAAGCTGCACCGGATCGAAAAAGCGCAAGTGATCAAGGAAGTGACGGCGGCAGGCTTCAAGCTGGTCGGCGACGGCAAAGCCCTGAACCGCGCCACCGACGACCACACCAAAATGTCGTCCGACCCCGCCATCAAAAGCCACACCGACCAATATATGCTGAAATTCCAGAAG
>DASYDX010000256.1:0-3269 GCA_036499345.1 Rhizomicrobium sp.
GCCCGGGTGGGATGATGGAATCGCGGCAGCTCGACCGCATCATCGGTGATTTCCACCCCCACCAACCGGCACCCCAACGGCAGCCGCAAATCTTCCGGGGCGGCGAAACTGTAAAAGGGAAGCGCCCCCTGCGCCCGCGAGGTGTCGCTCTGTGCATCGGACAGCTTCAGGCGCGGCGCGACGGAAAAGAAAAAGCTCGCATCGAACGCATGGGCGATCCGGACCAGATTGCCCAGATTCATGGGCTTGGAGATGCCATCCACACCCATGCCGAAATAGCCGCGCATTCTTACTTCCCCCTTCTGTCTTTTCGCGCAAGCGCTCAAAGACATCTTCCCCCGTCAGGGCTACGCCCACGGGGGAAGAAATTCCGTGCTTTCGCCTGATACTATTGAATTGCGCCGATGTCGCCATGGGTGTCGGGGTGATGATGCAGCGTGCCTTCCGCCGTCTGGTCGGCATGCTCCATCGCGGCGGTATATTCCTCCACATCCGTGATCAGGCAGCGTTCCGGCGATGGCCCGTAACCCGGCAGGCTCGCTTCCACCGCATCGTTACGGGTAAGGCAGGATAAACCGCTGCCGCTGAAGGGCTTGAAAGCCAGGCGGGTGAGGAATTGCAGACTGTGGCAGGCCCCGGTCAGCGAGACTTTGAACTTCTTGTTCAACCTGTCCGATACGATCAGGGTGCTGTCGTTCAGCACATTCCAGCCTTCGATCCGGTCCTGACGAAGGCAGACATCCGACGGGGCTGCCGAGGCGGCCACGGGCGCCGCGAGGATCAATACAACCGCAAGCCAGACCGAGCGCATATGAACCTCCGTGCCTCGCGCGCGTTGATACTATACTTTTACGGCCAGTCCCGTTCCTGAAATCTTCCTGCCCCCCGGACCCCATGCCCGCAGCGAAAAAGACACAAGGTTTCGCGACAAGGCTTTCGCGCGTGGCGCTGCTCAAGCAGCTGGGACCGGGTCTGATCACCGGGGCAGCGGACGACGATCCTTCCGGGATCGCCACCTACAGCCAGGCGGGGGCTCAAGCCGGCTTCAATCTTCTTTGGACGATGCTTCTGACCTTCCCGTTGATGGTTGCCATTCAGATGGTCAGCGCCTTGATCGGGCGCGTGACCGGCCATGGCCTGGCCCGCAACATGGGCGACGTCCTGCCCAAGAGCGTGGTGACCGGGCTTGTCGCCCTGCTCTTCATCGCCAACACGGTCAATGTCGGCGCCGATCTTGCCGCGATGGGCGAAGCCGCGAAGCTGGTCACCGGCTTCGGTCAGCATGAATTCACCATCGGCTTCGCGCTGATTTCGCTTTTGCTGCAGATGTTCATTCCCTATCGCCGCTATGCGCGGTTTCTCACGGTTCTGACCCTGTCGCTTCTGGCGTATGTCGCGCTCGTCTTCATGATCCATCTGGATTGGCGCGCCATCGGATTGGGCCTGATCGGTGTACATGCCGATTTGTCGGAAAGCGCCGCCACCATCATCGTCGCCATCTTCGGCACCACCATCAGCCCCTATCTTTTCTTCTGGCAAAGCGCCCAGGAGGTGGAGGAAGTCGATCAACAACCCCGGGCCAAGCCCCTGATCGAGGCACCGCGCCAGGCCAAATCCGCCTTGTCGCGCATTCGCATCGACACCATTGCGGGCATGCTGGTCTCCAACCTGATCGCCATCGCGATCATGATCTCGACCGCGGCTACTTTGCATCAGGCGGGAAAGACCAACATCCAGACCGCTGCCGAAGCCGCCAAAGCATTGGAGCCGTTGGCTGGCCATTTTGCCTTTCTGCTTTTCGGCATCGGCATTGTCGGCACAGGGCTGCTCGCCATTCCGGTTCTGGCCGGTTCGGCAGCCTATGCGGTTGGCGAGTCGCGCGGCTGGAAAACCGGCCTGGACAACATGCCCTGGGAGGCCAAAGGCTTTTATACAGTGATCGCGGCAGCCGTGCTTCTGGGGTTGGGCATCGACTATTCCGGCCTCGATCCCATCAAGGCCTTGTTCTGGAGCGCCGTCATCAATGGCGTGATCGCAGTCCCGATGATGGCTGCGATGATGCTGGTTGCCGGTCATCGCGGCAAAATGGGGGACTTTCGTGCCGGTCCGGTTCTGGGCGGCCTGGGGTGGCTTTCCACCGCCGTGATGGCGGCTGCCACAATCGCCATGATATATGTCTCGCTGAATTGATTTTCGGATTTCGAGACATGGCAATTCTAGGTTGGGTTATTTTCGGCGCTTTGACCGGTTGGATCGCGAGCAAGATCGTCAACAAGCGCGGCGAAGGCTGCATCGTCAACACAGCCTTGGGGCTCCTTGGGGCCGTGGTGGGTGGATTTCTCTTCCGCGCGCTGATGCCGGGTTTCACGTACGAAGGGACAGGACTTTTCGTCTCGATGTTCGTGGCCGTGATTGGCGCGGTCATCGTGCTGTTTCTCTATCACGCTGCAACCGGCGGCCGCCCGCGCTAAGGATCAGGTCAGCGGCTTCAAAAGCCGGATCACGTCGCGGCGGAAACCCAATTTCTGATAGAGCTGCTCGGCGCGGACATTTTCCTCGAACACGCCCAAAGTCATCCAGTCATAGCTTTGGGCGCGGCACCATTCCTCGGCGCGCGCCAGAAGTGCAGTGGCGATGCCCTGCCCCTCATACCCTTCCGCAACCACCAGATCGGCGACATGGCCGTGGCGGCGCCCCCGGCGATAATAATCCTCCGCCGAGCGGACATGAACGAACCCCGCGACCACGCCCTCCATCTCGGCGACATACAAAACAGGATCTTCACCGACGGTACTCAGCGCTTCGGTGACAACCGCCAGATCGGTAGCCGTCATCTCATCTGGGTCACGCCAAGGCGGCGGCACAAAGGCCGTCGCCAAGCGCGGTACCAGAGCAAGGATCGCAGACAGATCATCGGCGCCCGCACGGCGGATCAACATGCGTCTATTCCGACCAACCCGGCAACGGAGACTTACTCCGCTGCAGGCTTGTGCAGATAGATTTCGCCGCCGCTCTGCTTGAACTCTTCCGACTTCTTCGCCATTGCGGCCCGGATTTCGGCGGTCGAGAGCGTGTCGTTCTTGCCCTTGGCGGCGTCCCGCACTTCCTGGCTGATCTTCATGGAGCAAAATTTCGGCCCGCACATGGAGCAGAAATGCGCCACCTTGGCGCCGTCCGCGGGTAGCGTTGCATCGTGATAGAGCTGCGCCGTCTCCGGATCGAGCGCCAGCGCGAACTGGTCGCGCCAGCGGAATTCAAACCGCGCCTTG
>DASYDX010000257.1:0-7034 GCA_036499345.1 Rhizomicrobium sp.
CTTACTACAAGAACCTCAGACGGCCTTGAGATTGGCAGCCTTGGCACCGCGCGCATCCGGCTGGATGTCGAACGAGATCTTCTGACCTTCGTTCAAGCTACGCAGACCGGCCGCTTCGACGGCGGAGACATGGACGAACACGTCCTTGCCACCATCATCCGGCGCGATAAAGCCAAAGCCCTTGGCGGAATTGAAAAACTTCACGGTTCCGATGGTCATAACAGTATGTCCTTTGTGTCATCGGGTTCCGGCAAAGCAAAATGCGTTGCCGGCCGTGGAAACAAGAACATCTGGGTCGATTGGAAGGTTTCGGTTCGTCCGGCGCGCTGGGGCGAGTCAGATAGACAGAAGAACTTCGTCTGACAGGGACGCAAGAACCACGTACCCTGACAATAAGTGCGGGTTTGCTTGTTTGCAATGGTCGCCGGGGAACTATTTGTGCGCAAGTTCCGTGCACACCCGCGCGGTTTGTAATCTCGCGTCCGCATCACTATATTGTGGTCACGCACAGATGTCCCGCTTTGGCTTGGGACTCTTTTGGGCCGCTTCCGCCCATTTCCCATGCACGGCCGCCTGTTTTTCCGGCGCACGCGCTTTTTATTCGCGAGGCAGACATGACCGAATCCAAACCCCGGGCTGCCATCCGCACCCAGAACGCGCAGCGCGAAGTGTGGGAACAGCGCACCGAGTTGGTAAAGAAGGAGCTGGCCGCCGCCAGCGCCGCCAACGACGCCAAGACCATAAAGCTGAAGGCGATGCGTCTCGAAAAGGAACGCCAGGAGGCCGAAGAGGCCGCCCAGAACGCCAGCGATGCCGCCGCATCGCCCGCCGCCAAACGCCCGCGGGTCAAGCGGATCACGGTGCGGTAAGGCCGCGATTAACCTTTCCTTAGCTGCAACTTCCGCCCGCGCTGGCGAGGCCAAGGCCCGCGCGCGTAAAATTTGCGCGTGGGGCAGACCATCGACACCGTTTCCAGCATGCTCGCCTATTCCGGCGATCTGCGCCGTCAGGCGAAGATGACGGAAACGCCCGAGCTTGCGCAGAAGCTGCAGGACTCCGCCAACACTCTGGAAAAAGCGGCGCTGACCAAAGCCGGCATCGACAATCCGCGCATCGGCAAGTTGCTGGATCTGATTGTCTAAGGCGATTGTCTCACGTGTGAGAAGGCGCGCTACCGCCGCCCGCGCCCCGTTCCGCCATTGGTGAAGCCCGCTTCCTGAAACGCCACCTGCTTGGCAAAACGCACACGGGCCTTGGCGTCGGGCTGAAGATGGCGCGCACGACACCAGCCAACAAATTCCTTGGGATCGATCGGGACGCGCAAGGCGCGATGACCCGCCTCCTCCACCTCCGCCAACAATTCTTCGGCGTCGGCCAGCCAGTGGGGAAAATAATCGGGCATGTCCTCGCCATCGGTCATCACCGCACGGCAGGCTTGGTAGGTGTCGGGCCCGAACCAGGGAATCCCTATGAGCTTTTGACGGCTCTGCATCAACGCGACTCTCGGCAATTCACGCTTCAAAAATTAGCGGCGATCACACACCGCCCGAACATCGAACCCCAGCGCCGGTAAATGCTTTGCGAAAAAATAGCGGAGCGGAAGTTCCCGCTTTTTACGGCGGCGGGAACCGCCCGGATCACCAAGGCGCGCGCTTTTTTTTGGGGCTCGGAATTCGACAGTTTCCGATACAGCGTTACGCGAAAACCGCGTCCGCCGTCGTCACGGTGCCCGCCTCGCGCCCCGGCGCGGTCTGATACGTCCAATACAGATTGGTGTGCGCCACCACGTGACCGGGCGGCGGCGCGCCCCATTGCGTCATGTCTTCGGTGGTGTGCGCGTCACTGACCAAAATGGTGTCATAGCCCCGCACCAGCGCCCCATGCAGTGTGGAGCGGATGCAGCCATCGCTTTGCGCACCCGCCACGATCAGCCTGCCGATGCCGCGATCCGCCAGCACCGTTTCCAGATCGGTCGCCTCGAAGGCATCGCCATAGCGCTTGTCGATGATGGGCTCGGCTTTGCCGGGCGAAAGCTCCGCCACGATGGCCCAGGCCTTTGTGCCCTCCACGAATTCCGAACTGTTGTGGCGCACCCAGATCACAGCGGCCCGCGCCCTGCGCGCCTTTTCCACCAGCTGCGCGATATTGGCCACCACCGCATCACGTTCGAAATTGCCCGCAACCACGCCGGTCTGCACATCGACAATCAAAAGCGCGGTGTGGGGCCGGTTGGGCAGCGTTGTCATAAAGTCATTATGCACCCGCCCATCGCGCGGCCAAGTCCCGCGCATTCTTGCCGCCGGACCGGGCCGGGCTTATTCTGAAGCTATGGAGAACCCCTGGTTCGGCCGCAAAGCCAATGGCTATACCGGCGGCCCTGTCACCTGGCAGGGCTGGCTAGCGGTGATCGTGCTGATCGGCGGCGGCATGACCTGTCATCTGTGGTTGAAGAATGATTGGGCGGCGGCGGCCTGCATAGCGGCCCTCGCCGTGATCTATTGGCTGACATACGATCCCGATACGCAAAGCTATTAGCCGCTCTTGATTTCGCGGGCCGACTCATCACTCTGGCCGCATGCAACTTTGGTACGCGCCCACATCGCCTTTCGCCCGCAAGGTCCGCATCGCAGGCCATGAATTGGGCCTGTCACACCGCATCGGTCTGCTCAAGGTCGATCCTTGGACCGACACGCGGCTGCGCGATCTCAATCCGCTCGCCAAAGTGCCGACCCTGGTGCTGGACGATGGCCGCCCGCTCTATGAATCCGCGCTGATCTGCGAATATCTCGACGCACGTGCCGATCAACCGCGCCTTTATCCGCCCGCGGGTGCGGCGCGGTGGGAGACATTGCTGCGTCAGGGCCTGGCCGATGGCGCGATGGCGGCAGCGGGGCGTCTGTTCGCCGAACAACGCAAGCCTCAAGACGAACGCATTCCCGCGATGGAGGCCCGCTTTCGCACCGCCATCGATGCGGCGCTGGATGTGCTGGAGAAAGACACGCCCGTGCATGGCGAACCCTTGATCGGCGACATCGCGACCGCCGCCTTCATCGGCTATCTGGATTTCCGCTTTCCCGGCACCGGCTGGCGCGCCACACGGCTGACCCTGTCGGCTTGGTTCGACGTCTTCTGCCAGCGCCCCTCGATGAAAAGCACCGAGCACCGCGCGCCCACATAGAGCTATCTCACGGAACAGGTTGAGCGTTCGCGCGCTGCTGACCTCGCGGAAAGATTTTCCGTATTCCGCTTGTCAAATTTTTCCGGCACAGTTCGTTCCGCGTTCAAGCCGGGGCACGACATGGACAGCACACCGAATCCGAACAGAGCATTGTGGGAAAAAGGCGACTTCACCCGCATCGCGGAAAGTTTTCGCCCCAGCGGCGGAAGAGTGGTGCGGGAGCTGGGCGTCGCACCCAATATGAAAGTGCTGGATTTGGGCTGCGGCGACGGCACCACCGCCATTCCGGCAGCCCAAGCTGGCGCCGATGTGCTGGGCATCGATATCGCGCGCAATCTGGTGGAAGCGGGCAATCGCCGCGCGCAGGCGCTGAAGCTGAACAACATTCGCTTCCAGGAAGGCGATGCCTCGCATCTGGACGGGATCGCCGATAACAGTTTCGATCTCACCGTCACGATTTTCGGCGCCATGTTCGCGCCCCGTCCCTTCGACGTCGCCAAAGAGATGGTGCGCGTGACCAAGCCCGGCGGGCGCGTGGTGATGGGCAATTGGATTCCAGGCGATCCGACTCTGGTGGCGCAAATTTTGAAGATCGCATCCAACTATGTTCCCCCGCCGCCGCCCGGCTTCGTCAGCCCGATGACCTGGGGCATGGAAGATCATGTGATCGAGCGCTTCGGCGCGGCGGGTGTGCCCAAGGAGAATATCGCCTTCTTCCGCGACATGATCCGCTTCGAATATGCCGGATCGCCCGCCGATTATCTGAAGCAGTTCCGCACCTTCTATGGGCCGACCATCACCGCGTTCGAAGCGGCGCAGAATGCGGGCAAGGAAGCGGAGATGCAGCGCGACATGGAAAACCTGTTCAACCGCGTCAATGAAAGCAAGACCGGCGCCACATCGATCCCCGCCACCTTCCTGCGCGTGACGGCAACGGTACCCTGAGGTTTGCTATAGGTCGCGCGCCCGGCGCAGCGCGTCTTTCAATGCGTCCCGCTCTTCATCCCAGCGTTCGCGTTCCAGCTTGGCGCGGCGGTCGAGCTTGTCGCGTTCCTGCTCGATCTTTGCCATCGCCTCTTCATGACGGACCTCGGCACGTTCCAACGCGACCTGCGCCGTCTGCGTCTCTCGTTCGCGGCCCGCGCGAGCTTTCTCTTCTCGCGCCTCTTTCGCCGCCACGTCTTTCGCGCGCGCTTTCTCGCGCCTGGCTTTTTCCTTCTCGAAGGAAATGATGGCAGCTTTGTCCGCCGCTTTGTCTTTCCTCGCGGGTTTCGCCTTGACCTTCTTCGCCGACTTTTTCGCTTTGGGTTTCGGCAATTCGCCGTCCGCCGACACCGACCAGTCCTTGGGCAGCTGCGCGTTCTCGGCAAATGCGCTCTTGCTGCCCACCGGCCGCTTCAGCACCACGCCCGGCTTGGCCAGCGCCGCCGCCACGATTTTGGGATCGTCCGTTTCCCGCGCGAAGCCCTGGTGGAAAGCGTTATGCCCCAAGCCCCACGCTTCGAGCGCCGCCTTCATCGAGGGCGCGGCCAGCGCCAACTCGAAGAAGCCCAGATTGGTGACATAGACCTTCAACTTGCGCGCCATGACCGGCCCTTCCCCAGCGGCAATGCGGCATTCGCCAATTCGTTGCGCGCCCGCACAGGCGATTGATTTTTCCTCACCCGATTTGGCCTGTTAGGATACCGCCAGCCGGGCTTTTCCCATGCCGCCCGATGCATTATGTTTCAACGGATATCACGAGGGGGAATTCATGATCCGCGCCGCCGCTTTTCTCACCATGCTCGCTTTGCCCGCATCGGGCGCGATGGCGGCCGAAGTGTTGATCCATGACGCCAAATCCCAGCCCGAAAGCCTGACCGTCGCCGCCGATGGCAGCGTGTTCGCGGGCAGTGCCTCTACCCCCTTTATCTATCGCGTCAAGAAAGGCGCCAGCACCGCCGATGTCTTTGTCGATGCGTCGAGCGAAGGCGCGGGCACGTTCTTCTTCGGGCAATTGGCCGAGGGGAACACGTTATGGACATGCCAGCTGACGCCGACGCCGGGCACCATGCCGGTGCAGCGCCGCACATCGCTGCGCGGTTTCGACATCGCCACGGGCAAGGAAAAGCTGCGCTGGATGCTGCCCGGCGACAATTCCACCTGCAACGATTTCGTGGTCGGCCCCGACAAGGCGCTCTACATCACCGACACGTCCAACAGCAAAATCTTCCGTCTGGCGCCGGGCGCGCAGGCCGCCGAACTCTGGATGGAAAATCGCGTGTTCAACGGCATTGACGGCATCACGTTCCTGGATGGCGTGCTGTATGTAAACAATGTTGCCTTCAGCAAACTCTATCGCGTGCCCGTCGATGCGTCGGGCAAGCCGGGCGCGCCGGTCGATATCTGGTTCGACGCGCCTATGCGCGGGTTGGACGGCATGCGCGCCGCGAACGGCAAGATCTTCGTCGCCAATGGCGGCTCGGGCACCATCGCCGCGCTGACCATCAAGGACGACACCGCCCATGTCGCGATCGTCAAGGACGGCCTTGTCACCCCCACCGGCGTCGAACCCGCAGGCGACACGCTGTGGTTCACCGAACGCGGCACGGGCAAGATCATGTCCGTCCCGATGCCGAGATAACTCCATCCCCTCACCCTGAGCTTGTCGAAGGGTGAGGCCGCTCCGCTGTCCGTGCAGCCCTCATGCTTCGACAGCCGTTAGCGCCAGCGTCATGCGGCCAGCATGAGGACTTTTACACCGCCTCTTCGCCGCGCCACGCCAAAGGTTACAGGCCCCGCACGCGGCAAAGCGTAATATATGAGTTGCCGCCGCGACCGCCCGAAAATAGAAGCGTCGCCATTGGGGACCGATAATAACGGCCCGCCGGATTCGTCATCACCATCAGGGAGAAAATACATGCGTAAAATACTATTGGGCGCGGCGATTGCGTTCGCCGCATTGGTCAGCGTTTCGCCCATCGCCAGCGCGCAGAATTTGGACCTTACCGGCATCAAGCTGCCGACCGCGGAAGAAAACGCCAAAATGCCGGTGCCCGAAGTCGCCACCCCGGCCCCGCATATCGGCATCGCCGTGGATGTGCCCGGCGCCAAGGAACTGCCCGACCCCAAGCTGATGTACAAGGTGGTGTTCGACCTGGCCCCCGCCGCCAAGACGCCCAGCGAGATCAATCCCGGTCTTCTCACCGTCGGCCGCTTCGTCAACACCTTGGCGAAATACGGCGTGCCGCAGGAGCATCGCAAATTCGTCGTCGTGTTCCATCGCGGCTCCACGCCCGCGATCCTGACCAACGAAGAATATAAGAAGCGCAACAATGGCGTCGACAATCCCAACATCAAGATCATGGAACAGCTGCACAAGGCGGGCGTCGATTTCCGCGTCTGCGGCCAGTCGGTGACGTTCAACCATATCGACCCCAAGACCATTCAGCCCATCGTGGAGCTGGATCTGTGGGCCGGCATCACCATCCTCAACCTCACCGCGCGCGGGTATGTGCATCTGGGCGGCGAGGGCTAATCAACGTCCGCGTATAAAAGGCCCGTCCGGTGATGATCCGGGCGGGCTTTTTTCTGCATCCCCCTTCATCACACGGAGACTTCGCTTGAACCTTTCCCTTACGAACATCATCCGCACCGGCCTTGTCGCCGCTGCCCTCACCTTCACCGCTGCCTCGCTGGCCCAGGCCGCGCCGATCACCGGCGTTCCGGCAATGAAGGATTTCGACGGCGCGAACGAACTGCCCGATCCCAGCCTGGATTATAAGATCGCGTTCGACATCAATTCGATGCCGCAATCGGCGACCGAAGTGAATCCGGCGATCAAGATGGTCGGCGCGCTGATCAATGCCTATGAAGG
>DASYDX010000258.1:0-2137 GCA_036499345.1 Rhizomicrobium sp.
TTAAGCCTTATTCATCGTCATCACCCGGCGCGTCCGGGTGATCCAACGCCACGCTCGCCGCTTTCATCATGGATGGCCCGGATGAACCGGGCCATGACGGAAACGTATCTGCCTTGCGGCCCCAACAGCCACGCTATCCGATTTGCGCGCGACAGCAAGCGCAGGCCGCGCTAAACTTGGCGGGGGGTGCCATGATCCGATCCGTCCAACATTTGTCCACCGCTTTGCTTGTCATGCTGACATCAGCCGCGTGCCCCGCTTTTGCTGCCACCGTGCCGATGGTCGGATGCCCGACGGATGGACAGATCGGGCCCGAAGCCGTACCGGCGGGAGGGACCAAGCATCTCAATCTGGATGCCCGCGCGGCGGCCGGATTGGCGTTTTACCAGAACACCGATATCGGCGTGCTGGGCCCCAGAGGCTGGCATTGCCTGGTGCTGGCGGGTTCCAATGGCACGACGATTTATGTGACGCCGGACGGACCGGATGCGAACGCCATGCTGCACAGCTCCTTCAAAGGCATTTCCGGCGACGCCATTCAGCTGTCGGTCAATCTTGGCGAAACGTCGGGCCGCTTTGTGGCCGCCAAATTCATGGCGCGGCTTTTCCCGCAGAATCGTGAATTCGTGAATGCGGTGATCGCCGAGAAGATCGAACCGGCTTCGAATTTTGTTTTCGCACCTTATCCCGGCGACCATCTGAAACGTTTAAGCGAAGCGGTGGTCGAATATGAAACGCCGGCAAATGCCAAAGGGCTTGGTACCGATTCACGCCTGCTTCCGAACCAGTCTCCCATCTCGGGGATCGTTTTCCTGGGGGAGGATGACAGTGTGCTGAGCTTGGCGGTTCGCCTGCCGGACAAACAATTGCAATCGGCCATCATCCGCCATACCGAAGCCAACCGGGGCGCGCGTTGACAGTCACGGCCCGTTCGAAACCAACCGAAATCCGCGCCCTGGCAGGCGCCCGCGCCTTTCCGCCGCTGATCCTGGTGATGTTCCATTTCAGTGAAGGTCATGGCTATCGCCATTTCTGGCCGCTCGATTTCCCGGCGGGGCGCGGCTATCTGTGGGTGGAGTTCTTCTTCTGCCTGTCCGGTTTCATTCTCACCCATGTCTATGGCGCGCGCCTGACCGCATTGCGGACGGCGAACGGCTATCGCGGCTTTCTCAAAGCGCGGCTGATGCGGCTTTATCCGCTGCATCTCTTTATGCTGTTTGTGGTGGCGGCGATGGTGCTTCTCACCCGCGGCTTTGCCGAGCTTGGCGGCTATCATTCGATCTTCGATCTCAAATACCACCAGGATGTGAGCCTTGAAGGCGGTCTGCTCAGCCTGGTGCTGATGCAGGGCTGGGGCTTCATGGATCGCCTCACCTGGAACGGTGTTTCCTGGTTCGTCAGCGTGGAATGGGCGCTGTGTCTGATCTTTCCTGTGCTGCTCACGTTGGCGCAGGGCGGGGTTCGGCGCGGCCTGGCGCTGATCGCGGCAGGATTGGCGTTGCTGCTGACGCTCGATCTTCTGTCGCCCAACGGCCTCGATATCACCTTCGATTTCGGCCTGTTGCGCGGCGTCGCTGATTTTACCGTCGGCGTGGGCATGGCGGTTCTCTATCGCGCCTGGAAACCGCGCGACACGCTGCCCGACTGGAACCATTCGCTGATCCAGCTCGCTGTCATGGGCGTGCTTTTATACGCCATCTACAACACTGGCTGGACACACACGCACCGCGATATCTTCACCGTGGTGCCGATGCTGGCGCTGGTGCTGGCGCTGTCCTTCGACCGCGGCATCGTCGCGGATGCGCTCAAGACCCGGCTGCCGCAGCGCCTGGGCGAATGGTCCTATGCCATCTATATCGGCCAGACATTTGGCTTGCTGCTGATCCGCGTTTTCGCACAGCGGCTTTATCCACCCGCCGAGACGCCGATGCTGGGCACCACCTTCGGCGCACTGATCTGGTGGCTGGAGCCGTTTGGTCTTGTCATATTCTGCACTGCCTGGGGCGCATTCCTGGCGACATATATCGAACAACCGGCGGCGCGCTGGCTGAAACGCCGCCTTGACCCCCAGCGCATCCCGGCGGCATCGTAAGCGCCGCCCTTTCCCGGAGTTTGCGCCATGCCCCATATCCCGATT
>DASYDX010000259.1:0-2710 GCA_036499345.1 Rhizomicrobium sp.
CCGTGCGCCGGGTCCATCAATCCGATCACGGCATGATCGATGCCGCAGGGAAATTGTTGGGTTTCGGTCCAGCGTGGCCGGGCGTCGGCAATCGGCACGCGCGCCGGCTCGGATGCCGGCGCTTCGTTCTTTGCCGCGACATAGACCCAGAGGAGCCCGTCCTGCTCGCGCAGGGGATAGCTCCGTACACGGATCTTGTTGGGATCCAGGTCCTGACCTTCGACCAGGGACGGGATGGCGCTACAGACGCCGTCCTTGCGGAAGCGCCAGCCATGATAGGGACATTCCACCGTGTTTTCGGACAGGATCTTGCCCGCCGACAAGGGCACACCGCGGTGCGGACAGATATCGCGCATGGCGAAGGCCTGGCCGTCATGGGCGCGCCCCAACAGAACCGGCTCGCCCAGAAGCATTTCGCGCCGCATCTGGCCGGGCTTGAGGCTGGACGCCAGCGCCGGCATGTACCAGAGACCGCGCAGCGGTTCTCCTTCGGCGGCCATCAGTTCGGCGCGCCGAAAGGCATGCCCTGGGGCTCGGCCTTGGTGAACAGGTCTTCGCGCTTCAGCATCAATAACCGCCCCTTGTCCGGGGACAACTTATACGCCCAGTTGGCAGCCTTTGTATTGAGCATGCCCGCTTCCTGGCGCTGCATGGTCGGCGTTCCCGGATCGGCCTCGGCCGAAAGCCGGACCCAGACGCCACCCTCTGCCGATACGGCGTCCATGCGGAAATTCTGCATGTCGAATGTATGCGCCGTCAGATGCACCGCCTTGGAAAAATCGAACCGCGACGCGGGCTGGACATCGACAAAGGCGAAACCGGAAATCAGTTGCGGCACGAGATTCACGAGCGCGGGATTGACGGAAAAGCCTTTGGGCGCGGGCGCGCCCTGCAGCGTATATTCGCGAGCGGCGGTGTGTTCCCGCAGAACCGTGAAAGCGCCGCCCGTGGATGGCGTGATCGTGACGCTGTTTACGCGCGCCGGTTCGACACTCAGCACGCCGGTTTCCAGCCAGTCGGAGAGCTTGCCCTGGAAGGCGAAGACTGTACGCGCCAGATAGCTTTGATTTTCGCCGGGGCGGCGCACAAAGACGCCGGTCCCGCCTTGCGCATTGTCCAGGTCTGCCGCGTTCCCGGCAATCACGGAGGCAAGCGGCTTGCCCGCCTTGTCGCTGACGGTAATGGCGGTGCCGTTGCCCTTGGGCGGCGTATCCAGTCCGATATACGAGAGCCAATCGGGGCGCGCGGTCTTGGGTTCGACCGCTTCCAAGGCTGCCATCCCGATCAAGGTGTGACGCACCTGCTCGAAATCGGCGGGATAATTGCCCCGCGCGGGCAGCTGCCAACCTTTCGCGGGGTCGTAGACCACATCGAAGGTGTCGTCATGCGTCACGATATGAATGTGAACCGCTTCCTTCACATGCGATGCGAAGCCCGGCAGGAACTCGCCCGACGTGAAACGGGCGCGGCTTTCCTGCGCCCGCATGGTCAGTGCCAGAGCGGCAAGGGCCACACTTGCGGCTGCCAGCCCGCTGAGCACGATCAATTTGCGGCGGCGGAAATCCATCATGCCGTCCTCCGTTTGCGGCGGGCGCGGCGGATCATGCTCAGGACCAGCGCGAAGCCTGCCAGAAGGATTGGCACGCCGACAATGTTGAGGAAGGCGAGGCGGCTGCCCAGTGCATCCACTTCGGCGCGCAGATTGTGCTGCACGTCGCGCAATTGCTTGCGTGTCTGCGCCATGCCGCGGCGGATGCGTTCGATCTCGTCTTTCTGTTTCTGGGAAAGCGCGATGGTGTTGCCACCACTGCCTTGCTGCAATTGCGCCAGAGTCTGCTGCGCCTGCGTGAGGTTGTTCTGCAGCGTGTTCTCGGTCTCGCGATATTTGACTTCGGCCGCCTGGCGAATGCCTTGCACCACGGTGAAGGGACGGTCGCTGGAGGCGCGGGTGCGCAGCGAGATCAGGTCATCCGAGCCGGTAAGATTTTCCACGGCATTGAGGATGAAGGCGCCATTGTCGGCAAAAGGCTCGGCGACAGGGCGGCCCGCCTGATTGGAGACATGGACCCAGAAACGGTCATCCCAGACATCGCTGTCGGCGACCAGCATCAGCTGGACCTTGCCCGATTTCACCGCGCCGGGGGCATTGGGATAGGCGGTCTTGGCGGTGCCGGTGATACGCGCCGCGAGCGCGTAACGCACACCGGTCGGGCGCATCGAATCGGCCAGGCGCGAAGGATCGCGCAGCGCCATCAACTGGCTGCGATCCATCATGTTGGCCTGATCGCTCGAACCGATCAGGGTGTGAAACACCGTGGTGGCGCCCCGCATCGGCGCGATCTCGCCGGTCGAGGCCATGTTCAGATTTTGCAGCGACGCGGTGACCGGATCGCGGGGATCGAAATTGTCCGCAGTCAGATGCAGCCACACCGGATAGGCAACGGTGGGTTGGCGCGGATCGTTGCCCGCAGCCACCTGTTGCGCCACGCCGCGATCCAGAAGCACCATGTTGGTGGGGAAATCGACCCCCCAGCTGTGCAGCAACGGCCCGAGGTCGGAGGTCACCGCGGTCTGCGGTCCGGATTGCTGCGCCAGTTCCGAAAGCGGATCGAGGAAGATCAGCGCGCGATGGCCGCCCAGCACATAATTGTCGACGGCCAGCAATTGCGGCGGCGACATCCGGTCGGGATGGGCGATCACGAGGAGATCG
>DASYDX010000260.1:0-3936 GCA_036499345.1 Rhizomicrobium sp.
GGCGAGGAACCGCGTCAGGCCGCGATGCGTGAGCTCAAGGAAGAAGCGGGCACCGGCAAGGCCGAGATCATCGGCGAGATGGACGATTGGATTACTTACGATCTTCCCGCCCATCTGGTTGGCGTCGCCTTTCATGGAAAATTTCGCGGCCAGCGGCAGAAATGGTTCGCGCTGCGCTTCACGGGAAGCGATAGCGATATCGATCTTCAGGCGCATGAGCCGGAATTCTCCGATTGGAAATGGCTGGCGCTGGACGAGCTGCCGCGCGTGATCGTGCCGTTCAAGCGCGATTCCTATGCCAAGGTGATCGCCGCGTTCCGGCATCTGGCGAAGCCTGCATGATGGCGGGGGAGCATCGACCAGAAAAAGTGGGAGCGGCGGAAGCCGCGAGCGGTTTTTCGTCCGGGCGTGCGACCCCAAAAAATAAGCCGCCGGTCATCATGATCCACGGCGCCTTTTGCGGGCCCTGGGCCTGGGATGGTTTCGCGGCTCGCTTTCGCGCCGCTGGCTATGCGGTGGAAACGCCCACTTTGCGGCATCACGACAAAACCGATCCCGCGTTGGCGAATATCAGCCTCACCGATTATGTCGCCGACCTGGAAAAATTGGTCGCGGGCCTGAAAACGCCGCCCATCCTTGTGGGGCATTCGATGGGTGGGCTGTTGGCCCAGATGCTGGCAGCCCGGCGCAAGATCGCCGCCGCGATTCTTCTGGCGCCGACGGCGCCTTGGGGCGTTCCGCCAACCACTTTGTTCGAGATCGCCGCGGCGCAGAGTCTGATGCTGCGGGTGGGTTTTTGGAGCGCGCTGCTGGAAGCGGATTTTGATATCGCGGCAACGCACTCACTGGATCGTTTGCCCGCCGAACGGCGCGCCGAAATTTTCGCGCGCTTCGTGCCGGAATCGGGACGCGCCACCTTCGAAATGATTCATTGGGGCCTGGATATGCGCAGGGCCAGCGAAGTCGATGTGCGCAAAGTGCAGGCGCCGTTGTTGTTCCTGGCTGGCGGCGCCGACCGCATCAATCCGCCCGGCACGGTGGAACGCGCAGCCCGGCTCTACAAGGATCGCGCGCAATTCGAAACCATGCCCGGCATGAGCCACTGGCTGGTCGGCGAACCCGGCTGGGAAGCCGTCTGCGATCGAAGCCTGACTTGGCTGGATTCTCTCTAATAGATCTATCTGGAAGCCTGCTCGCTTCGCGCACTTGGTATTGGGTTCTCGTGCGCCTTGGCCGAGAATTTCTTCCCCCGCATGGCGAAGCCATTGGCGGGGGAAGATGTCTGCTAGCGGGCTTGCCCGCGTGGCAGACAGATGGGGGCAATCAATTAATCGCCACCTTCTGCCGCTTCCCGAAATCTTTCATGAACGCCTGCAACTTATCCACCGAGGCGATCTTGGCGGCGGCATCGCGGAACGCCACGCCATGCAGGTCGATATCCTGCGACAGGACAGTAAAGCTCTGGCCGTCGGGCGTATTCTGCATTTTCGGCGCAAAATGTTCGCGCAACCGGTCCAGACTTGTTTCGTCATTGGCGAGCGAATAGGCCACCGCCACACGCAGCACTTCACTGCGTTCGCTGTCGGAAAGCGGCATTGGATCGCTCCAACGTGCGCCCAACATTTCTTCGGTCTTCTGGCCGGCCAGTGTCCAATTGCCCGCTTCCCAATAAATATCGGCGCGCAGGCGGCGCGTGTCGGGTTGATCGTCGATTGCGATCAGATCCAACGCATTGTCCCATTGCTTGAGCGCGGCAAAGGCGCGTGCCTCCAGAATCATGCGGGCATGGCCGTCGGCATCGGGCAGGCCGCTGATCTGTGAGGTGTGCAGCGTATTCACCGCATCCTGGGGCTTGTGATCCATCAGATAAATCGCAGCCAGTTTGGCCGAGACTTGCGCCTTGGCGATGCCGTCCAGGCGCTTGTCCACCTGATAGGCGAGCAGCGTCGCGGCGGGGCCCAGCAGATCCACCGCCACCAGGCGATCGACCATGCGGCGGATCATTTCATCGCCATCCGCCCCGATCGGCGTGAGGTCGATATTGTCGTAGAAGATCGCCAGACTCTCCACCGGGGGCAATTTGTCGGCGCCGCCCTTGATGAAAAGATTGGCGAAGGCGGCCCGCATATCGTCTTGCGCCGCGCGCGCCTGACCTTCGCCCGCGAAATTCTGGGTCGCCACACGCAAAGTCTTCAGGCCCGGCTGCCATTTGCGCTCGCTGAAATAGAGTTCAGCGAGCTTGCGCAAGGTCTTCATTTCCAGCCCGTCGCCGCGCCAGCGATAGCGCAGCCGTTCCAGCACGCCGATGGCCTGTTTGGGCGCAATAACATTCGCGGCCAGCGCCGCGCTGGTGTGATGGAAGATCGCCTGTGCGGCCAACCGCTCGTCGCCGCTATTCTCTACCGCCTTGAAGAGTGCGACGGCGGCGTCATAGTGATTTTCACCGGCTTCGATGCGCGCATTGATCAGTTGGGCTTCCAGCGCGTCGGTCTTGTTCAGCTCTTTGGGTATGCGCGCCATCGCGGCATCGGCCAATTCCATCCGGCCCATGCCCAGCGCAGCCTGCGCGTCGGCGAGACGAACCCGGGCTTGCCAATCGGGCTGGTATTTCTTCAAGACAGGCGCAGCTTGTTGCAGATAATCATGCGCGGCGGTCCAATTTTCCAGCGCCGCCTCGGTCAGCCCGCGCCACAGTGCAGCGTGCCGGTCGGAATCGAAAGCGGGACCCGCCAGATCATTATGGGCGTCGCGGTAACGTCCCATCATGTAATTGGCTGCCGCCCGCATAGTGGCGAGCTGCACATCGCCGCGCAGGCCCGGATCGGAGGCCTGGATCAGGTTAATCAGCCCCATCGCCTCCGCCGCGAAACGGTTGGCGAGATAGAAGCGCGCCAGCACCAGGCGCGCATTGTTGGCGCGGGCCGACGGCATATGCGCCACCGCCTGGGTCAGTTGCCGTTCGGTGGCGAGGAACGAGTTTCCGGCGGTCGGATTCCAGGACGCAAAATCCAGAAAGCTCGGGCCGCTGCGCTCGGCGGCCAGGGCCGCGGGCGTTTCTTCCAAGGGTGTGGAAAGCGGTGTGAGCGAAAGCCCGCCGGGCCGCGTGATGGTGATGCGCCCGCCCGCCGCGGCGACGGAAAGATCGTCGGTATAAGGCGACACCACCAAACCGCTGGCGCTGGGCAAGGCCGTGAATTCGGCATAATTGCGCTCGCCGCCGATGGCATGTCCGGCATTGCCCGCGACCACGTTCAGCGTATCGCCGACCACGGGGTCGATGAGCGTCAGGGCGCGATCGGATCCGGGCAGCAGCGTGGTGAGGGACGCGCGTTTGGGATCGTCCTGATTGCGGGCGAAGCTGATGGGAAGGGGGGGCATGGCAGGGTCTGCGCCCAGAGTCACTTTCAGATCGGAGCCGGAATTTTCCGCTGCGATGGGCGTGGCCTGTTTCAGCCCGATACGCAGGATCGAGACGTTATCGGCGGAAGAGGCGTCGATCTGGCTGGCATAATCGCCCAACTGCGTTCTCAGTGTGGCGGCGTCGAAGTCGGGCGCGTTCTCCAAAACGATCCAGGCGGTCAGGCCGCGAATGAAGACGGCATTGGGCCGGCCGGCCGCGCCCTTGAACGTGACGATGGCGCCGTTCTTGGTGCGCTGGCCGTCGGCGGGTTGAATATTGGAGGGCGCAGCCGGAACGGGCGCGGCTTTCGGGTCTTCGGCTTTGGTGTCGGCTTTCGCCTCCGCCGTTTTTGCTTCCGGCTTGACGGCGTCGGCGTGTTTGTTTCCGGCGAGCTTGTCCGCCGTGTCGGTGATGGCTTTGACTTGTCCGGCCGATATCGCGCCCTTCATCGCCGTGATCTGCGGCTTGGAAAGGCCCGCAGGTGTATAGGCGGCGGCATCGGTCTTGGGCGCCAGAACATCCAACACGATCTTGGT
>DASYDX010000261.1:0-2124 GCA_036499345.1 Rhizomicrobium sp.
TGCACCGCGCCTGAGTTTCTTCTTTGGCATCGGCATGAATTTCTTCATGGAAGTGGCCAAGCTGCGCGCCGCGCGCCTGCTCTGGTCCGATATCATGGAGAAAATGGGCGCGAAAAATCCCGAAAGCCGGATGCTGCGCACCCATTGTCAGACCAGCGGCGTCTCACTGACCGAACAGGATCCCCACAACAATATCGTGCGCACAACCTTGGAAGGGTTGGCTGCTATTCTGGGCGGCACGCAATCGCTGCACACCAATGCATTTGACGAAGCCATCGCCTTGCCGACCGAGGCTTCTGCGCGGGTGGCGCGAAACACACAATTGATCCTGCAACAGGAAAGCCAGATCACCCATGTGGTCGATCCGTTGGGCGGGTCCTATTACGTCGAGGCGCTGACCCATGCCTTGGCGCAGGCCGCGCGCGGCGTGATCGCGCGCGTGGAAGCGGATGGCGGCATGACCGCTGCCGTTGAAGCAGGCTGGCCCAAGCTTGAGATCGAAGCGGCTGCGGCGCGGCGTCAGGCCCGTATCGACCGGGGCGAAGATGTGATCGTCGGGGTGAACAAATTCCGCCTGGAAAATGAGCCGCCGCTCGATATCCGCGCCATCGACAATGCCCAGGTCCGCGATGCGCAGATCGCAAAACTCGAAAAGCTGAAAGCGGCGCGCAACGCCGCAAATGTTGCCGCCGCACTCGATGCTTTGCGTGACGGTGCGCGGGGCGAGGGCAATCTTCTGGCTTTGGCAGTCGAAGCCGCCAGGGTGCGCGCTACGGTGGGCGAAATCTCGTCCGCGCTGGAGGATGTCTTCGGCCGTCATGAAGCGGAGATCCGCTCGATCCATGGTGTCTATGGCGAGAATTTCCCCGCATTGGACGAGATCATCGCTGACGTGAAGAGTTTTGCGCGGGAGACTGGCCAGGCACCACGCCTTCTGGTCGCCAAGCTGGGACAGGATGGCCATGACCGCGGCGCCAAAGTGGTGGCAACGGCTTTTTCCGATCTCGGTTTTGCGGTGGAAATCGGTGCGCTGTTTCGCGGCCCGCATGAAGCGGTGGAGGATGCGCTGGCCGCCAAAGTCGATGCCATCGGGATTTCGACCCAGGCGGGCGGCCATCTCACCCTTGTGCCGCAATTGATGGAAGCGTTGAAGGCAAGAGGGCGCGAAGATCTTCTGGTTCTGGTCGGGGGCGTGATTCCGGCCCAGGATTATGAGGCGCTGCGCGCGGCCGGAGTGGCCGCGATCTTCGGTCCGGGTACCAACATCCCGGACGCGGCACGTTCGGTACTGGGATTGATCCGCGCCCGCCGCCGCCGCAACGCGCCGTAATCGCGCTTCAGGGCTTGGAAGGTTTTTCGGAATTCTTCTCTTTCAGCGCCAGGCTCATCACGATGGCGCCGACATTGAAATAGACGGCGCCTTCCTGTCCGGTGGCGGCGTCCTTGATGCTGATTTTCTCCACCGGTCCGGCATCGGTGTTGATGATTTCGCGCTTGGTGCCGTTGACCCCGGCGACAGCCATGATCGCATTCTCTTCCGACAGGCTGATCACGCGAAAGGCGCTGTCGGGTTTGGCGCCGTCGCCGCTGGACATGATGGAGTTGAAGAGACCCTGAGCGATCGCTTCCTCGCGCTTCTCGCCATCCTTGTCGCCAGCCTGTTCCAGGCAATCCGCCATCAGCGCATGCGCATCCGACAGGACGAAGGTGATGGCCGTGGCGGCTTTGAATTTCTCCAGCGCAGTTTTGCAATCCTTGGCCGTGTAGGCGGCCTGGCCATCGCGCATCAGCTGTTCGGTCTTTTCCCCGGCCGGATCATAATCGGGCAGCATCAGATAGGCTTGGCGCATGGCAGTGTAATCGGTACCGGGATCGCCTTCCTTGGCAGCCGTCACCAGCGCCGCATAATCTCCCGCCGCATTCGCCAGCGCCGCGCCGGGCAGCAGCAACATCATCACCAGAGTTACTGCTGTTTTTTTCGTCATGCTCTCAACTCGCCTTGGCGGCTTGGCCGTCGATCTTCAGTGAATTCGCCACCACCGAAACCAGGCCATAGGGCGTGTCGGCCCAGACCCGCAGCGGTACGACATAATCGCTGCCCTTCACCTTGCTGGGATAGGTCAC
>DASYDX010000262.1:0-68408 GCA_036499345.1 Rhizomicrobium sp.
CGCGGCTTCACCGGCACGGCGCTGCCGATATTGTTCATGGCATAGACCTTCAGGCGGCCCGCCTGGGACGGCTCCAGATTGAGTTTCTGGCGCAGATGGTCGAACAGCATGGTACGGCTGGAGGCGGTATCGAGCAGAAAATTGAACGGTCCCTGGCCATCGATAAACACATCCGTGCTGACCCGTCCGTCGCCGCCGATGCGGTAGGGAAGATCGGCGACCGTATCGGCATGGGCGATAGCGACCGCGAAGACGGAGGCGACCGCCAGAAGAATCACTTTTGTGCGCCGACCCATCGGTCCTGCTTTCGCCCCGGGGCCACCATTTAATCCTGAAGCCCCGGCAATGCTTTGCTATAAGGCCGCCATGTCTTTCCGCAGCACGCTGGCCCGCGATCTTACCGTTTCCGGCACCGCTTTGCATGCCGGTGTGGCGGTGACGATGATCCTGTCGCCGGCTGCCTCCGGGCAGGGGGTTCTGTTCCGGCGCAGCGACAAGGCGAATGCCACCATTCCCGCGCTTTATGACCGGGTGGGCGAGACCCGGTTGGGCACGGTTATCGCTGCGGAAGGCGTCAGTGTCGGCGTCATCGAACATCTGATGGCCGCGATCGCAGGGGCGGAACTGGACGATCTGACCGTGACCCTGGATGGTCCGGAGCCCCCTATCCTGGACGGTGACGCGCTCTCCTATCTGACCTTGATCGAGGAGGCGGGGCTGAAAAAACAGCCGGCGCCGCGGCAGGCTCTGAAGGTTTTGCGGGAAATCCGGGTCGCGGAGGGCAGTGCGTCTGCCGCGCTCCACCCGGCACAGACACTGTCTTATGACTTTCTGCTGGAATATGACGCGCCCGCGGTCGGGCGGCAGACCTTTAGTTTCGCTTTCTCGCCTGCCGCGTTCCGCGAGCTGATCGCCCCGGCGCGGACCTTCGGCTTTTTGAAGGATCTGGAAGCCCTCAACCGGATGAATCTGGCGCGTGGCGCAAGTTTCGACAACACGCTGGCCTTGGACGACACGGGACTGGTCAACAAGGATCGCCAACGGTTCGCGGACGAATTCGTGCGCCACAAGATCCTGGACGCGGTGGGGGACATGGCCCTGGCGGGTTATCCCCTGATGGCCCGCTTCGAGGGGGTACGCTCCGGCCATGGGCTGAACAACCGCCTGCTCCGGGCACTTTTCGCCGATCCGGCCAATTACGAATTGGTCACGCTTCCCTGAACCGCCCAGGCCTGTGCTATAAACAGGGGCGTCATCGGGCTTTTGCCGGCTCCGGCCGTAAGCTATTGTTCCGACGCTTCAATTCTTGAGGTTTGCCGTTCGATGCCGATTTCAGGCCGCTTTTCTGCCCGCTCCGTCCGTGCCGCGATTCTGGTGCTGGCTTTGGGAACCGCCATGGGCGGTTGCAGCCTGCTGGGCCTGGACAAGGACGATGCCTCCAACGACCTCAACAAGGATGCCGCCCAATATACCGAGCGGCCAGTCGAGCAGATCTATGCCGACGCCTGGAACCAGATCAATCGCAACAATTGGGAAGAGGCGGCCAAGCAGTTCAACGAAGTCGACCGCCAGCATCCTTATTCGGTGTGGGCGCGCCGCGCGATGCTGATGAGCGCTTTCAGTTCCTATCAAGCCAACAAATATGGCGACGCCGTCGCCACCGCTGACCAATATATCTCGCTGCATCCCGGCAGCCATGAAGTCGCCTATGCCTTTTATCTGAAGGCGATTTCGCTTTACGAACAGATCGTCGACGTTAATCGCGACCAGGCCAACACCCAGGGCGCGCTGGTGGCGTTGCAGGACGTGGTGCAGCGCTTTCCCGACACCGAATATGCCCGCGACGCGACGCTGAAGATCGACCTGACCCAGGATCATCTTGCCGGCAAGGAAATGTCGGTCGGCCGTTATTATTTGACCCGCGGCGACTATATCGGCGCGATCAACCGTTTCCGGGTGGTGGTGCAGCAATATCAGACCACGCCCCAGATCGTGGAAGCGCTGGAACGGCTGACCGAGGCTTATTATGCGCTGGGCCTGAACAGCGAGGCGCAGACCGCCGCCGCTGTGCTGGGTGCCAATTATCCCGGCAGCGAATGGTACACGGACGCCTATGGCATTCTGAAAGGCCGGAACCTGAAGCCGGTGGAAGACAAAGGCTCCTGGATCAGTCAATCTTTCCGCCGCATCCTCTGAGAGTCGTTTTTCGATGCTCGCCGCGCTGACGGTCCGCGACATCGTCCTGATCGAGCAGGCCGCGCTGGAATTCGCGCCCGGCCTCAATGTGCTCACCGGTGAGACCGGGGCGGGCAAATCCATTCTTCTCGACTCATTGGGCCTGGCGGTGGGCAATCGCGGGCGTGCCGGCGTGCGCCCGGGCGCGGCGCAGGGCTCGGCGACGGCCGTCTTCGATCCTGCTGTCCGCCACGGCGCCCGCGCGCTGCTGAAAGAGCAGGCGATGACCCATGAAGGCGAGATCGTGCTGCGGCGCAGCCTCTCGTCCGACGGCAAGTCGCGGGCCTTTGTGAATGACGAAGCGGTGAGTGTGGGCCTGCTCAAGGATTTGGGCGGGCTCTTGTTGGAAGTGCATGGCCAGGCCGACGACCGGGGTCTGTTCGACGTCGCAACCCATCGCGGGTTGCTGGATTCATTCGGGGCGCTGGAGTCCGCCGCGCGGAGTGTAGCTGTCCTCTATGCCGGGTGGGACGATGCGCGCGAGGCGCTGGCGGTGCTGGAAGCGCGGGCCGCCGAGGCGCAGAAGAATGCCGATTATGTTCGCGCCGCCACCAAGGAATTGTCGGCCTTCGATCCGCAAGCTGGCGAGGAAGAGACGTTGGCTGGCGAACGCGCGCTGATGATGCACGCGACGCGGATCGCGGAGGATCTGAGCGCAGCGAGTGACGCGCTGTCGGGCGACCGCGGTGCGGAAGCGTCCCTGGCCACGGCCCTGAAGAAATTGTCGCGATTGCAGGAAGAAGCACGCAAGCGCGCCGCGGCGGCGGAAGCGGCCCTGGAACAGGCTTTCGCCCAGACTGAAGAAGCGCGCCGCGAATTGGACGTGTTGCTGGCGAGCCTGGACACCGACACCGCCGCGCTGGAACGCAAAGAAGAACGGCTGTTCGAATTGCGCGCGCTGGCCCGCAAATACGCCACCACGCCGGACGGGCTTGTGGCGGTGCTGGCGGATTTTGTGGCGCAGCGCGACGCGCTGGATGGCAGCGGCACCTCGTTAAAAGACGCCAAGGGTGCCGTGGCCCGCACGCACCAGTCTTATCTGGAAGCGGCGCGCAAATTGTCCAAGGACCGGGCCGCCGCTGCGAAGAAGCTGGAAACCGCGGTCGCGGCCGAACTGGCGCCACTGAAGCTGGGCCACGCGAAATTCCGCGTCGCGCTGGAAACGCTGCCGGATGACGCGGGGACCGCCAATGGGCTGGAAAAGATCGCCTTCGAAGTCGCCACTGTGGAAGGCGCAACCTTCGGCTCTCTGGCCAAGATCGCCTCGGGCGGCGAGTTGGCGCGTTTCTCTCTGGCGCTGAAAGTGGCGTTGGCCCAAACCGCACCGCCCGCCGCCATGGTGTTCGATGAAGTGGATCGCGGCGTCGGCGGCGCGGTTGCAGATGCGGTGGGCGAGCGGCTGCAACGGTTGGCCGAAACCACCCAGGTGCTGCTGGTTACCCATTCGCCGCAGGTGGCGGCGCGCGCCGCCCGGCATTTCCGCATTTCGCGCGTCGGCGACAAGACCCGCATCGTGATGTTGGAAGATGAAGCGCGACTGGAAGAAATCGCCCGCATGTTGTCGGGCGCCAATGTCACCGAGGAAGCCCGCGCCGCCGCCAAGCGGCTAGTCGCGGAAGCCTCGCGCCCCAAACCCGCGCGCAAACGGGCGAAAAGCGCGTGACCGGCAAAGCCGTTGAAAAACTGACGTCTGCCGAAGCGGAAAAAGAGCTGGACCGGCTGGCGCGCGAGATCGACGAGCATGATCGCCGCTATCACACCGAGGACGCGCCCACGATCAGCGATGCGGATTATGACGTATTGCGCAGGCGCAACGCCGCCATCGAAGACCGTTTTCCCTTGCTGGTGCGTCCCGACAGTCCATCGCACCGCGTTGGCGCCAAGATAAGTGCGAAATTCGCCAAGGTGGTGCATGCCCGGCCGATGCTGTCGCTGGACAATGCCTTCAGTGACGAAGACGTGGCCGATTTCCTGGGCCGGGTGCGGCGTTTCCTGGGCCTGAAAGATGGCGAAGACATCGCCGTGATGGCCGAGCCCAAGATCGATGGCCTGTCCGCCTCCCTGCGCTACGAAAAGGGTGTTCTGGTTCAGGGCGCGACGCGCGGCGACGGGCAGGAAGGCGAAGATATCACCGCCAATCTGCGCACCATTTCCGACATTCCGCTGCGCCTGAAAGGCAAGCCGCCTGCGGTGCTGGAAGTGCGCGGCGAGGTCTATATGACCCACAAGGCGTTCGACGCCTTGAACAAGCGCCAGGAAAAAGACGGCAAGCCGACTTATGCCAATCCGCGCAACTCGGCTGCCGGGTCGGTGCGTCAACTCGATCCCGGCATCACCGCCAGCCGCACACTCAATTTTTTCGCTTACACCTGGGGCGAGATCAGCGAGCTTCCCGCCAAGACCCAGAGCGGCATGCTGGAAAAATTCCGGGAGTATGGCTTCACCGTCAATCCGCTGGTACGGTTGTGCGATAGCTTAGAAGATATTTTGAAATTCTATCGCGACATCGAAACCCGGCGCGCCAAGCTGGGCTATGACATTGACGGCGTGGTCTACAAGGTGGACCGGCTGGATCTGCAGGAGCGGTTGGGTTTCGTCTCGCGCAGCCCGCGCTGGGCGACGGCGCACAAATTCCCCGCTGAGCAGGCCGAGACGGTGCTGGAAGATATCGAAATTCAGGTCGGGCGCACCGGCAAGCTGGCACCGGTGGCGCGGCTGAAGCCGGTTACGGTCGGCGGCGTGGTGGTGCGCAATGCCACCTTGCACAATGAAGACGAGATCGGGCGTTTGGACGCCCGTATCGGCGACACCGTGGTGATCCAGCGCGCGGGGGATGTGATCCCGCAGATCGTCAAAGTGCTGACCGATAAGCGGCCGCGCAACGCCAAGCCGTACAATTTTCCCGACAAATGCCCGATCTGCGGCAGTCATGCCGTGCGCGAAGTGGACGAAAAGACCGGCAAGGTCGATGTGGACCGGCGCTGCACCGGCGGGCTGATTTGCGATGCCCAGACGGTAGAGCGGCTCAAATATTTCGTCGCCCGCGATAGCTTCGATATCGAAGGGCTGGGTGGCACCATGATCGAGCTGTTCCATGACACGGGGCTGTTGAAAGAGCCCGCCGATATTTTCGCGCTGACCGAAAAGCCGGAAAAGGTCAGCAAGGTGTTGGCCGAACATCGCGCCATGCTGTCGGAAGAACGCCGCGCCGCCGAGGGCAAAGACCCGGTCAAGACCAAAGGCAAAAAGGAAGAACGCGAAGACAAGGTTGTCGAAAATCTGATGGCGGCCATCGAGCGCCGCCGCACCATCGGCTTGGATCGATTGATCAATGCGCTGGGCATCCGCCATGTCGGTGAGACCACAGCCCGGCTGATCGCGCGCCATTATCGCACCATCGACGCGTTCCTAGACGGCATGAAAGCGGAAAATGCCCGCGAGGAGCTGGAAAGCCTGGAAGGCATTGGGGGCGTGGTTGCGGAAGCGATCTGCGATTTCTTCGACGAGAAACACAATGTGAAGGCGCTGAACCGGCTGCTGGAATGGCTTGACGTTACGCCCATGGCCGCGCCGTCGCGGTCATCGCCCGTGTCGGGCAAGACCGTGGTTTTCACCGGCACCCTCGAGAAAATGACCCGCCAGGAGGCCAAGGCGCGCGCCGAAAGTCTGGGCGCGAAAGTTTCGGGCTCTGTGTCGGCCAAGACCGACATCGTGGTGGCGGGACCGGGTGCGGGCTCCAAGCTGAAAGACGCGCAGAAGCACAATGTCCCGGTGATGGACGAAAATGCTTGGTTGAAATTGATCAGCTAGTTCAAAGATCTCCATGGCCGGCCTTGAGCCGGCCATCCATGGATGGGCGGGTCAAGCCCGCCCATGGAGAGGGGCGTTAAACCGCCCGCGTCGCTTTTTCCAGCCAGGCGCGCGTCTCTTCGTCCACCAGCGGCCGCAAACTTTCCAGCACGCGGGCGTGATAGGCGTTGAGCCAGATGCGCTCGCTATCGGTGAGAAGGCCGGGCTCAACCAGATTGAGATCGATGGGGGCCAGGGTGATGGTCTCAAACCCCATCATCGGCCGTTCGCCATCCGGCATCGCTTTCGGCTCAGTCACCACCACCAGATTCTCGATGCGGATGCCGTATTCGCCGGTCTTGTAAAAGCCGGGCTCGTTGGAACAGATCATGCCGGGCTTGAGCGGCTGGTTCACAGGGCGCTTGGAGATATTCTGCGGCCCTTCATGCACCGACAGATAGGAACCCACGCCATGGCCGGTGCCATGATCGTAATCCAGACCCGCTTCCCACAAAGGCCGGCGCGCAAAACTGTCCAGCTGCATACCGATGGTGCCTTCCGGGAAGCGCGCCGTGGCAAGCGCGATATGACCTTTCAACACGCGGGTGAAGCGATCCCGCATTTCCGCTGTGGGCGTACCCACGATCAAGGTGCGGGTAACGTCGGTGGTACCGTCGGGATATTGCGCGCCGGAATCCAGCAGGAACATTTGATCGTTGAGGATGGGTGCGTTGGTCGAACGTGTCACGCGATAATGCACGATAGCGCCATTGGCGCCCGCCCCGGAAATGGAGTCGAACGACAGGTCCGACAGATAATTGGTCGCGCGGCGGAACCCTTCGAGTGTTTCGGCGGCGGCGATTTCGGTGAGTGCACCATTGGGTGCCTCGCGCGCGAACCAGCAGAGAAACCGCGACAGGGCCGCGCCATCGCGGATATGCGCCTTGCGGGTGCCGTCCAGCTCCGCCGCATTCTTGCAGGCCTTGGGCAGCTGGCAAGGATCGGACGCGTGTTTGATCTTCGCGCCGGCCTTGTTCAGGCGATCGAAAATGGCGGATGCCGCAGTGGCGGGATCGGCCAGAACTGACTTGTCGCTCAGTGCGTCGAGTGCGGTGGTAAATTCCGGCGCGGGCCGCAAGCGGACGCCATCGCCCAGATGCGTGACGAGTTCGGGCGTACGCTTGTTTTCGTCCAGAAAAAGCTCAGCCTCGCCATCGGCGTGCAGAATGGCAAAAGCCAGAACGAAGGGCGTGTGCGGCAGATCGCTGCCACGGATGTTGAACAGCCAGCAGACGGAATCGCACAAGGTGATCACCGCTGCGTCCACACCGGCTTTCTTCAGTCCGGCGGCGATGCGTGTGCGTTTGGTGGCGCTGTCTTCGCCCGCAAGATTGTGTGGATGCGGTACCGCGGGATCGGCGGGCGATGCCGGCCGGTCTTTCCAGATCGCGTCGATGGGATTGCTGTCGCACGCGATCAGGCTTGCGCCCGCGCGCTCCGCCGCATGGCGCAAACTGGCGACGCCGTTGGCGGTGGTGAGCCAGGGGTCGTAACCCAGCTTCGCGCCGCTGGGCAGATTGTCGGGCAGCCAGCCTTGCGGGCCTTCACCCACCAGATCGCGCGGCTCGAATTGCGCTGTGTCGGTCTGGGCCCGTACCTGCAAGGTGTAGCGGCCATCGACGAACACCGCGGCTTTGTCCTTCAACACCACCGCTGCGCCCGCCGAGCCGGTGAACGACGTCAGCCAGGCCAGGCGTTCCGCATCGGCGGGCAGATATTCGTTCTGATGCGCATCGGAATGCGGCACGACAAAACCATCCAAGCCACGCGCCGCAAGTTCTGTGCGCAATGCCGCCAGGCGTGGCGCCACAGTGGCGGCGTCCGAGCGGTCGTCATAGGTCTGAAAAGGCGTGGTCTTGTCCATGGCGGGTCTCAGGCTAGGGAGCGTGAGAAGCCTAGCGCCCTGGCTTCTCCAAGACCAGCGCACTCCAGGGGCCCTGGCGGTGGCGGGCTTTGAAGCGCAGACGGTGATAGAAGCTTAAAAGCATTGCTTCCTGATTGTGCAGTAGGCCTGACAGAACCAGGGTCGCGCCGGGCACGAGCGCTTTGACGATCTGTGGCGCCAGCCGGGTCAGAGGCCCAGCCAAGATGTTGGCGATGATCAGATCGTAAGGCGCGCTCGTTGCCAGCACAGGATTGACCAGGCCGTCCGCCACCACGGCGCGCACCAGTGGCCCGACTCCGTTACTCGCTGCGTTTTCATCCGTCACTTCGATAGCGACGGGATCGATGTCGGAAGCCAACACAGGCTTGCGCCAGAGTTTCGCCGCGCCGATGGCGAGAAGGCCGGTGCCGCAGCCCAGATCTAGGACATTGCGATAGGTCCGGCGATTGGCGAGATCGGAAAGCACGCTCAGGCACAGCGCCGTGGTTTCGTGATGACCGGTACCGAAAGCGAGACCCGCTTCGATCCGCATGGGAATGACACCATGCGGCACCTGACCGGCATCATGCGCGCCATAGACGAAGAAGCGTCCGGCGCGCACCGGCGGCAAACCTTCCTGGCTGAGTTTGATCCAGTCCTGGTCGGGCAGGGGATCGACCGTGATGGCATGGCCCGCAATGCGGGACAGAATGGCGGCGTCGGGTTCTTCCGTGTACAGAGCTTCGACCGTGGCACTGGGCCCGAACGGCTCTTCCGCGATCAGGATGGCTTGCGGTTCCGACGCCAGTTCCAGCAGTGATGCCATATCCGGCGCTTGCTGCTTGGGCAGCGTGATCCAGGCCTTCCAGAGGGGGGCGGTATTGTTCATATTTGCAAGTCTGCCCTCTTGTCATGGCCCGGAAATCCGGGCCATCCAGGTGATATCGCACTGATGCCGAACACCTATTATGTTTATATCCTGGCAAGCAAGCGAAACGGCACGCTTTATATCGGCGTGACCAACGATCTGGCGCGGCGGCTAGGTGAGCATCGCGATGGTCTGCTGCCGGGATTTACCAAGAAATATCGCGTGTCGACATTGGTCTATTACGAAACTTTTGATGACGGCAACGCTGCCATTCATCGCGAGTCACAAATGAAAAAATACAAGCGCGAATGGAAGCTGAATTTGATTCAGAGGAACAACGAAGAGTGGAATGACTTGGCTCATTCTCTATAGGTTATCGCGATCAACTGGATGGCCCGCACTCCGGCGGGCCATGACAGTTGGGGGATTCAGGCCCGCGCCACGAATTGGTCGATGACTTTTTTCTCGCCGGCCTTGTCGAAGTCCACGGTCAACTTGTTGCCTTCGACATAGCGCACCCGGCCATAGCCGAATTTCTGGTGAAACACACGGTCGCCGCGTGCGTAGTGCGAGGCGCTGGGGTCGCTGGTTTGGACGGAATAAGCTTGGGCTTCGATTAAGGGTGGCCGGGTGCGCGTCTGGGCGCCGGCGCGATTGGCCTGTGCGCGCTTCCAGCCAGGGCTGTCATAGCTGCTGGCAAAAGCCGGTCCGCCCGCATTGTCGCGAAAGCCCGTGGCCCCGCCATAGAAACCTTCATTCACAATGGTCTCGACATGGGCTTCCGGAATTTCGCTTAAGAAGCGCGACGGCAGCGCACTTTGCCAGGAGCCATGAACGCGGCGGTTGGCGGCGAAAGAAATCCGCGCACGTTTTTTGGCGCGCGTGAGGCCGACATAGGCCAAACGGCGTTCTTCCTCCAGCCCCGCCAGCCCGTTCTCATCCATGGTGCGTTGGCTGGGAAACAGACCTTCCTCCCAACCCGGCAGGAACACGGTGTCGAATTCCAGGCCCTTGGCGGCATGCAAGGTCATCAAATTGATGCGGTCGCCGCTTTCGTCCTGGGCGATCTCCATCACCAGCGAGACATGCTCCAGAAAGGCGGGCAGGGACTCAAACCCTTCCATCGAGCGGACGAATTCCTTGAGATTGTCCAGCCGTCCGGGCGCTTCCGCCGATTTGTCGGCTTTCAGCATGTCGGTATAACCGGATTCGTCCAGCACCATTTCCGCCAGCTCGGTGTGCGGCAGCACTTTTACCGTCTCGCTCCAGCGCGCGAAGTTGGCGGCGAGTTCGCTCAGCGCCTTGCGCGCCTTGGGCGGCAATTCATCGGTTTCCGCGATCTCGCGCGCGGCCGCCAGCAGCGGCATCTGACGCCCACGGGCAAAGGCATGCAAGGTCGCGACACTGGCGTCACCGATGCCGCGCTTGGGCTTGTTGACGATGCGCTCGAAGGCCAGATCGTCGTCGCCCTGCGCAATCAGGCGCAGATAGGCCATGGCGTCGCGAATTTCCGCCCGCTCATAGAAGCGCGGGCCGCCGATCACGCGATAGGGCAGACCCAGTGAGATGAAACGGTCTTCGAATTCGCGCATCTGGAACGAGGCGCGCACCAGGATCGCCATATGGCCGAAGGCTGCGCCCTGGCGATGCAGGTCTTCCGCTTCGGCGGCGACGTTGCGGGCTTCTTCTTCCGCGTCCCACACACCTTGCACGCGGATCTGCTCGCCGGGATCGCCTTCGGTCCACAGCGTCTTGCCCAAGCGGCCTTTGTTGGCGGCGATTAGGCCCGAAGCCGCGCCCAGAATGACGGAGGTGGAGCGGTAATTGCGTTCCAGCCGGATCACCTTGGCGCCCGGGAAATCGCGTTCGAAGCGCAGAATGTTTTCCACCTCGGCGCCGCGCCAGCCATAGATGGATTGGTCGTCGTCGCCGACCACGCAGACATTGCCGTTCTGAGACGCCAGCAATTTCAGCCAGAGATATTGAACGACATTGGTGTCCTGATACTCGTCGACCAGAATGTAGCGGAAGCGGTCGCGATAATCGGCCAGGATGTCGGGATTGGTGCGCAGGATGTTCAGCGTTTCCAGCAACAGATCGCCGAAATCCGCCGCGTTCAGGGCGCGCAAGCGTTCCTGATATTGCCGGTACAGCGTCTTGCCTTTGCCGAAGGCAAACCCCTGGCCCTCACTGTCGGAAACATCGTCGGGCCGTTGGCCGCGGTTTTTCCAATTGTCGATCATCGAGGCCAAGGTGCGCACCGGCCAGCGCTTCTCGTCGATGCCCTCGGCTTCGATCAGCTGCTTCATCAGGCGCAGCTGATCGTCGCTGTCCAGAATGGTGAAGTTGGATTTGAGGCCCGCCAGCTCGGCATGGCGGCGCAGCATCTTGGCGCCGATGGAATGGAAGGTGCCCAGCCATTGCATGCCTTCGACCACGCCGCCGATCAGTGCGCCGATGCGCTCCTTCATTTCGCGGGCGGCTTTGTTGGTGAATGTGACCGACAGAATCTGGCCGGGCCAGGCCCGCCGCGTCGCCAGGATGTGGGCCAGGCGGGTGGTCAGAACCCGGGTCTTGCCGGTGCCTGCGCCCGCCAGGACCAGCACCGGACCGTCCACGGTTTCCACCGCCTCGCGCTGTTCCTTGTTCAGGCCGGCAAGGTAGGGCGGATCGCGGGGGGCGGGCGCGGACGGCGTTTCATCGCCGAAGGCCGCGTCCAGCGGGTCGGAATAGGGATGGTGGCTCATGAGTCCGGCCATTCTAGCAGGGCTGGACGGGAAAAGTCCTGCTTTTGTTCTCTCCCGGGGACAAGAGTTCCGCCCGGCCTGGCTAGTCTTTTTTGTGCGCGTCCAGGTCGCGCTGAGCTTTATCGCTGCGGACCTTGGCAAGGTCGCGGATGGGCTTGGGCGTGCCGTGCAATACGCGATTGGCGTCGGCCGTCTTGGCTTTCTCGTCCCGCGCCTTGGCTTTGCGGGCACGGCGCAGATTGACGATTTCGCCGGTCATTTATCCGGCGTCCTTCGCCATCGCCTTGGCATAAGCGGGCCGGTCGAGGCAGCGCTTCACATACGCTTCCACCGAAGCCAGTTTCGGCATCATGGGGTTTTGCGCGAACATGCCGAAGGTGGTGGCGTAGAGAATGTCGGCGGCGGTGAATTTATCGCCCGCGATATAGGGATGTGCGGTGAGGGTCTTGTCGATGAGCGTCATCGCCTCTTCCATCACAACCCATCCGGCCGTGCCGCGCGGCACGGGCGTGTTGAGGAATTTGGAAATGAAGGCCGGTTCCAGCACATCGCCATAATAGGCCAGCATGGACAGATAGAGGCCGCGTCCAGGTTCGCCGATCTTCGGCGCCAATCCCGCAGCGGGGAAAGCATCCGCTAGATAGCTCACAATGGCGGGAGATTCGAACACGGTTTCGCTGCCATGCCAGATCGCGGGCACCTTGGCGTGGGGATGCGGATTGTTGTCGTCGATGCTGCCGCTGCCATCGCCGCGCCGGATGGTGACGATCTGAATTTCGTAAGGCGCGCCCAATTCTTCCAGCAGGAAGATCATGCGGGTCGAGCGCGATTTGGGGGCGTGATAGAGCGTGATCATGCGCCAAGGTTAAATGTGGGTACGGCTCACGGCAAGGGCGTGGAGGCGCAGCGCGCTGGCAAGGGGGCGGGTTCCACGCGTGGCGTCAATGCTCTGCACCAACGCCGCCAGACTGCGTCCGGTCTTGCGGGCTTCGGTATCCAGAATGGTCCAGAACTCCTCCTCCAGCGCCACCGAAGTGCGATGGCCCGACAGGGAGAAGGAGCGTTTTTTCAGACTGGCCATTTCACACGCATCCTCGCCCTGAGCCTGTCGAAGGGCGTGTGAAAAGCTCGCCCTCACCCTTCGACAAGCTCAGGGTGAGGGCATTTTTCATTTCGGCGCGATCATGTCTTCGGGGCGGACCACGGCGTCGAATTCTTCCGCCGTGACATAACCGCCCTTGACCGCTTCTTCCTTCAAAGTCGTGCCGTTCTTGTGCGCGGTCTTGGCGATCTTGGCGGCACTGTCATAGCCGATCTTGGGCGCCAGCGCCGTCACCAGCATCAGCGAACGCTCCAGTCCCGCTTTGATATTGTCCAGGCGCGGCTCGATCCCCACCACGCAATTGTCGGTGAAGCTCACGGCCGCATCCGCCATCAGGCGCACGCTTTGCAGGAAGTTATAGGCCATCACGGGATTGTAGACGTTGAGCTCGAAGTGCCCCTGGCTGTCGGCAAATGTCAGCGCGGCATTGTTGCCGAAGATCTGAACGCAAACTTGGGTCATCGCTTCGCACTGGGTCGGATTGACCTTGCCCGGCATGATCGAAGAGCCCGGCTCATTTTCCGGCAGGGACAATTCGCCCAGGCCGGAGCGCGGGCCCGAGCCCAGCAGGCGGATATCGTTGGCGATCTTGAACAGGCTGGCGGCAACCGTGTTGATCGCGCCATGGCTGAACACCATCGCGTCATGCGCGGCCAAGGCTTCAAACTTGTTGGGTGCGCTGGTGAAGGGAAGCTGGGTGATCGCGGCGATGCGTTCGGCCACCATCTTGTCGAAACCGACAGGCGCATTCAGCCCAGTGCCGACGGCGGTGCCGCCCTGGGCCAGCTGCATCAGCTTGGGCAGCGATTGCTCGATACGCTCGATCCCGTTCTGGATCTGCATTGTGTAGCCGGAGAATTCCTGGCCCAGCGTCAACGGCGTCGCGTCCTGCGTGTGGGTGCGGCCGATCTTGATGATCGCCTTCCAGGCTTCGGCCTTGTCGTTCAGCGCGTTACGCAGCTTCGACAGTGCGGGCAACAACCGGTGCGCGATCTCTTCCGCGCAAGCGATGTGCATGGCGGTGGGATAGGTGTCGTTGGACGACTGGCTCATATTGACGTGATCGTTGGGATGGACCGGCTTCTTGGAGCCCATCACGCCGCCCAACATTTCGATGGCGCGGTTGGAGATCACTTCATTGGCATTCATGTTGGATTGTGTGCCCGAACCGGTCTGCCAGACGGCGAGCGGGAAATGGTCGTTGAGCTTGCCTTCGATCACTTCCTGGGCGGCGGCCACGATAGTCTCGCCCACTTTCTTGTCCAACTGACCCAGCGCCATGTTCGTTTCGGCGGCGGCGCGCTTGACGATGCCCAGGGCCCGGACCACGGGCAAAGGCTGCTTTTCCCAGCCGATCTTGAAATTGCCCAGCGATCGTTCCGCCTGCGCGCCCCAATAGCGGTCGGAGGCCACCTGGATGGGGCCAAAGGTGTCGGTTTCGGTACGGGTGGGGATCTTGTCGGTCATGGCGCCTTTTGCCCAGGAAAAGTGGCGCCGGGGTACTATTTCTTGCGGAAAGAATCCAGGCTGACGACCTCCCCAGGCGGGGTTTTGTCGGCGGCGGGCAGGGCGGCTTCGGGCGCCGGCTGGTCTTCGGTCGGGGCGACAGGGACCATGACGGGGGCCGGGGCAGTTTTGGCCTCCCCCTCGCTGCGGAACTGCAGGCCGAACTGGACGCCCGGGTCGAAAAAGGCGGTCAGGGCGCTGAACGGGATGTGCAGCGGCGCGGGCAATTTCTTGAAGGTCAGGGTTACCTCGAAATAATCCTCTTTCACCTTCAGCGCCCAATATTGGTGCTGAATGATGATGGTCATTTCGTCAGGATACTGCTCCTTCAGGAAATCGGGGATGTCCACACCATCGGCATGGGTCTTGAAGGTCAGATAAAAATGATGGGCGCCGATCAAGCCGGATTTCTCAATACGGCGCAGCGCGTCGCGCACTACGCCGCGCAACGCCTGGTCGGTCAGGGCCTGATAGCCGATGAAATCCTTCGCCATGAGACTTTTCAGAGTAAGCGGGTGAAACAAGGAGTCAATCGCGGGAACTCGCCCAATTATCAATGATTATTTTGGCGCAATTGCAGCAACGGGGGAACCGGGAGGTTAATCAAGCCGTTGTGGATAGGACGCCGCCGAGGGCTGAATCCTTTGAAAATCGCACAAATCGCGCCGCTGGTCGAAAGCGTGCCGCCACGCCTTTATGGCGGCACCGAGCGCGTGGTATCCTGGTTGACGGAAGAATTGGTGGCCCAGGGTCATGATGTGACCCTGTTTGCCAGTGGCGATTCGCAGACCTCCGCCCGGTTGCATCCGGTTGTGCCGCGCGCGTTGCGGCTGGACGGAATTCACAATTCGCTGCCCTATAACATCATAATGCTGGATCAAGTCGCGGCCCGGATGGCCGATTTCGACGTTCTGCATTTCCACATCGATTTCTTTCATTATCCGCTTTTCCGGAATTTTGCGGACCGGACCGTAACCACCTTGCATGGCCGTCAGGATCTTCCCGAGATGCCCGATATCTATCGGGCGTTTCCGGCGATGCCACTGGTTTCGATTTCGAACGATCAAAGAAAGCCGGTACCGCCGGTGAATTGGATGGGAACCGTCTATCACGGTCTGCCCCAGAACCTTTTCCGCGAAGGCGATGGCGGCGGCGGATATCTCGCCTTTCTGGGCCGGATTTGCCCCGACAAAGGGCCGCTGGAAGCCATCGAGATCGCGCGGCGTGCCGGCATGCGGTTGCGGATGGCGGCGAAGGTCGATCCGGTGGACCGCGAATATTTCGAGCAGGTGGTGGGTCCGGTTCTGGCCCGCAGTCCGCATGTCGAATTTGTCGGCGAGATCGATGACGGCCAGAAGCAGGAATTTCTGGGCAATGCCAAGGCGCTGCTGTTCCCGATCTGCTGGCCCGAACCCTTTGGCCTTGTGATGATCGAGGCGATGGCCTGCGGCACGCCGGTGGTTGCATTCCGCCATGGCGCCGTGCCGGAAGTGTTGGAAGAAAAACTGACCGGCTTTGTGGTCGACACTGTGAGTGAAGCCGTGGCCGCTTTGGGCCGGTTGGACGAATTGTTCCGCCCGTCGATCCGCTCGCGGTTCGAGGAACGGTTCAGCGCGACCGCCATGGCACGGGAATATAGTGCAATCTACCAGCGGCTTATGGCCGTGCAGGGCACCAGCGCCGGCATTGTGAGGGCGGCCTGACAATATTCCTTCAGCCGATTTGATTTGAAAGAGATTTTCATGGAGGCCAAACCCCTCCCGCCAGCGCCCGACGATACGTCGGATTTCTACATTCAGGCGACGGAATCGATTCAAGAGCGCTGGCCGCGCACTTTGAAAAGCGGTGATACGTTTGGATTGTTCGATGCCTTGGGCGATGTGGTTGCGCCCGGCGCGACGCCCGGCGGCCTGTTTCACAAGGATACGCGGCATCTTTCCGGCATCGAATTCCTGATCGATGGACAGCGGCCTCTACTGCTGTCTTCGGCGGTGGAGAATGACAATGTCGTTCTCACCGTCGATCTGTCGAATCCCGATATCTATGCCAATGGCGAGATCGTTCTGCCGCGCGAGACTTTGCATGTGCGGCGCTCCAAGTTTCTTTGGGAAGGGACCTGTCACGAGCGCTTCGCCATCCACAATTTCGACCGTCAGACTCAGCGCTGCTGGTTCACGTTCAATTTCGAAGCCGATTTTCGCGATCTTTTCGAGATTCGCGGCATGCAACGCGCCGCGCGTGGCAAAACCACGACGCATCTGGAAGTGGATGCGCTCACATTCTCCTATCAGGGGTTGGACGGGATCGAACGGCGCACAGAAATCCGCTTCGATCCTGCGCCGGAGAAGTTGAGCGAAGGCCAGGCGCTTTACGCCATCGATCTCAAGCCCGGCGAGCAGCGCGCCATTGTGGTGGCGATCCGCTGCGATACCGAAAGCCGGCCGCAGCCCTTCTCCGAACCCTACCGGGCGGCGCGGCGCGCGGCACAAAATGCCAGCCGGTTGGGTGGCACCGTGACCAGTTCCAACGCCATGGCCAACCGCATGCTGCATCGGGCGGGCGCCGATCTGTCGATGCTGGTGACCGAAACGCCAGACGGGCCATACCCCTATGCGGGGACGCCCTGGTTCTCGACGCCGTTCGGACGTGACGGTCTGATCACGGCGTTGCAGATGCTTTGGATCGATCCCTCTCTGGCCAAGGGTGTTCTGCGTTATCTGGCGCGCAATCAGGCGACAACATCCGATCCGCGCGCTGACGCCGAGCCTGGAAAAATCCTGCACGAGACGCGCGCCTGCGAAATGGCGAATCTGGGGGAAGTGCCGTTCGGCCGCTATTATGGCAGCATCGATTCCACGCCGCTTTTCGTGCTTCTGGCCGCGCGCTATTATCTGCGCACCGGCGATCAAGCCACGATCCGCGCGCTATGGCCCCATATCGAAGCCGCATTGCATTGGATCGACCGCTATGGCGACCGCGATGGCGACGGCTTTGTGGAATATCACCGGGAAAGCGAAGACGGTCTCGCCAATCAGGGCTGGAAAGACAGTCATGATTCCATTTTCCATGCCGATGGCAGCCTTGCCACGGGGGCCATCGCACTGTGCGAAGTGCAGGCCTATGTCTATGCCGCCAAGCAGGGCGCGGCGATCATGGCCCGCATGCTGGGCGATCATGTCCGCGCCGACGTGCTGGAAGAATCCGCCGAGACGCTGCAGCGCCGCTTTGAAGATGTGTTTTGGTGCGAGGATTTGGGCATCTACGCCATCGCGCTTGATGGCGCCAAGAAACCCTGCCGGGTGCGCAGTTCCAATGCGGGACAGGTGCTGTTTTGCGGGATCGCTGGCCCGGATCGGGCGGTGCGGCTGGCCGAAACCTTGATGACGCCCGAAATGTTCTCGGGCTGGGGCGTGCGCACGCTTTCTTCCGATGCGCCGCGCTTCAATCCCATGTCGTATCACAATGGTTCGGTATGGCCGCACGACAATGCCCTGATCGCGCTGGGGCTGGGCCGCTACGGCTTCAAACGCGCCGCCGCCGCCATTTTCGGCGGGATGTTCGATGCCGCGGGGCATTTGGACCTGATGCGCTTTCCCGAATTGTTTTGCGGCTTTCCGCGCCGGCGCGGCACTGCGCCCACACTCTATCCCGTCGCCTGCCAACCCCAGGCCTGGGCCTGCGCCACGCCCTTCGCATTGCTGGAGGCTTGCCTGGGTATAGTCTGCGATCAGGCCCGGCGTGAGATCCGCTTCCACAACCCGCTGCTGCCCCGTTTCCTCGAGGAAATCCGCATCCGCAATCTAGGCCTGGAAGGCGGATCGGTGGATCTGCGCCTGCGCCGCAGCGGCGAGGGCACCGAAGTGGCGATCCTGGCGCAGCGCGGGGATATCTCTATTCGGATCGCGCAGTGAGAGAGCGGTTCGCCGTGGGCGAACGAAATGGTCTAGTAGACCATTTCGAGTGACGAGCGCCGCGAGCTTGGGCGAGCGGCAGAGCCTCAAAGCGGGCTGCATGACAACATTGCACAGACACGGCTTGAGCCTCGTGGCAGGTGGGTATATGCCCAGCACAGATGACTGGTGATATCCATCCCGACCGCGCCGTTGAAGCGGTTTTGCCCGACGATCTGGAGATCACCCTGCAGCCTCAGCCTGTGGAAGCGCCGCCACCGGATGTGCGGCCCGCCGAGGCGGCGGAAGATCGCAGCGCGCTCGCCTTCCTGACGGTTTTCCGCCATCGCAATTACCGACTGTTCTTCACCGGCCAGTTGGTGTCGCTGATGGGCACCTGGATCACCAATGTCACCCAGGGATGGTTGGTCTACAGCCTCACGCATTCGCCGCTGATTTTGGGCTTGACCTCGTTTGCGGCGTCGGTGCCGGTATTTTTCTTTTCTGCTTTCGGCGGCACCATCGCGGACCGCTTCGACAATCGCCGGCTGTTGTTCATCACCCAGTCGCTGGCTTGTCTGCAATCGGCGGTGCTGGCGATCCTCACCCTGGGACACTGGATCAAGGTCTGGGAAATTGTCGCCCTGGCGCTGTTTCAAGGGTTCATCAATGCCTTCGATGTGCCGATCCGTCAGGCGATGACGGTGCAGATGGTGGGCAAGGAGGATTTGCGCCACGCGATCTCGCTCAATTCCATGATGTTCAATCTGGCGCGGGTTGTGGGCCCCAGTGTGGGCGGCATTTTGATCGCGTTGGTGGGTGTGGGCGTTTGTTTTTCCATCGACGCCATTTCCTATGCCGCGGTGATCGTCAGCCTTTATCTGATGCAATTCCCGGCCCGCATTCCGCGCGTACATTCCGCGCCGTTCAAGGCTGTCACCGAAGGCTTTGTCTATGCCTGGAGCGAGCGGGAAATCCGCGTCTCCTTGGTTCTGATCGCGATTTGCTCCGCCTTTGGTGCGGCCTATCTCAGCCTGTTGCCTGCCTTTGCGCGCGATGTATTGCATCAGGGCAGCGAGGGATTGGGCTTTCTTTATACCGGTGTCGGCGCGGGCGCATTCCTGGGCGCCTACGCGTTGGCGCGTGTGCCCGACCGGCATCTTTTCGCCACACCGGTGATGGCGGCTCTGGGGTTCGGCGTTTCCTTGATCCTGTTTTCCCAGTCGCACTGGTTCGGCCTGTCGATGGTGTTGCTGATCCCCGCGGCGTTCAGCCTGATGTTGCTGGGCGGTTCGACCAATTCCATCGTGCAGCTTTTGTCGCGCGATGACATGCGCGGGCGCGTGGTGGCGATCTATGCGATGGGTTTTCTCGGCATGATGCCCTGGGGTGCGCTTATCCTGGGCTGGATCGCGGAACATCTGGGCACCGGACGCGCCGTGGCGCTGGGCGGCTGTATCTGCATTCTGGCCGCCGGTATCGCCTGGAACGACAGGCGCGGCGCAAATTGGAAATTGAAGACGGCGGAGTAAGTGGGGAGCTTCTGTTGCCCGGTGCTCCCCGAACCGCGCTTACCTAATTAATTAGGCAGCGAGTACCATTTGATTATCGTTGGCACATATACGATTAGCCCGATAACGGCGGAACCATACCGAGCAAAAGGACAGCCTTTACACGTCCGTCGATCCTGTTTCGCCCCCACAAAAACCCACCTGGAAAGATGGGCTTATGGTGGAGGCGCCGGGTACCGCCCCCGGGTCCGGGCCGCTTATTACGAAGCCGTTTATTGCCATAGCCGGTTGCCCGGCCTTTCCAATATAAGCGCTGCCGGTTAGTTTTTGAAGAGCGCTAGAGTCGCGCCGGAACCCACGCCAAATGCGCCAATATCTTGAGTTGATGGAAAAAGTGCTGCGCGAAGGCGTGGAAAAGCACGACCGCACCGGCACCGGCACGCGCTCCATTTTCGGGTATCAGATGCGCTTCAATCTGGCCGACGGTTTTCCGCTGGTGACGACCAAGAAGTTGCACCTCAAATCCATCATCTATGAATTGCTGTGGTTCCTGCGCGGCGAAACCAATATGCGCTGGTTGCAAGAGCATGGCGTCACCATTTGGGATGAATGGGCAGATGCCACGGGCGAGCTGGGCCCGGTTTATGGCTATCAATGGCGCAGCTGGCCGAGCCAGGGCGACGGCACCATCGATCAGATTTCCCATCTGATCCGCGACATCAAAGCCAATCCGGATTCGCGCCGCTTGATCGTGACGGCCTGGAACCCGGCCGATGTGCCCAAGATGGCGCTGCCGCCTTGTCACTGCCTGTTCCAATTCTATGTCGCGGAAGGGCGGCTGTCCTGTCAGCTTTACCAGCGCTCGGCGGATATTTTTCTAGGTGTGCCGTTCAACATCGCGTCCTATGCGCTGCTCACCTTGATGGTGGCGCAGGTGACGGGGCTGAAGCCCGGCGAGTTCGTGCACAGCATTGGGGACGCGCATCTTTATCTGAACCATATGGAGCAGGCACGCGAACAATTATCGCGCCAGCCTTATCCACCGCCCGTCATGCGCCTCAATCCGGCGGTGACGGATATTTTCGGATTCCGCTATGAGGATTTCACGCTGGAAAATTATCAGGCGCATCCGTCGATCAAGGCGCCCATCGCGGTCTGAGCGTCAGTTGCCCAGCCGCTTCAGAATCGCAGCGGCGGCATACAAATCCTGCCCGGCATTGCCCACGGCTTTGTAGACCGTGCGTCCCTGAGGTCTATGCGGCAGCTTCTGCACCAGAATCTCGCCAATGGCGCGGATATGCGCCATGACCTGCTCGGGTGTGCCGAATGCGGCCAAAAGGTCGCCGGCTTCGCGCGCCACGGGCGTTTTGCTGTCCGCGAAAAGCGTGGCCTTGCGCACCAGCGCCGCCGGCAATTCGCACATGTCCGGGCGATAGGCGCCGATGGCGTTGATATGCGCCTGGGGATGGATTTCGTCCTCCTGGAACAGGGGCGCGCGCGCATTGGTGACGGTGCAAAGAATGGCGGCATCGCGGAGCGCGCCGGCATCGGGTCCGGCCATCGCGCGAACGCCGAGCTTCGCGGACAATTCCTCCGCCAGCTTTTCCGCGCGCGGCCTGTCCCGGCCCTGGACCAGAATGTGCTTGATCGGGCGAACCGCCAGCATGGCTTCGGCATGATGCGCCGCCTGCGGTCCGCTGCCGAACAAGGCCAGCGTCTCGGCATCGCGGAGGGCGAGCAGATCGGTGGCGATGGCGCTGCAGGCGGCGGTGCGCAGCAAAGTCACTTCTTCGGCAGGAAGACGCGCGCGCGGCGCGCCTGTCGCTGCATCCAGCAGCGCCAACTCGCCCATCACCCCGGGAATGCCCAAGGCGCGGTTACCATCGACCAAAGTGAGAAACTTGAACGCGGCGAAATTCAAATCCTTCGACCGCGCCGGCATGGCCAGCATGCCGAATTCGCCATTATCGAACGTCCATCCCGCCCGCAGCGGCACGTCGATCCGGTCTTCCGCTTCGGCGCGCAAGGCGTCCCGCATCACCGGAAGAAGCGCCGCGACGTCGATGCGGTCGGCGATTTCTTCCGGCGTTACGATGCGGATCGTCGGTGTCACCATCCGATGGAGAGGCCGTCCTTGCGATGGTCGGTGCCGGCGCGATACGTGCCGTTCACCGGTTGGGTGGAGTTCTTGTCCATCGACGGCACCGGCTCCTTGGGATCGGGTGTCATCAGGATGGCCTGATAGCCGCCCATATTGCCACCGTCCGCCGAAGTGACCTTGTGGCCCATCGCCTGCAATTGGGGCCCCACCAGCTTGAAGGCTTCGGATTCCAGCTGAACCGTGTCGCGCACCTGATTGTGATGGAAGCGCGCCATGTCGGAGGACGCCTGAAGGTTGGCGCCCAGATCGACCATGTTCACCATCATCTGGCCATGGCCCTGGGACTGCATATCGCCGCCCATCAGGAGCAGGGTCATCTTCTGACCCGACATGTCAGGATGTTCCATCACAAAGGCCGCCGCCAGCGTGTTGTAGGGCCGCTTGTGGGGCGCGATCACGTTCGGGCTTTTGGGGTCGAGCGTGAACAGGCCGCCGCGATTGTGCAGGATGAAGCCATAGCCCGGCACGGTGATGCCCGAACCAAAATTGGCATAGTTGGAGTTCACCCAGGAGACCATGTTGCCCCAACGGTCGGCGGTCGACAGCACGATGGTGTCGCCATCGCCGGAGGCATTGCCCGTGTTCATCTGCATCGCCTTATCGGGGCTGATCTTGGCGCACATGGCTTGTGCATGCGCCATGCTGGTCAATTCCTTCACCTTGGCGGCCATGCCCGGATTGAAGTTCGGATCGCCATTGAAGCGATTGAGATCGGCATAGGCCAAGGTCTTGGCTTCGATCAGCAGATGCCAATAGCGCGGGTCCGTCGGGCCGAGCGAGGCAAGTGTCTGGCCCGGATAGACCTTGTCGGTGCAAGTGGCCAGGATGTTCAGCATCTCGTTGGCGGCGAAGCCCTGGCTGGGCGGCGGCACTTCGGCCAGTGTATAGCCGTGATACTGGCTCATCACCGGTTCGACCCATTCGCCCTTGTAGTTGGCCAGATCGTCCATGGTCATGGTGCCGCCCAGCGCATGCACCTTGTTGATCAGCGCCTGGGCCACCGGACCCTTGTAGAAGCCGTCGCGGCCTTTCTCTTCCAGAATGCGGAAGGTCTTGGCCAGGTCGGGGTTCTTATAGATCTGTCCGGCCTTCGGCTGCTTGCCGTCGATGTACCAGGTCGCGACCGAATCCGGGTCCATCTCGGTGCAGCAATTTTCGAGCTGGGCGCGATTGGTATTCACGGCCTTGGGCAGATGCCAGTCGAACGCGATGCGCTCGGATACCGGAAAACCTTTTTCCGCATATTGCGCGGCAGGCTCCAGCACATCCTTGAAGGTCATGGTGCCGTATTTATCCAGCACCTCCTGCCAGCCCCAGGCGGCGCCCGGCACCGTCACCGACAAGATGCCGCGCGCCATGCCCGAGCCGGGGCCATCATTCTTGGGATCGTATTTGTAGCCGTGAGAATTCATGAAGGCCAAAGTCTGGCCCGACGCCGCCATGCCCGACGCGTTCAGCACATGCAGCTTGTGGTCCTTGGCGGTGTAGATGATGGCGAACAAATCGCCCGCCAGACCGACATTCATCGGTTCGACCAGATTGAGCACCGCCGCCGTCGCCACCGCGGCGTCCACCGCGTTGCCCCCCTTGCGCAAGACTTCGAGGCCCGCTTCCGCTGCCAGAGGCTGGCTGGTGGTGACCATGCCGTTGCGAGACATGGTTTCCGACCGGCCTTGCGCCATCCAGCCTTCGGCGCGATCGCCGCGCACCGCTTTGCAGAAGGGCGGGCTGGACGGGTCTTTGGGATTGCAGGTCGATGACGCCAGATCGGCGGCGGAACCGGAAACGATCGAAAAGGCGGATACTGCGGCCAATATCGCCAAGCCGCGCGTAAGCCTGTTGCGGGTAGTCTTGTTCATAACGTCTCCTCGGTTCCCAGTCTGAAGCTGGTGCCTCTGCGATAGGAGACGGCTGAAAACGCCACTGCCTCATCCCCGACGCGCCATTTTGCGGGGGATATCAGCGTCCGTCCAGAAGCCTGCGCGCCACACCCCAGGGCCGACCATCGATGGCGGCCAATCCGACCCCGATCAGCGCCATACCCATCAGCGCCCGCAAGGTTACGGCCTCGTCAAGGAAGAGCGCGCCCAGCACCAAGGCGCTGCCGGGTAGAAGGAATGTGACCAGCACCAAATTGGTGGCCCCGGCCACGGCCAAGATGCGGAAGAACAGAAGATAGGCCAGCGCCGTCGAGAGCAGCGCGATAGCCAAAAGAGCTGCCCAAGCGCCGGCGGAGGGCATCGGCAAAGCCCAGGGCCGGTCCACCATAAAGGCCAGGGGAATGAGGATGATGGTGGCGGCAGTCACTTGGCCGGTGGCGATCTTGAGTGGCGGGATGCCTTTGAAGCGGCGGCCATAGGTGGCGCCCAGGCCGTATACCAACGCCGCCAGCAGGCAGGCGGCATCGCCCAGAAGGTCGCCGCCCTGACCGAAGCCGGACAGCGCCGCAGGGCCGATCAGGACCGCCACACCCAGAAAAGCGGCCAGCACACCGATGCCTTTGGCGGGCGTGATCTTCTCATCGGCGGTGAAGATATGCGCGACCAGGATGGTGAAGATCGGCGTGGTGGCGTTGAGGATGGCGGCCGAGCCGCTGGCGATATGAATTTCCCCGAACGCGATCAAGCTGAAGGGGATCACATTGTTCAGCAGCCCCAGGACCAGGAAGGATTTCCATTGCTGCGCCGTCAGCCGCAGCGGGTCGCGCCGCGCCGCCAGCAACAGATGCAGCGCCAGCGCTGCGATGCCCACCCGGCCCAGCACCACGGTGAAAGGCGGCAACTCCGCCACCAGCACCTTGTAGAAAAAGAAAGAGCCGCCCCACAGCACCGAGAGCGCCAGCATCAGCATCCATTCCGGCGCGCCCATTCTGGGTGCGGTCTGCTGCGACGACATCGGCCAAGCCCCCAACGATGCCCCGCACGATAACAGCGGCGTGCGCGGGGCGGCCATCCCATCTTTGCGGCGGAATCGGATAGTCTGGGTTGCGTCCGCTGCGATGGGCCAAAGATCGAATTGGCAGGGCATGCAAATCGACACTGCGGTGCGGCTTGGCTATCGTCGGAGGATGAAGCATGGCCCCGACATCGCCATTGTCGCCAGCCTGATGGGCGATCCTGCCCGCGCCAATATGGTGCTGGCGTTGATGACGGGCCGGGCGCTTTCCGCCGCCGACCTGGCGCGGGAAGCAGGCGTGACGCCATCGACCGCCACGGGCCATTTGAACAAGCTGGTCACCGCCAAGCTGCTCAAGGTCCGCAAAGACGGACGCAATCGCTATTTCGACATTGCCGAGCCCGATGTCGCCCAGGCAGTCGAAGCCTTGATCGTGGTGGCGGCGCGCGCCGGTCACATGCGAAGCCGGCCGGGACCCAAAGACGATGCGATGCGCCACGCCCGCTCCTGCTACGACCATCTGGCGGGCCGCATGGCGGTGGATCTGTTCGCGCACTGGCTGGCGGCGGGCGTGCTGTGCTGGCGCGGCGGCGCCGTGTATCTGACGCGCAAGGGCCGGGAATTTCTCGGCAGCCGTGGCCTGCCATTAAACGAGTTGGAAGCAGGCAAACGCCCACTCTGCCGCTCCTGCATGGATTGGAGCGAGCGACGGCATCATCTGGCCGGAATGCTGGGCGCGGAAATTCTATCGCTGGCGGTGGCGCGGGGCTGGGCGGTGCGCAATCCGAAAGTGCGCGCCGTGTCTTTCAGCGGGCGCGGCGAGAATGAATTCGTGCGCTGGTATTCAGGGCCGCTTCAGGTCGCGCCGTAGCGGCGATAGATGAAATCATCCGCCGCGGCGTCTGCTTCGTCTACAGCCATTTCCACCAGACGTGCATGATCTTCGGACAGACCGCAGGCCGGGTCCGTCTTGGCTGCGTCGCCGGTGATGGCGAAAGCCTGACAGCGGCAACCACCCCAATCGATTTCCTTGCGGTCGCAGCTGCGGCAAGGCTCCGGCATCCAATCGGTGCCGCGGAAACGATTGAAGGCTTCGGACTCGCGCCAGATATCGATCAGGCTGCGCTGGCGCACATTGTCGAACGCCATGCCGGTGATGCTTTCGGCGGCATGGCAGGGCAGGACCTTGCCGGACGGCGAGATGTTGAGAAAGCGCCGCCCCCAGCCGCCCATGCAGGATTTTGGACGTTGGGCATAATAATCCGGCACCACATAATCGATGACCAGAATGCCTTCGAGGCGCTTGCGAGCGGCGGTTACCGCCACCGTCATTTCGTCGAGTTGTGCGCGGCTGGGCATCAGGGCAGCGCGGTTCTTCAGCGCCCAGCCATAATATTGAACGTTGGCGATTTCGGCCCGGTGCGCCCCGATTGCCACTGCCATGTCGAGCATCTCGGACAGATGATGCAGATTCTGGCGGTGGACGACGAAATTGGCGGTGAGCGGCAGGCCCGCGTCGCGCACCAGTTTCGCGGCAGCGAGTTTTTTGGCATGGGCGCCCTGATAGCCGCCAATACGCTCCCCGATATCGGCACCGGAATCCTGAAAGCTGAGTTGGACATGTTCCAACCCGGCCGCGATCAGCGACGAAAGCCGTGCCGCATCCCATCCCACGCCGGAGGTGATGAGGTTGGTGTAGAGGCCCGCCGCGGTGGCCCCGGCGACAAGCTGCTCCAGATCGCGCCGTGCGGTCGGCTCGCCGCCGGAAAAATGCACCTGCAGGCAGCCCAACTCCGCCGCTTCGTTGATGGCGCGCAGCCAGTCCGCGGTCGCCATTTCGTTTGCGGGCTTTTCCAGCGCCAGCGGGTTGGAGCAATAGGGACATTGCAGCGGGCAGCGATGCGTGACCTCCGCCAGCAATGCCAGGGGCGGCTCCAGCGCGCTCATGCCTGCATCACGCTTTTGTCGGCGAAATTCTGCACCAGAGCGACGACATCTTTTTCGATCACATCCCTGGGCGCACCGGGAAAGGCGGCGCAGAGATCATCAGCCACAGCGGCCAGCGAGACGATCCCGTCGCAGCGCGAAACGATGGCATGCGCGGTCTGGTCCAGCATGAAGCTGCGCTCCGGCGCCTGAATCGTCCATTGATCGCGCGCCTTGTCGTGGCGTAGCCGCATGTGCGGCGCCAGACGCGGCACTGACGTCAGATCGATCAGAACGCGCTCGCTCATGCGCGGTCCTTGGGCACGAATGCGCCGGGCGGGATCAGGGCAGGGGTGACATAGGCGTGATTGAGGGCGTCGAGCTGGCTCCACAGCACATCGGTCTTGAAGCTGAGTGCCGCCAGACATTGCTCCTGCTTGTCGCGGCTGTCGGCGTGATCCAGCACATAGGCGAGCCCGAAAGCGACATCCTCCGGCGCCTGCACCAGGCGCGTGCGGAAATAGGCCAAGGTTTTGTCGTTGGCGAAGGGGTAATGCTCCAGCAGGGCCGCGATGCGCGTCTTGTGCAGGGTCGGCGCGAACATCTCGGTGAGCGAGGAGGCGACGGCTTCCAGCAAGCTCTTTTCGCGTACAAAGCGGATATAGGCTTCGCAGGCAAAGCGCGTCGCGGGCAGCACACCGGCGCAACTGGCGACATAGTCGCGGTCCAGACCCACGCCCTCCGCCAGAACCAGCCAGCGCTCGATGCCGCCTTCGCCGGGCTTGGCGCCGTCATGGTCGGTGACACGGCTGATCCATTCGCGGCGCAGGGCGATGTCGTCGGCGCGGCCGATCAGGCTGGCGTCCTTGAGCGGGATCGAGCGCTGATAATAGAAGCGGTTCAGCACCCAGGCCTGCATCTGCCCCTGGTTGAGGGCGCCTTCATGCAGCTTGATGTGAAAGGGGTGCCGATCATGATAGCGCGCATCGCCGATGGCGCGCAGGCGTTGTTCGAATTCTTGGCGCGGCCAGGGTTGATTCAAAGCGCGATCTCCATGCCGTCTTCCGCAATCTCCCATCCCGCCTGCCGCGCCTGGGCGCGTTCGGCGGAATCGGCGACGAAAAGTGGGTTGGTGTTGTTGATGTGAATGAAGATTTTGCGGGCGATGTTCAGGTCCGCCAGCGCTGCGATACTGCCATCGGCGCCGTCGCAACTCATATGGCCCATGCGCTGCCCGGTTTTGACGCCGACGCCCGCTGCGATCATCTCGTCGTGATGCCACAAGGTACCGTCGAAAAAGACCAGCGGGGCGCCCGAGATGCGGTTGGACAAATCCGCGGTCATCGCCGCGCAAGCAGGAATGTAAAAGAACGCGTTTCCATTCGCGTCTGATATCTCCAGCCCCAACGTATCGCCTTCGGTTGTACCGAAATCCTTGGCCTTGCTGTCTTCCAGCCACAGCGCCACCTTGCCGGGCACTGTAAAGGCGCGGACCGAAAGGCCGAGCGGTGCGCCAGCTCCGTCCTGTAACGCGACGGCGTCGTCCATGGGCAAAGGACGCCGCGCAACGAAGGCGGGGTTGAGGACATTGAAGATGCTGTTGGCAGCCAGGACGTCGAGGACGCGAGAGTGCGCATAGAGCGAGAAAGTCTGGCTTTCGCGCAGGTTCAGCAGGCCCGTGACATGATCGACATCGGCGTTGGTCAGAACCACCGCGGCAATGGGGCTGGCCCGCAAAGGCGCCTCGGCGGCGGGCTGCAATTGCCTGCGGTCATTGATTTGTTGGCGCAAATCGGGCGAGGCGTTGAAAAGCACCCATCGCCTGCCGTCCGCGCTGACGGCGATGGAAGATTGGGTGCGTGGCGGCACTTTGGGATCGCCCGCGCGGGCGCGCCGCGCGATGGCGTCATTGCTGTTCCATTGCGGAAAGCCGCCGCCCGCTGCGGCGCCAAGGACAAGAATATGGAGCAAATTGTATCCGGATAAAAAGAGCGGGGCCGATACCGACCCCGCTCCTGATCGCATGGATCAGATGTCGGCGCAGGCGTAGCAGTTGATTTCCATGCCGACGGCGATTTCGATCACGCGAGGGGTATTCCAGGTCATAGGTTTCTCCTTGTTGACAGAAACGCAAAAACCTTATGAGCGCGATGTGCGCGCGCAAAGCGTATGACGCTGTCAATTTCGCGTTTGGGAAAAATTCCTCTCGCGAAAACTTCGTGCGATGGAATATTCGGGAAGAATTCCCGTCGCTCGCGCAGAATTACGAGAGATCGGTGAGGCCGCGCCCGATGGCGATGCGAATCAAATCCGCCGTGTGACTGACGCCGAGCTTCTCCTTGATACGGCTCAACGTGTTGGCGACAGTTTTGTAGGCGATGCCCAGTGCGTCCGCGATCTGGTTGAGATTGTTGCCTTCCGCCAGCAGGCGCAGGATTTCCAGATCGCGCTGCGTCAGCGGGCGCAGATAGACATTCTCGCCGATTTCATGGGCTGCCATCTCGTTGGCGATATCGCGCTCGATCACGGTGCCGCCCTTCAGCACCGTATCGATGGCCGCCAGCAATTCCTCGGGCGCCGCATTCTTGCTGACGAAGCCGCGTGCGCCCGCTTCCATGGACCGCGTGGCATAGATCGCTTCGGTGTGCAGTGAGAAAACCAGGATGGGCAGGCGCGGGTCGGCCTTGAGCAGGCGGCGCAGCAATTCCAGCCCGCCCAGCCCCGGCAAATTGAGATCCAGGATCAAAAGTTGGAAGCGCTCGGCGCGCACCTGATCCAGCGCCGCTTCCCCGCTCGCCGCTTCGGAAAGCTGAAGCGCGGGGAGATCGGCGAGCAGGCGGCGAATGCCCGACCGCACAATGGCGTGATCGTCCACCAGCAGAACGCGGCTCATGCGCTTTCCAATTCCCGCAGCTTGGGCAGAACGGCACGGATGCTGACCCCGCGGCCCGGCGCCTCTTCGATGGAAAGCTGGCCGCCCAGAAGATGCAGACGTTCCCGCATGCCCGCCAGGCCCTGCCGGCCCAGGCTTAGGCCGGCTGCGGCGTCCGCCTGAATGCCATCGCCATCATCGGCCACGCAGGCCGTGACGGTGTCGCCGTCATCGCCAACAAGAATGTGAATGGTCTTCGGTTTGCCATGGCGTACGGCGTTGCTGATGCTCTCCTGCACGATGCGGTAGATCGTGGCCTCGCCTCTGCGATCGAGACCGGGCGTTGCGGCGATCTCGCTTTCGAAACGAATGTCGGGATGGCGCCGCGACCAGAAGGCGACGAGATCCGCAATTGCAGGTTCGAGTCCGAAATCCAGGCTGCTCACGGGGCGCAATTGGCGCAGAATTTCCTTCACATGGCTCTGCACATGCTGGGCCGCGTCGCGGATCGCGCTGCCCAGGGCGCGGGTGTCGGATTGCTGCGATTTGGCGACCTTGTTGGCATCGACCTGAATGGCGAAAAGATAAGGGCCTACTTCGTCATGCAGATCGCGGGCAATGCCGGCCCGTTCCTCTTCCTGCACATTCTGGATTTGTTGCTGCAGTCTCTGATTGCGCTTCGAGAAATCTTCCAGCCGCCCCGCCATATGGTTGAAGCCATGCGCCAGGGCAGCGAATTCCGGCGGGCCTTTGACGTCGAGGCGGGCGTCATAGCCGCCATCCGAGATCGCCAGAAGGCCGGTCTGGAAGCGGCGGAAGAAGCGCAGCGCATAAGCGACCGCCGCCGAAACCGCCGCCATGGTCGCGCCGCAGAAGAGCAGCATCGCGGTGAAGGTATCGCGGGCATGGTCCCAGACATCGGCGATCTCGCTGCGCGGGTCGCTGATCAGCTCCACCACGCAGGGATATTGGGGCAGGCTGATATTCAGCCGCGCCGTCATCACTGGCGGTGTCATCAGGCGCGCGAACCATTGCGGCGCCGGGTCTTTCAAGCGGCCGATCTCGGACCGGACGATGGTCTTGCCATTTTCATTGATCAGAGCCGCGCGGACATGGCGCTGACCTTCGAAGCTGGCCACGACCTGGCGCATCGTGACGGTGTGCTGGACATCGCTTTTCAGCGTATCGCTCACCGAACTCAACGCACCTTGGAAAGCGGTGCGGACTTCGACTTCCACAACCGAACGGGCGCGCAATGTCAGAAGCGTGCCGCCGCACAGAAGCGTCAGCAGCAACAAGGCTGCGATGGAGCCCAGAACGCGGAACTGGAGCGACATAAAGGGCCCGGAAATATCTGCCCTGGGTTTATAGCGCGGGACGCGGCCCGGCGGGAAAAAAGGCAGGACCGGGAATAATTCCCGCCCAACCCGGCCATTCCTGCGGGAAATTCACACTCACGGATTGGGCCGGACCCGGGCGCCGTCTGTAAGGCGCGCAAGATCGCCGGCGGCGAGGCGGTCGCCAGCGGCGATACCGGCCAGAAGCGTCACCGTGCCGGCGGCTTGCGCGCCTACACGCACCTGTCTGGCCTCGACGCGATCGCCGCCGTCCGCAATCCGATAGACCGTTCCGGTGCTGCCCGCGATCTTGACGGCATCGGCTGGCACCTGGACGGCAGGGTTGGTCTCCGCCGCTCCGGGAAAGCCCTGAAACGTCACCCGCGCGCCCATCTGCGGCAGGATGCGGGCGTCCTTCGCGGAAATGGCGATGCGCACTTTGACGGTGCCCTTGCTCTGGTCGGCAGTGGGCACCACAGCGATCACTGAGGCGGGAATATCCCAATCCGGATAAGCGTCGAGCCGGACATGGGCATCGGAACCGGCGCGCACCCGGTCAATGTAATTCTCGCTGACATCGACCTCGACCTCCAGCGAGTCCATGTCAACGATGGTTGCGATGCCGGTGCGTGTAAATCCGCCGCCCGCAGCAGCAGGCGCCACGATCTCGCCGATCTGGGCGGATTTCTCCGTGACCACACCGCCAAAGGGCGCCAGGATTACGGTGTCGTTTTCATAGCTCTGCGCCAGCGCCACCGCCGCCTCCGCCACGCCGAGTTGCGTCCGTGCGGTGTCATAGGCGAGGCGTTGGTTTTCGAAAGCATCGCCGCTGATCGCGTCTTGTGCCCGCAAGCGGCGATAGCGCGAGAAAATTGCTTCCGCATTGGCAAGACCGGTGCGGGCCTGGGCTGCCAACGCATTGGCCTGACGAAGCGAAGCGGCAGTGTTGGAATCATCCAGCCGCGCCACGATCTGTCCTTTCGCGATGTGTTGGCCCTCCTCGACATTCACTTCGACCAGTTTGCCCAGGATTTTGGCTGACAGTGTCGCCTGCCGCCGGGCGACGACATAACCGGTCGCATCAAGGCCGGCGCGCGCGCTGCCGGACACGGCTTCTGCCGTCACGATGCGCACAGGCAGGCCGGGCGAAGGCCAACCCGCATAGACCGCCGCACTCAGCCCCAGAAGCACTGCTCCGCCCCATGCCAGCCAGGCGGGCGCGCGTCGCGGCGTCTGCAAGGGGGCGCGCGCGATCTTGAGATCGTCCAATCCCGTCATGTGGCGCGCAAGGCTTCAGCGATGGGCCGCCGCGCCGCGCGGATCGCAGGAAAGAAGCCGCCGATCAAGCCCAGCAGGCAGGCAAACACGATGCCGCCCACAGCCAGTCCCGGTGTAACCGCCAGATGGATCACCGTACCCGACAGGACTTGCAGATTGTTGTTAAACAGGGCCCAGGCGATGGCGGCGCCGATGGACGCGCCCAGGAATGCCAGCAGCAGAGATTCCGCCAGCACGGACCAGATCACGGCGCCGCCGCCAAAGCCGATGGCACGCAAGGTTGCAATCTCGATGCGGCGCGCGCTGACGGCGGAGTACATGGTGTTGAGGGCACCGAACATGGCGCCCAACCCCATGATGCCGCCGACCAGATAGCCCACGATCATCAACGCGTTATTAAGCATGCGCGCCTGTCGCGCGAGATAATCGGTTTCGCGGGATACATCGACAGAGAGGGCGGGATTGGAGGTGAGCGCGTTCTTGAAGGCCGCGAAGCGGTCCGCAGAAGCCAACTGTATCGTCATGCTTTTGTAGGCGCGGGACCGCATCGCCGCCATCAGGGTGGGCGCATCTGTCAGCATTTGCGATTCACCAGCGCCGGTCGTGCTTTTGAAGGTACCGGTCACGATCCAGCGTCCTTGCGGTAGGTCGATGCGGCTGCCTTCGGTCTGGCCAGCGAACGCGGTTTGCGCGGCTTCGCCGACCAGCACTTCATATTTTCCCGGTTGGAATTTGCGGCCATGCAAAACTCGGATTTCGGGATGCAGGGCAAAGAAATCCGGCCCGACGCCGCGCACGGGCACAAAGGCGCTGAAGCCGTCCGTTTTCTTCGTCAACAGGACGGTGCCCAGCATGTCAGCGGATGCGAGCTGTCTGCCACTGGGCCCTTTGCGGATATCGGGTGTGCCGGTAATGGCGGCGATCTCGGCGCGGCTGAGGCTGCTGCCATTTTCCGAGATGGCGCCTTGGCTGAGGATGATGGCGCGATCTGTCCGTCCGGCGCCTGTGGCGGCTTTGAGAAAGCCGGTGGAGAGTGACAGCACGGAAACCAGCGCGCCCACCGCGCAGGCCATGCCGATCACGATGACCAGCGACGTGCCAAATCTGGCGGGCAGGGATGACAGGCCGAGACGGATAGCGGTAGCGATCTGGCGCAGAAAATCCATATTGTCCTCCGTTAGCGCCCAGCCAGGGCATCGACGATGTTCATCCGCCGGATGCGAAACGCGGGGATCAGCGCGCTGCCGAAAGCCACGGCCAGCGCGAATGCGAAGCCGATTGCCATGCCGGTCCAGGAAAACACCACCAGGCTGCTCATGCCGATGGGAAGCTTGCCACGCACCAGCGACAGCCCCAGCTTCGCCGCCAACAGCCCGCACGCCCCCGCCAGCGCGCAAAGCAAAAGCGCCTCTGCGAAAACCAACGCCAAGGTGCCTGCATCGGAAAAGCCCAAGGTCCGCATCACGGCAAACTCCGGAATGCGCTCCCGTACCGACTGCATCATGGTGTTGCCGGTGAGAAAAAGCAGCATGAACAGCACTGCGCTGCTGACGGTGCGGGTGAGGACATCCACATCGCCCAGCGCCTGGGTGCTGGATTGTTGATTGGCCTTTTCCGAGATCGTGCGCGTGGGCGCCGGTGAATTGGCGAAAAGTGCATCGATGGCGCGGGAGATTTCGGCAGAGCGGGTGGGATCATTGGTCCGCACCGACACCATGTTGATTGTGCCCTTGTCGGTCAGACGCGCTTGGTCGAAGTAATCATAATTGGCGACGAAGAAGGGCAGGTCTTCATAATCGGCATCCTGGGCGATGGCGATGATGTCGAAGGTCCAACTCCGGCCTCCATTGGCGGACAAGGTTGCGCTGGTGATCGAGACTTTGTCGCCGACTTTCCAGCCATAGGCGCGGGCGAAGCCGACGCCCACGATGGCGGCGGAGCGGTTTGCCGCAAAAGCCGCTATTTGCGCCTTGGTGACGAGGATGTCGTCATGCGCGGCGAAGATGTCCGGCCGAACCATCTGAACCCCGATCGGATTCTTCGGGTCGCGGTAATAGCCACGCATCATCGTCTCAGGCGCGGCGATGGTGACACCCGGCACTGCGGCAATCTTGCCGGCATAGGCGTAAGGCAGAGGCGCGCCGAAGCGTGGCGTGGTGTAGAGCATGTCGAGCCGCGACGCTTCGCGCACATGCGCGAGACCGGCGCTGATGCCGCCCAGCAGTGCGAACAGAATGAACGCCACGAAAATGGAAAGAAATGTGAGAAGGCTGCGGACGGGGCGGCGGATGAGTCCGGCCCAGATGAGGGGGAGATAGCGCATGGTCAAGCCGCCAGCTTTTCTGCAAGACGGCCCTTGTCCATCTCGACATGGCGGGTGGCGAACTCGGCGGCTTTGGGATCGTGCGTCACCATCAGAATGGTCTTGTTGTGGTGGCGATTAAGGTCCCGCAACAGACCAAGAATGTCGTCCGCCGATTGGCGATCCAGATCGCCGGTGGGTTCGTCGCAGAGCAGGATATCGGGATCGGTAACGATGGCGCGCGCGATGCCGACGCGCTGCTGCTGCCCGCCGGACAATTCCCCAGGCTTGTGCAAGGCGCGATCGGAAAGTCCCACCATTTTCAGGGCAGTGGCGACGTGGTTCCGCCGTTCGGTGCGGGAGAGGCTGGTGAGAAGCAGCGGCAGTTCGACATTCGCCGCCGCCGACAGCACCGGCATCAGATTGTAGAATTGGAACACAAAGCCGATATGGCGTGATCGCCAAGTCGCCAACTGCCCGGCCGACATCGCCTCCAGATGTGTGCCCGCAATTTCCACCGCACCGCTGTCGGCGCGGTCGATGCCGCCGATCAGATTCAAGATGGTGGTTTTGCCGGAGCCCGAGGGGCCCATCAGGGCGACGAATTCACCCTTGGCGATGTCGAGATCGAGCCCATGCAAGACTTCGACGCGTTCGCGTCCGCGCCGGTAAGACTTCACCACTTGCCGCAAGGAAATCGCCGAATCCATGTCGCTTCTCCCTATGATGCGCGGATTTATCCTACACTGTATGTATTATAGAGCGAAGATTTTAATTCGCGGCTGTCGCGCTATGGCGGATTGACTCGTGGCCGAGATTAAACATACCATGTAGATTAAATGGCGCCACAAACCGCGATCGGTCAATTCGAGCAGGTCGTTCTTGCCGCGATATTGTCCCTGAATGATGGGGCCTATGGCGTCACCATCCATGCCAAAGTCGAAGCGCTAAGCGGCACACGGAAAGTCGCACGCGGCGCGGTCTATGCCACGCTGGACCGGATGGAAGACAAGCGCTTGATTTCCTCCTGGCTGTCCGATCCCATCAAGGAGCGGGGCGGAAGGTCGCGGCGCTATTACCGGCTGGAAAAATCGGGTGCGCGCGCCTTGCAGGAATCTGCGCAAACCGCGCGGCGGATATATGAGACAATCGCGCAAAGCTGGAAGGGGGGCGCATGGAAACCCAACCGCTGACCGCTCCGCCGGTCATCCTGGAAAAGATCTTGCAGTTTCTGATCCCTCCCGCAGCCCGCGAAACGGTGGTGGGCGATCTTCGGGAAATCTATCGCGGGCCTTCGCAATATATGACCGAGGCGCTCGGCACTGTGCCGCTGGTGATCCTGAGTTGTGCGATCCGCGCAGCCAATCTGCCCCTGCTGCTGTTGCAGGGCGGGCTTATCTACTTTTGCCTAGTGGATTTAGGTGCCCCCTCATGGCATCTCGGTCCGGTGCAGGCGGCGCTCGCCACGGCGGCGGCACTGACGGGATTGATTTTGTGCGAGACCTATCGCCGGACGGGCCGCCCCACGGTGCAACGTTCGATCATTGACGCGATCCTGATCGCCATTGTCATCATTGCTTTCTGTCCCGAAACCCTGGGCCGTCTAAATGCGCGTGCGGCCGGGACGCCGGATTTCCAGATGGCGTTGCAATTCGTGATGCTGTTGCCCCTGGCGATCCCGTTGTTGGGTGTCCTGCGAACGCTTTTGATCATGCAGGGGGATCGTGAGCTGGAAGACTTTGGGGACCATCACGACGACGCTGCGCTTTCCCAGAGTTATCCAGCCTTCCTCCGGCACATGCGGCTTGGCCTATTATGGGAAGCGCTCGCGTTGTTGTTTTTCGCGGTGGTGGGGCAGGTGGTCCTGCATATCGGCCTATGGTTCCTAAGCCTTTGCGCGCTGGTGGCCGGCTTTCTGGCGCTGATTTCGCATGTCGAGCCCTGCACCATCCGCAATGCTTTTGCATTGCGCGCCGAATATCGCCGCCTGTTTCTCCATCGCCAGCAATCGCGCCGGTTTTTGTCCTGGCTCTGGGCTGCTCCGGTTCTGACCGTCATTTATGAGAATTTGATACAGGCAGGGCTTTCCACTGGCCGGGGCGTTCTGGTGATGATCGGCAGCGCCGCACTGATTGCCATCTGCTTTCTGATCGGTTCGATCAATCGTGAGTGCGCCGGGCGAACCCAGGAAAAGATCGGTCTTCTCGAAAGGCGCGGATAGAACGCGGCGATGTCCGATGTGCTCGGCACCGGGAGCGGTGCCGAGCATCCGGCACATTATTTTTGATCGTGGGGCACCAGTACAGTGGGCGGGGCGCCTTTGGCCTTCACAAAGAAGACCAACAGCTTTGCAGGTTTCGTCGTGCTGGCATTGCGGCTGACGACGTGAATGTCGGACGGTGATTCCGTGAAGACTTCACCGGCATGCAGTGTTTTTGGCGCTTCACCTTCCAACTGGGTGACGACGGTGCCTTCCAACACATAGACGAAAAGATCGGCATTGTGACGGTGCCGCTCCGAGGCCTCTCCGGGTGCGAACTCAACCAGTTCGACCATGCCTTCCTTTCCCGGAACGTCCGGAAGGTCCTTGGCGGTAAGGCTCGATGCCGTTCCGGTTCCGCCATGTGCGGCGGTAACCGCACTGGTGGTAAGCGCTGCCGCCAGAAGGAATTTGATTTTGTTCATGTCATTGCTCCTTTCAGGAAATTGAGCCGATTTTCGTCAGCCCGCCGATACAAGTTTCAGTCCGATCACGCCTGCGAAGATGAGCAAGATGCAGAGCACTCTGGCGGGCGCCGCAGAGTCCCCCATAATCAGCATGCCCAGAATGGCGGTGCCTGCCGCGCCTATTCCGGTCCATACCGCATAGCCGGTGCCGACGGGCAGGGAGCGCAACGCGCGCGACAGCAGAATAACACTCGCCACGCCGGTCACGATGGTGAACAGGGTGGGGACCAGCCGCGTAAATCCTTCCGACCATTTCACACCAAGGGCGAAAGCGATCTCCAAGACGCCGGCGATGCAAAGCAGCAACCACGCCATGCCCATATCCGCCGCTCAAACTTTCGCCGCGGGCGGCGTGCGGAAGGCGATGCCCAGCCGGTTGAAAGCGTTCATCAGCCCGATCGCATACGTCAGATCGGCCAGGTCCTTGGCGTCAAAGACACTGGCGGCCCTTTCGTAATCTGCATCGGGGATGTGGGTGTCGGCCACGCGCGTTACGGTCTCTGCCCAGGCGAGCGCGGCGCTTTCCCGCGGATCGAATATCGCGCCTGCATCGCGCCAACCTTGGACCAGGACCAGCTTGTCGATGGAGAGGCCGGATTTGAGAAGATCGCGCGAATGCATGTCCATGCAGAATGCGCAGCCATTTATCTGCGAAACCCGCAGATAGACCAGATCGACGAGTTGCTTGGGCAAATCGCTCTTCAACAGTGTGGCGTAGACCGCGCCCAGCGCCTTGTATCCGTCGGGAGCTGCCTTGGTGTAATCGATCCGGCTCGTCATGAGAAATCCTCTTCAATTTGAGGATTTCACTCTCCGCAATCTTGGCTTGGACCATAAGCGCCAAGATGTGCCTTAGCGATCAGGCCATGATCACAGAAGTTTGAGGATGCGCCTTGCGAGCGCTTCGGCGCTTTTCCGGGATTCGATATTGGTGAAATTGACAAGAAGGGCCGGCGCGCATTTTTCTTCCATCGTCCAGTCCGTCAAAGCTTCGGCGTACAAGCCGTTCGCCAACAGGCGTGCGGCAAGGCGGCGGTCCGACTGGCGCGCTTTCAAATGTAAGATCAGATGCATGCCGCCGGGCGGGTGCTCGATGTGCAGATGCTGTCCCAGAATGGCCTCCAGGCCGTTCGCTGTTTCGTCCCGGCGTTGGGCATACAGCTTTCGCATGCGCTGGATGTGGCGGGCGAAATGCCCTTCCCTGATGAAAGCGGTGACGATGCGCTGGGTCAGTTCGGGGCTGCCCCCCGTGAAAGCCTGGCCGATTTCCTCGAAACGTTCGACCAGCGCTTCCGGCACGACGAGATAGGAGAGCCGGATGCTGGGAAACAGCACCTTGCTGAACGTCCCGGCATAAAGCACGCGCCCATCCCGGTCCAAGCTTTTGAGAGCGGGTAGAGGCCGGCTGACATAGCGATACTCGCCATTATAATCGTCCTCTATGATCCAGGCCTTGTTGCGCGCGGCCCAATCCAGCAATGCGATACGCCTGGGCAAAGAGAGGGCCATGCACAGCGGGCTTTGATGGGCCGGCGTCACCACGGCCGCACGGGCTCGCGGCGCCGCCGCCACGCCTTTTGAAACCACCATGCCTTCGCCATCGACCGGCACCGCGACCGGATCGATTTCCCTGTGCCGCAGCAACTCCCGGGTCGGGGGGTAGCCGGGATCTTCCAACCAGACGCGATCGCCAGCTTTCAAAAGCGCGATGGCAATCATTTCGATGGTATGGCGATAACCCGACGTGATGAACACTTGTGATGGCGCGCAGGTTACGTCGCGCGAGACCTGAAGATAGGCCGCGATTTCGGTTCGCAGTGCAGGAAGGCCGAACACGGGAGGCTGCGCCATGTCGGAAGGCTTCATCGCGCGCACGCAACGTGCCCCAAGCCGCGCCCAGATTTTTCGGGGAAAGGCGTCCAGTGCAGGCAGCCCCATCTGGAACGGCAGGATGATGTCCGGGCGAAATCCTGCGGGGCCGATTCCGCTATCGTTGCGGGGCGCCGGCGTTGCGAATGGCGCGGGGGATTTCAGGCCCGGCGTCACGATCGTTCCCGCCTGGCCGCGCGGCTTAATGTAGCCCTCTGCGGTCAGCAAGGCGTAGGCGGTGTCGATGGTGCTCCGGGATAGACCCGATTCTTTCGTCAGGGCGCGCGCCGACGGTATGCGGTCGCCGGGCGCCAGCAACCCGCTGCTGATGGCGCTGCGAAACCGGTCGTAGATCTGACGATAGAGCGGCGCGCCTGCTGCGAAGTTCCGGGGCGAGATGAAGCCTGTGCGTGCGTCAACCATGGCTCTCCCGTTTCCGCAAATGGATTGGGGCGACCATACCATGACGGACGCGGCCCAAAAACATGGCCTGGTCTGAATGTCTTATCTTGGACCGTAAAAGCAGGCCATCGCGGCTATAACTTCTGGCCTGTCGATATTCCAGGCTTGGCCGATGAAGAGTATTTTGCTCATAAATTGCAGTCCGCGCGGTGAGGCGGCGGAGAGTCACTGGCTTTCGCGGCAAATCGTTGAACACCTGTTGCGGCTTGAGCCGACCGCAATCGTGACCGAGCGAAGGCTGGGCGACGGCACCATTCCCCATATCGACGCGCAATATGCGACCGCCCTCGGCCAAACCCAGAAGGCCGAGGTGGAGTTCGCACCGCAAGGATCGATGGCCTATTCGGAGGAATTGGTTCAGGAACTGGAAAGAGCCGATTTTGTGGTGATCGGAACGCCCATGCACAATTTCACCGTGCCGTCGGTATTGAAGGCCTGGATCGATCACATCGCACGTGTCCGCCGCACCTTCGACATGGCCCCGGACGGCAAGATCGCTTTGCTGGCGGATCGTCCTGTTTTCGTGGCTGTCAGTTCGGGCGCCCGTTATTCCGGCGATAGGGCCCGCCAGCCCGATTTTCTCACGCCCTATCTGACCTTTGTTTTGGGGATGATCGGGTTGCGGCGTGTGACCTTCTTTTCCGTTGAAGGCACGTCATCGAGCAGCGAGAGACTCTCCAAAGTGCGTGAGGAGGCAGTTTTTGCAATTAAAGACCATTTTTTCGCCTGCGCTCTTTTTGAACGGCCGCTCGAATTGGAACTGTAGCGCGGGCAGGGCGCGGCCCGGGGTTCAGGCCCGAATGACGGCGGCCCCTCCGGCAAGGCCCGCGCCCGCAGCCGTCAGAAGCAAGGTTTCGCCTTCAGCGAACTTTTTACTGCCATTGGCAATGGACAGAGAAAGCGGGATCGTGGCAGCGGATGAATTGCCATAGGTTTCGATCGTGCGGACCATTCTTGACTGATCGATGCCGAGATTACCGCAAACCGTGCCCAGCATCCGTGCATTGGCCTGGTGTGGAATGAATCGGTCGATAGTCCGGGCCGCGATCTCTGCCTGGTCCAACGCGCGCAGCGACGTATTTTTCATCAGGTCCACAGCGCGCGAAAAAACTTCGCGGCCGTCCCGCATCGTCATCAGGAACTCCTCCGGTTCGATCTCTGTGGAAAAAGGCCGATTGCTGCCCCCGGCTGGTATCTGGATCAAATCATAGCCGCTTCCGTCCGAGGAGAGATCGACGGAAAGAAGGCCGCGCCGGCAATCCCGATCCGGCGAAAGTATGACGGCGCCAGCTGCATCGGCGAAGAGCACGGAACTCGCTCTTTCGGCGGGATTGATGCGGCGGCTGAGGATATTTGCGGCCACCACCAGCACGGCGCGGCCATGTACTCTGACGAAACTGTCCGCCAGTGCGAGCGCGTAGAGGAAGCCCGAACAGGCGCCGGCAAGATCAATGGCGCCGGAGTTTTCGAGGCCCAGTCTGTGCGCGAGCAGGGGAGCAGAGGGCGGCAACGGATGATCGGGTGTGGAGGTCGCGAGTAGCGTCAGTGCGATATCAGTGCGGGCGATGGCTGCGTCTTCCAGCGCCATTCGCGCAGCTATGGCGGCCAACCCACTCAGTGTGTCGCCTTTTTCGGCCCAATGCCGCGTCCGGATGCCGGTCCGGCGCTCGATCCAGCCGGTTTCGAGTCCCAGGCGGGTTTCGATTTCCGCATTGCCGACGCACCGCGCTGGCACCGCGTGTCCGAACCCCGCCATGCGGGACGAGCGGTGGTCTGTCACAGGCTTTCCAGTGCAATCGAGACCACCTCGTCGATGGCGGCATAAACACGCTCGATTTCGTCTTCCGTGATGCAATAGGGCGGCATCAGATAGAGGACGTTGCCGAGGGGGCGGATGAGTAACCCGCGCGCGCGGAACAATTTGCGCAGACGAGGTCCGATTTCGGCAAGATAGCCCGCCGACGGCACGACGAGATCAAGCGCGGCAATCGTTCCGGCTTGCCGAACATTGGCGAACCGCGCATCTGCGCCGTATCGTGCCAGATTCCGGCGATGCATGGCGTCGATATTTCGGATGCGGGCCAGCACCGGCTCGTCCCGCCAAACCTCAAGATTGGCGGCCGCCGCAGCGCAGGCGATGGGATTGGCGGTATAGGAGCTCGAATGAAAGAATGTCTTGCGCCTGTCGGTCGATAGATGCGCGTCGAATATCGCGCCGGTGCAGAGCGTGGCTGCAAGCGGCAGCGCGCCGCCGGTCAGCCCTTTGGAAGTGCACAGGATATCGGGCGTGATCTTGGCCTGTTCGCAGGCAAACATCGTTCCTGTCCGGCCCCAGCCGGTCATCACTTCGTCGGCGATGAACAGGCATCCATATTGTCCGGCAATGTTTTTCAACCCGGCAAGCAGGTTTGCGTCGTAGATTTTCATGCCGCCGGCCCCAAGCACCAGGGGCTCTATCAGCAAGGCCGCCACGCGGCCTGTACGGCAAAGCGCTTCGAACCGATCAAGCGTTTGCTGTTCATGCCCCGCTTGTGGAAAGGAAAGCCGATCGACGCCGAACAGCAGCGGTTCATACGCGGCGTTGAAAACACCCCGTTCTCCGGCCGACATCGTACCAATTGTGTCGCCATGATAGCTGTTCTCCATCACGGCGATGCGATCGCGGGGTTCGCCTCGGTTGTGGAAGGTGCCGAGCGCCATCTTGATCGCCACTTCGACCGACGTCGAGCCGCTGTCGGAATAGAAGACATGTTTCAATCCGGGTGGAGCGACCGCGATCAGGCCTTTTGCGAGCTGTTCGGCCGGTTCATGCGAAAAATCGGCGAAGATGATCTGGTCATACGCGTCTGTCGCAGTGCGGATGGCGTTCATGATTCTGGGATGCCGGTGACCATGCGTGACAACCCACCAGGATGAAATGGCGTCGAGAATGCGATTGCCGTCCTCGTCCACGAGATAGGCGCCTTCCGTCGATGCGATGCGCGTCATCGGCGGTTCGAGTGCGTGCTGCGTAAAAGGGTGCCAAACGGCCGATTGGTTCATCATGGCGCGTTCGCAAAAGCCGCCAGGTCGAAATTCTCGCGGAACGTTTGCCGCAGTGTATCGGCACCCAAATCCGGTATCCATGGCAAGCGGCCCAGCGCGCGGACTCCGCCCATTTTTACGATGATGCGTTGTGTTTCGCGATTCTCATCGCCAATGAATGCGATGCCGAATATCGGGATGCTGAGACGTTTCATCACTTCAAGCGACAAGAGTGTGTGGTTGATCGTCCCCAACGATGTTCTGGCACAGAGGATGACCGGAATTTGCCAGCGGGCAAACATATCGGCGAAGACCAGATCGTCAGAGAGAGGCACCAGAAGTCCGCCTGCGCCTTCGACAACAAGAGGGCCGCTGACTTGCGGTGGCGCAAGATGGGCAGGATCGATCACTATGCCATCGAGAGAGGCAGAGAAATGCGGGGAGGCGGGCGTCGAAAGGCGATAGGCTTCCGGCAATATGCGGCTTTTCGGCACGCTGCCGAGCCGCGCAACGGCCTCGCTGTCGGTCTCGCCATCGAGGCCCGCCTGCACGGGTTTCCAATAATGGGCGTTCAACGCACCGGCCAATGCGGCGGAAAATACCGTCTTGCCGATGCCGGTATCGGTTCCGGAAATCGCGAAACGCACCGTCATCCTTTGCTCTGATCGATCGCTGTGGCGAGCCGTTCGACCATCTGCGAAATCTGGATTTCATCGACATTGAGTGTGATGGATATCCGAATGCGCGCGCTTCCCTCCGGAACGGTCGGCGGGCGGATCGCTCTGACATCGAAGCCTTCGTTTTGCATATAATCGGCAATCTGAAGCGCGCGAATATTGTCGCCAATCACGACCGGCAGGATTTGCGAACCGCTGGCGTGGATGCCGAGTTTCGATTGCAATTGTTCGCCAGCGAAGGCCCTCAGGCTTTCCAGTCGCCCGCGGCGCTCTGGCTCTTCGGCGACCATGCGCAGTGCCTCGCGTACGCCAGCTGCCATCAAGGGCGATGGCGCAGTCGAGTAGATGAAGTTGTGCGCGCGATTGATCATGTAATCGGCAAGAATTCCCGGCAATCCCAAAAGCGCACCGGAGACGCCGAGCGCTTTGCCGCATGTGTGCAACACCAAGACATTGCTGCGCGCCGCCAGACCCGATGCGAGACCATGGCCGCCGGGACCGAGTATGCCCGTGGCATGGGCTTCGTCCACGACCAGAAACCCGTCATGAAGATTGGCGAGTTTGATGAGTTCGCAAATCGGGGCCCGGTCTCCGTCCATGGAATAGAGACTCTCGATGGCAATCCAGGGGTGGCCAAGGCCGCCATTGCCGCGCCAACGGCGAATGGCCTCGTCGAAAGCCCCGACATCGTTATGCGCCACGGCCACCGCTTTCGCCTTGCTGGCCGAAATGCCGTCATGCGCACTCGCATGGATGAGCGCATCGTGAACGATCAGGTCGTCTCGCCGCGGCAAGGATGAGAAGAGCGCCACGTTCGCGGCAAACCCGCTGCCGAAATAAAGAACCCTTTCCGCGCCGAAAAAAGCCGCCGCTTCTTTTTCGAGCGCTTCATGGACCCAATGATTGCCGCGCAGCAACCGCGATCCACCGGCGCCCGCCGGTATGCCGCAATCGATTGCGGCCGATATCGCCGCCTTCACGCGCAGCGCATTGGCGAAACCGAGATAATCATTGGAGGTGAAATCCACGCCCCGCGGCGGCGTGAGTGTGCGCAGGCGCGACTTGCGCCCGAGACCGGCAAGTGTGGTTTCGTAGCGGGCGAGCGCCTGCGAACTCACCGGGACAGGCCCCCTTCCATGGCCTTCAGCCCGAGCCGGTGGAAGAGAGCAGTATCGTGCCTCTCGCCGGGATTGTCCGCGGTCAGAAGCGTATCACCGGCGAAGATGGAATTGGCGCCTGCAAAGAAGCAAAGCGCTTGCATTTCATCGCTCATGGCGGTGCGCCCGGCGGACAGGCGGATATGGGCGCGGGGCATCAGGATGCGCGCGAGTGCGATGGTGCGGACGAAATCGATCGGATCGATCGGTGCGGAATTTTCCAGCTTGGTGCCGGGGATAGGGATCAGCATGTTGATCGGTACGCTTTCGGGTGGCGCCGGCAGATTGGCCAGTGTAACCAGCATCGCGATGCGGTCTTCGACTGTTTCGCCCATGCCGAGAATGCCGCCCGCACAGACCTTGATGCCAGCATCGCGGACGATGGCCAGTGTTTCGAGACGGTCCTCGAACGTGCGGGTGGTGATTATCTCCGAATAATAACGTTCGGACGTATCGATATTGTGGTTGTAATAGTCGAGGCCGGCATCGGCGAACCGCGCCGACTGTTCGGGTGTGAGCATTCCGAGTGTCATGCAGGTTTCCATGCCGAGCGCCCGGACGCCCCGGATCATGGCGACCAACGTGTTCATGTCGCGGTCCTTGGGGGTGCGCCAGGCCGCGCCCATGCAATAGCGCGTCGCTCCGCCCGCTTTTGCTTTTCGTGCCTCCGCGAGCACATGCTCGACTTCCATGAGCCGGGAGCTTTGAGGCCCGTCGAATAATGGGCGGACTGGCTGCAATAGCCGCAGTCCTCGGCACAGCCACCGGTTTTGATGGAGAGGAGGCGGCTGATCTGGATGGCGTTGGGGTCGAAATTCTCCCGGTGAATTGCCTGTGCCCGGAACAGCAAATCATTGAACGGAGAATTATAGATAATCTTCGCCTCTTTGGTGGCGCTACCGCGGGAATCCAGGGCTAATGTAAGTGGTTTGGCTACTGAAACCTCACACATGACAGGCCTTCCTTGCGAATCTATAGATTTATTGTTGTTTTATCTATTATTTCGCGACGGACAGGCCAGCAAGGGCCCACGGGTTGTGGACCGGGCGCTTGATGCAACCTGGCTTTGGACTAGGACTTTGTCGGCAGCCGAATGGGCTTTTCCGTGAGCCGCAACACATGCCGCTCCAATGTGCGAACGGCCTGGTCCACATTTCCGATTCGAAGGTGGCGCAGAATGGCGTGATGGTCGGAATCGGCTCTTGGCGTCCATCCGGCAGGCTCGGCGACGAACAGAAAGCGAGATCCGATCATATGAAGATCGTCAATCTCGGCCAGCAATCTGGGCATATCGCATGGTGCCAGCAGCAGATGGTGAAACTGCTTATTGGCCTCTTCCTGCTGATTGATATCGGCAGCATGGTCTCCGACGCGGTTGATCGCGTCAGCCTGATCCAGAATGTAAGGGGTCAAATGCGGTGCCGCATGCCGAAGCGCGAGACCCTCCAGGACGGAGCGCATGCGCGTAACTTCCTCGACTTCCGCTGTTGAAAAAGAGGCCACTCTCACGCCCCGGCGCGCTTCGCTTACGGCAAGACCTTGTGCTTCGAGGCGCCGAAAAGCTTCCCGGACCGGCACATGGCTGACGCCGAACTCTTCGGCGATGTGGTCTTGCCTCAGCTTGGCGCCAGGTCCCAGCGCGCCGGTGATGATGCGGTCCGCCAAGATGCGGCTGATCCGGTTCGCAATTGTGTCTTCGGCGGCCGTTCCCATTTTTTATAGATAATTTCTTCGCAGGACGCTGTCGAGAGCGACGTCGGGATGGGTGCCACGTAAAGCCCGCGCAGCCGTGAGCCGGAACGCCAAACTGAAGGACGAGGATTCGGTATCAGGAAGTCGAAGGGAATGGAGCGGGTGATGGGAATCGAACCCACGTATGCAGCTTGGGAAGCTGCCGTTCTACCATTGAACTACACCCGCGCGCTTGCGCTTGTACCGCCCCGCTCACGTCCAATTTCTCTAGCATAGCTCTTTGTGGTGAAAAAGGCGCGCGGATGGTGTTTGCGTGCCTATTTTCGACCTATGAATTCCGTCGCCGAGGCTTTTGAAATGCGATCTCCGTGCGCCGCTTGACAATGGTGATGGGACACTCCTTGATTTTGCATAAGGTGAGGGGGCGCTATGTCGGGGGGCAGGCGGATTGTTCCGGGTTTTGCGGCGGATATTGAAGGGTGGGGAGATACGCCTGCGCTGATCCGCGAGGATGGCGTCTCTATTTCCTATCGTCAGTTCGCCGATATGGCGGACGTTTTCGCCGCGTCTCTACCCGATGATGTAAGGTTGCTGGCAATCGAAGCGCGGAGCTGCGTGGAAGCTCTGGTGGCCTATCTTGGAGCGCTCCGCTCGAACAGGCCCGTCATCTTGCATTCTGGCGGAGTGGCAGCGGACCATATTCTTGATCGCTACCAGCCCGACGCAAATTATGCCCTGGATGGCCCGGGCGGCAGCTGGCGCTTGACGATCACTCCAACCCCCTGGCAATCCGCGCCGCATCCGGACTTGGCGCTTTTGTTATCGACTTCCGGTTCGGCAGGCAGTCCAAAGCTCGTCCGATTGAGTGGTGCTGCGCTGGATGCGAATGCCCGTTCGATCGCCGCGTATCTGGGTCTCAGCGCGGCCGATCGTGCCGTGACCAATCTCCCGCTTTCATATTCTTACGGCCTGTCGGTATTGAATTCGCATTTGGCCGTGGGCGGATCGATTGTGTTGACGGAATTGCGTGTCGCCGATCCGGCTTTCCGGGACTTGCTTCAGGCGCGCGGCGTGACGGGCCTGGCCGGAGTGCCGCACAGCTATGAGTTGATGGAGCGATGCGGTCTGCTGGCGAACCTGCCCGCGAGTGTGACGACATTGACCCAAGCTGGCGGACATATGGCGCAGGATCTCGCCGCGCGCGTGGCCGAACAGGCGAGAAGGACACGAGCTCGGCTTTTCATCATGTATGGACAGACCGAGGCTACAGCGCGCATCGCCTATCTTCGCCCCGAACTCGTGCCGCGATACCCAGGCGCCATCGGCCAGGCGATTCAAGGCGGTGAGCTATGGCTTGAGAATGAAGATGGCACGCGTGTCGTCGCAGGCGCGCCAGGCGAACTTATCTATCGCGGTCCGAATGTGATGATGGGCTATGCGAATGAGCGGAAAAGTTTGGCCGACCCGCCAGGCTCTGATGTGTTGCGCACGGGCGATCTGGCGACTGAGGTAGAGCCCGGAATATTTCGCGTCATTGGGCGCAAGAGCCGCTTCGTGAAGCCGTATGGCTTGCGTATTGGGTTGGATGATCTGGAGGCACGACTTCGCAAGGCCGGAGTTCAAGCTGTCGTCGCAGGTGACGATGCTTTGATCGTGATCGCTGCTGCGACCGAGGCGGATCTCGATACGTCGCGCCAGGCGCTGCGTTCGCTGGGTCTTCCGGACGATATATTTTCCTTCGTCCAGCTCCCTGAAATGCCCCGGCTCTTCGGTGGCAAGATCGACTATTCCGCCATTCTGTCCGCTGGCCGCAGCCATAAAAGCCCACCTGTTCTTGTGAGAACGGCCCCTATAGAAACGGTAGCGGAATATTACCGGCGATTGGCGCGCGGTGCGCCGTTGGCGGACACCGATAGCTTCGACAGTTTGAACGGCGATTCTCTCAGCTATGTTCAATGTTCGATCGCGATCGAAGAGGCGTTGGGCGAAGTGCCGGATGGTTGGGAGAAGCTCTCTCTGGCGCGTTTGCGGGCCTTGGCGCGGTCCAACATATTGCAGGGATCCGCGACCTGGCGTTTGATGTCGCTGGAAAGCGATATCGTCGTGCGTTGCCTGGCGATCACGCAAATCCTGTTTCAGCACGCATTGGGCAACATCCAAGGTGGCGCCGATTTGCTGATGATGCTTTCCGGATTCACCTGGGCAAGGTTTCAGCAGGGGCGTCTGGTGGCGGGCGGGTCGCGTGGCGCTTTCATGGATTTCATCCGGCGCTATCTGTTGATTTATCTCGGGATCATGTTCGCCGTTTTTGTAATGCACCGGAAGGTCGTCTGGTCGCATCTGCTGTTTATCAGTACTTTTCGCGGCGATTGGGGCGGCATACTTAACATCTATTGGTTCTTTGAAAGTCTGACTTGGTGCGTCGCTGCGATCTGTTTTGCGTTTGCCGTGCCCGCGATCCGGGAATTCGCTGCGCAGCGACCCACATTTTTCAGTCTAACTTTTGTGGGCGTCGCTCTGGCGATCCGGTTGATCGGCGGCGTGATGCTTGACGCTGCTGCGCATGTTTTCCGCAGCCCGGACCAGATGCTGATTTATTTCGCTGCGGGCTGGGCGATCGCTCTTGCCGGATGGCAATTGCGTCTGGCGCTGTTTGTCATGCTTGCAACCATTTCGGCCATGGCTTGGGGTTGGAACGACGCTCATGTGGCGGCAATGCTTGTCGCCGCCGGGCTGATCGTGTTTGTGCGCCGGGTCTCGATGCCCAGACCGGTTGGCCGGGCGGTGGGAACGATCGCGGCGGCGAGTTTCTATATCTATCTGTTCAACGTCTTTCCCATGTATCTGACCGATATCGTATTGCAGGCCAAGTTCGGAAAATTCTGGCTGTTTCAAATCGTGGCGTCGCTGGCGCTGGGGATCGCCGTCTCTTTTCTTCTCTCACGGTCCGGAAAATTGTGGGGCGTTGCGCGCGCTTGGGCCGCGCCAATCGGCCGGCGAAAGATCGCTTGATTAAGGCGCGACCGGAAGAGGCATCTGTTTAATTGCCGTGGGCGGCCTATCGCGCGTGGTTTATCATAAAAAACGCGCGAGCCGGTGCCCGCGCGCCTTTTCGTTGCAATCGATGTATTTCAGTCGCTCAGGCGCTGATAGCCCCGCATCATCAGATTGGGAATGGTCATGCCGGCCCACAGATCGAGCTGAATCTCCGGCAGGATGGTCTTGTGGTCGATCTTCATGCCCAGAACCGCCTGACCGCAAACGCGAAAATCGACGCCGGCCTTCTTCATCGCCTGAATAAGGGCAATGTTGGGATTGTCCACGCCATTGTTGCGCTTCTTATATTCGTCGCTGATCAGGATCGCCGGCGTGCTTTTCTGGTGAAACACCACCACGAGTTGGCGATGGCTGGCGGGCACATTGTATTTCGCCAGCGTGTTGATGAACTCCGCCACGCCGCGCAGGCCGGGATTGACCTTGTCCGGGCTGTCGGGTCCCCCGGCTATATCGAACACGAATTTATACGTCAGATTGGGATCGGGATATTCATGCGCGCCCGGTTGGTCCTTCGCGGGATCCACGCCGGGGATCGGCAATTCCTGCGCCAGAGCGCCCGCGGATAGTCCCACAAGTCCCGCCATCAGAATGGCGCAGGCCAATAATTTTCTCATGCGTAGAATCCCCTCGATTGAATTTCGCTGTGACGGGCCCAGGCCCCCCGGGCATTGCGGATCATAACGGCTTCCCCGAATGCGTGAAAGCCGAACCGGCGCGGCATGCGATGCGGTCCAGCCTGACGCACAAAAGAAAACCGGCCCGGACTTTTCAGCCCGGGCCGGTTTGTATTGTTGCGAGACGGCTCTTACGAGCCGTCTGTTATTTAGGCGGAGATCTTCTTGGTCGCCGCCGCCATGCTGTCCAACGCCGCCTTAAGCGTCTTGCGCGAGGTGGCGATGTTCATGCGCATATGGTTCGCGCCGCCCAGGCCGTAAGACGTGCCGGCATTGAGCTGGACGAAGGCGTTCTTCGCGATCCAATGCTGAACCATGTCTTCCGGAGTCTGAACGCGGACGGCGGTCATTTCCGCACGGCCGGAATAGTCCGTTCCCATCTTGCCGGCGGCTTCCTTGGCCTGCTGGTTGGCGTCATCGGCCATCTTCTTGGCGCCGATCTTGTCGGCGATGGCGGTGACGTCGATCCATTGCAGGTAGGTGCCTTCCGGCGCCTGACCGACCTTGATCATCGGAATATTCTTTTTGATGTAGTCGTTGGCGAACTGATGATTGTCGCTGATATAGGCCACGCAATCATTCAGCCAGCCTTCGCCGCCGGCATAGGCCGCTTCCGCCGCATACATGCCGAGCGTGTTCAGGTCGGCATGGTTGTTGAAGGCGGTCGCTTTATAGACTTCCGGGTTGGTCGTGAAGAACCAGGCGCACTTCATGCCGGCCAGCGAGAAGGACTTGCTGACGGACTTGTAGGTGATGGAGTTCTTGACGATCGCGGCATTGTCCAGGCTCGCGAAGGGAATGTACTTCTGGCCCTTGCTGATGAAGTCGCAATGGATTTCGTCGGCCAGCACGAGCACATTGTGCTTGAGGCAGATTTCGCCATAGCGGGTCAGTTCTTCCTTGGTCCAGGCGCGGCCGACCGGGTTCTGCGGATTGCAGAGGATCGAGACTTTGGTGTCGGGCTGCGAGGCCTTGGATTCGAAATCGTTCCAGTCGATTTCCCAACGGCCGTTCACGAACTTCATCAGGCTTTCATTCGCGACCGTCTTGGTGGCGCGGATGTCGCTGTAGAAGCCGTTATAGATCGGCGTCGCCATCAACACCTTGCTGCCCGGGGGCGAGTAGGCGTGCATGGTGGCGAGAATACCGGCATGAACACCAGTGGTAACGCCCATATTGCCTTCGTTCATGGCGGTGATGCCATAACGCTTATGGTTCCAGTCCACGATGCTCTTGAGCCAGGCCTTGCGGCTGGGCTGGCCCATGTCGATATAGCCCCAATTGTCATATTGGACGGCCTTGCGCAGCGCCGCCGTGATGGCAGGCGCGGCCTTATAGTCCATGTCCGCGATGCCCATGCCGGCCACGACGTGGTCGATATGTTCGCTACGAACCGCGCCATCCCACTTCACGCTGTCGTGATTGAGACGATTGGCAGTCGTGTCGAAGTCGGCTGCACCGGCGGCGGAGGCTGCCGTGCTGGTTGTGAGCGATGCCGCTAGAGGGCCAAGCGCCAGGACGCTGCTGCCGACGCCGGCGTTTCTCAGAAATGACCTGCGATTGAATCCGCTCTTCATAGTCTGTTCCAAAACTAACCTCCCCATTTTTTGCTGCACATGGAGGTGATGCGAGCCTGCGATGAACTCTACGCCGCATCCCCAGAATGGCCGATGAACACCGACTATAGCGTGGATTTCGCGCCCGCGGAAGGCGCGGGGCATCTTTTGGGTGCGCAAAATGAAAGAGAAAAAGCGATTTGGATAAAAGTTGCTGAGTTGGATTTATGTGCATTTTTCCGGCTCCGGATCATCTCGCGGAACATGTCATGTTGCAATGCACACTGATGCGCGTGGCGGGGGCCGCATGCATCAGAGGCACGGCATCGCAGCATAATTCACGCTAATTGCCGGACCCGGAAAGGATGGTGAAGACGCAACTGCAAGAGAGAAGTAGCGTGCAAGGTTCCGCCCGCGCGCCACGCTTCCGCCTTTCCATGATCTGTGGATGGTCTTTGCCAAAGGCTTCGAATGGATGGGCGGCCTATGCGGATGTGATTCTGTCTTTGCCGGGTGTGGCCGATGATGATTTTTGCGCGCGAGGCCGAAGCGGCTAATCTCGCGGCAAAGGGGAGAGTTTCATGCGCGCATTTTTTCCGGTTCTCGCATTCGGCTTGGCTTGCGCCACGTCTGTCACCGCGCAACCCATGACGGCGGCGACGATGAAGACTTTTGCATCATCGCAAGAAGTGCGTCAGCTGATCGCCAAGGCAAAGGCGGATCGCAAAGGGGGTGCACCGATCACCGTGGAACCGATCCTGTCGCTGGATTCCTATCACGCGAATCTGGAATACCGTCCTATCGCCGGACCTGCCGCTCTGCATGAAACGGAAAATGAGTTGATGTTTGTGATCGAAGGCGCCGCCACGATCACTATGGGCGGTGCGATGGTCGATCCCAAGCGCACCAATCCCACCAACCAGTCGGCGCCCTCGATCAAAGGCGGCACCGATACCGCCATCGCCAAAGGCGATTTTATCCTGGTGCCGCACGGCGCGCCGCATCAGATCTCCGCCGTCAAGGGCGAGCCGCTGGTGCTGATGACGTTCCACACGCCGCAATAAGCTTGGCTCCGCCTTTTGTCCTTTTCGGTCCGGCGCATCTCATTTCCCTGGCGCTGAGCGTAAGCGTTCCTTTGCTGTTGGCGGCTTGGACGCGCGGGAATAGCGCGCGCGATCACGCCGTACGATTGTTTTTGGCCGTACTGCTGATTGCCGGATGGCTGGGTTGGTATGTGATGCTGGGTGCGCGCGGATGGCTCCAGCCCGGCAATGTCTTGCCGCTCAATCTCTGTGACTGGGCACAGGCCGCATTGATCCTGGCGCTTCTGTCACGAAACCAGCGCGCTTATGAGCTTGGCTATTTCTGGGGCCTGGGCGGAACCTTGCAAGGCGTCATCACGCCGGATGTCGGACGCGGTTTTCCCGACATCCAGTTTCTGCTTTTTATGCTCGATCATGCCGGGCTGATCGCGGCGCTGCTGTATCTGACGGTGGGCAGCCGCATGCGGCCGATCCCCGCTTCTCTGCCGCGCGTCATCGGCGCCACTTTGCTTTATGTGGCCGTGGCGGGCGCGGCCGATTATGCGCTGGGCACCAATTACGGCTTCCTGCGCGGCAAGGGCGATAACGTCAGTCTGCTCACCTTCCTGGCGCCTTGGCCCTGGTATATCGGCGAATTGGTGGCGCTCGGGCTGGTCTCGGTCGTGGTCTATTACGCGCCGTTCTTGGTTCTGGACGCACTGAGAAGGCCGAAAACATCGACGTCCTGACGGACGCCATCGCGCAGGATATGGCCTGTCAGGCGGCCTTCCGGTTGAAAGCTCAATCGCTTCAGCAAGGCTTTGGCGGGACGGTTGGCGGCATGGACGCGCGCTTCCAGCCGCTCCAGCTTCAATGATCCGAAGGCATGGCCGATCACCGCATTCCCCGCCTCGCGGGCAAATCCCTGGCCCCATCTGTCACGCCGGAAAAAGAATCCGATCTCCCCGCGCTTGTGCCCGAAATCCAGACTGCTGAGATCGACGCTGCCGATGGCGTCGTGGTCCGCCCAGACAGTCCAGTAGAAAAAATGTCCGTCTTCCATGGCCGCGAGCTGACTTGCGACGATCTCGCTGGCGGTTCCGGCGCGTTCTATGGCGGGCCGATCCCAGAAGCGCATCGTTTCGCTGTCGCCCAGGATGGCGAAGAGGGCGTGCGCGTCGTCCTGCCGAAGCGGGCGCAGGCTCAGTCTTCCGGTTTTCAGAATCATGGCGCGATCATGATCGCTGCGTGCGAAAGGCGGAAAGAGTGTTCCAGAAAACTATGAGGCGGCCGGCTGCTTTCGCGCCGTAGCCGCCTCACACTGCCCCCTTCAAATCGGACCCTTGTTTCCAGTCCCCCAACTGGACCCAACACCTCGCGGGGTTTCCCCAAACCGTCCATCCGCGAGCGGCGTAACTGTGCCGGACGAAGGGCAAGACGCAACTGCCTTGCAGGGCGGACCTGCACTTTTGGCAATGCTCTGTGGATTTTCGGCAACAAAAGGGTGCAGTTTTCCACCGCCATGGATAATGCGCGTCGAAAACACGCCCAAAATGTCCGTTCTTGCGCGCGCGTTGACGCCGGCATCGTGCCGGAATCAGGGGGTTCTGAAATGTTTGGAGAGCTTCAGATCCTGGCCTTGGTAGTTTGAGCCCAGCCCAGCGCCATAGGCTTGCGGCGGCGGATCGGTGAGTCGCTCGAAAACCAGCCGGCCGATGGTCTGGCCATGTTCCAGGATAAAGGGCACTTCGCGCGAGCGCACTTCCAGCACCGCGCGCGCCGATGGTTTTGCGCCCGGACTGAAACCGAAGCCGGGATCGAAGAAACCCGCATAATGAACACGAAACTCGCCCACCAGAGGATCGAACGGCACCATTTCGGCGGCATGGTCCAACGGAATGGCGACGCGCTCGCGGCTCGCCAGGATGTAAAATTCTTCCGGGTCGAGCACGAGATGACCGGCCTGGTTGGCCTCTATCGAGTCCCAGAATTCGTATGGGTCCAGAATGCCGGGACGATCGACATCGATCAGACCGGTGTGGCGCTTGGCGCGCCAGCCGATGCGCCCCGAGCCTTTCAAGTCGATGGACAGGCCCAGGCCATTGTCGATATCGGGCTCACCATCGATCAGGGGTGATTCCACATGCAGGCGGCGGAGCTGCGCGTCGCTGAACTGGGGCGAGCCGTGGCGGATGCGCAACTGATTGAGGCGCGAGCCCTTGCGCACCAGGGCAGGAAAGGTCTGCGGGCTGATCTCGGCGTAAAGCGGGCCGCGATAGCCCGCTTCGACCCGGTCGAAGGCCTGGGCGCGGTCGGTGATCAGGCGGGTAAAAACGTCGATGCGCCCGGTCGAGCTTTTGGGATTGGCGACCCCGGCGATGCGCGCCGAAAATTCCGCGCGCTCCAGCAATGGCACGATATAGACGCAGCCGGTTTCCAGCACCGCGCCATTCGTCAGATCGACTTCGTGCATGAAGACGTTGGCGAGCTTATCGGCGACCGTCGCGTTGGGGCCGGGCAGGAAGCTGGCCCGCACCCGATAGGCGACCGCGCCAAGTCTGAGATCGATACTGGCGGGCTGGATCTGGGCGGCGGTGATCTCTTCGGCTGCCGTAATTTCCCGCCCCGCTCCGATCAGCCGCTTGAGCACATGACTGGGAAGGATGCCGGTCGAGAAACGGCCATAGCCATCTTCGCCGTCTGCGCGGATTTCCGGGTGTTCGGTCATGGGCCGCTTATAGGGGCTGTGAAGGCCCCGGTCAGCCCAGGAATTGGCGAATATCCCCAATCGCCTCGGCCAGGCCGCAGCGCTTGACCGGAGCCTTTTCCGGGAAAGCGGTCAAAAGCCGTGACGGCATGGCGCTTTCCAGGATGACGAAGCAGCCCTTGTCCTCTGATCCGCGGATCAGACGGCCGAACGCCTGTTTCAGCCGGAAACGGGTGATCAGATCATCATAGGATTTGCCGAAGCGGGCGCGGCGGGCTTTGTGGAGGATGGTGGGCTTGGGCCAGGGCACCTTGTCGAACACCACCAGCCGGAGCGAGCGGCCGGGCACGTCCACCCCGTCGCGCAGGGCGTCGGTGCCGAGCAGGCAGGCATTCTCCTCTGCCCGGAACAGGTCCACCAGGGCGCCAGTATCCAGCCGGTCGATGTGTTGGGCGTAAAGCGGAATGCCGGCATCCGCCAAAGGTTGGGCGATGCGCGCTTCTGTATCTCTCAAGGCCCGGACCGCCGTGAACAGGCCGAGCCCTCCGCCGCCCGCCGCCAGGAACAATTCGCGCATCGCTGCCGCCAGCGCATCGGCATCGCGGCGCGGCACATCCTTGACGACGAAGATGCGCGATTGGTTTTCATAGTGGAAAGGCGAGCCGAAAGAGGCGCGCCGGGGCGGCTGCGGCAGATGCAACGCGCCGGTGCGCACTTCGGCGCTTTCCCAATCCTGTCCCTCCGCGTCGGAATCGCGCAACGTTGCGGAGGTAATGAGCGCGCCATGCGCCGGTTCCAGAATTTCAGACGCCAGTGGCACGGTGGGATCGATCCAATGCCGCTCGAACCCGACATCGAAATCGCGCCCGTCTTCGCGGCTGATTTCGAACCAGTCGGTGAAATCATCGCTGATCTCGCCGGTCTCCAGATTTTCCAGCATGCGGATCCAGGCGGGCAGTACCAGCCGGGCGCGGCGATCCAATCCACGTGCTGCCGCTTCCAGGCGCGCCTTTGTGTAAGGCTCCAAGGTTGCACTCTTGTCGTCCATCGCCTTGCGCAACAATTTGGAGAGACGGGTGAGGGGATCGGCGATGCGTTTCAATGCGCGCGAAAGCTCCATCACCGCGCGCAAGATTTCCTCGCCCATGGGATGGGCTTCGGCTTCCAGCGTGTAGAACGCATCGCGGTCGTCACTACGCGCCCGGACATGGGCGTAGATTTCGGTGAGAAAAACCTCGCCCGGACCGCGGGACGCCGCGCCCGTCACCCGCGCCATCCAGCCTTCGCCTGCCAGCGCGCTTGCCGCCTGGACGGCATCTTCCAGCGCGCGCTGGGCCTCTTCATCATCGGCGATGAGATCCTTCAGCCGTTCTTCCAACCCACGCATGCGGGTGCGGGCGCGACCCTCCGGCCCGCGTATCCAGCGCCGCAACTCCGCCATCTCACGTCCCGACAAAAGCGCGGCAAAACCGGAATCGGCGGCATCGAACAGATGATGGCCTTCGTCGAAGACATACCGCAGGCGGCGTTCCGGTGGTGTGTCGGTGGTTTGATCGGTGGCGAGCCAGTCCGATGCTGCCTGCGCGATCACCAGGGCGTGATTGGCGACCACGATGGGCGCATGGCGGGCGCGGCGGATGGCGCGTTCGATGAAACAGATCCGGTAATGCGGGCAGGCGGCATAGATGCATTCGCCGCGCCGGTCGGTGACTTCGCTCAAGGGCAGGGACGCTGCCAGAAAGGCGGGAAAGCCTGCGCCGGAAATATCGCCATCGGTGTTCGAACCGATCCACCGCGAAATCAGCCCCAGCGCCACGCTGCGCTGACCTGGCGCCAATGCGGTGCGTTTGGCCGCTTCTTCAAAATTCAGCAGGCAGAGATAATTTTCGCGCCCTTTGCGCACCACGGCTTTCTCGGCGCGCTCCACCGGGTCGGGATAGAGATGGGCGATCTCCTGCACGATCTGGCGCTGAAGGTTGCGGGTGTAAGTGGAGATCCACAGGCCGGGGCCGTTCTTCTCCGCCCAGACACTGGCGGGCGCGAGATAGCCGAGAGTCTTGCCGGTGCCTGTGCCCGCTTCGACCAGCGCGATTTTGGGCGCGCCGGATTCTTCGCGCGGTCCGAACGCATAGGTCGCGGCGTCGCTATAGGCGCTTTGTTCCGGGCGCGGCGTTCCCACCAGAGACAAGAGGCGCGCGCGTGCTTCTTCGGGCGAGATGGGATGAGAGCCCGGCGTGCCGGGAGGCGCCTCGTCTTCCCATTGCGGCAAGGCGCGCCAGGCTTCCATGCCCGCGATGGGCGAGCCGTGCGGTGTCTCCGGGCCTATCGCGGCTTGCAGGAGCGGTCCCCAGCGCCAGCCGCTGCGCGCCAAGGTGGCCACCAAGGGTGCCAAACGGGCGCGCATGTCCGCCGGCATCTCGCGCACTTCGTCCAGCAGACGCTGCGCCACTGCGAACAGTGCCTGGGCGGATTGTTCGGGCGTTTGCGGCAGGTCGAGGAAAAGCGCGCGGGCCAGGCCCAGGGCGCTGGGCACCAAGGGCTGACCCGGGCGGACAAAGGCGAAAAGCTCCAGCACATCGTAAAGCGGCCGGGAGGGTTGCGCTTTCAGGCGCCCCGCAACGAAGGCGGCATGGGCGACCAGGACGTCACCAGACTGAAAGATCGCCCGCGCGCCGTCGCGGTCCACGCGCCGGCAGGTGTCGCCGCGGCAGACCGCGGCTCCAGGCGGCGCAGGCACAAGGGCGATGAGCGCCGAAAGCGAGTCGGTTGCGGGGAGCATTCCGCATCATAGCGTATCGGCCCGCGAAAGTGCGGCGCTTTCGCGTCCTGTCGCGAAGGCGCGCTCAGCGCAGATCGGGATAGAGATTGCCCAGCGCCTTGCGCGCTCTCAGATGTTCCCCCACCACGATCTGTGCGGCATTGCGCAAGGCGTGGCCATCTTCGCCCGCCCGGTTGGCCTGAGTGAATTGGCGCGCGGCCTGTGTCATCGCGGTCAGTCCCAGGCCACCGGCGGCGCCCACAATATCCTGCGCCAGGCGTGCGGCGTCATCCCACCGCTCTTCGCCACAAGCTTCGGCCAGCGCATTGGTGAGTTGTTCGGCGGTCGTCTCATAGCATTGCAGGATTTCGATCAGGGTTTTCAGGCCGACCGATTTTTCCAGAGACGAGAAGGTCAGCGGATCGATGGCGGCGGGCAGGGCAGGCTCGGTCTGGTTCCCGTCGCGGGCTGGGCCGATCACATCCAGAGCCTGGAAAAGAGCATCGCCGGTTACCGGCCAGCGCAGGATGCCGGTGGCGGCGTCGGGCGTGCGGTCGCCGCGCATGACCACGGCCAGGATCGGTGCCTTGTTTCCCGGCGCGGCTGCCAGCAGATCGGCTTCGTCGGTGCCCGCGATCAGAACATCGAAATGTTCGCGGCCGGCGTGCCCGGCCGCGTCGGCGGTGCCCGAAGCGACAGCAACCCGGTTGCCGAACGGCTCCAGCATATGGGTCAGAGCCGTCGCGACATCGGTGGCGCTTACCGCGATCAGAACGGAAAGCCCCTGGGGGGCCGGGTGTGGAGATTCCGACGCAATTTCGGAGGGCTGCGCCATTGCCTGACCGGAAGCGGGCAGCGTGAACCAAAACAGCGCGCCGTCGCCGGAGGTGGATTCGAATCCGATCTCGCCGCCCGCCTGCTCGACGATCCGCTTGGTGACGGCGAGGCCCAGTCCTGCGCCCTGTTCTCTGCGCGCATAGGAGACATCGCCCGGAGAAAAGGGCTTGAACAGGCGCCGCGCCACCTCATCGGTGATGCCGGGGCCGGTGTCGGAGATCGCGAAACGGACCATCTTGTGTCCTGAAGTGTCGCGTTCGGCATTGACGCGGATTTCCACCAATCCGCGCTCCGTGAATTTGAGCGCATTGTCGGCGAGCTTGAGCAGCGCCTGACGTACGCGGCGGGGATCGGCGGCCACACGCGGCAATTCGGCGTCAGCCTGCAGCGTCAGCCTGAGCCGCTTTTCCCAGGCGCGCGGCTGGAGCAGACGCGTCACCGCGCGTGCGGTCTGGGCCGGATCGCAATCTTCATCCTCCAAGGCATCGTCGTCGTCGCGTGTAAGCGCGATGACATCGTCCAGCAGAGTCTGCAGACCGCGGCCCGCTTCCAGCATCACTTTGACGTGATCGGCCTGTTGTCGGGGAAGATCGGCCCGCTCCAGCAATTGCGCCATGCCCAGCAATGCATTCATCGGCGTGCGCAGCTCGTGGCTGATATTGGCGATGAAAGCCGATTTCGCCAGTGCCGAAGCCTGAGCGCTGTCGCGCGCTAGGAGCGCTTCAGTTTTTTCGTGCTGCAAATTCAAAACGAGGTTGGCATTTTCGTTTTGCAGCGAAAGCCCTTTGTCGATCAGTTTGCCCATGCCGCCGCTATAGCTGACCAATACGGCGCCGAAAAAAGTCACCAGCACGGCCGTCATCACCGGAAAGGTGCCGCCCTGAATTGCCAGCATCACCACCAGCGGAGACAGCGCGAAGATGGCATGCACCGTATAGGCGGGACGATAAACCGAGCGGGCGATGAATTCCGTCGCGGTCATGCCCAGGTAGGCGAGCGCGAGATAGGCTTGAGCGGGGAAGGACCCCCATGCGAACCAGAAAATCGAACCCAGCCCCCAGGTCGCGCCGCCAATCGCCGAAACGAACGTGTAACGGCGCGCCCAGAAATGCGGATCGCTTCCCGGCTCGCGGTTGCGATAAGCGGTGGTCAATTGCTCGGAGGCGATCACCACCACCATCAGAAGCAGAAGCGGCGTGACGGTCAGAAAACCCATCCGGTTGCCGGCCAGCAGCGTGGCGGGCACGCACAAAGCGGCGAAGGGCAGCGAGAGGTAATGGCGCCCCATCGTGTAGAGCACATCGATGCGACCGGCGAAAATTTGCCGCGCATGATCGCTCTGGGACGTGCTTTTGGCAGTCATTGACGCTATCCCCTGCCAAAGCCTAGCTTCGCGCCCTTTCGAAACGCTTAATTTCAGCCCTAACAGAAAGTGAATTTCGCTGTGAAAACCGTGGCCGATCAGGCACTTGCCGCCAAGGCCTGGCCATTCGAGGAAGCCCGCAAGCTCTTGGAGCGGATCGCGCGCCGCAAGGCCGCCGGACAGACGGTGGAGCAGGTGATCTTTGAGACCGGCTATGGCCCCTCAGGCCTGCCGCATATCGGCACCTTCGGCGAAGTCGCACGCTCCAGCTGGGTGCGCCAGGCTTTCGAGGCCATGTCGGATGTGCCTGCCCATCTCATAGCCTTCTCGGACGATATGGATGGTTTGCGAAAGGTGCCCGACAATCTGCCAAATCCCGAAATGATCGCGGCCAATCTGGGCCGGCCGCTCACCGCTATTCCCGATCCGTTCGGCACGCATCCCAGCTTCGGCGAACATATGAATGCGCGCCTGCGCGCCTTCCTCGATCATTTCGGCTTCCGTTATGAATTCAAGAGTTCGACCGAGACCTATAAATCCGGTCTTTTCGATGCCGCGTTGCTGCGCATCCTCGCCCGCTATGACGAGGTGATGGATGTGATGCTGCCGACCTTGGGCGAAGAGCGGCAACAGACTTATTCGCCGTTCCTGCCGGTCAGTCCGAAATCGGGAAAAGTCTTGCTGGCGAAAGTCGTGGACCGCGATCTTGCCAAAGGCACGATCACTTATATCGAAGAAGATGGCAGCCAGGAGACGGTCCCTGTCACGGGCGGGCATTGCAAGCTGCAATGGAAGCCCGATTTCGGCATGCGCTGGGCGGCGCTCGGCATCGATTACGAAATGTACGGCAAAGATCATCTCGCCCAGGCGCCGCTATACGACGCGATCTGCAAGATCGCGGGTGGCGAGCCGCCGGAGCAGTTCATGTTCGAACTTTTTCTGGATGATAAAGGCCAGAAGATCTCCAAATCCAAAGGCAACGGCATCACACTCGAAGAGTGGCTGTCTTATGGCCCCGCCGAAAGCCTGGCGCTGTTCATGTTCCAGAAGCCGCGCGCAGCCAAGCGGCTGCATTTCGATGTCATTCCCAAAGCAGTGGACGAGTACATCGCCTTTCTCGACGCCTATCACGCGACCGAAGATGTGGCGCAGCGGCTGGAGAATCCGGTCTGGTTCATCCATGGCGGCGAAGTGCCGGTGGAGACTTATCCGGTCAGCTTCGCGCTGATGCTCAATCTGGTCAGCGCATCGGGCGCGCACAATCGCGATGTGCTGTGGGGCTTCATCCGCGCCTATGCGCCGGATGCATCGCCCGAGAAAAATCCAGGTTTGGAACGCCTGGTCGGCTATGCGCTGCGCTATTACGAGGATTTCGTGAAGCCGGCGAAGAAATACCGTGCGCCGGATGAAAAGGAGCGCGCGGCGCTGTCCGATCTGGCGGCGCGATTGGAAGCGCTGGGTGACGAACGTGACGGCGCGGCGGTGCAGAATGTCGTCTACGAGATCGGCAAGACGCATGGTTTCGAGCCTCTGCGGGCCTGGTTCGCGGCGCTGTATGAAGTGCTGTTCGGCCAGACCGCCGGTCCGCGCTTCGGCTCTTTCGCGGCCTTGTTCGGCTGCGCGGAGACGGCGGCTTTGATCCGCCGTGCTTTGGACGGCGACTTCCTCGCATGAAGGCGGCGCTGCTCGCGCTGTTGCTGGCGGGAGCCGGCCCGGGAAGCGATGAGCTGTTCGGGCTGTATGCGCGCGGCCAATATGAAGAGGCGATGCGGGCCGGAGCGGCCAGCAACAGTGCAGCAGGTTTCGCCATCGCAGCGCGCGCGGCGATGGCCGATGCGATGACGCGGCGCGAGCCCTGTCTGGAGTGTTTGAAGCGCGGCGAGGATTTCGCGCGGCGTGCTATCGCCGCCGACGAGACGATGGCGGATGGCCATGTCTGGCTCGCGGCGGCGCTTGGCTATGAAGCGCGCATCATGGGGCTGGTCCGGGCGCGATTAAAAAATGATCCCGCTGAAGCGAAACAGAATCTGGACGAAGCGATGCGCCTTCAGCCGGGCAATCCTTATGCATTGGTCGCATTGGGTGGCTGGAATGTAGAAATTGTGCGCGTCGGCGGCGCGTTTCTGGCGAACAAGCTTTATGGCGCAAGCCTGGATCAGGGCATGACATTGTTCGACCACGCCACGCGCGCCGCGCCGCGCAATGTCGCGGTGCGCTATCAGATCGCGCTTTCATTGGCGGGATTGGGATCGGCGGCACCACGCGAACGCTTGGAAAGCGAGCTGGAGGCCGCGATCCAGGCTGCCCCGGAAACCGCCTATGAGAAATTCGTGCAAAGCCGAGCCCGCGAATTGCAGACGCTGCTGAAGCGCGGCGACAACGCCGCCTTCGATGCAAAGGTCAGAATTTTTCAGGGGTATCCCTAACAGGACTGCTCGCCTTGGCGGTGACCTTCCTCCCCTTCGGCGCGAAGCGCCTGGAAGGGGAGGGTGAGTAGCGGCAGCGTGCGAACGTAGCAGCGCTTATTGCGCGGCGGCACCAGCCGCCGCGCAAAAGTAAGCTGCGAAAGCCGGAGGGGTAAAAAATAAAAGTTACTGACTCACCCAAACAATCCGATGCAGGAAGGCGAGTTCGCTCAAAGCGAAACTGCGGTCGGAATAGGCGGGATTGAAGCTTTTGAGTTCGACATGCTGAGCACTCAAGCGCCCCAACAGTTTGGCCATGACTTCGCCCGTACGCGTTCGCGCCACGACCCGGTCGCCCCGGCGCAGATTGCCGGACGGCGAAACCAGGATGCGATCGCCATCGCGATAGACCGGCAGCATGGAGTCGCCCGCAATTTCCAGAGCATAGGCGCGATCGTCGCCGATTTCGGGAAATGCAATTTCTTCCCAGCCGCTGCCGGCCGGAAAACCGGCATCGTCGAAATAGCCCTGCTGACCGGCCTGGGCGAAACCGATCAACGGCACCGGACGGGCGGCGTGCGGTTGTGCCTTCTGCGCGTCCAAGGTCAGACCGACAAAATCGTCCAGGCTCATGCCGGTCGCGGTCAGAACCTTGGCCAGGCTTTCGGTGGAAGGCCAACGCAGCTTTCCATTGGCGGCGCCACGCTTGCTTTTGTTAAAGGTGGTGGCGTCCAGCCCGGCCAAGCGCGCCAGTCCCGATGGCGACAGGCCATGCCGGGCGGCGAGCGTGTCCAAGGCACGCCAGATTTGGAGATGTGTCACCATTGCGAATAAGAAGGCAGTCCGGTTTGCAGCAATTATTCCTATTTAAAGACAGCGATGTCGGGGCGTCCAGAGTGCCGGGCAGGGGAGCGATATGAGTCTGGATTTGGCTGCGCGGCTTCTTCGCGCCTTGCCCGCGGAAACCGCCCATCGCGCCACAATCCGCCTGACCGGGTTGTTCGCGCCCACTTTGCCCAAGAGCAGGCCGGATGATGCCCGGCTGGGCGTCCGGGTGCTGGGCTTGGATTTTCCCAATCCGGTGGGGCTTGCGCCCGGTTTCGACAAGGATGCCGAAATCCCGGATGCGATGCTTCAGCTGGGCTTCGGTTTTGTCGAATGCGGCACCGTCACGCCGCTACCGCAGATCGGCAATCCCCAACCGCGGCTGTTCCGGTTGCCCGAGGATGGCGCCGTGATCAACCGCATGGGTTTCAACAATCGCGGTATGGACGTCGCCGCCGCTCGCCTTTCGGCGCGCCGCAGGCAGGGCATTGTCGGCATCAATATCGGCGCCAACAAAGAGAGTGCCGACCGCATCGCCGATTATGCGCGCGGGTTCGCGCGGCTCAGTCCGTTCGCCGATTATGTGACCGCGAATATTTCCTCGCCCAACACACCGGGCCTGCGTGGCTTGCAGAACAAAGACGAACTGACGCGGCTTCTTTCAGTCCTGGTGGAAGCACGCCAGAAAACCGGACACAAACCCATTCTTCTGAAGATCGCGCCTGATCTGGATGGGCACGCGCTGGACGATATCGCGGCGGCAGTGATCGGGTCTGGCATCGAAGGCATTATTGTCTCCAATACCACGCTGGCGCGCCCGGCGTTGAAAAGCGCGAACGCCAATGAGGCGGGTGGATTGTCGGGAAGGCCATTATTCTCGCCTTCGACGGAGATCTTGCGCCAGGTTCGTGCCCGCGTTCCGGGCAACATTGTTCTGATTGGCGTGGGTGGAATCTCTTCGGGCGCCGACGCCTACGAGAAGATACGCGCTGGAGCAAGTTTGGTGCAGCTTTACACGGGGCTGGTATTTGAAGGGCCGGGCCTGGTCGGGCGCATCAAGCGTGATTTGCTGGCTTGCCTGACGCGCGACGGCTTTTCTTCCATTGCAGAGGCAGTTGGGCGCGGCCCCTAGGCGACCTTGCGATGCGTAGGGCAGAGGGGGCATCTTAAACCCATGGATGCAGTCCTTCCCCGGCGCCAACGCGTAAAGCAGCAGAACCGCCGCTTCATCCTGGACGCCGCGCGCAAGGTTTTTGCCGAGCGGGGCTATGACGCGGCGACGGTGCGCGACATCATCAACGCCACACCGTTGGCGGCGGGTACTTTCTACAATTATTTCACCTCCAAGGACGAAGTGCGCCGGGCGCTGGAAACAGAAATGGCGGAGGCGTTGCGTCCTCGCCTTGCGGAAGGTCGCAGCCAGGCCGCCACGGCGGAAGAATTTCTCTCCGCTTTTTTCAGTGCCGTCTTCGCGCTTAAGTCCGATACCGGGCCGGATTTGGAACGTGCCGATCTGTGGGCGGGTTTTGACGATCTGCGCACCGATATCGAAGCGGGCATCGTGCGCGGATTGTTTCTGCCGTTGGACGCCGCCGTCCTGGCGGCGGCATTGCTGGCATCGGCCCAGGAAGCGTCGAAAAATCTTGCGCGCGACGGCGGCGATCCGGTCGCGGCAACGGCGGCGATGACTTTGCTGTTCCTGCGCGGCGTGCAGCCGCCGATCTGAGGGCCGGGTTTAAAGTCCGGCCAGCTTGCGCAGATAGGTCCAGCTATAAAGGCCGCTGTCATGGCCATCATCGAACACGATGCGCACGGCGTAATTGCCGACCGGCTCCAGCCGGGAAAGCTTCACATGCTCTTTGCCGGTGACGGGCAGCGGCCGCACGCCGCCATGGCCCTGTACTTCGGCGCTGGGCGATTCCACGCGCAAGGTTTGCGCGGCGAGGGTGGCATGGGCGCCATCGTCGAACCGAATGGCCAGCGCATCGCGGGCCGGATTGACGCGCAGTTCGGTGGGCCAGCTATTTGAGGCCATCGCGCTCTTCCTCGGTAAGTTCGCGCGCATCGGATGCCAGCATCACGGGCACGCCGCCGCGGATGGGGTAGGCAAGTCCGGCGGCGCGGCTGATCAATTCCTGGCGCTCTTTGTCATAACGCAGGCTCGTCCGGGTGAGAGGACAGATCAGGATTTCCAGCAGCTTCGGATCGGCGATCATGGTCAGTTCAACGAGCCCGGGCCGGGGGCCGTCGAAATCTCCAACAAAGTCACCAGCGTCGTGACACGCTCGACCCAGCTCGGTGCTTCCAGCAGGGCCTGTTTTTCGGCCGGCTCGAAAGGGCACATCATGGCTAGCGCATTGACCAGCGATTCCGGCGGCGCCGTCATCACGCTCTTCCAATCCGCCTTCATGTCGCGCCGGGAGAGATAATGCTTCAACGCGGCCAAAAGCCGGTCGCGCGGGAAATCGCCGGTTTCGCTCTGCACCAGATCCGCAGTGAAAGGCGCGAAGTCGCAGGCGACCTGTCGATAGGGCGACAGGACCGGGACTTCTTCTTTCACCCGGAAGCGGCAAACCCCCGCCAAGGTGATGAGGTAGCGGTTATCCTCGGTCTCGCGGAAAGACACGATCCGCCCGGCGCAGCCCACTTCGGACAGTTTGGGCTTCAGCACCGCTTCTTCGCTTTCGGTGGGCTGGATCATGCCGATCAGCCGGTTGCCCGACAGAGCGTCATCCACCAAAGCCAGATAGCGGGGCTCGAAGACATTCAACGGCAGCGCCGAATGCGGCAACAGCACCACGCCGGTCAAAGGAAAGATCGGCAGAGTCTGGGGCAGATCGGAGAGCGCGTGAAAGCCTCGCTTCATGCCTGCCTCATGAGAACAGAATGCCGGAAAGCTTGCGCCGGGCATCCAAAGTGCGCGGATCGGTCGGTCCCATCGCTTCGAATAGCGTGACGATCTGCTTGCGTGCCGCTTCATCGTTCCATTTGCGGTCGCGGCGCACGATGGCGAGCAACTCCTCGAGCGCACCTTCGCGGTCGCCGCCCGCGTCCAGCGCCATCGCCAGATCGAAACGCGCCTGATGATCGGCTTCGTCCGCTGCCAATTTGGCCTTCAGAACTTCGACTTCGCCGCGCGGCGCAGCTTGCGCGCTTTCCACCAGTTTCAGCTCGGCCTCGGCGGCGCGAATGGCATCGTCTGCTGCCGCATCCGGGCGCACGAGTTGAAGCGTGGTCTTGGCTTGCTCGAGATCGCCGCTCTTGAGATAGCAGGTCGCCAATCCGGCCACCGCTTTCGGGTTGCCCGGATCGTCTTGCAGCACATGGCCATAGGCCTGGGCGGCGTTACCAATGTCGCCCGCGGCGAACGCTTCCGCCGCCATGGCCAGGACTTCCTCCGCGTGTTCAGCGCCGCCATGAGCATGGCCGCCCCCACCAGCCAGGCCGCTGACGAACGCATTCACCTGGCTTTCCGGGAGAGCGCCCATGAACCCATCCACCGGTTGGCCGTCTTTGAAGGCATAGACGGTGGGAATCGACTGAATGCGCAGTTGCTGAGCAATTTCCGGGTTTTCGTCGATATTGACCTTAACCATACGGACAGCGCCCGCCGCCTCTGTCACTGCTTTTTCCAGGAGTGGGCCCAACTGCTTGCAGGGGCCGCACCAGGGCGCCCAGAAATCCACAATCACGGGAACTTCCCGGCTGGCTTCCAGCACATCGGCCGCGAAGGTGGCCAGGCCTGAATCCTTGATATGCGGGTTGGCGGCGCCCGATTGGGCCGCGCTTTGGGCGGGTGTGGAAGTGACGGGTCGTCCGCCGGGACCGATCAGGGCCATGCTGTGCTCTTTCTTCCTTATGGATAGGACAAAGATGGGCGTTTGAGCGCCCAAAGAAAAGCCCCTCTCTTATTGCCCCCATCTGTCTGCCACGGCCGCAAGCGGCCTAGCAGACATCTTCCCCCGCTAGCGGCTCTGCCGCGCGGGGGAAGAAAGTCCCGATCAAGGCGAACGAGAGGCTGTTGAAGCAGCTCAGGCCTGCCTCCCACGCGCGCGTAGCGCTAACGCTTACTGCGCGCCGGCATTGGCCGGTGCGCAAAAGCAAGCCGCGCAGGGCGGAGGGGGAACTTAAGGAACCAAAGCCTTTATCCAATTCGGCAGCGCGAAAGCGGCCGCGTGGATTTCCGGGTTGTAATAGTCGCATTTCAGCTTGGTGCGCTTATAGGCGGCTTTCGCCTTGGCAATTCCGGCTGTCGTGCCCAGCGGCCTGCCGCCCTTGGTCGCCCAAGACAGCGCCATGAAGCCGCCGATATAGGTGGGAACCACCGAAAGATAGAGCCCGGAGCGGGGGAAGAAGCGCGCCAGATCTTCCAGCGCCTCGGTGATTTCCCAGGGCTGATAGAAGGGCACGCCGGTTTGGAAGGTGGCATAGCCGCCCTTCTTCAATGCGCCTTTGATGCGGTCGTAAAAGGTCTCGCCGAACAGCGCTTTGCCCGGACCGACCGGATCGGGGCGGTCGGCAATGATGAGATCGAAGCGATTCTTCGATTCCTTGCGGCCCAGATATTCGAACGCGTCCGCCACTTCGATCTTCATGCGGCGGTCTTTGAACGCCTTGGCGTTGATGTCCGCGAAATGTTTTTTGCACAGTTCGATCACGCGCCCGTCAATGTCCACGAGAACGACTTCCTTGACCGATTTGTGCTTCAGCGCTTCGTCGGCGATGGAAAGATCGCCGCCACCGACGATCATCACGCGCTCGACTTTGCCGTGCTCGAATATCGGCAGATGGGTGAGCATGTCGGCATACGCGCTCTCGTCCCGGTTCGTGATCTGGACGATGTCGTCCAATGTCATGACGCGGCCGTTAGAAACCGTGTCGAAAATGCGGATGCGCTGATACTGGCTCTTCTCGTCCGCGAGCACCTTGGTCACGTCCATCGTCTGGGCATAACCTTTGTGAAGACGCTCTTTCACGCTGGGAAGTTTGGCCATAACCATTCCTTAAATCTTGTGGCAATTGCCGCCGTATAGGGCGCGTTTAAACGCGTGTCTATCGCCGCTCCAAGGCAGCAAGGATCGGCGCTGAGACACACCGTCACAAAAAAACTGGCGCTGGGGGAAATTTTTTCTTGCATGGGGGGCCGGTAAGCCCTATTTCCCGTTCGACCCCGCGAGAAGAAAAGCGGGACAAAGCGGCGACCGGGTGACCCCCGTGCGTCGCTTTCTTCTTTAAGGCGCGTCCGGAAGTCCA
>DASYDX010000263.1:0-38099 GCA_036499345.1 Rhizomicrobium sp.
CGGGCCGGCCACCATTTGCGGCTAGAACCGAACCAACCCAGAAGTTGATGATGTGTATCAGCCACCCGACCATCCATAACGGCAAAGGCCCGTTAAGGCCTTTGAAGAAACATAACGCGTCACACCTATAGACGGCATTAACGGTCTCACAAAGAATGCGCGGCTCATGTCCCGCGCCGGGCGGCCGCAACGTCGTTTTCCGCTAAGATTTTCGCCAGATGGCCGATCAGGCCGGACGGATTGGTGGTTGCGGATACCGGCGCCCGGCCGCGCACCGTCTTCAAAGCCAGCGCCAGCTCTTCCAGCGTGTTGGCCTGTGCCACCAGACCACGCGCGGCGAACGCCCGGGTGATTTCCTTCTGATGGTCGTCATAATGTTCGCCCTTTTCGAACAGGCGTGGCATCACCACCACGCGGCATCCTTCGCGCAGCGCTGTGATCAGCGAGCCGGTACCACCATGGCAGATAACGATGTCGGCTTCCTTGAGATAAGACAGCATGCTGTCGAAGGGCAGGGTCTCGAATGTCGTGAGCCCTTCCGGCGACAGCCCGCCGATACCGGTTTGGATGACCAATTCTTCATGAATGTCGCCGCGCGCCTTCAGCCGCGAGACCAGCTCGATCATGCGGTCGAAGGGCAGGGTTGCGCCGACCGTGGCGAAGACCAGCGATTTTTTCTTCGGCCTGTCCGTGTCGAGAATCTGGAAAGGGTCGAAAACCACCGCGCCGGAGACCTTGTCGGCCAGCGCCGGCGACTGAACGATCTTGTATTGCGCGAAGCTCGCAGCGGCCCGCACAAAGGCCGAAGGCCGGTCGAAGCGGGCGAAGCTTTCGATCAGGATGAATTTTGCGCCCAAGACCCGCGCCAGCAGCGCCGCAAAGAAAACCGCGCCCGCGCCTGTGCTGATGACCACATCGGGCCGCTCGCGCCAAATGATGCGCAGCGACTGGCGAAGATTTCTCCACGCCGCCGCCAGCATCCGGAAGGGTGTGCCAAGCCGCGCCTGGCCGATCGCGAAGTGATCGACGAAGAAGACCGGATGTTTGCGCGACAGGCTCTGGGAAAGCGGTGATTCTTCGGTGAGGAAGAAATAGTCATAGGGCCGCCAGGCCTTTTCCAGGTCCAGGATCTGCCGCAAATGTCCGCCGCCCGATGCCGCCAGACAGACGCGCAGCCCCTTGGCGCGGCGCGGCGAATCCGTATCGGCCGCATCTTCCGGCGGGGTTGGCGCGTTAATGTTCATGCTTGGCAATCGTTCTGCAGCAATCAAATACCTAATTTCTATGTCGATTGGACGGCGAGGGTGACCTGGAAACGTGGTAAAGGGTTTGCGGCGTTAGCCAAACCCCCAAATGCCGGCTTCCTTCCGTTTATCTTCGTCCGGCCTTATGCTAGTTCCCGTCTGCGCAACCGAAACACAGCTAGCGGTAACTCTTGGGATTTTTTAAGGCACGTCATGTGATCGTTCCGGCCCTTGCGCTGGCCGTGAGTGGTTGCAATTTCGGCTCATCCCCCAAAGCCCCTACGGGACAGGTCGTGGCCACTGTGGGCAGTCATGAAATCACGGTGCGTCAGCTTCAGGCCGAACTCAGCCGCGCGATTTCGGTTCCCCCCGCGCAGCAGAAAGAACAGCGCCGCGCCGCCCTGAATTTCATTGTCGAGCGCACGGTCCTGGCGGACGAGGCCAGAAAACAGGGCATCGACAAGGACCCGGAATTCATTCTTCTTAACCAACGCGCGACCGATACGCTTTTGGTGCAGCAATTGCAGGCCAAAATGGCCGCCGCGGTGCCGGCGCCGACCGCCGATGAAGCCACACGGTTTCAGGCCGCCAATCCCAATCTCTTCGCCGAGCGCAAGATTTTCGATGTCGATCAGATCCGGATGAGTGTCCCGTCCGATCGCGCCATCCTGGCCAAGCTTCAGCCCCTCAAATCGCTGGACGAAGTGGCGAGCCTTCTGACCCAAAATAAGATTCCGTTCCAACGTGGCACATCGTCTATTGATGCGGTCGCCCAGAGCCCGCAGCTGGTCAACGCCATTGTCGCGCTGCCACCGCAGGAAGTGTTCGTTTTCCCGTCCGGAAATCAGGTGCTGATCAATCAGATCCGCAGCAGCCGGGTCGAACCCTTTACCGGCGACGCAGCCAACAAATATGCGTTGAATGTCCTCAAGCTGGAGCGCACCCAGACGGCGGTCCAGCGGCAGATGGCAGGCCTTATTCTCAAGGCCAAGGACAGCACCCGGGTGGCCAAGGACTATATGCCTCCGGCCAAGGCGGCGCCTGCACCGGCCAAGACGCCCGCCAAAACCGGCGGCTGATCGCCGCGTGGGGCGTGATTGCCTAAATTTGTTCAGATGTCGCGAATAAGGTAAGCCAACCTACTGACTGATTTGCCCATTTCCAGGGGGTTGGAATGCGACTGAACAAAATTCTCTTCGTGGCGGCTGCCGCCGCGATGCTCGCTGGCGGGCCGGTTCTGGCTGCTCCGGTGTCTATTCCAGCGCCCGACGCGCCTTTTATCAATCTCTCGGCGGGGGTGATGTACCACAGCAATGTGGCTGGAACTTCGGCCGCTTTTACCTCGGCGCGGGGCTTGACCCGGTCGGACGAAATCTTTTCGCCCGCCGCGGCTATTAACTATTCGAAACAATTGGGCCTTATCACGCTCTTCACGCAGGGCACGGTCGGCTACGATTTTTATGCCAACAACACGATTTTGAACCGGGAACGCATCGGCGTCCTGGGCGGCGCGTCCGTTCAGATGGATGGCTGCCAGTTGACGGGGCGCGGCACCTACATGCGCCGGCAGAGCGACCTGGAAGACCTGAATTTCGGCATCATCGACAATACTGAAGAAGACATCATCGCCGGCGCCGATGTGACCTGCACCGGCTTTGGGCGCCTGGTTCCTTCGGTTTCGGTCGACCAGACCTGGGCCAACAACAGCAACAACACGCGGCTGTCCTCGGACTATGAGACCTTCGCGGTCTCGGGTTCGCTGATGTATCAGGCGGGCAGTTTTGGCGATATTTCCCTTATCGGCCAATACCTTGACGCTGATTTTCAGAACCGGCTGATCCCGGTATCGGGCGCCTTCCAGAATGACGGCTATCACCTTTATTCGGGCGGCCTGCGCTATCACCGGGAATTGGGCGCGTTCTTCGACATGGCTGTTTCCTTGTCCCAGACCTCCTTGGATTATGGCGGCGTCGGTCAGAACTTCTCCGGCCTGACCTATGATGCGTCCCTGTCGTATCATCCGGATTCGCGGCTTCAGTTGACGGCCTATTTTGCCCGTCAGACCAATGCCTCCAACCGGTTGGGCGCGGCCTATTCGATCGACCAGATCCTGCAGGGCGATGCCAGCTACCGGCTCTCCAGCCGGCTCAAGGCCGGGTTGGGAATCTCGAACAAACACCAGAATTTCCGCGGCGAAGACCTGATTTTTGCCACAGACATATCCAAACAATCCGTGACGTCTTTCTATGGTTCGCTTGGTTTTAACATTACGAGCAGAATGAACTTGGCGTTCGTTGCCAGAAACGTTCAAAGACATGCAGATTTGGCCGCCTATAGCTATGCTGATAACCAGCTGGGCCTTACGCTGTCGCAAGCGTTCTGATCGAGGCAAAGGAACAGGATGAAAATTCGCGATATTGTTGCCGCCCTCGGGCTGGTCTTCATGTGCGCGACCATGATGCCGGCTGGCGCGCAAACGCCTGTTCCTGCCGCGCCTACAAAGCCCGTCCCCAGCACCGTGGCGCCAGCGCCGAACGATATTCCGGCGCCGACCTATATTCTGGGTCCGCAGGACGTCATCCAGGTGGATGCGCTCGGTCGCAGTGATTTTTCCACCAAGGCCCGTATCGGCGCCGATGGAACGATTCAATTGCCCTTCCTGGGTGCGTTCCCGGCCTCCGACCGCACCGTGGTCGAGTTGCGCGACCAGATCGCGGCGGCGCTGCAAAAGGGCGGCTATTTCGCCAAGCCAATCATCCAGGTCGAAGTGGTTTCCTTCGCCAGCCGGTATGTGACCGTGCTCGGTGCGGTGAGCTCGCCCGGTTTGATCCCGGTCGAACGGCCCTATCGCTTGTCCGAAATCATCGCCCGGGTTGGCGGTGTGCGGGAAAATGGCGCTGATTATGTCGTGCTGCGCTCGCCCAAGGGGCCGGAGCGCAATCTGCAGGTCAAGGATTTGGCCACAGGCGATGAGACCACCGATCCGTATGTGCAGCCCGGGGACAAGATCTTCGTTCCTGCTGCCGAAATCTTCTATGTCAAAGGTCAGGTCAAATCGCCCGGCAGCTACCCGATCACGGCCAATATGACTCTGACGATGGCTCTGGCGCGCGGCGGCGGGATCACGGACCTGGGCAGCGACAGTCATATTAAAATCGTTCGGAAGAATGTCACGATCTCGCCTAAGGATCTCAACATAAAGGTTGAGCCCAACGACGTCATCGACGTCGGCGAAGGCTTCTTTTAAGCGAGATAGGGTGCGGAGCTTGTCATGAGCATTATTCAATTCTGGCGGATTTTGCGCGCGCGGTGGCTCTTGATTGTGGCCACCACGGTGTTCTGTTTCGCGGGCGGCCTGATCGCCCTGCAGCTGATGGCCCCCCGCTGGGACGCCGAAGCGCATGTCTATCTCAACACTCTGAAACCCGATCCGGTTACCGGCGAGATGATGGGCGGCGGTTCGGCACGCGCCTATATCGGCACCCAGGTAGCGCTGATCACGGACTACAGCGTGATCGGCCAGGCGGTCGACAAGCTGGGCTGGCTGTCCGACCCCAATCTGATCCAGCAATATCAAAGCCGGTCCAAATCGGACACGCGCGATTTCCGGCGCTGGCTGGCGCAGATCATCATCGATCGCACCAAAGTGACAGTCTATGACAATTCCGCGATCCTGAACATCATCTATACCGGCAGCGATCCGGAATCGGCCAAGGCCGTCGCCAATGCGGTGATGCAGTCTTATCTGGAAAACAGCCTTTCGTTCCGCCGCGCCGACGCCACCAAAAACGCCGAGTGGTACAGCCTGCAGGCTCAGAAGGCGAAGACCTCGCTGGAAGACGCCCAGACTGCGGTGACCAAGTATGAGCGCGAGAACAATGTCGTGATGATGCAGGATGATCGCACCGACGTGGACAGCGCCCGGCTGACCGCGATGGCGGCGCAGAGCATCACGGCGGATGCCGGTGGCGGCGTCGACAGCCAGATCGCTGAACTCGATGGCCAGATCCGGAATGCGGCCGAGACGCTGGGCCCCAACCATCCCGATCTGATCGCCCTGAAAGCCAAGCGCGCTGCTTTGGCGGCGGCTGCCGGCGGTGCGACCGCCCGCGCCGGTGCGTCTTCCCACACAGCGCGCGTCGATCAGCAAAAGGCGCTGGTGATTGCCGAGCGCGACAAGCTCGCCAAGCTCCGCAATCTGCAGACCGAAGTGGATCTGCAGCGCGACCTCTACAACAAGACGGCACAGAAAGAGATCGACTTCCGCCAGCAGGCGGCGGCGGCCGATACCGGCTTGACGCCGCTGGGCGGCGCCGCAGCGCCACAATCGCCGTCCTATCCCAAGGTTCCTCTGGTGGTCGGCGGTTCGCTGGCCTTGGGGCTGGGCATGGGCCTTCTGCTCGCGCTTCTGATCGAATTGCTCAACCGGCGCGTCCGCGGCGCAGAAGATCTGCAATCGCTCTCCGGTGTCCCCCTGCTTACGGTTCTGGAAGGCGCCTGACACATGATCTGCGTTCACGAATATCTCCGCCATGGATGAGCGGGTCGCCCTTAAAAAGCCCTTCGACACCAAGGCGCTGGTGACGTTGTCGTCACAGGCTTCGGAGACGGCGGAAGCCATTCGCGGTCTTCGGACCCACATTATGGCGCGGCATGTGCGCGAAGGTCATCGGGCGCTTGCGATCTGCGCGGCCAGCGAAGGCGTGGGCTGTTCTTTCGTTGCCGCCAATCTTGCGGTTTCGCTGTCGCAGATCGGCGTCAATACGCTTTTGATCGACGCCAATATGCGCAAGCCTTCCATCGCGAGCTTGTTCGGACGCAAGGGGCAGGGACCAGATCTTCGGGCCGCGCTGAGTTCGGAAATGGATTTCGACTCCTGCATCGATACGGAAATTCTGCCGTCACTTTCGATCCTCTTCTCCACGGATCGTGCCGCCAATGCCCAGGAGCTTCTGGCCGGAAACCGGTTCGAAGCGCTGATGCATTTCTGTCTGCGCGAGTATGACGCCACCATCATCGATACGCCGCCCGCAAACACCTGTTCGGATGCGCGCCGGGTCAGCACCGTGGTCGGCTACAGTCTAATCGTGGCGCGCCGGAACAAGAGTTTCGTCAGCGACGTGAAGACGCTTACCGAACAGTTGCGAGGCGACCATGCGGAAGTCATCGGCACGGTCTTGAACGAGGCCTGAGGCAGTGACGACCGCGGCGCCGGACCAGGACGCGATGACCCGGCAGGGTCTGGCAGGAATGCTCGCCACGTCCTGGCCGCTTGTTCTGGGCGCTGCCGCCCTGGCCATCCCGACATTCGCGATTCTGGCGGCCGGCACATGGTCGCACGAAGATGGTGCGCATGGCCCCTTGATCCTGGCGACCGCCGCCTGGCTGTTATGGCTTGAGCTTCCTGCCATCCGCAAACAGGGCGCGCCCGGCAATGCCTGGATCGTCGCCTTCCTGATCGCATTCTCGCTGGTCTTTTACATCGCGGGCCAGGCGTTCGATCTGATGACCTTGAGCGCCAGCGGGCTTTACGGCGTGGGCGTCGCGATTTTCTATTCCAAGTTCGGGTTGCGTCCTATTTTCCGCAACTGGTTCATATTCTTCTATCTGCTGTTCGCCGTGCCGCCGCCGCGCATGTGGATCGACAAGGTCACATTTCCGCTCAAGCAATTCGTTTCCACCGCCGCCACGGCCGTTTTACAGCCTTTCAGCGTGCCGGTTTCCCATGAAGGCGTGGTCATCTATGTGGCGCAGTATCAGCTCCTGGTCGAAGACGCCTGTTCCGGGCTGAATTCGATCTTCGGGCTTTTGGCCATCAGCCTGTTCTACATCTATCTGATGCGCGGCAGTTCCTGGCGTTATTCGCTGTTCCTGGGCCTTCTGGCCATCCCCATCGCCATCCTCGCCAATGTCGTGCGCATCGTGATTCTTATTCTGCTGACCTATTACGCGGGCAATGATGTGGCGCAGGGCTTCCTGCATATGGCCGCGGGCATCGTGGTTTTCGCCACGGCGCTGGTCCTGATTTTCGCGGTGGATTCTGTGCTGTCGCGCTTTTTCTTTTCTTCCAGGCCGGTGAAGACATGATCGCGCGGCGCGACTTTCTGATCGGCGCTGCCTGTTGTCTCGGCTCGGGCGCCGCCTATGCGCTCAAGCCTCATCGGCAGACCACGCTGATGGGAGACGGCAAGAAACTGAACGATATTCTGCCGCGCAGCTTGGAAAATTGGACATCCCGCGATGTCAGCGATTTGGTCGCGCCGGAAACCCCCGACAGTCTGGCGGCGCGGCTCTATGGCGAAACCGTGGGGCGGATCTACCGGCAGGAAACCACCGGCGATCAGGTCATCATGCTGATGGCGCATGGCGATGTCGAGAATAACGAGCTGCAACTGCATCGGCCGGAAGTCTGCTACCCCGCTTTCGGCTTCGCGATCACCGAAAGCATGCCTTTCACACTCCAATTGCCTGCTGGCGTTGCGGTGCCGAGCCGCACCCTGGTGGCCAAATCCAGCGAGCGGCAAGAGACCATTCTTTATTGGACCCGGCTGGGGGAGACGTTCCCCACCACCGTGGCCGAGCAGCGGTTGGAACGCCTGCGCTCGGCCATGCATGGCTATACGCCGGACGGCGTCCTGGCGCGCTTTTCGGTGATCGGCTCCGACAAAGCCAATTCGCTCGCGATCATGGAGAAATTCATTCCCGCGCTGGTGATGCGCGTTGCCGCCGGGCAGCGCCGGGCGTTGATCGGAACCGAACGAGCCTCGCGGCTGAGCGGTCAGGCCTGAGAACGGACCGTTCAACGTTTCTCGAACGGATTCAGGAAGAATAGAATATAGCCGACCACGGCGATAATGAGTGTGATCGCTGCCACGCGCTGGTCATGATTGCCGAGATAATTGGCGATGGCGCAGCCCAGCGCCGGAGGGCCATAATGATAGATATTGTCTTGCTTCTCTTCGGGTGCCATCGAGCGGTTGAGAAAAAGCACAACCAGACCGGCGAAGACGGCCATGGTGACCCAATCGTAGATGGTTTGCATGACTGCGGGTCCTGAAGGGCGGATCGAATCGGTGAAACGGCAATGACTATGAAAACTACCATATCTCCACGGGCCGACCACGCGCCGGCGGCGCGGAAGGGCATGCGTCGTCCGTGAAAGTCAGCGTCGTCATTCCCCATTATAATGATTTGCAGGCGCTCGATTTGTGCCTGGGCGATCTGTCGCGCCAGACCTTCCCCGCGCACGACACCGAAATCATCGTTGCGGACAATAGCTCGCCGCAAGGCGAGGCCGAGGTGATGCGGGTCGTCGCGGGCAGGGCGCGGGTGGTGACGGTGCGCGAAAGAGGCGCGGGCCCGGCGCGCAATGGCGGTGCCGCGGCAGCGGCGGGAGATGTGCTGGCTTTCGTAGATTCGGACTGCCGTCCCGCGCCGGACTGGCTGGAGACAGGGCTCGCCGCCTTGTCACGGTGTGATTTCGCCGGCGGCCGGGTCGATGTATTGACCCAGGATGGGACACATATGAGCCCCACCGAAGCTTTTGAGCGGGTCTTCGCTTTCGATGCGGAGAGCTATGTCCTGAAGAAAGGCTTTGCCCCATCCGGGAATCTTTTTTGTCCCCGCACTGTGTTTCAGGCGGTGGGCGGATTCGGCAATGGCGTTTCGGAAGATGTCGACTGGTCGCATCGTGCGACGGGACTGAATTTCCGCTTGGGTTATGCCGCGGGCGCTGTTGTGGGCCATCCCGCGCGCCGCACCTGGCGCGAATTGCGGGGAAAATGGCTGCGCATCAACTCCGAAAGCTATGCCTTGATGATCCGCAAAAGCCATGGCCGCCTGAAATGGTTGCTGCGTGCGCTGGCTTTGCCGCTGTCGGCGGTGGTGCATTCGGGAAAAGTGTTGCGCTCGCGCCGGATTGCCGGATTCCGGCAGAAATGTGGCGCGCTGGCCGTCCTTTACCGGCTTCGATTCTGGCGGATGTTCGATGCCTTGCGATTGTTGACCGGGCTGCGGGCACAGTGAGATAGCCGCCCCATGGCACCTTATTCGCCGTCTCGCGTTAACGAATGCGGTTAAGTGTGTGGCCGAACAATGTTTGGCCAGATCATATTAACTTAATGGCTGGCAAGTAGGGTATCGGGACCGAAAGTCCTAGGTCTTTCGTGACCTGCTTTGCTATTCTTTAGCGCTAGGGCATAGCAGTTCAAAGATATATGGTGCAGTGCAGAATGGATAAAGTGCTGCTATGACATTCCTGAAGAATTTGGGCCGCTTGGTCCCCTGGGGCCGTGCGGACGCTGAGGCGGAGACGCCTGCCGAGCCGCGCTTGACCGCACCATCACCTGTCGCGCACCCGCAGCGCAAACCGGCAGCCGGAGCGGTGTTCCCGCGCTTCCGCGCCAACGCAAACGATCATGTCAGCCCGCAAGCCGTGGACGCGCAGGCGCGTGCCCGCATGAAGCTGCTGGAGGCCTTTACGCCGTCGCAGCCGGTCGGCGACCGCAAGCGTTTCGCCGGGCGCACGGAAATTCTGACGCATCTGATTCGCGCGATCGAAGAGCAGCGTCTGCACACGGTCATTTATGGCGCGCGCGGTTTGGGCAAGACTTCGGTCCTGCACGTTCTGGCGCAAGCCGCCCGCGATGCCCGCTATCTCGTGGTCTATGTTTCCTGCGGGTCGGATTCCAATTTCGACGAAGTCTTCCGCACCGTTGCCGCCAGCATTCCCATGCTGTTCCACAGCACGGTTGGCCCCACCTCGCAGGAAGTCGAGAAGGGTCAGACGCTGGCCGATATTCTGCCCAACACGCCGATCTCGGCTCGCATCGCCAGCGACTTCCTAGCCAAGATCGTGGGCACGCGCGTCGTTATCGTGCTGGACGAATTCGACCGTAGCGAATCGCCTTTGTTCCGCCGCGACGTTGCCGAGCTGATCAAGAATCTGTCCGACCGCCTTGTGCGCGTTCAGCTGGTGATCGCCGGTGTCGCCGCCAATCTTGTGGAATTGATCGAGCATACGCCTTCGATCCAGCGCAATATTTACGCCCTCCAGGTCCCGTGGATGACCGTGTCGGAGGTCCGCATGCTGATCAAGAATGGCGAAGAGCTGGGCGGCGTGCGCTTCGACGAGAATGCGACGCGCGCCATCGTCACCGCCGCGCATGGCTCGCCCTATATCGCGAGCCTGATCAGCCTCAATGCTTCGATCTTCGCCCTGGAAACCGGGCATACCAATGTGACCGGCGAGAATGCAGCCGCGGCGATCAAGTTGGCGGTGCGCGAATTCAAGAGCCGGCTTTCCAACCGCTGTCAGGGTCTTTTGTGGAAGACAGTGCGCGAAGGTCAGACCAGGGCGCTGGGCGCCTTGGCCGGTACGGCGCTTCTGGGCGGCGGCAGCTTCCGCAAGGAAGACATTCGCGCGGCGATGGCCAATTCCGACACGATCCGGCGCTGCGAAGAGTTGATCGCGCAACTGGTGGCGAGCGATCTTCTGATCGAGATGCCGTCGGAAGATTCGGTGATCTATCGTTTCGTGGAAGACAGCATCGCGCCCTATCTCTGGCTTCTGAGCACCCATATGGGGGACGGAAAGCCCTCGGACATCACCTCGGATCCCGATCTGGCGCAAAGCCTTCCGGTCGAGCAGATCGTTCGCTGAATTTGATTTCGCTGCGCTGGAACTGAGCGGTACGCGCTGCGCGCCGCTTTAATATGCGGCGCGGTGGAACGGTGTGGAAACCGCCGTCAGGATCAGGATGCGGACGTCCATCGCCAGCGACCAATCCTCGATATATTCGACATCGCAGGCGATCCGTTCCGCCATATGGGAGATATCGCGCACTTCGCCGCGAAACCCCTTGATCTGTGCGAGGCCAGTGATCCCGGGCTTGCAATGGAAGCGCAGTCTATAGTCGGGCACGGTCTGCGTATAATATTGGTCGTGCGCGACGGCGTGGGGGCGCGGGCCTACCAGCGACATCTCACCTCTGATCACGTTGAGAAGCTGCGGCAGCTCGTCCAGGCTGGTGCGGCGCAGGAAGCGGCCCACGCCCGTCGTGCGGTCATCGTCGCGTGTTGCCTGCACCACGTTGTTGCCGTCTTCCAGTACATGCATGGTGCGGAATTTGTAGATCACGAAGATCGTGCCGTCGCGGCCGGTCCGGCGCTGACAGAACAGAATCGGGCCACGGCTTTCGATGACAATGGCCAGTGCGATCACAGCCAGGAAGGGAAGCAAGACCAGAAAGCCCAATCCGGCGCCCAGCAAATCGATAAAGCGTTTGACCCGCGATTGGCGGATGCGCAGCGCGCCGTCATAGAAAGAGGATGCAGGTTGGGACACGATGCCGACGCCGTTATTTTCGTCGGCCAGACTTTGAGCCGCCCACTCAATTTGCTGAATCACGTCCGGCATTCAATCCCCAAAATTTGCGACATTATGGATTTGAGAATCCGGCGTTCAACAAAACCCGGCCGCAGAAAAAATTGCGCTGCGGATATGCTTCGCGGGCGACAATACATGGGATCGAAGGGGCGGAAAAGCATTGGTTTTTCTATAGTTAACCATAATGAAGCCTATGTCCGTTCCAGGAAGAACATGTCGGCGAAGCACATGCACGCGAAAATGGCCGTCAAAAGCGGCGCGTTCATGACGAAATGCGCGAACCGCGAAGAAGTTCGAGAAACGCACATGAAAATTTGCGCGCGCCTTTCGGGGCGGGGCGCGAAAGAAAGGATTTCTTAAGAATTGCGGCGCTTCCGTGGCCTTATATCCGCCGCACACGGAAAGAATATCCGCGACATACCCGTTTTGGGCTGGGGTGGCTTTACGGCGCGGTGTCAGCGATTTCGATGAGATATTCGCCATAGCCGCTTTTGGACAATTCCCGGCCCAGCGCGCGAACCGCATCGCGACCGATAAAACCCATGCGATAGGCGATCTCTTCCGGGCATCCGACTTTCAAGCCTTGGCGGGCTTCCACCGTGCGGACGAATTCGCTGGCCTGGATCAGGGAGTCGTGTGTTCCGGTATCGAGCCAGGCATGGCCCCGGCCCAGCAGTTCCACCACCAGGCTCTTGTCCTCCAGATAGAGGTTGTTCAGCGAGGTGATCTCGAGTTCGCCGCGCTCCGACGGCTTGAGGGAACGGGCAAAGCCGCAGGCTCGCTCGTCATAGAAATAAAGGCCCGTCACGGCATAGTTGGATTTCGGTTTCTTCGGCTTTTCTTCGATCGAAATCGCCCGTCCCTCTGCATCGAACTCCACCACGCCATAGCGTTCCGGATCGCGGACGCGATAGCCGAACACGGTGGCGCCTTCTGTCCGCGTGGCCGCTCTTGCCAGCTGTTCGGGCAAGCCATGGCCGAAGTAAAGATTGTCACCCAGGATGAGTGCGCTGGGTTCGCCGCCGACAAATTCCTCACCGATGATGTAGGCCTGCGCCAAGCCTTCCGGCTTGGGCTGCACGGCATAGGAAAATTTGAGACCCCATCTGGCGCCATCGCCCAACAGCCGCTCGAAGGCGCCGCGGTCGTCCGGTGTAGTGATGATCAGGATCTCGCGAATGCCTGCCAGCATCAGCGTGGAGATCGGATAATAGATCATCGGCTTGTCATAGACCGGCAGAAGCTGTTTGCAGGTCGAAATGGTGATCGGATAAAGCCGCGTCCCCGAGCCGCCGGCCAGGATGATGCCCTTCATGTGCCTGTCTCCTTCATGCCCGCCAATATTGCTGCGAGGGACGATTGCCACGCCGGCGGATGAATATCGAATGTCCGTGAAATTTTTGCCGTGTCCAGCCGGGAATTGGCTGGCCGCCGCGCCGGGGTCGGATAGTCGGCGGTCGAAATCGGTATCGCCCGCGCGCGCAACTGCGCTTGGGCGAAGATCTCTTCAGCGAAACCGTACCAGCTTGTTTCTCCGCTACCGGCAAAATGAAATACACCGAAAGTGGGAGCGGGGCCGGTGAGCCTTTCCCCGATGGCGAGAATGGCGGATGCCAGATCGCCCGCCGCAGTCGGCGCGCCATATTGATCGGCGACCACACGAACTTCGTCGCGCTCTGCGCCCAGCCGCAGCATCGTCTTCAGGAAATTCCGGCCATGGCCGCTATAGACCCAAGATGTGCGCAGGATCACATGCGCGGGCAGGTGTTTGGCGATCATCTCTTCGCCCGCCAGCTTGGTGCGCCCATAGGCGTTCATGGGGTGGGTGGCATCGTCTTCGCGATACGGCGCGGGCTTGGTGCCGTCATAGACATAATCGGTTGAGACATGGATCAGGGGGACGCCGCGCGCCGCGCAGGCCTTGGCCATTGCGCCCACCGTTTCGGCATTGATCCGGTGCGCCAGGGCCTCTTCCTCTTCGGCCTTGTCCACGGCGGTGTAAGCGGTCGCATTGACCACCAGATCGAGATGCGGTGCTTCCAGAACCGCGCGTGCAATATCATCCGGCCGGGTGAAATCGGCCTTGTCGCGGCCAAGAATGGTGGGTGCGAATTTTTCATGGCCCGCGAGCATCCGCGCCAGCGCATCGCCGAGCTGGCCGGTGGCGCCGAACTGCAAAAGCGCGATGGGCGCGCTCATGCGCCGTCCCACGCGAAAGGCGTATCGAGCCCGGCAAGCTTGGGCAGTACGGCATCTTTCGGGGCGACCAACGCGCCGGCGAAATCGGGCCATGCGATCTTCAAATCGGGATCGTTCCAGAGCACGCCGCCTTCGGCCTCGGGCGCCCAGAAATCGGTGACTTTGTAGATGACCTCGGTATCCGGCACGAGGGTGCAGAAGCCATGCGCAAACCCAGACGGGACAAAGAGCTGACGGCCATCGCTGTCGCCCAGCTCGGCGGCAACGTGGTGGCCATAGGTTGGCGAGCCGCGGCGCAAATCCACGGCGACATCCAAAATGCGTCCGCGCACCACGCGGATCAGCTTGTCTTGGGCGCGCGGCGGGCTTTGAAAATGAAGCCCGCGAACGGTGCCTTTTTCCCGCGACAAGGAATGATTGTCCTGCACGAAAACTGAGCTGACACCAGCTTCCGCGAAGGCGCGGGCATTGTAGGTTTCGCTGAAGAAGCCGCGGGCGTCTTCGAAACGGCGTACTTGAAGGAGAAGGGGGCCGGGAATGGCAAAGCGCTCGACGCTGACCATGTCAGTTCGCGCCCGCGCTGGCCGGGGCCTTCTTGCCCAATCCGAGACGCTCACCGGAGGTGCCGCGATCCCGGATGGGACGCCACCACCATTCATTCTCCAGATACCAGGAGACAGTGCGGCGGATGCCGTCTTCGACATTGGTCTGCGGCCGCCATCCAAGTTCGTCCGCGATCTTGGAGGCATCGATGGCATAGCGCTGATCATGGCCCGGCCGGTCGGTGACGAAGGTGATCAGTTTTTCGTGCGGGCGGTGCGCGCTGTCGGGCGCGAGCTCGTCCAGCGCCCGGCAGATCGTGCGCACCAGATCGATATTGCGCAATTCGTTATGGCCGCCGACATTATAAGTCTCGCCGATGCGGCCCTTCTCCAGAATGGCGATCAGTGCGCTTGCATGATCCTCGACGAACAGCCAGTCGCGAATATTGGCGCCATCGCCATAAACCGGAATCGGCTTGCCGCTAAGGCCCGCCAAGATCACCACCGGAATGAGTTTTTCCGGAAACTGGTAAGGCCCATAATTGTTGGAGCAATTGCTGGTGACGACGGGAAGTCCATAAGTGTGGTGCCAGGCGCGCACCAGCAGATCGGATGATGCCTTGCTGGCGGAGTAGGGCGAGTTGGGCGCGTAAGCGGTGGTTTCGGTGAAAAATCCGGTTGCACCCAGCGAACCGAAAACTTCATCGGTCGAGATGTGATGAAAACGGAAAGCATCCTTGCGATCCGCGGGCAGGGTTTTGTGATAGGCGCGCGCCGCTTCCAGCAGCGCATAGGTGCCCCCGATATTGGTCTCGATGAAAGCGGCGGGGCCGTCGATCGAACGGTCGACATGGGATTCCGCGGCCAGATGCATGACCGCATCCGGCTGGTGGCGCGCGAAGACTGCGTCCAGGGTCTGACGGTCGGAAACATCGCCCTGTTCGAAGACATACCGGTCGCTGGGCAAAACTTCGTCCAGACTGCGCAAATCGGCAGCATAGGTCAGCTTGTCGAAATTCACGATTTGATGGGCGGTGTGCCGCAAGCAATGCCGGATAAGGCAGGAGCCGATAAAGCCCGCACCGCCCGTAATCAATATGCGCATCTGGATCAGCCTGTTGGACACACACGCTTTTAGTCAGGCGGCGCGGTTCACCGCAATGCGGGAAAGTTCGAGATCCGGGCGCGGTAAGGTTTGTGAACGGCGTCAACGGAAATTGCGGCTGAATCTGGGCTTTTTGGAGGTCATTTCCGACAGGCGTTAAAGGAAGGCGAGTGAAAAAGCTCAGTTTTTTACTGAATATTCAAACAGATAGCCCAAAGTTCCCGCTGCCATATTGGCGTAAGTTATTGAGATACAACCAGAAGTCTTGAAAAATTCATGGTTAACAAGGGTTTCGTCACTAGATTAGCCCCAACCGTTTGGCTAAAACCGACTCGAAATTTAGGAGGGATACCGCTGATGTTTTCCCGTAAGGTTCTTTTGTCTGCCGTTGTTGCGGCATTCGCCATGGCTCCCTCTATCGCCTCTGCGGCGACCAACCTGATCACCAATGGTGATTTCAGCGCTGGGTTCGACGGGTCTTTCCAGACCCAGTACAACCAAGTGCCGGTTGCCACGAACAGCATGTACGATGAAGGCAGCATCACCATCACGGCGAACCCGATGGGTGTGCATAACTATTGGGTCAATCTTCCGGGCGCGACCAACCCGATGCTGATCGCCAATGGCGCTGCCAACAGCACGCTCAACATCTGGGCGCAGGACGTGAGTGTCGTCACCGGCACCAACTACAACTTCAGCGCCAGCGTGATGAATGTCTGCTGCAATCTGTCGTTCGGCGGCCCGAATTCGCCGTCCTCGATCCTCTTCCAGATCAGCTCCGACGGTGGCGCGAACTGGACCACCATCGCCAGCCGCCTGACCGACCCGACCACGGATATCGGCGTTCTGGAGAATGTTACCGGCAGCTATCTCGCCACCACGACCGGTGCGGTCACGCTGCGCGCGATCAACGACATCAACGTCGCCAGCGGCAACGACTTCGCTCTCGACAATCTGAGCTTCGCCTCCGCCGTTCCGGAGCCGGGCACCTGGGCGATGCTGTTCCTGGGCTTCGGCGCCATCGGTCTGATGATGCGCCGCCGCCAGCGCGGCATGATCGCCGCCTAATCGGCACTCGTCTATCGTTTCGGAAAAGGCCGCCTTCGGGCGGCCTTTTTTGTTGTTTCGCGGGGTTCGGTTTTTGCCCGCGCTCTCGCGTCAGAGATAGGGCATCAGGAGGCGGGCGGCGGCGTCGCGCAACCGGACCAGGATGGGACGCCTGAGCAGTTCGGCAAAATCGAGTTTCTGCGCCCGCGCGATCTTGCCGTCGATGATCGCATCCAGGGCGGCGGTCAGCTCCCGGTCATAGCATTCCACGTCATATTCGAAATTCAGGCGGAAGCTGCGCGCATCCCAATTCGAGCTGCCGATTAACGCCCATTCGCCGTCCACGGTCAGCAGCTTGGTATGGTCGAATGGCGGCGGGCTGAGATGGACGTTCGCCCCGACATGGCGAAAGAAGCGCATATGCCCCATCGTCGCCCATTCCATATAAAGATGGTCGCTCTTGCGGGGCAGAACGATATCGACCCGCACGCCGCGCATTGACGCCTGGGCGATGGCGAATTGCAGCCGCTGGTCGGGCAGGAAATACGGCGTCACGATGCGGACATGGCGGCGGGCAAGGTTCAACGCCGCGCCTGCCAGCATTTCGATCTTATAGATGTCCGCGTCGGGACCCGAGCGAAGGCCGCGTGCCTGCACGCTTCCCTGTTCGGCGATCTCCGGCCACCAATAATCTTCGTCGAGCGTTTCCTCGGTGGTGAAAGCCCAATCGCGCGCGAACGCGTCCATGAGAGAGCGTGCGACCGGTCCGTCGAACTGAAAATGAACATCGTCGATATAGTTTTTCTTCGCGAGGCGGCGGGAATGGTTGGCGTCGATATTCATCCCGCCGGTAAAGGCGCGGGATCCGTCCACGATCAGGAATTTGCGATGGTTGCGCATGTTGAGGAACGGCATGCGCCATGGCACCCAGGTGTGCAGAAAGCGTTCCACCGGCACGCCTGCAGCGCGCAGCCGGGCGAGGGGGGCGGGAGAAAGATATCCGATCCCCACGCCGTCGAGCAGAACGCGCACCTGGATACCGCGCGCCTGCGCAGCGGCAAGCGCATCGGAGAAGGCGTGCCCGGCCGCATCGTTGCGATAGATATAAGACGCCATCGCGATGCTGTGTTTGGCGCCCGCAATCGCGTCCAGCATCGCGGCATAGGCGAGATCGCCACCTTGCAGGACTGCGATCTTGTTTCCCGCGATCACAGGGCTTTCCGTGATGCGCTGTCCGACATCGGCCAGGATCGCGATATTGGGGCTGGCTACCGGTTCGGCACCGTGATGCGGCTGTCGCGCCAGGCTCCGCTGCCGCTTTCCCAGCTTCAATGCGCGGCGCGTGACGCGGTTAATGCCGAACATATAATAAAGGAGTGAGCCGAGGATCGGCGACAACCAGGCCGCCGCGATCCATCCCAGCGCGCCCCGGACATCGCTTTTTTTCAGCAGGGCATCGACAGTGACCAGACAGGCCAGAAAGAGGTAGATTGCGACAATCGCGGCTTCCACCCCATGGGTCGGCCAGGTCATGGTGATGGGAAACATATCTATTCCGCCCCGTTATTCTTCATGACTGTCCGGCTTGGAGTTTGCCTTGAAAATTTCACGTTCGTCATCACCTAAGAATGGGGTTTTGCGGGGTCCGCGGCCGGCATGACGGGGCATAAATCTCCATCCGAGCGTCGCGATTCCAGTTTCCGTGTGGCGAGCTGGAATCTCCTGCGCCGCATCGGCGCGGAAGCCGAAGATGTCGCGCGGCTGATCCATGCCTATCGTCCGGATCTGCTTTTGCTGCAGGAAGCGACCGAAGAGATCGCGGCGCTGCCGTCGCTGGTGGGCGGGCATTTCTTCCGCCATCCGATGCAGAAGCGGATCTATGGCCTTGCGGCTTGGAGCCCGCACGAAGTGCCGCGCACCTCTGCGATCCGGCTGCCCACATCGGTTCTGCCGGGCAGGGTGCCGCCGCGTATCGCCCAATTGGTCAAGTTCGAAGGCATTACATTCGCCAACGTCCATCTCTCCCATGGCCAATTTCTGAACCGCTTCCAGCTGCATCACATTGCCTATGCGCTCGAGGGGCCGGCGGTGATCATGGGTGATTTCAACGCGGTGGGCCCCATAAAGGTGCCGGAATTTCGCGATGTCGGTCCGCGCAAGCGCACGCACAAGGCCAGCAATATCGTGTCGCTGAGGCTCGACCGCTGCATCACACGCGAGGTCCGGTGTCTGAGCGCGGCGGTGCTGGAGCGCGGCCCATCCGATCATCATCCGATTCTGCTGGAATTGGCCCCAGCGCATCAGGCAGCCCCCGGCCTGGCGGCGCGCAAGTGAATAACATCATCTAGAACAAGGGATTAGGCTTTTCGCGGCCTGCCGGCTATTATTTGCGAATGACTCTGAAAAGCACTTGCAAGCAGCCCCATCCCTCAATAGGTTCCCGCTCGCAAGTGAAGGGACTGTCAATGGCCGGTGGCGGCGAAAATCAAACGCCAAAACGGCCCGGCGGCAGGACCAGCCAGCCCGTTCCCCGGGTGCCGGTGTCCGATCTTCTGGGCGGCGGCCGCGAGGTCGTGCTGGTGCATGACGGCTTCGATTATCGCCTTCGGCTCACAAGCAACGGCAAGTTGATCCTGACCAAATAGCCCGCGCGGCAATCAGGTCTTGCCGGAAGTGCCAAGCCAGCACCGCCCATTCAGGGGCGGAAGCCAGCCAGGTTCATCGAAACCAACGCTGACTTCGAAGGGGATACCATGTTTGTGATTTCGCATTTGACCAAGACCCGCGCGCTGACCGGCGCTTCGCTGGGTGTCTTGGCGCTTCTGAGTGCGCCCGCGCAGGCGCAGAGCAATTCCGGTCCCGTGACCCTGGGTCCGGTCACCGTGCAGAGCGACAGCGACAAGAACGCGCTCAATCACACGCCGCCTGTTTCGACCATGCCCAGCGCCACCATTCAGGACACGCCCCAGGCCGTGACCGTGATCACGGGCGAAGTCATGAAGCAGCAGGCCACGACCACACTGGGCGATGCGCTGCGCAATGTCCCCGGCATCACTATCGCCATCGGCGAAGGCGGCACCCTGGCGGGCGATCAGTTCAAGCTGCGCGGCTTCGACGCCAAGGATGACGTCTATCTCGATGGCCTGCGCGATTTCGCGGCCTATACCCGCGACAGTTTCAATTATGAAGAAGTGCAGGTTCTCAAAGGCCCCTCCGGCCTGATGTTCGGTCGCGGCACCGGCGGCGGCGCGATCAACTCGGTTTCCAAGACCCCGTTCCTGGGCGATCGTTATTCGCTGGGCCTGGAAGGCGGCAACGGCGATCATGTCCGCGGCACCGCCGACCTCAACTATCAACTCTCCGATACGGCCGCCGTGCGCCTCAATTTGATGCTCACGGATACCGGTGTGGTGGACCGCGATCTGGTCCATTCGCACCGCTGGGGCGTCGCGCCGTCGATTGCGCTGGGCCTGGGCACCGATACGACCTTTACCTTGAGCTATGTGCATCAGCAGACATCGGCGCGCCCGGACTATGGCGTCGTGGTCGTCTCGCCGCCCAACTCCGTCTACGCCAAGCCCGCGACCGAGTTCGGCGTGCCGCGCAACACCTTCCCGGGGCTCAGCGCGGATTACGACAAGAACTCCGCCGATCTCATCACCACCAAGCTGACGCACAATGCGACCGACTGGCTGACGCTCGAAAATGACACGCGCGTGGCGGCGTATTCGCGCGACTTCCGCTACACTTCGGCGGACGCGTGCGACAACACCATCGGCACCAACTATTGCAATCTGCGCATTTTCGGCATCGCCCAACCCGGCGCGGCAGCGGGATCTTTCGATCCCACGCAGACTTTGGTTCGCACGGGCGGTGGTGGCCCCTACAGGCAGAATAGCTGGGGCGTACAAGATATCGCTTCGGCCAGCGCGAATTTCCCCATCGGGCAGTTCCGCAACATGCTGATCGCCGGTATCGATGTTTCCTACCAGCGCGCCGACCGCACGATCTATGCCTACACCCTGCCGGCGGGCCCGTCGCCGACGCTCTATCCGCTCAACGATCACACGGCCTCGCGCGCCAATATCGGTTGGTCTCTCTACAACCCGACCCATCAACCGATCCCGGGCTATAACGCGATCCTGCCGACGGCTGCCAACAGCACGGGCGCGAATGCGGGCAAGACAAGTGCAACCGCGACGACGGTCGTCACCTCCACGGGTGATGCGACCGATCTGGCCGCTTTCGCAACGGATCGTTTCTGGTTCAACGACGAATTGTCCGTGATCGCAGGCCTGCGCATCGATCAATATGACGCCATCTATAAGTCGGTAACGGTTGCCGGCGCCTATACCGAGCTCAAGACACCGTCCTTCCTGTTCGATCCCCGTGCCAGCCTGGTGTTCGAACCGGACCAGACCCAGACTTACTATTTGTCCTGGGGTAAGGCGGCGACGCCGATCGGAACCTCGGTGGTGGGGAGCCCGACGCCGATCGCGTCATCCGCGGCCTCTGCGCTCAAGCCCGACAAGAGCGAGACCCTCGAAGCCGGTGCCAAGTTCAGCACCTTCGGTGGCAAGCTGGGCCTGACCGGTTCGGTCTTCCAGGTGACCAAGTCGAACGCGCTTCAGACCGATCCGGTCAGCGGTGCGGTGTTGCTCCAATCCGCACAGAAGCAGCGGGTGCAAGGCTTCGAAGCGTCGGCCACCGGTGAAGTGATCGAGCATCTGAGCCTCACCGCATCCTACACCTATCTCAATCCGGTGATCGCTCAGGATTTGACCACACCGTACAATACCGGCAAGCAGATCACGTTCGTGCCCAAGAACTCCGCTTCGATCTGGGGCGACTATAATGCGCGCGATCTGATCCCCGGCCTGTCGTTCGGCGGTGGTCTTGTCTATCAAAGCCATCTCTACAACGGCTATACCGCGCCGAACCCAGCCACTTATCCGCTGGGGCGTATCGTTCAGATCCCGGAGACCGTGGAGCTGGATGCGGTTGCCGCCTATGACATCGACAAGCTGCATTTCCAACTGAACATAAACAATCTCACCGACCGGCTCTATTACTCGCAGTCGTTCGGCAATCGCGGCACGCCTGCGCCGGGCCGCACCTTCATCTTCTCGGTGGGGGTCAATCTCTGAATGATGGTCCGGATACCCGCTCTGCTTTCGCCCGATCAGGTCGCACAGATGCGCGACGTGATGGCGAAGGCCGAGTGGGTGGACGGAAAAGTGACCGCGGGCGCGCAATCAGGGCAGGCGAAACACAATCTCCAAATCCCGGAAAACTCGCCTGCCGCTGTCTCTCTCGGGAATGCGATCCTGACGGCGTTGGGCAGAAACGAATTGTTCACTTCGGCGGCGCTTGCCTTGCGTGTCTTCCCACCGCTCTTCAACCGGTATGACGGCGGCATGAATTTCGGCAGCCACATCGACAATTCGATCCGCTTCGTGAAGTCGTCGCTGGGAAGTGGCGCGCCGATCCGGGTGCGTACCGACATGTCGGCGACACTCTTTCTTACCGATCCCGCCGATTATGACGGCGGCGAGTTGGTGGTCGAAGACACCTATGGCGAACATCGCGTCAAGCTGCCGGCGGGCGATATGATTTTGTATTCCGCCACCAGCCGCCATCATGTGACGCCCGTGACGCGAGGCAGCCGCTGGTCATCCTTCTTCTGGATCCAGAGCATGATCCGCGACGACGCCGCGCGGCTGATGCTGTTCGAAATGGACAAAGCCATTCAAGGGCTGCGCAAGCAGGTCGGCGACAATGAAGACGTCGTCAGCCTGACGGGGCTCTACCACAATCTGGTCCGCCGCTGGGCGGATGCGTGAGGATGCCATGAACTTTGCTGCATTCCGCCGTTTGATGTTCCAATTCCATATGTGGATCGGTTTAATCCTGGGTCTGCTGCTGGCGATCCTGGGCCTTTCCGGCAGCATTCTGGTTTACGACAATGCCGTCCTGGACATGATGGCGCCGCGTGCAACCGCGCAGGGTGCGCCGCTGCCGCTGGACAAGATTGTGGATGCGGCGCGTTCCGTCGCCGGGCGCGGTCAGGTGCAGATCACCTTGCCGGGCGCGCCGGGCGAAGCGGTTTCGGTGCGCGTGACGCAGCCGCGCGCGGGCGAAGGCGCTCGTGGTGCTGATCGCGGTGAAGCGCGTGGCGAAGGCCGTGGCCAACGCCGCGCGGCGGAAGGACAACAGGCAGGGCCGCAAGCCGGTCCGCCGCGGCAGACCGCAACGCAAGTCTTCATCGATCCGGTGTCGGGCGCCGTTCTGGGCAGCCAAAGAGCCGGCCTGCCGCCCGCGCTGATGTTCGCGCATCAGTTGCACGGCAATTTCCTGATGGGCCGGGAAGGGCGTCAGTTCGTGGGTTGGCTTGGGGTGGCGATGCTGATCCTGGGCGTGACGGGCTTGGTGTTGTGGTGGCCCAAGCGGGGCCAATGGAAATACGCCTTCCTGGTGCGTCGCACCGCCAAGGGATTGCGCTTCCACCGCGAGCTTCATGCCGCGACGGGCATCTGGATTTTCGTGATCTTCATGATCGTGAGCTTTTCGGGTGTGGTCATCGCGTTCCCCAACATGTTCGGGATGACCGGTGGCGGTCAGGCCGGGCCGAACGCCTTCAATTTCCGTGAAGGTCCGGAGATTGAAGCCGTTGCTGGCGCGACCCCAATTCGTGCGGAAGACGCCATCGCGATGGCGCGCAAAGCGCTGCCCAATGCCACCGCCACCGGCATCACACTGCCGTCACGGCGCGACCGCACCATCATGGTCAATATGGAAGCAAAAGTGGGTGTGGGCGCGACCGTCTATATCGATCCGTGGCGCGGTCAGGTTGTGGCCACACGCGATCCGTCCGCCAGCGTCATGGCCTGGCAAAGGCCGCTGCATCAGGGTTCGGGCCTGGGCCTGATCTGGCAGTTCTTGGTCTTCCTGAGCGGATTGGTACCCGTCTTGTTCGTCTTCACCGGCGTGGTGATGTGGCTTAAGAAGCGCAAGCGGCACATCCCGATGTCGGCGGTCCTCGCCGAGGAGGCCGTGGGATGACCATGCATCTGTCCAGCCAGGCTTTCGACGAACGCACGGCGCACACGCTGCGCGCGTTGCCGCGTCCCGAAGGCGAGGCGCGCAACAATGCGGGCGCGTTGGCAATCACTGTGGTCATTCATGTCGGCGCGATTTTGGCGTTTATGTTGGGCGTGCAGGTGGTGCGGCCGTTCAAGGCGCCCCCGGCGCTGATGATCCATCTGGAAAAGCCGAAACAGGACAAACTCGATCCTGCCTTTACGCCGCCGCCGCTGACCCGGCCGACGGTCATCACGGTCCCGCCGCCGGATGTTGTGTTGCAGCCGCCGCCGCGCGTCATCCAGGCGTCACCGCCCGCTCCGGCACAAGCGCCGCCCGCGATAGCGGCGCCTGTCGCCCAGAAGGGCACGGGTGAGGGTAAGGAAAATTTCGTGGGCCGCCTGCTCGCGCAGCTCAATCGTTTCAAGCAATACCCCGCCGCTGCCCGCAAGGCGCATATCGAAGGCGTGGTGATGCTGCATTTCGTGATGGATGCGAACGGCCATGTCCTTCAGGCCGACATCCAGAAAAGCTCCGGCCGTCCGGTGCTGGACAATGAAGCGCTGGCGCTGATCCAGCGGGCGCAGCCGCTTCCGGCCTTGCCTGCCGATTACCCCACCCGCACCCTGGATGCCGTGGTGCCGATAGAATTCTATCTGGATCGCTAGGCCCGCCGTCAGCCGTTGTTCACGCCGGGTGCGCGTGTCGCCCAAAGCAGGGCGATGAACAGGCCCTTGGAACGCGGCAGCAGCACCAGCGACAGCGCGGTGAACAGCGCTGACCAGGTCGCCACGCCTGCCCAGAAGGGCATGAAGGCGTCCAGGCTGACCATGAACATCAGCGGCATGAAGATGTGGCCGACCACGATGATGGTGCCCCAGGGGGCAGCATCGTCGGCGCGGATGCGGCCGAAATGGGCGCCGCAGTTGGAGCAGGCTTCGACCTGTTTCAGGTAGCTGGCGAACAGCTTGGTCTTGCCGCAGCTGGGGCACATGCCCATCAGGCCGCGCCGCATCGCCAATCCCAAGGGAATCTCGCTCGTCGGGTTTTGCAGGGCCATCGCTGAAATTCCGCTTTCCATATCAGCCTCCATACACTAAAGCATACAATATCCGTATATATGGAAACACAGGTCCGTACAATGTCTAAAGCGCCGCAGGCGACCAGCTGGCAGCCCGTTCTCAGCCATGGGGGCGGGCCGGTCTATCTCGCCATTGCCGACGCCATCGCCGCCGACATGGCGTCCGGACGGCTTCCACCGGGGACGCGGCTGCCGCCACAGCGCGCGTTGGCCGATGCATTGGGAATCGATTTCACCACCGTCACTCGCGCCTATGCCGAAGCGGGCAAGCGCGGATTGGTGGAGGGCCGGGTCGGCCATGGCACTTATGTCCGTCTGCGCCAGACACTGGCTGTGCCGCCCACGAGCCGCGCCGTTGATATCAGCATGAATCTGCCGCCGCGGTTCGATGACGCCACCCTGGCGGCGCGGCTGCAGGCCGCCATCGCGATGGTCAGCGGCGAGGGCAGCGATCTGCTCCTTGCCTATCAGGACCCAGGCGGCGCGGCACCAGACCGCGAAGCGGGGGCACAATGGTTGAAAGCCCGCCTGCCGGATGTGAGCGCGGATCGCGTCGCGGTCTGTGCGGGTACGCAAGGCGCGCTGGCGGCGCTGTTGTCGCTTTTGACGCAACGCGGCGACACGGTTTGCGTGGAGGCTTTGGCCTATCCGGGTTTTCTGGCGCTCGCCGCGCATCAGGGCATCACGCTCAAAGCCATCGCGATGGATGAAAACGGCATCCTGCCGGAAAGCTTTGAAGCAGCGTGCCGCGATCACCAGCCCAAGGCGCTGTATTGCACGCCCACTTTTCATAACCCCACCACCGCGACCATCCCGCAGGACCGAAGGCGAAAACTGGTGGAGATTGCGCGCCGGTACCGCGTCGCCCTTATTGAAGACGATGCCTATGGCGCCTTGCCGCGTGTTGCGATCCCGCCGCTGGCGGCTCATGGGCCCGATTGCGTCTATCACATTGCCGGTCTCTCCAAATCCCTGTCGCCGGCGCTGCGCATCGCTTATCTGGTCTTGCCGGATGCGCGCATCCAGGCGCGCGCCACCGACGCCATTCGCGCCTATGCCGGCATGGCGTCGCCTTTCACAGCCGCTATCGTGACCCGCTGGATGGAAGAGGGGCTTGCCGATGCGGTGCTGAATGCGATCCGTGCAGAGACTGCGGCCCGTCACGCCATCGCGACGCGGCTTTTGCCGTCTGCCATCGGCGATGCCGAATGTTTTCATGCCTGGCTGAAACTGCCGCCGGAATGGAGTGCAGGTGCGCTGGCGGCACGGGCGCGTCTTCACGGTATCGGTCTGGTGACGGCGGATGTTTTCGCGATAGCCAAGACGCCGGAGGCCGCGCGTATCAGTTTGGGTGCGCCCCGCACGCGTCAGGATTTGAAACGCGGGCTGGAAATGCTCTCCGATCTCTTGCAACGCGGGCCCAACAGCACGTCCTCGATCGTCTGAAGCGGTCAGACTTTCTTTTGATCGAATTTATCCTGCGCCTTGCGGATATCCTTCACATGACCTTGCGCCCAAGAGCCCAAGGGGCGCACCGCCTCCCATAACGAGTGCCCGAGCCGCGTTAGCTCGTAATCGACTCGCGGCGGGATAGTGGGAAAGACGGTGCGCGTGACCAAACCGTCGCGCTCCAGCCCGCGCAAGGTCAAAGTCAGCATGCGTTGAGAAATCCCGCCCACCGCGCGCTTGATCTCGTTGAAGCGCTTGGGTCCATCGCCCAGCATCACGATCACCAGCACGCTCCATTTGTCGCCCACGCGCGCCAGCACTTTGCTGACCGCGCGGCAATCCGTCGAATGGTGGTCGGGGACAGTCACGTCCTTGTGCTCCGGTATCAATTTTGTGCCTTCTTGCGAGATATAGGGGTGGGCACACATATATTCCAGGTCACTATTTGATACCTAGGAACCCCTCATGAAACTCCTGCATATCGATGCCAGCATCCTGGGCGGCGGATCCGCCAGCCGCCAGCTTTCCGCCGCCGCGGTGGCGCAACTGCGGAAAGCCCATCCCGGCCTTTCCGTGACCTATCGTGATCTCGCTGCCGAGCCTTTGCCGCATCTGTCCGGCGACACCTTAGCCGCCAGCCGCGGCGCTGCGGCGGAAACCGCTGCCGTGCAGAAGGATGTTGCCGACGGAGAAGCCGTGCTGGCGGAATTTCTCGCCGCCGACAGCGTGGTGATTGGCGCGCCGATGTACAATTTCACCTTGCCGAGCCAACTCAAGGCCTGGATCGACCGCATCCTGGTTGCGGGCAAGACGTTTCGCTATAGCGAAAAAGGCGTCGAAGGTCTGGCGGGCAACAAGCGCGTGATCGTGATCATTTCGCGTGGCGGACTTTACGGCGAGGGCGCGCCCGCCGCAGCGATGGAGCATCTGGAAACCTATCTGCGCGGTGTCTTCGCGTTTATCGGCGTCACGGATGCGCACTTCATCGTGGCCGAAGGCTTGATGATGGGAGCGGAGCTGCGCGAGAAGGCGATGACGGATGCGTTGCAGACCGTTTCGTCTTTGAAGGCGGCGTAAGGCGGTTCTGCTACGGGGCCAACAACGCCAGCCGGGCGCGCGCGTCTTCCGCCAGCTTTTCGGTCAATTCTCTGGCGGGCAGAGGCTTGGCAAGACGTGCCGCCTGGCCCGACCAGAGATTGCTGAAATCGCCCGCGCCATTTTTTTCTGCGTTCGCCTTCAGCGGCGCCAGTGCCCGCCCGGCATTGGGGAAGGCGGGCGCGTCCGCTGACATCGGCCCGATCTCGTGCATCAGACGATTGACGATACCGCGCGCGGGCCGCCCGGTGAAAAGATTGGTGACTTCGGTGTCTTCGTCCGAAGCGCTGGCCAGCGCGCGCGCATGGGGTGCGCTCACTTTGGCTTCGGGACAGAACAGATAAGCGGTACCGATCTGCACGGCACTGGCGCCCAGCGCCAAGGCCGCCGCGATGCCGCGACCATCGGCGATGCCGCCCGCCGCGATCACCGGCACGCGCACGGCATCGGCGATCTGCGGCACCAACGCGAAAGTGCCGATCTGGCGCGCCATGTCATGACTGAGGAAATTGCCGCGATGGCCGCCTGCTTCGACGCCCATGGCGATGACGGCGTCGCAGCCGCGTTCTTCCAGCCAGCGCGCTTCGGCGACCGTGGTGGCGGATGCGATCATTTTTGCACCCGTCGCCTTCACGCGCTCGCGAAATTTTTCGTCCGGCAAGCCGAAATGAAAGCTCACCACGTCGGGCTGCAATTCCTCGACCAGGGCACAAGCACTTTCATCGAAGGGCAGCCGCGAAACGCTGGGGATGGTGGCCTGCGGATCGAGCCCCATCTCCCGATAATAAGGCGCCAGCTTTGTACGCCAGGCGGCTTCGCGGCCTGCGTCTTCCGGCGGCATCACATGGCAGAAAAAGTTGACGTTGATCGGACCCGGTGCAGCTTTGCGAAAATCGGCGATGGCGGCCCGTATCTGTTCGGGACTGAGCGAGGCGCAAGGCACCGAACCCAGCGCGCCCGCCTTCGCGGCGGCGATCGCCATCTCGGTGGTGCTGAAATTTGCCATCGGCGCCTGAATGATCGGTAACGTGATGCCGAACAGGTCGAGAATTCTGCGATCGGGCCAAGCCATGCCGCTCTCCTAGCTGGGGCCAGGGATTCACACCAAACAGCGCATCGCGTCAAACCGTTAGGCGCAATTGCGCAGCGCATCCCGTATTTTGCGGGCGCGCGCGCAATATCCGACATGGGCTCAGGGGGATAAAATTTAAACTGGAGAAACTGTCAGCCCCGTTGCTGACGGGCACGGCATGACCTAAGCAGCAACGCCATGTCGCTGTCGCGTTTCTTCATAGACCGTCCGGTCTTCGCCTGGGTGATCGCTATTGTGATCATGTTGGGGGGCGCGCTTTCGGCTTTTAATCTGCCGATAGCGCAATATCCCACCATCGCGCCGCCTGCGGTCCAGGTGAACGCCGCCTATCCCGGCGCCGATGCCGCCACCCTGCAGAACTCCGTCACCCAGGTGATCGAGCAGCAGCTCACCGGGCTCGACAATCTTCTTTATTTCGCTTCGACCTCGAATGCGGACGGCACGGTTGCGATCACTGCCACCTTTGCGCCGGGCAGCGATCCCGACATCGCCCAGGTGCAGGTGCAGAATAAGGTGCAGCAGGCGATAGCCCAGTTGCCCACCCAGGTGCAGCAATTGGGCGTGACGGTGGCCAAGGCGCAGGCGAACTTCCTGCTTCTGGTCGCCATGTATGATGACAGCGACCGGCTCACCAGCCGCGATGTGGCCGATTTCATCATCTCCCGGATGCAGGATTCGCTGCTCCGCGTGCCCGGTGTCGGCACCGCCATCGTTTTCGGCTCGCCGCACGCCATGCGGGTCTGGCTCGATCCTTACAAGCTGCACAATTTCGGTTTGCAGCCGTCGGACATCCGCACTGCGATCCAGGCGCAGAATGTTCAGGTGTCTGCCGGTGCGATCGGCGCTCAGCCCGCACCTGTGAATCAGATGCTGAACGCGACCGTCACGGCGCAATCCCAGCTCCAGACGCCGGAACAGTTCGGCGCCATCATTCTCAAAAGCACACCGGGCGGCGCGGCCGTGCATCTTTCCGACGTGGCGCGGGTCGAACTGGGCACCGACAATTACGGCATCGTGGCGCAGATGAACGGGCATCCCGGCGCGGGCATCGCCATCACACCGGCGCCCGGCGTCAATGCGCTGAAGCTGGTCGATGCGATCAAGGCGCGGGCGCAGGCCATGGAACCGACCTTTCCGCCCGGCGTGAAGCTGGTCTTCCCGGTGGACAATACCGAGTTCATCCGCCTGTCGATCAAGGACGTGGCCAAGACGCTTGCCGAAGCGATCCTGCTGGTGATCCTGGTGATGTATCTCTTTCTGCAGAATTGGCGCACCACGCTGGTGCCTGCGGTGGCCGTGCCCGTGGTGCTGCTGGGCACCTTCGGCGTGCTTGCAGCGGTGGGCTTTTCCATCAACACGCTGACGCTCTTCGCCCTGGTGCTGGTGATCGGTCTCCTGGTCGATGACGCCATCGTGGTGGTGGAGAATGTCGAGCGCATCATGCGCGAAGAGGGACTTTCCCCCCGCGAAGCGACGTTGCGTTCCATGCAGGAAATCACCGGCGCGCTGATCGGTATCGGTCTGGTGCTGACCGCGGTGTTCCTGCCGATGGCGTTTTTCGGCGGATCGACCGGCGTGATCTACCGCCAATTCTCGGTCACTATCGTTTCGGCCATGGCGCTGTCGATTATGTGCGCGTTGGTTCTGACCCCCGCATTGTGCGCCCAGCTTCTCAAGCCGATTGATGACGGGCACCATCAACATACGGGCGGCGCGCTGGGCCGTTTCTTCTCCTGGTTCAACGCCAGCTTTGACGCCACGCGCGACTGGTATCGCGACCGTCTCGCCAAAGTCTTGGATCACAGCAAAACGGTGATGGCGGCCTATCTCGTCATTCTGGCGGTGCTGGGCTGGCTTTTCTATTACCTGCCCACCGGCTTTCTGCCCGACGAAGATCAGGGCGTGCTGATCAATCTGATCAACCTGCCGTCCGGTTCGACCCAGCAAGCCACTTTGACGGTGGCGCAGAAGGTGGCGCAGCATTACATCGCCGACGAAGCCAAGAATGTCGATTTCACCTTCGCTATCGCCGGGTTCAGCTTTCTCGGCGTCGGTCAGAACACCGGCACGACCTTCGTCAAATTGAGCGATTGGGATAAGCGTCCCGGTGATGTGAATGCATCGCCCGCTATCGCGCGCCGCGCCATGGCCAAATTCCGCAGCACCATCAACGAAGCGCAGGTCTTTGCCTTGGTTCCCCCCGCGGTGCGCGAGTTGGGTGTTTCGACCGGCTTCGACATTCAGATGGAAGATCGCGGCAATCTCGGCCATGAGGCGCTGATCGCGGCGCGCAATCAGTTGTTGGCCCTGGCGGCGAAGAACCCCAAACTGCAATCGGTCCGCCCGGCCAGTCTGGACGATGCGCAGCAATTGCACATCGATGTCGATCAGGCGAAGGCCAACGCGCTGGGTGTGGCGACGGCGGACGTCAATTCCACCCTCTCCGCGGCCTGGGGCGGCACCTTCATCAACAATTTCATCGACAAGGATCGCGTCAAGCGCGTCTTCATTCAGGGCGATGCGCCCTACCGCATGATGCCGCAGGATTTGAACCGTTGGTATGTGCGCAGCAGCACCGGCACCATGGCGCCATTCTCGTCTTTTGCGCAGGCGCGTTGGACGGTGGGTCCGGCATCACTCACCCGTTACAACGGTCTGCCGTCGATCGAAATTCAGGGGCAGGGTGCGCCAGGCGTCAGTTCCGGCACCGCGCTGACCGAGATGGACAAGCTGTTCAAGCAATTGCCCAAAGGCATCGATTACGAGCTGACAGGACTGTCTTTCCAGGAACAGCAATCCGGCGCCCAGGCGCCTGCGCTGTACGCGCTCTCCATCCTGATCATCTATCTTTGCCTGTCCGCGCTCTATGAGAGTTGGGCGATCCCGATTTCCGTCATTCTGGTCATTCCGCTGGGTGTGATCGGCGCTGTGGCGGCGGCCAGCGCGCGTGGGCTTTTCAACGATATCTATTTCCAGGTCGGATTGCTGGCCACCATCGGCCTGTCCGCCAAGAACGCCATCCTGATCGTGGAGTTCGCGGTGGATGCGGAGAAGCGCGGCCTGAAAGCACGCGAAGCGGCGATGGAAGCGGCGCGGCTGCGTCTGCGGCCCATCCTGATGACCTCCATTGCGTTTGTCGCCGGTGTCTTCCCGCTGGCGGTGGCGTCGGGCGCGGGCGCGCACAGCCAGAACGATATCGGCACCGGGGTGATCGGCGGCATGTTGTCGGCAACGATCCTGGCGGTCTTTTTCGTGCCCGTGTTTTTCCAGCTCATCAACAAGAGCCTGCAGCGCCACCAATAAGGCAGGATATGTGCGGTTCCGTGCGCCCCAATGGGCTCGGTCCGCGGCGTCTTTACAATAAATTTACAGCGGCATCGCGTACATTGCCCTGCCTGCCGGTTCTGGATAATCCTTCTCAAACCGGCGCGTGAATGCCGGAACCGGGGAAGGAAAAACATGAAAACGCTTGCTGCCGCTTTGCTTGTGACGATCGCCGCCACGCCCGCGCTGGCGGGCGAATCCGCCGGCCTCATGCTGCCGCCGGGCTTCCACGCCACAGTAGTCGCCGAGGGATTGGGCGCGGGCGCGCGCCATGTTGCTGTGCGCGGCAATGGCGATGTTTATATCTCCACGCGCAAAGGCCGCGACCAGCCGCAATCGGCGGGTGTGATCGCGCTGAAGATCGGCAAGGACGGTAAGGCGGCGCAGACCGAACATTTCACCGATATCGAAGGCGGCACCGGTATGGTGCTCTACAAAGGCGCGCTCTATGTCGCCGGTGGCGATGCGATCTATCGCTTCAAATTCAAAGGCAATGAATTGGTGCCGTCCGCCGCGCCGGAAATGGTGGTCGGGAACCTGCCCAAAGGCAATATGGGCATCGGGTTCGACGGCAAGGGCGGGATCTATACGACTGTTCGCGCCGCGGGAAATATTTGCGCCGATCCCAGTGTGCCCAAGGATCAACGACCGGTCGGTCTGAAGCCGTGCCCGCTTTTGAAGGATGGCGGCGGGTTGTGGCGTTTCGATGCCGAAAAGACCAATCAGAAATTTCCCGCCGATGGCGAGCAGATCGTGACCGGCATTCGCGACATGATGGCGGTGGCCTGGTCCAAGGATATGAACGGCCTTTATGGCGTGATGCAGGGCCGTAACGGCACCGCCAAACTCGTTCCCGGCATGTCCGAGGAGTCCGACACGGTGGCCGAAGAGATGCACCGCCTCGACAAGGGGGCGGATCTGGGTTGGCCTTACAGCTATTACGATACCGCCCTGCATGCGCGCGTGATGGCCCCAGAATATGGCGGCGACGGCAAGATGGCGGCGGAAGGCAATTACGACACGCCGGTCGTGGCGTTCGATTCGCACCAATCGCCGGTCGATCTGGATTTCTATGACGCCAAGCAATTCCCGCAGAAATATCGCGGCGGCGCCTTTGTCGTCTTTCAGGGCGGCTCGGGCCCCGACGTGCCGAACGGCCGCGGTGGGTACAATGTGACCTTCGTGCCCTTCGACAAGGCGGGCAAAGCCGGAACGCCTGAAATCTTTGCGACCAATTTCGCCGGGCCCAATCCAGTGGATCGCAACACCAGCAAGGCGCAATTCCGTCCCAGCGGTCTGGCAGTTGCCCCCGATGGCTCGGTCTATGTCGTGGACACGATGAAGGGCCGGCTGTGGCACATCACCTATGACGGGAAGAATTGATCGTTCTATTTCTTGCGACTGAGAGAAGGGCCGGGAGCTTTGCTTCCGGCCTTTTTTCTTTAGCGCCTGTGTTCCGCAAGTGTCGCGGCAGCATTGCACCTTTCGCAGTGCAGCGTGTCTTGTAATACACTAGTTTAAAGATATAGATTTAGTGGTATTGGCAGGTGGAAATGCTGCGGTGCGCTACTGCTTTTGTATGATTGCAGAATTTTCATGAAAGCCTAGCGTCTGACAAACAGCCAGATGAACAAAAATTAGGCTGAGCAGCTTCGGGGACAAAAAATTCAACAAATTCAGTTGTGTAGGGGAATCATACGATGATCGTATCTGTCCGAACTTTGCGGAATTCTTTCCTGTTGGGCGCCTGCGCGGCGCCTTTCTGTTTTCTGGCGGGGCCGGTAGCGGCCCAAAGCAACGATTCCAATGAAACTGTTGTCGTGACCGGCACCCGGGTGCAGGGGATGACCGCCGCCGATAGCGCCGCGCCCATCACTGTGCTGGGCAGCAACGCCCTGACCCAAGCGTCCGGCTCTTCCGATCTGCGTCTGGCTCTCGGCCAGAGCGTGCCATCCTTTACCGCGGAATCGTCCGGCTCCGATCTCGCCAGGCTTACGCTCACGGCGGCGCTGCGCGGGCTTTCCGCCAATGACACGCTGGTTCTTGTAAACTCCAAACGCCGCCATGGCACAGGCAATCTGAACGTCTCGAGCGGCGCGGGTTTTGCCGGTGGTGCAGCGCCGGACATATCGCTGATCCCGACGGCGGGCATCGATCATATCGAAGTGCTGCAGGATGGCGCCGCCGCGCAATACGGCACCGACGCGATCGCGGGCGTGGTCAACATCATCCTCAAGAAGAAATCTTCCGGCGGCACATTCTCGGCGACCGCCGGACAATATTATCGCGGCGACGGCGACACCTATGACGTCTCGCTCAATATCGGTTTACCTCTGTTCGACAAGGGATATCTCGACCTAACCCTGGACAAGAAATATTTCGGCTTTACCCATTTGGGCGGTCCCGATAGCCGCGCGATCACGGCCAGCGGGACCACCGTGCCGACCGGCACGATCTCCGCCTCGCCGAACGCGAATGGCGTCATCACTTGCACCGGCGGCAACTGCGTTCCGCTTTCGACTTTGCAAGCGATGCGAGGTTATCCGCGGATCAATTACCAATACAGCGCGGCCGAGATGCAGCTTGCCACCGCCATGGTGAATGTGGGCTATGACGTCAGCGACACCATCCATCTTTATGGCTTCGGTACTTATGGCCATCGTTTCGCCAAGGCGAACCAGAATGTTCGCCTGCCGAACCAGGTCATCGCAGCGCCAGGCTCGAACCAACCTTGCAGCGCCACCAACCGGCAGGGCTATGCGACGGCACAGACCGCGCCCGCCACCGGCGTGCCGCAGCCTGCTTGCGCAATTGGCGTGGGCGGCGGCGTCAATGCGATCGCCAATACCACGCTCAATTCGTTGGGGCAGCCCACGGGCTTGAACAGCAAAGGCCAAGTCATATCGTCCGGCCAGGTAGGGACCTTGTTCACGCCGGGTGAGCTGGTTTTCGCGCCGTTGGGTTTCACGCCGCAGGAGGTGATCCAGGAAGACGATTATCAATACAATCTTGGCCTCAAGCTCAATGTCGCGGGCTGGGATGTCGATATCGCGGGGAGCTACGGCAAGGATATCGACAATATCTACACTTGGAATTCCGGCAATCGTGCGCTTTTCATCGACACGCACACATCGCCATCGAATTTCTATGACGGCACCTTCATGGCCGCGGAAATGGTCGGAAATATCGACGCCACACGGCAGTTCAATATCGGGCTGGCTGGTCCGCTGAATGTCGCGATGGGCCTGGAAGCGCGCGAGAATGCCTATCAGATCAAGGCGGGCGATCCGGCCTCGACCTATAAGGAAGGTCCGCAGGCATTCCCCGGGTTCCAGAATTCCGACGCGGGCATCTACAGCCGCAAGAATTACGCGGCTTATATCGATTTCGCATTTGCTCCGATCGAGGAGCTGCAGATCGATATCGCGGGGCGTGCCGAGCATTACACCGACTTCGGCGACGCCCAGATCGGCAAGATCACCGCGCGCTATGATTTCAGCCCCGCGCTGGCCATCCGCGGAACCATTTCCACGGGCTTTCGTGCGCCGACCCTGGCGGAAGAATTCTATTCCGCCACAAAGGTCACACCCACGGCAGCGACGGTTCAGCTTCCGGCCAATTCCGCCGCGGCCAAAATTTTGGGATTGCCCAACCTGGGACCGGAAATTTCGACCCAATACAGCGCCGGCATCGTTGCCCACCCGCTGGACGATCTCAGCGTCACCCTGGACGCGTATAGTGTCACATTGGGAGACCGCATCGTGCGGTCGAGCACGCTGTTCAGCCTGGGTGGCGCCATCAATTCTCCGCTGGTCAATGACGCGATCCGCGCGCATGGCAATGTGCTTGATCCCACCGCCACCCAAAATGGCGTCACCGTGTTCATGAACGGTCTGGACAGCCTGACACAGGGCGTCGACATGACGGTCAGCTATTTGACCGATTTCAACGCATACGGGTTGGTGAATTGGACGCTCGCGGGCAATTATAACCAGACTTCGGTCAGTGGTGTTTCGCCAGTGCCGACCGCGATTACGGCGACGACGCCGGGCGCGACTTTGTTTCCGCCTTATGCGTTGGCCAATTTCGTGCACAACGCGCCGCAGGAAAAGATCGGTCTCAACATCAACTGGTCGCTCGATGAGTGGGGCCTCACCATTCGCGAGACCTATTATGGGCCTATCCACACCATCGCGACGCCGAACGGTGGTCCGCCCCTTTATGCCCAAAACCAGGCAGGTGTCGGGCTTTTCGATCTGGAAGCGCGGTATAATCTGACCGAACAATTGCAGTTCGCGCTCGGCGGCAACAACATGTTCAATGTAAAACCCAACACCAACCCGTTGATCACCAACACGCCCGACCCTGCGACTGGCGGCGGGCAGTTCGTGACCGGCGTTGGTGCCGTGTTGGGCTCGCCGATCAGCGCGCCCTTCGATCCGAATGGCGGATATTATTACGGCCGCCTGACTTACAATTTCTAGACGTACATAAAGATCCCTGAACCCACCTTTTGCACGCAGCAAAGGGTGGGTTCTCTTTTTCGCGCGGCGCGATAGTCTTAAGCAGGCTTGGCGGTGCGGAGGATCGATGAAATTGCGTCTTTGGATTTCGGCAGCGTTCGTTGCCGCCTTGGGCATCGCGAATGCCGATGCCGCCGGGATCGATACGACGGCGATCGACAAGTCGGTCGCGCCGGGTGACGATTTCTATGCTTACGCCAATGGCAATTGGCTCAAGCGTACCGAGATACCGGCGGATCAATCGCGCTGGGGCTCGTTCAACATCCTCAATCAGGAAGCCCAGCGGCGCACCCGCGCATTGATCGAGGATGCCGCCAAAGCCGCGCCCGGCAGCGAGGCGCGCAAAGCCGCCGATTATTATGCCAGCTTCATGGATGAAAAGGGCATCGAGGCGAAAGGTCTTGCGCCCCTGAAGCCGCAGCTCGCAGCTATCGCCGCCATTGCGAACAAGGCCGCATTGGCCCACGCGCTGGGCGGGTCGCTGCGCGCCGATGTCGATCCGCTCAACAACACGAATTTCCATACCGAAAACCTATTCGGCATTTGGGTCGCGCCCGGCTTCAGCGACAGCGCGCATTACACGCCTTATCTGCTGCAGGGCGGATTGGGCATGCCCAGCCGCGATTATTATCTGGGCGGCAGCGCCAAGATGAAAACGGCAGCAGAAGCCTATCGGGTTTACGTCGCGCGGGCGTTGACGTTGGCGGGCATGCCCGATGCCGACGCGAAAGCGGCGCAGGTGCTCGATCTGGAAACCAAGATCGCCAAGGCGCAGGCCAGCATCGTGGATAGCCAAGATGTGGTGAAGGCCAACAATGTCTGGTCACGCGCCGATTTTGCGAAGAAGGCGCCGGGGCTGGATTGGACTTTGTTCTTTCAGGGTGCGGGGCTTGGTGGACCGCAAAGCTTTATCGTGTGGCAGCCGCAAGCCTTTGCCGCTCTGTCCAAGCTGGTCGCCGACGCGCCGCTGGAAGCCTGGAAGGCGTGGGCCGCGTTTCATTTGATCAATCACTTCGCGCCGCAACTGCCCAAAGCCTTTGTCGATGCGCGGTTCGATTTCTACGGCAAGGCGCTTTCGGGCACGCCGCGTCAGCAGGATCGCTGGAAGCGCGGCGTCAACGCCACCAACGACGCTTTGGGTGACGCGGTGGGCAAGCTTTATGCCGCGAAATATTTCCCGCCGGAGTCCAAAGCCAAGGCGGACGCGATGGTGAAGAACATCATCGCTGCCTGGGGCCGGCGCATCGACGCGCTGACCTGGATGACCCCGGCCACCAAGGCGAAAGCCAAAGAGAAGCTGTTCGGCCTTTATGTCGGCATCGGCTATCCCGAGACATGGCGCGATTATTCCGGGCTGATGGTCGTGAAAGGCGAGGCGCTGGAGAACCAGGCGCATTCGGATCTGTTCGATTATCGCCACAGCATCGGGCGCATCGGCAAACCGGTGGATCGGCACGAATGGTCGATGACGCCCCAGACCGTCAACGCGGTGAATCTGCCGCTGCAGAACGCGCTGAATTTTCCGGCCGCGATCCTGGAGCGGCCTTTCTTCGACGCCAAAGCCAATGACGCCTTCAACTATGGCGCCATCGGTTCGGTGATCGGCCATGAGATCAGCCACACCTTCGACAATCAGGGCGCGGCATTCGATGTAAGCGGCCGCCTGCACAATTGGTGGACCAAAGCGGATTTCGACCACTTCGCCCAATCGGGCAGGGCGCTGGTGGCGCAATATAATGCCTACCGGCTCTTTCCTGACCTGACCGTGAATGGCGAGCAGACCCTGGGTGAGAATATCGCCGACAATGCCGGGCTGGCTGCGGCTTACGACGCCTGGCATGTCTCGCTGAACGGCAAGCCCGCGCCGATGGATCAGGGCCTGAGCGGGGAACAGCAATTTTTCCTGGCGTTCGGCCAGGAATGGGCGACC